>JAFSQL010000002.1 GCA_017446585.1 Paludibacteraceae bacterium
GGCCTGTCGCTAGCGTTCATCCTGAGCCAGGATCAAACTCGTCGTTCTATTTTTTTTCCTGTCTTATTGACGTGCCCAAGATTCCTTATCCTCGCCGTGACACCTAAGCACCACGGCTCGCTGCTTTCCTGTTCGTTTCCTCCAGTCTCTCAAAGATCGCTCTTCTGCGGGTCTACCCCTTCGGAGGCACCCCTCCGTTTTTTTTTGCGGGTGCAAAGGTCATGCTTTTTTTTCAACTGACCAAATGTTTCGCGCACTTTTTTTTGATTTTTTTTCGCGGACGCCTCCGCGAAAACCCTTTCCGAGCGGCTTACGGAGACCCTCCGGAGGCATCGACCGACCGAAAAGGACCCCCTGTTTCAAGGGGAAAGGATCGCAAAGGTACGACAAGGTTGGCATTCCGGCAAACTTTCATGCGACCTTTTTGCTTTTTTTAACAATTCCAGACGCTCACGCCAGAACCTCCAAACCTTCCTCTACTTCTTCATCCGCGAAAACGGAAACGCCCACACCCGCATCGTCACCGACGACGAAGCGCTCCGCACCTTCCTGACCAGCCGCTACATCAGCCACGTACAAAGCGATTTCAGCAACATCCTTCTCCACAAACAAAACGACCCTGACCTCGTCACCATCGTTCTCACCCACGACATCCACGCCGCGCGACAACTCACCATCGCACTCAACTATATCCTCATCGTCATCAACAACACCGCCCACACTTCAACCGACTCATAATCTGGAGGTCCCAGGTTCAAGCCCTGGCTGGTTCACACTAAAAATCAAGCACTTACAAAGATTTTGTAGGTGCTTTTTTCATGTTTGCGTAAACAATGTGTAAACATTTTCTTTCAGTCTCCCCTTTTCTGCTATGAAGTTTCATAGAGTTTCTACGATACAATTTCACAGGAGAAACGCGAAAGAGGAAAGCAAGAAATTGTCTTTTGCTTTCATTTGTTGACTTTTGGCAAAATTTAACAAGACGTTTGCTCCAGCTTCCGAAGAAATGTTGTAACTATGTATCATGAAATCAAAAAAAACGATATTTAATGTTAAGGACATACCTCAATGTTAAGGCAACAAAGAACAGGATGTCAAGAAAAAGATAACGATGACTGCTGGATATGTTCTCTGAGACAACAAGATATGCACGATAAGGGGGGGGTGTTGCCCCCCCCTATCGCATAATTACCAGTAAATTTAATATCGTTATCTTCTTCTTGAAAATCTGCTGATTATTCATAAGTGACTGATACACAACTATATTAAAAAGACAAAACCGACAAAAGGAACAAATTGGGAACAAAAATTTCAGAAACCCCAGAATGAAAACATCTGCTTAACAAATCCTAACGTGGAAAACAAAGGAAATTTTCCAATTTTGGCATTTGATTATTAATGAAGTATTACAAAAAAGGTTTGCTTCGTAAAGAAACAAACCCTAATAATCAAGCTTTAACATCAACATTGACCTTCTAGCCATTTAAGAACTGCGTTATCATAATCAGGAATTTTTTCTATTTTTGAATCAAGGTAATGAACCAAATTATCTATATTACATTCTTCTGAATAACCATTTTCAAAAGTAATAAGATAGTTGGAATTTTTAATTGATATAGATACTTTACCTTGATAAATAAATCCTGAAACTATAAACTCAAAGTAACTCTCGTTAATGGTTATATTTGAAATTCCCCATGATGCCACAATTAACTCGTCATTGAGCAAAATAATGAGTGCTTTTTTAATCTTTTCATTCATAAGTCAAACTATATTTAATAATTTATTTGTGCAAAATTACTAAATATAATAATTATAACAAAATATTTTGCAGAAAAAATATATTTTAAGGTACAAAATTATCATATTTAACAATAAAATTATTAAATTTGCAATCATATTATAGTAAATATGGAATTAAGACTTAAAGAAATACTCGCACAGCGAGGTATCACTTTGAAAGATTTTGCTCAAACATCAGGTATAAGCCAATCGAATTTGAGCAACTATCTTAATGGCAATATTTCCCCAACTTTAGACACCTTAAAAAAGATAGCGTCCTATCTCAACATAGATGTTGTTGAGTTGTTTAAGGAAAAGGATAATATTGAATTTTATGCAAAACATGAAGGCATATTATATCCAATCAGCAAAGAGGATATATTAAGTGTCATCGAAAAGAAAAAGAATATATGAATATAGATGCGCTCGTTCGCTTATTAAAAGGAAAAAACATCAAGGTTCACGAATTTATAGATAACAATAAAGCAAGTGAAACTTATGTCAGAACAACATTTATCCAGGATGATGGATTTAAGTGGGACACTGTCGTTCCTTATGTGGATCGACGTGCAGGTCTTAATATTGAAACAGAGCAAGAACTTGCAGAATATCTGATTTCCATAAAACCATACTTTCGCAAAAAAGCTATGAAGGAGTGGAAAAAACAGGAGTTGAAACGTGGACTTATTGGTGGA
The DNA here is from genome assembly GCA_017446585.1 of Paludibacteraceae bacterium. Taxonomy (GTDB): domain Bacteria; phylum Bacteroidota; class Bacteroidia; order Bacteroidales; family Paludibacteraceae; genus UBA4363. The sequence continues at coordinate 2,478 of JAFSQL010000002.1, forward strand.
TCAGTAACTCCTTTGTTCTTTAACGTACTTCTTTCATTTAAGGAGGAATTTGAACGATTCCCTATGAATCCTAATTCTGCACGAAGAATACAGGACATAAAAGATGCAGGCTATACTCTGGCATCTGTACCTCGACCTAACGGATTGAAAGGCTATAATAGAATACTCTTACCGTTACCTCTCCATGCAGAAATGGGATATGAAACGTATACTCCGCAGTTTAAGGCAAGAGTTATTCGCCTTCTTAAAGAACGTAATGCGTTTGAAGCACGAGTTACAGCTAAAAAAGCATTGATTCCTGACCACAAGTTTTCTGAAGTTCGTTGGGATGATGAAACAAAAGCAGAAAACTCAATGGAAATGACGGATGCTGAGATTATCCAGAAGTTTCAGTTGTTGGATAACCAACGTAACCAACAAAAAAGAGAGATTTGCAGACGCTGTTTTCAGGAAGGTATAAGAGGAACTATTTATGGAATAAAGTACTTTTATGAAGGCAACGAATATTGGGATCCAAACATTCCAAAGGTAGGAAAAGCAGCAGAAAAAGGATGTAAAGGATGTCCTTGGTATGACATAGAAAAATGGAAAAAAGAGTTAAATAAACAATTAAAGAAAGAATAATAGCAATATATGCCGATACATACTTTTGGAAGTATATGCTCTGGAATTGAAGCTGCCAGTTTTACCCTTCAACCGATGGGGGTAAATGCTTTATGGCTATCTGAAATTGCAGAGTACCCTTCCAGATTTCTTGAAGAGCAATATCCAGACCACCCAAATCTTGGTGATATGAATGGTATTCCCAATATGATACAGACAGAGGAAATACCAGCTCCAGATTTACTCGTTGGCGGAACTCCTTGTCAAGCATTTTCACTTGCAGGATGGAGAAATGGAACAAATGATGAACGCGGGCAACTAACACTTCGCTACATTGATATTATAGATGCAATAGATATGAAGCGAATGGAAAATGGCCTAGACAGAGCCGTGTTCTTTTGGGAAAACGTTGAAGGTGCTCTCACAGACAAAACAAATGCGTTTGGCTGTTTTCTTGCTGGATTGGCTGGCCTTGAAGACCCCGTTGATGTGGGACGCTTTAAGTCTGCTGGTGTACTCCATGGACCAGTCAGAAATATAGCATGGAGAGTCTTAGATGCTAAATATTTTGGAGTTCCACAACAACGTAAAAGAGTTTATGTCCTTGGCGGTGGAGTGGATTTTCATCCTGAGAACATTTTGTTGGAAATGGGTACTCGCTTTCAAGACCCATACAGATTAAGAGAACCACAGCAGCAACCAATTATGGACTTGTTTGGAGATAATGAGCCTGAAATAGACCAAGATGTTATAAGACCATTACGCAGAGAAATAAATGGTCATGAAATAGAAGTGTTTCGCTGCTATTCAGACTGTCTATACGCTGCATACGGAACAAAGTGGAATGGCAATGCCGCTGCTTTTAATGGTTCTTTATTCGTTTCACAAGATGGGAGATTACGAAGACTAACACCGATTGAGTGTGAGCGTCTTATGGGTTTCCCGGATAATTACACAGCAATTGCAAATCCTCGTTTGACTAATAGGTACCAAGCAACAGGCAATTCCTGGGCAGTCCCAGTTATTCGCTGGATAATGCATCGGCTTTTAGAAGCAACGAATAATAATAATATCCAGAATGTTGTTTTACCTCGTCCAAATGTGGCAAACAACAATTATACTCTGTATATGTTAGATGACTTTACACTTGTTGGTAATCAGTTCCTTAATGCATCCAATAGTTGTTATGACTTTGTATTAACAAATATGCTTGATATAGTTGATACTGAACCTGATGAGAAATTATATATATCACCTGCCGGATGCGCAGGTATTTTAAGAAGAAAACGGGAACACAATGCAGGTATGAATGCCCGATTGGAAGTTGTTCTCGAAAATTGTTCAATCCCATAATTATGAATATATTAGAACTTGACCCAACTATGAAACGCAATGGATTCAGGGATTTTTTATTGCAACGGAATCCCTCTGAATCTTTTGATGCTAAGTATATGACTTATCTTACCAGTAGTCTTGTTAGAGCAAAAACAAAACAAGTTTCAGGACAGGATAATATATATACCGTTTCCTCAGTTAAGCAGCTTGATGAGATTTATCATTTGGTAAAATGTGACAGTGCAAACATTAGACTTCACAACATCTATTCGGGGGTGGTTAGTGCATATATAAAGTACATCAGCGGTTCCAAATTAAGGAAAATGGTTATGCCTACAGATAACTAAATGAGTAAAATTATAAATATCAAATATGGCTAATTTGTTTGAAGTGTCAGATTTTGCCTTGTTTACTCAGTATCAGGGCAAAACACAAGAAGAAGCACCAGATGGTCAGTCAAAGCTTCGTTCTATTTATGACAAGCTTGGTTATGTTCTTGACGTCCTTCGCAATAATGGTTATCATACGGAGATTAATAGAAATCCCTTGATTCAAGGTGGGCCTGCAACAATGAAATACTGTTCTTATCATTGGTCAAAAATCTATCCGAAAGATGATAAGCATTTCAAAGAATGCGAAGGAAAGGTATTTATTGTGTTAGGTAGTACACAAGATGGAATTAATATACATATAGATTCAAACTCCAGAAAAGGTTTTGATAGTGATTCCAACAAAATAGCTAGTGAACTGAAGAATAATACATGGCTTCAGATTGCACCGAACGAGGCATCATTATTATCATGTGAAGAACTTGCAAACAAAGTTGATGTTTTTTTTCAAGAAAACTGGATTGAATTCAACTTGTTTGCAAAAGAATTTGGTGTTCAAGAAAGTGTCGAAATTTTGAATAAGATGGAAATAGAAAAGATAAAAAAGTTGCTTATAGCCAACCATAACATTATACTTACAGGTGCTCCAGGAACAGGTAAGACCTATCTTGCAAAGGATATAGCAAAATCCATGGGTGCCGAGTGGATGCTAGTTCAATTTCACCCATCTTATGATTATACAGATTTTGTTGAAGGATTACGTCCTTTCAAGAATGACAAAAATCTTGGGTTTGAAAGAAAAGACGGTGTTTTTAAGGCTTTTTGTAAAGAAGCCATCAATTCATCATTTAATGACCCAAATGCCGCTTTGGAGCAATTTAAAAAAGACATAAAAGGCTCTATAATAGAGATTCCATACAAAAGCAGTCCTAATAAAGAACCCTTTGCTGTTAATGTAGACGAGAATAATAAATTAAGAGTAAGAATTGCAAAAGAGAATGACAACCTTCAGGCAGCAACCGACGAAGATGTCATTGAGTCAATTAAGACCGATAGCCGCCCTGGTAATAAAACATATGCTTTCAGTATTGGCGCATACATCAAGGAACATTATATGAAAAATGTACCTTATGTTTTTATTATTGATGAAATTAACCGTGGTGAGATTGCTAAGATTTTTGGTGAATTATTCTATTCTGTGGATGCTGGTTATAGGGGAGTTAGTGGTAAAGTTAGAACACAATATCAAAATTTAGTACCTAAAGATGACATATTTGGCGATGGTTTTTATATCCCTAAAAACGTGTACATTATTGGTACGATGAATGATATAGACAGGAGCGTTGAAAGTTTAGATTTTGCTATGCGTAGAAGATTTGCTTGGAAGGAAATTACTGCAAAATCCAGACAATCCATGCTTGATTATGATGACGCATGGGGAGATTATCCTAAACCCAGTCAAGAGATAATAAATGAAATTAAGGTTAGGATGGATAATCTTAATAATTGCATCATTGATAAGTATGAATCAGAAAACTTGTCACAAAAAGACAAGATCGGGCTTACCAAAGCTTACCAAATTGGTGCATCTTACTTTTTGAAATATGGTATGTATAATAACTTTGACGAATTATGGGAAAATCATCTTGAAGGTTTATTATACGAGTATCTAAGGGGTACCACCAACATAGAAATCAAGATTGAAAGATTAAAAAGGGCTTATAACGATATTGCTGAACAGTGATAACTAGCGATTATAAGACAAAACCTATCAAATCTGAAGAATTTGCAGATTTGAGGGCTATTGCAGACGTAGAAATCTCCAATATCACATTGGAAGATTATCCTAATTTACTAGTATTCCCAGATTCCTTTGAAAGCTACGACAGGGATTTTGGGAAGAAGATGATTTGCTCTATCATCAATGATGGGAAGACTTTGCTTACCAATAGCATTGTGGGCTTTATAGGTAGGAACAATACACATTTATCCATTCATTCTAGATTTTCCAACGACAGTAATGAAGATTATTTCTTGCACTATATGCTCCAAAAAGTTGCCAAAATCAACTTGTTTAGTCTTCAGCACACAATGGATGAAGATAATATATTTGACTTCCTGATATATCTATTTCCCATGTACCTTAAAAAAGCTATAAACCAAGGATTATATAAGCAATATATTACTCGCAAATACAATGACGCAAACGTAAGGGGTGTGATTGATGTTAACAAGCATATTAAGTACAACGAACCTTTTAATGGTAAAGTTGCCTATCGTACTCGAGAATATAGCTATGATAATGATGTCACCCAGCTTATTAGACATACAATAGAATACATTTATATGTATATTGGTGGCACGGAAATTCTAAACATTAATAGTGCAACCCAAGAAGCCGTATCTCAAATTATAAGTGCGACTTCAACTTACACCCATAACGAACTACAAACCATAATAAATAAGAATCTACGACCTATTGCACATCCTTATTATAGTGAGTATGCACCACTTCAAAGGTTATGTTTGCAAATTCTTCGTCATGAAGAATTAAAATATGGGCAGGAGAAAAATGAGATATATGGTGTTCTTATTGATGCAGCATGGTTATGGGAAGAGTATCTAACTGAAATTCTTGAAGGCAAGTATCATCATTACTTGAAAGATACAGGTCAAAGGTTCTACTTGTTTGAGAACTTCCAACAAATTATACCTGATTATCTGTCCCTTGATAAAAAGATTGTTGCAGATGCTAAATACATACCTTTGAATCAAGAAAAAAACTATGGGGAAGAAAAGGCTACATCAATCTACTATAAAACTATTACCTATATGTATAGATTTTGTTCTAACCAAGCATTTTTACTCTATCCCCATCCTGATGAAGTCGCAAAACCAGCAAAATACAAAGTTAAAACTGAAATAGACGGTGTTAATGGTGGAACTATAACCAAACTCGGAATGCGAATCCCTTCAGGATGTAATAGTTTCTTCGAGTTTTCAACTTTAATACGAAAATACGAAAGTGACTTCTTAAGTCTTTTGTAATTCGTATATTTCTTTATATTCATCTTTTCAAGATTGATAACAGGACAAGCAAACCCACAGACTATCAGCGGTTATGCCAAAGGTCAGTGGGTTAATTGTTCCCAAATTGTGTCACACACGCCGTGATGGGAACATTAGATTATGTCTGATTTCTGTGATGAGTTAAACAAACGCCGCAAGTTAATAGATACAACGGAGTATATCGTGGCCCACTTTTGAAGAACTATCACTAGACACAGGCCGAGACCGTGATGTCATCTAAATTGGGGTTGATATGCGCGCTGTGATGCTTCTGATTGGAGGCAAAGAGTCCTCCGCACTGTTGGCGGAGTTTACAGGCAATGTTCTCATGCTTCTTCGCGAAGCCATGAACTTTGTGAAATCCAATACAAAGAGAGGCTGGGAGAAACTACCTGATGGAAGAAAGAACAAACCAGAGTATGCGGAACGTGCAGTTCTTGAAGCAATGATAAACCATTTCATCCATCGGGACTATACTGTGATGGGGAGTGAAGTTCATCTCGATATTTACGACGACCGTCTTACCGTCACATCCCCTGGCGGTATGTATAGTGGACAGACCGTACAAGACCTATCTTTGGAAGAAATCGCATCGGATAGAAAAAATCCGATTCTTGCTGACGTGATGGCTCAACTTGACTACATGGAGAAGCGAGGTAGCGGATTAAAACGTATCTGTATTTACAATAAGTCATTGCGCCTTGTTTTACTACACGTTTTTGTACTGTCAATTAAAAAGCAAACAGTCCCGACACTTCCGTATCGGGACTGTTGTATGCTTGACCACCGCAAGACTTATCGCATTTCAGTGTAAGGGATCTTGTCCATGTCTCCGTAATCAAGGTTTTCACCTCCCATGCCCCAGATGAACATGTAATTGCTGGTTCCGGCCGCGGCATGAATGCTCCATTCGGGCGACATGATGGCTTGCTCATTGTGCAACCATACAAGTCTCTCCTCTTGCGGCTCACCCATGATGTGACAAATGGCTTGACCCTCCGCCACACCACAATAGAAGTACGCCTCGACACGACGTCCATGCAAGTGTGCCGGCATCGTGTTCCAAACGCTTCCTGGTTTGAGTTCTGTAAGTCCCATTTGCAGTTGGCACGTGCCGCCGCCTTTGACTTTCTCAAGCACAGGCTTAATCATGAGTTGATTGATGACACGGTCGTTGCTGTCTTCCATTTTACCTGCAAGCAGGCGGTTGCCTTGCGTCGCCTTCTTGTTGTTCGGATTGGTGGTCACAACCTGTGTGGCATAAGTTTTATGCGCCGTGGTGGAGTTGATATAGAACTTGGCTGGTTTGGAACTATCCTTACTTCTGAATGTCACCTTCTGCGCTCCTCGACCGACATAGATACCCTCCTTGAACCCGACTTCATATTCCTTTCCATCTACGGTAACAACTCCGTCACCCCCCACATTGATGGCTCCCAACTCCCTATTGTAAAGGAAGTAAGGCGCTTTCAAGGCATCTATCGTGTCGAGGGTCAATTCACCCGCGCTCGGAACAATGCCGCCAAAAATGAGTCGGTCATACATAGAGTAGGTCAGGTTGATTTCTCCAGGAACCATGACCGTGTCCATGACAAAAGCGGAACGCAATCGTTGCGTGTCATACGTTTTCACGTCCTGCGGATTGCATGCCGTTTGTATTTTCCAATTCACCTTGGCCGAGGCGTTCAACGCACTGGCACTTGCAATAACAGCCATAATTGCTATTGATTTGAAGTTCATAGAATAAATTGTTTAGTGTTTAGATACAGAGTTTTTTTTATTTCTTCTTAGCAAGACGTTCTTCTTGCACGATTTTTCGACGGTTGAGGAACATCAGCGAACCAGCAATCACTACCAAAATAGCAGGACCAAAGTATTTGAGGAAGCAGGTCAGTTTGTATATCGTCCAACCGAAGAGCGATGACGCGAAATCCATGCTGCCTCCAAGGAAGCCATCAGGAATGTGCGCCGCCTTGTCTTGCGTCTTTTCATAAACGTCATTGGCCGCCATCGTAAAATCAGGAGCCATGTCCGTCACGAAATATAGACCTATGAGTAACGCTACCATACCAATAATATATGTCTTCACCACATTGCCCTTCGTGTAAGGCAGAACTATCGGATAGACATAGAACAACCCCGCCAACGACGCCAACGGCAGAAACTCATTGCCCGGCAACACTATTGACACGATGATGTAAGTTGGAATAGTCAACAACGTCACGACCAATGTCGTAGGATGACCGATGACCAGAGCGGGGCTCATGCCGATGTTTACTTTCTTACCGTTGAACTTCGTGTTCACCAAGTCTTTCGTCTTTTCCGAAATAGGCATCAGTCCGTCTATAAACAACTTCGTGATGCGAGGTACCAACTCCATCACACCACCCATAATCACGCCGAGTGACAAAATGGTCTTCACGGCATCCGAATTCCATTCCTTGACCGAAAAGGCACCTATCACCGCTCCCACAATGACACCCAGCACTATAGGCTCACCCAGCACACCGAACTTCTTCTTCAAACCTTCAGCATCAATGTCCAACTTGTTGAAACCTGGAATCCTGTCCAGTAACCAATTGACGCACCACGTGAACGGGGCAAAACTCTGGCAGAACGGCTGGGGAGCGGAAATGCCGTCAAGGTTGTAGAACTTCTGAAACTTGTCTGCTGTCAAATCAGCAAAAACCAAGGTGATGACATAGCAAATGATGGCGGCGAAATAGCCCCATGCCAAACTTTCACCCGTGACATAAAAGACGACAGCACCAATGAACGCGAAATGCCAATAATTCCACAAATCGATGTTCACGGTTCGAGTGGTCTTCGTCAACAACATCAGCACGTTCACTCCCAAACAAATCGGGATGACAAGCGCACCCACGGCCGTGTTATAAGCGACGGCGGCAGCGGCGGGCCAACCCATGTCAAACACGCCCAAACTTAATTCATAAATGTCCGAGATTGCCTTCAACGGTTTGTCAAAATTTGTTGTCAACAACGCCGTCACGATTCCAAGTCCAACAAAACCAACACCGACATACAAGCCTGACTTCAACGATTTTCCGAACGACATACCAATGCACAAACCGATAATGGTAAAGATAATCGGCATCATGACGGACGCACCTAACTGAATGATATACGCCATTCCCGACGATAAAGCGGAGAAAAAGACATCCATGACTTTCTTAACCTTTCTTTATTTTGTTCTTGCTTAAAATTATATTGGCACAAAGTTAAAAGAAAAAACGGACTTCCCGCGAATCTTCCAATCCGAAAACACATCTCAAAAAAAATATGTAATTTTGTCACTCTATTTTTGTACCACAGGACAATGATGGCAGAAAATTCATCCTTACAAAACGTCAAGCAACGCTTCGGCATCATTGGCTCATCTCCGCTTCTAAATCGAGCAATTGAGATAGCCATGCAAGTCGCTCCAACCGACCTGAGCGTCTTGATTACCGGAGAAAGCGGTGTCGGCAAGGAGAATCTCGCACAAATCATTCACCAATATTCAGCCCGCAAGCACAACGCCTATATCGCCGTCAACTGTGGCGCCATTCCCAAGGGAACCATCGACAGCGAACTCTTTGGTCATGAGAAAGGCTCATACACTGATGCCAAGAACGAGCGAAAAGGCTACTTTGAGGTTGCCGAAGGTGGCACCATATTTCTTGATGAGATAGGAGAACTGCCCGTCGATGTACAAGCAAAATTGCTACGTCTGCTCGAAAACCACGAATACATGCGCGTCGGCTCGTCCAAGGTGCAGAAAAGCAATGTACGTGTTGTTGCCGCCACCAACGTCAACATGCGCCAAGCCATTGCTGACGGTCGTTTTCGCGAGGATCTCTACTATCGTTTGGGCACTATTCCTATCCAAGTTCCAGCCCTGCGCGAACGTCCGGACGACATCAACCTCCTGTTCCGGAAGTTCGCCACTGACTGCGCGGAACAATACCGCCGTCCAGTGGTACGGCTGGACACTTCCGCCCAGGATATGCTCAAAAAGTATTATTGGCCCGGCAACATCCGACAACTCAAAAATATAGCCGAACAAGTAGCCATCATCGAAGATGGCGAAACGCTTGTCAGTGCGGAGAGGCTGTCTTCTTACTTACCGGATGACGCGCGCCAATCCAACTTGCCGAGCGTGATTCACCATAGCCATGCCAACGAGCGCAGTTTCGAAAACGAGCGTGAGATTCTCTACCAAGTCCTGTTTGACATGAAAAAGGACATCGCGGAGTTGAAAGCCGCCCTAAAAAACAACGGCAACGCAGCACCAGTTTCCGCCACGCACGAGGATACCGCCAATTCCCCCATCCTTGATATGGACTATGTCACGCCCTACTCTCCACATTCCGCAGGCATCACTGTCCAGACGTCCAATGCGCCTCAACGCACCAACCACTCCGCCTTGCCAAAGAACAATATCGAAGAAGCGGAGGAATATGTCGAAGAAAGCCTCTCTCTTCAAGATGCCGAGAAGGAGATGATACAAAAAGCCCTTGCCAAACACCGAGGAAGACGCAAAGCGGCTGCCGAAGATCTCAACATTTCGGAACGAACCCTATACCGAAAAATCAAAGAATACGACTTGGACTAACTCGCATAACAACGTGACCTCAAGCATACGACATACAACGTTTCTACCCCTCATCCCGCTTCTCATTCTTGCAACCGCCTGCACCGTCTCCTACCAATTCAACGGCGCGTCCATTGACTACACGCGCACACGCACGCTCACCGTTCGTTCCTTCACTAATCAGGCAACGCTTGTCTATCCGCAACTCGCCCCCATGTTCAACGAGACCCTACGAGACCTATACTCACGCCAGACACGACTCACACAGGTCAACGACAACGGAGATTTGACCGTCGAAGGAGAGATTACCGACTACGCCATAGCCCCGATGTCGGTCGGCTCGGACGGCATTTCAACCGAAACACGCTTGACTGTCACCGTCAATGTTCGGTTCACGAACAAGGCCAATCCAGAAAAAGACTTTGAACGTAAGTTCAGTGCCTATCAGAACTTCTCGAACACACAAACATTGAACCAAGTGCAAGAAGAACTTTGCCAGACCATCGTGAACGAGATCACCGAAACAATATTCAATCAAACGGTAGCGGATTGGTAATTTTTATATACCTTTGCGCACGATTTTTTACGAAAACTGACACTCATCATAATAATTTATGTTCGGATTTCTTATTGTTCTCATAGTTATCGCAGCCATCCTCCTTATTGTCATCGTCATTGCGCAAAACCCTAAGGGAGGCGGCTTGGCACAAGGATTCCAAGGTGGCGGACAATTCATGGGAGTTGAAAGCACCAATAAATTCCTGACAAACACCACTTGGGGACTTGTAGCCTTCATCGTGTTGGCAAGCGTGTTGTCGGCAGCCGCTTTCACAAGCGACAACGGACAAGACAGCGTGAACGAAGAGGTTTCACGACAAGCAGAAGCGCAACAAAACACGGCTACTACACTTCCTTTGTCGGGTCAACCACAAGGGCAATCAGCAGAATGATTTTTCCTAAGACCTTACTCCTTCTCTTTCTTGCTTTTTTGACGACGTTTCCTTTGATGTCGTCCTCACAAACCGACTCGGGTCAACCCGTTGTCATGAGTCGAACGGTAATCAAGGTCGTTCCTCTCCCCCACTTTCATAAGACCTATTCTATCCAAATAACGGCTCGTAAAGGCACAACCCTCTCTCCTGATTACTTTGAAGGTCTGTCAACCATTCTTGAAGGACATTGCAAAGACGGATGGATTCGCTATTTTGTTGGCGAATACGACTCTAAAACCGAAGCCACGGACATGCTGGCACTCATCAAGTCCATATCTCCGAAATACATGGACTCTTTTGTGATAAGGACTTCCGACATTCAACTCAACACTTCACCAGTCACTCCCTTAGACAAAGTTCCAAACTTCGATAACATAAACAAGAACTATGCGGTTCAAATAGCCACCTTGCGCTACCCTGTTTTCACCAGCGAGTTTGTTGAATTTCCGAAGGTTGTGGAGTTTTACAATCCCCAAGACCAAACCTATCGATACACCACCAAAGATTTGAATCTGGCGGAAGCGCAAGTTGAATTGAAACGCGCCATCGAAAACGGTTACTTAGACGCAACCATAGTCAACCCAGAAGCCTATGCTCCCTATCGAGTAGAATAACCACTAAACACCCCATACCATGAAAAAACACATCTTTACTTTCATTGCTTTTGTGTTAGCTATCATTGCCGCACAAGCCAAAGACATTGTTGTCACCGACATCACGGCAGACCAAATTCCGTCCGAAGTGAAATATAAAGGTGACATTTATGCCGCCGTCACGTGGAAGGACAAACAAGGAACACACTTTGTCATTGAGACACAGACCAAGCCGCTCATGACTAAAAGTGCCAAGGCGGCGCAACAACGTGAAGAAGAAGACAACATTGTTGACGCAAACGGCAACACCGAGCCTATCGCCTATCTGGACGCGGACTACCGCATCAAAGGTCTCTTCACCTACCACTACGTGCAAAATAAAAAGGACGGTCTCGTCCTTGTGTTTAAGCACATTGACTTCATTGACCAATGCACCGAGCAGAACCTTCATGCCAACTACCTCACCAAACCAGTCATCACCGACTTGAACGACGACAAAAACGCTGAGGTTTGGATTGTCTATGCCTTGGGATGTCGCCAGTTTGACGCCACGCCACTTGCCATGCGCATGATTGTCTATATGGGTAACCAACGCGCCCAGGTCAACGGGTTGCAACTCGTCTATCGCAAGGACGGGAAAACCAATGGCGGTGAAAGTCGAATGGACGAAAACTTCCAACAGTTGCCACAACCCATCAAGGACTTCGGGAAACGGCTCTGGATGGAAAATGTCAACCAAAAATAAGGCAAACAAAACATAAAAAACACACGTAAGCGAAGTTTGTTATTGTTTTTTTAATACCTTTGCGCCGCTTTTCGCCTCGGCAAAAAGCATCATTTTATTTTTTTTCACCAATAAACCAAATTCTTATGACAAAGAATTACGAGACCGTCTTCATCTTGACTCCCGTTTTGTCTGACCAGCAGATGAAGGAGACGGTTGAAAAATTCAAAGGCATTCTCACCGAAAACGGTGCGGAAATCACCAATGAAGAAGAATGGGGGCTCAAAAAGCTGGCTTACCCCATTGACAAAAAGTCTTCCGGGTTCTACAACCTGATTCAGTTCAAGGGCGAACCTACGCTCGTCGCAAAGTTGGAAACCGCTTTCCGTCGTGACGAACGCGTCATTCGTTTCTTGACTACCGTTCTTGACAAATTCTCTTTGGAATATGCCGAGAAGCGCATTAAACTCCGTTCGGAGAAGAAATCTGAAACATCTAACAACAAGGAGGACTAATCACCATGGCACAAGCAACCAACAACGGAGACATCCGTTTTCTCACGCCACCAAGCGTAGATATCAAAAAGAAAAAATACTGCCGTTTTAAGAAAGCAGGCATTAAGTACATTGACTACAAGGATCCTGACTTCTTGAAGAAGTTCTTGAACGAACAAGGCAAAATCCTGCCACGTCGCATCACCGGCACGTCTCTGAAGTTCCAACGCAAAGTGGCTCAAGCGGTAAAAAAAGCACGCCACTTGGCACTGCTTCCTTACGTTACCGACTTGATGAAATAATCACCAAAAGATAATAAGGAGACAGTAAATCATGGAAATCATACTCAAGCAAGACGTTCAAAACGTCGGATATAAAGACGACATCGTAACGGTAAAAAATGGTTACGGTCGCAACTACTTGATACCAAACAAACTTGCCATTGTCGCTACTGAAAGCGCAAAGAAAGTTTTGGCAGAGAACTTGAAGCAACGCGCTCATAAACTCGCCAAGATTAAACAAGAGGCTGAAGACTTGGCTGCAAAACTGAAGGACGTAGTCGTTACCCTCACCGCCAAGACGAGTGAGACCGGTAAGATCTTCGGTAGCATCACTCCGCTTCAAATCAGCGAAGAACTTGAGAAGCAAGGCATCAGCGTTGATCGCAAACTCATCAACATCAACAAAGATGGCATCAAAGAGATTGGCGATTACACTGTAGTTGCAAAACTTCACAAAGAAGTTTCCGCTGAATTTACCGTGAAGGTCATCAGCGAAGAGAAGTAAATAAATTGTTTGCTTGACAAATGAAATTAGAAGGAGAGACGGAATTCTGTTCCGTCTCTCCTTTTTTATCAGCACTCATTTTCTACCTTTCACCTTGTTTTTTGTCCATTTTGCCGAAACAATCCATTCTGAATCCTTAATGTTTGGCTTTCTTCCACTATTTTTGCATACTTAATTTTTCAAATCAAAGAACGACGACAAAAAATGAAACGCATTCTCATTTCATTACTTACACTGACAATCTTTAGCAACACCATATTCGCTCAGGAGCACTCCTCGACGGCGACACGCACTGACAAAAAATTGGAACTGACCCTCAATGCCGCCAAACAGTATGCCATTGAACACAACCGAAACCTTCAAAACGCTACCTACGCTGAAAAAGTAGCTGAAGCCAAACGTTGGCAAGCCATTGCCTCCATGCTGCCGCAGTTGACCTTGGGAGCAAACTATAACAACTTCCTTGGTCATGAAATTGACATGACCGCCATGGGGGCTGGAAAAATCAAGCAGAATCCGAACGGAACGTTTACCGCACAAGCCTCCCTCACCTTAAGCGGAGCACAAATCGTCGGTGCGCAATTAGCCAAGATGAGCGGTGAGCTTAGCAAGATTTCAACACAGAAGAGCAACCAAGACATCGCCAGCGACGTGACACAAACCTACATGTCTATCCTCATGTTAGAGAAGACAGACACGCTCTTGCACGGCAACTTGGAGAACATTGAAAAACTCTACGAAAGTACCAAGGAGGCCGTGCGCGTAGGTGTCAGCGAGGAGACTGACGCCGACCAGCTAAAGGTGCAAGTCGCTTCCATGCAAAACACCATTAACCAAACCGAACGAAGCATTAATATGCTCTACAACAGTCTGAAGATTCATTTAGGCGCGGACGTTGACACCGAGATTAAACTCACCGAAACGATTGATGATTTACTCAATGCGGATCATGCCATGTCTCTGCTCTCGCAAGAATTCTCTCTCAACAAGAACTATGACTACCAATTGCTGAAAGCGCAAAACGAACTCTACAAGAAGCAAGTCACCTCGGCTTGGTGGAACTACGGACCAAGTGTCACCGCATTCTATCGCTACAGCAAATACAAGGAGTTCTCGGATAAGGTCAACCCGTTCAGTGAGTTGAGCAACGTGCCTCACACCGTTGGCATCTCCGCAAACTGGACCATCTTCACCAGCGGAAGCAATGCCGCGAAGGTCAAAGAGGCAAAACTGAACTACGCTCAAAACCAAAACACGTTAGAGACAACTGAAGACCAGTTGAACATTCAAAACCAGCAATTGCGCTACAACCTCAACTCCGCTTTCGAGAACTACAAGAACCAAGAAGAAAACTTGGCGGTGACCCAACGCGTGCTTGAATCAACTGCCAACAAGTTCCACTATGGAACGGCAAGCGCCATTGACCTCACCACGGCATCTAACAACATGATTGCCGCCCAAAACAACTATGTGGCAGCAATGACCGATTTAGTCAACGCACAAATTGAGCTTGAGAAACTTCTAAACATCACTACTTCCACCTCAAAAGAATAAAAATATCCTCCTGCCCATACATCCATTGATATAACAAAAAAACAAATATAAAGATGAAGCAACTTTTGACCTTAGGGACACTCAGTGCCTTAACCCTGTTTTTTACCTCTTGCGGCAAACAAACGAACCAGAAAAACGATGCCGACAGCCTTGTTATTGAACAAGTACGCGTGACCGAGTTGCACGAAGAGCAAATTGACCGTGTCCTTGACCTCTCTTCCACTTTGGAAGGTTACCAAACCATCAATATCGCACCTTCATTGCAAGGCAAGATTGAGCATATCTATGCAGAAGTCGGTGACCACATCACGGCAGGACAACAACTTGTCCGCATGGACCAGACACAATACAATACGACCAAATTGGCATTCGGAAACTTGAATGTGGAAATGGAACGTATGGAAGCACTAAAAAAGACCGGTAGTGTCAGCCAGCAAAACTACGACCAAGTCAAGTTGCAATATGACCAAACCAAAGACCAATTAGAGTATTTGCAAAAAAACACGTTCGTGAAGGCTCCTATCACAGGTGTCATTTCTGCCAAGAACTATGAAGACGGCGAACTCTATGCCGCACTCCCTATTCTTGTCCTCACGCAAATTAACACGCTCAAGTCATTGGTTGACATTCCAGAGACCTACTTTCCAAGACTCAAAGCGGGACAGTCCGTCAATCTCACATGCGACATCTATCCGAACGAATTATTCCCAGCCACCATTGAAATCGTTTATCCTACCATTGACCAATCAACCCACAACTTCAAAATCAAGCTGAAGATTCCGAACGGGAACCAAAAGCTCCGTCCTGGCATGTATATGCATGCACAAATCAAAGTTGGAAAGAGCAACGCCATCATCGTTCCATTCCAAAGCGTGCTGAAATTACAAGGCAGTGACCAACGCTATATCTTTTTGAACAATAATGGCGTGGCAAAACGCGTCAGTGTCACCTTGGGTCAACGCTTTGATGACAAAATTGAAATCATTGCCGATGAAATTCACGACGGCGCACAAATCGTCACGCAAGGTCAAACGCGCCTTGTTGACGGGACCAAGATTAACGTTGTGAAATAAAGAACTATCAATACCTAATCACACACAAAAATGGCAATCTATCAAACCGCTATACGGAAACCGATCACGACGGCACTAATTTTCGTCGCCGTCTTAATCATCGGTATCTTCTCCTATAACAAACTGCCCATTGACCAACTCCCCGAGATGGAAGCCCCTTACGTTTCCGTCATGACCTCTTATCCTGGAGCTAACTCCGAAGAAATTGAGACCAATGTCACAAAGATCTTGGAGAATTCGCTCAACTCCGTTGATGGACTGAAAGAAATCACCTCAACGTCCAAGGACAATGTCTCGGTCGTTGTTCTCGAATTTGAATGGGGAAGCGACATCACCGAAGCCGTCAATGATGTCCGCTCTTACATTGACATGGTCTATGACAACCTTCCTGATGGTTGTTCGCGACCTTTCATCTTCAAGTTCTCCAGTTCCATGATGCCAATCCTCATCTATACGTTCACGGCTGAGGAGAGTTACGCCGGACTGGACAAAATCCTAAACGATGAGGTCATCAATGAGTTGAACCGTGTGGACGGCATAGGAAACCTGTCTCTCTCAGGTTCACCGGAACGATACATCTACATTGACCTTGACCCTCAGCAATTGGCGTCTTACAACGTCACGTTGGAACAAGTCGGCAACGCCGTCAGCAGCAACAACCTGAACCTCGCTTCAGGTAGTGTCAAGATGGGCGGCGAGCAATACCAGTTGCGTGTTCAGGGTGAATATGTCGAGAGCAAGGAAATCAACGACATTGTGGTTAAAGTCAACGGAAACCAGACGGTCAAGGTCAAAGACCTCGCCACCGTTCGTGACACCATCCGTGACATCACGTTGGAAGAGAAAGTCAATGGCAAAGATGCCGTGCGTCTTATCATCATGAAGCAGACCGGTGCCAATACCGTGCAAATCTGCGATGACGTGAAAGTGATGATGGAAAAAATCGTAAAGAAACTGCCACCCGACATCAAGGTTGACATCGTGCGTGACTCGTCCAACGACATCAAGAACGCCATCAACTCTCTCTCCGAATCAGTGCTCTATGCATTGCTCTTCGTCGTGTTGGTCGTTTTGTTCTTCTTGGGTCGTTGGCGTGCTACCATCATCATTGCCATCACCATACCAATCTCCCTCATCGTTGCATTCCTATATCTCTACATTGCCGATAGTTCCATCAACATAATATCGCTCTGTTCGCTCACCGTCGCTATCGGTATGGTGGTCGATGATGCCATCGTGGTCTTGGAGAATATCACCAAACACGTGGAGCGTGGCGAAGACCCTAACGGAGCGGCAACCTACGGAACAAATGAAGTATGGATTAGTGTCATTGCCACCACACTCGTGGTCGTAGCCGTATTCTTCCCACTCACAATGCTCGGCGGACAAGCGGGCATCCTCTTCAAGGAATTGGGATGGATCGTCACCATCAGCGTCGTGACCTCCACCACCGTCGCCATCTCACTCACGCCAATGTTGGCGTCCAAATTGCTCAAAGGGAAAACGGCAAAAGTCAACAACAAAGGCGAACTCGTGGTAGGCAATCAAGAGCCGAATTGGTATGAGAAAAACATTATACCGCTCCTCAACAAACTTGACATCGCCTATGCGACCTTCCTTCGTTGGGCATTGACGCACAAGAAGATTACCCTCTTCTCCATCATCGTCTTCTTTATCATCTCTTTGTTACCTGCCTTCATGGGACAAATCGGCTCCAACTTCATGGCAGACCAAGACCAATCGTCACTTAACATCAACATCGAGCTGGAACGAGGCACTCGCGTCGAGAAGACTTCACAAATGGCTCGACAGTTTGAACAGTCTATTTGGAAGGTCGCCCCTGAAGTTCGATTGATTTCCACATCTCTTGGTTCCAGTGACGACGGTGGCATCGCCTCCATGTTCAACCAGACGAACAACAACAAGATTCAAATGCGAATTCGCACTACCGAGAAGGACGAGCGCGATCGCAGCGTCTTCGAAATTGCGGAGAGCATTCGTAAGGAATTTGACAAATATCCGGAAATCGTGACTTACGAAGTCTCCACAAGTGCCTATTCAGCATCCACCAACAATGTGGACGTTGAAATCTACGGCTACTCATTCCAAGAAACCAACCAGGTTGCTGAAGAATTGACGCAAATCATCAAGGAACTCCCGGGAGCGCGTGACATTACCAACAGCCGTGAAAAAGATCGCTCCGAAATCAAGATTGTCTTTGACAAAGAGAAACTTGCCAAAGCCAACCTCACCGAGAGTGCGGTCTCCATGTACGTCCGCAACCGCGTGAATGGTATGGCCTGCGGATTCTTAAAAGAAGACGGTGACGAATACGACATCGTCGTGCGTCTGAAGGAAGAACGCCGAAACTCCATTTCCGACATCCAAAACCTTGACATTCCGTCCCCTACGGGTGGAGTCATCAAACTGCAAGAGTTGGCGGAAGTGGAAGAATATTGGTGTCCTCCTGAAGTTCAACGCAAGCGTCGTGAACGTGTCGTGACCCTCTCTATCACGCCTTACGGCGTCTCCTTGGGCGAACTTGCAGGCAACATTCAAGCAAAGCTTGACAAAATGCAACTTCCCGAAGGTGTCATAGTCAACATCGGCGGCTCGTTTGAAGACCAGCAAGAAACCTTTGGCGACATGATTCTCTTGTTTGCGCTTATCCTCATGTTGGTTTACATTGTCATGGCTTCCCAATTTGAGAGTTTCGCCAAACCATTCATGATTATGATGTCCGTTCCGTTTGCCATTTCAGGCGTCATCCTCGCTCTCTGGATTAGCGGAACCGACTTTGACATGGTCGGAGCCTTAGGCGCTATCCTCTTGGTCGGCATCGTGGTCAAGAACGGTATCGTGCTCATTGACTACATCAACCTCATGCGTGACCGTGGTTACGAATTGAATGAAGCTATCGCGCTCTCTGGCCAGAGCCGTCTGCGTCCGGTATTGATGACCGCCCTCACGACCTTGTTAGGCATGGTACCTATGGCGACCAGCACCGGAACGGGTTCTGAAATGTGGCATCCTATGGGTATCGTCGTTATTGGTGGTATCATCGCCTCCACCATCATCACTTTGATCATCGTTCCTATCCTCTACAGCATCATGAGTCGCCATGGCGAACGTGACCGTGACGCCAAACAACGCAGCACGTTCATCTTCATGAACCTCAAGGACACGCTTGACGAGGATCGTGCCCAGGACAAAAACGAACAATAAAAAAAGAATCATTCGAATATGAAAGCCGTATTCATTGTTTTTAACCAAGCCAACACAGAAAAGGTCCTGTTCATGCTTGATCAATTGCAACTTCGTGGCTACACCTTTTGGGAACAAGTGCAAGGACGTGGTTCCAAAACAGGTGAACCGCGCCACGGCACGCACACGTGGCCAGAAATGAACAGCGCCATCATCACAATTGTTCCAGAACAGAACGTTGATGAACTGATGCGAACCATCCACAAATTGGACAAGCGCAACGAAGAACTCGGCGTTCGCGCTTTCGTTTGGAATGTCGAAGATTTTGTCTAACGTTTATTTCAGTTTGGCATAGTCTTTGCTTCTAATAAATCGTCTTAAAGTTTCATGGGGTTTAAGTTTTTTGACTTAAACCAATAAGGTTAATAATTGGAGAAACGGGTTTGTCGGGATGACGAACCCGTTTTCTGTTTATTTTTGCAGTCGAAAATCCTTCTACTGGACATACACATCAATCTGATATGAAAAAAATCTTTCTTGCATCCCTACTCTTCGCCTTGAGTTTTACAGTGCTTGAGGCACAGCAGAGCATTGAGTCGGTCATCGTTGGCGAGTGGACCATCGATTCCGTGAGTGACAACAAGGACCAGCAGTTGAACTTTGAAGAGAACGATGACCTCAAACGTATCCAAAAGGCAACGCTTGTTTTCACGGCTGACCATCATGCCAAGTTTCACCTTCCGTTCTCCAAATACAACGTAGGCAACGGTTACTGGTATTTCGACCCCAAGTTTGACGTCATTCGCATCACGAAATGGAGCGACAGAAAGACAGACCGCATTCGCCTATGGTACGACATCTACGACGAAAACCGACTAAAACTCTACTTTGACGAGAAGGACTTTTCCTTTGAACTTTACGTTAGCCGTAAGCAATAAGAAAGCGTATGGACAAACGATTTTTCACCTTAAGTGATGTTTCTTTCACCCTCACCTTGGTTCAAGGAGGCACATTCTTTCAAGGTGCCCAAAACACAGACTCGCTGGACAAGAACTTTGATGTCGATTCCTATGAAGAAGGTCCTGTGCGCGAAGTGACTCTCCCTGACTTTTTCATCGCTCCCATTCCTCTCACGTTGGACCTTTGGACTGCGGCAGGACGAAATGTCAATGCGGATTCTCCCGCCATTTCACCCGAGACGCCTGTAACCCATATCAACGCCTTGGACGTGACGCTCTTCATTGAATATCTCAATTCCAGACTACATCGCGACGGTCAACTTCAACCAGAGGAGCGTTTCCACCTTCCGTCCGAGGACCAATGGGAGTTTGCCGCTCGCGGAGGTTTGCTTAGCAAAGGATTCCGAATGTCTGGAGGATTATACCTGCAAGAAGTGGCATGGGCGGAAGGCAGAGTTGAAATGGAATGGGCACAGCCCGTCGCTCGCAAGCAACCCAACGAACTGGAGTTGTATGACATGAGCGGAAACGTTTGGGAAATGACCTCCGTACGTCATCCATCGAAGGGCTTGCTTGCCAAAGGCGGGGCTTGGGACAGCCCTTACAACGACTGCCGCGTCACAGCCCGTAAGTGGTTTTCACCCTCTACCCGTTCCCGTTCCTTAGGGTTCAGACTTGCGCTATAAGCATACGAGCGACCAATATTCATATCATAAATGCCAAATATGGAACTAAATAAAATCATCCTTATAGCCGTCATCCTCCTTTTGACCGTTGTACTTCTGAAATTCGGGAAATGGATTTTCCGAATCATCGTAATCGCGGCAGCCATCGCCGCCGTCACCTACATCTATTTTAACGGACTGAGCATATAGACATACACTCCAAACACGACCTATCATTAGGAGAAAAAACGCATTAGGTCTAAAAAATGAAAACCGTGACTTTCGATTGAAAGCCACGGTTTTCTTGCGGAGAGGCCGGGATTCGAACCCGGGATACGGTCACCCGTACGACAGTTTAGCGAACTGTTGGTTTCAGCCACTCACCCACCTCTCCTGGGGTTCATACTGAATTGAAAAAAGCACCTTGGCTTTTTTTGCGCTGCAAATATAGCATCAATTCTCCACACTTTCAAAATTCTTCGCTACTTTTGTAAATCTTTATTTGAAAAAAACACGATTTTCTCGACTTTGAACGAAACCTGATATGAAGAAAACACTCATCATCGCATGTTCCGTCCTTTTGGCACTATTCATCGCCCTAACCATAATACCCATTCGGGACACGGACAACGAAGAGGCTCCTCACAGATTATTCATCGCTCAAGGAACCACGTCCAAAGCCGTTTTCGACAGTCTTTCCGCAAACCCTTCCGTGCGAATGAAGTCGCCCTTCTTCTTGGCATTGAAGTGCGCCACTTTTTTCAGAACCATTCAGCCAGGATGCTACGACCTTGACGGCATCTGCGCCTTACGATTGGTCCGAAACATCACCAGCGGAAGACAAGTGCCCGTCAAAGTCACCTTCAACAACATTCGAACGCTTGACGCTCTTGCAGCACGTCTCTCCTCTCAAATGATGGCAGACAGTGCCGCGTTCATGCATGTCTTCTACGATTCTTTGACGCTGAATAAATATATGTTCGACAGTGCCTCCGTCGTTTCCCTCTTCATTCCTGACACTTACGAGGTCTATTGGACAGAATCACCCAACCGACTGCTCGAAAAGATTTATAAAAACTACTGTGCATTTTGGAACGACGAGCGACGCTCACTTGCCGCTGCCGCACAACTTTCCCAGACGGAAGTCAGCACGATTGCCAGCATCGTCGAGGAAGAGAGCAATCTGAAATCCGAACAGCCTACCATAGCGGGACTCTACATCAACCGATTACGCTCGGGCATGAAATTGCAAGCCGACCCGACCATCAAGTTTGCGTTGAACGACTTCACGCTGAAACGCATTCGTTTGGAACACGTCAACGCATGTGCGTCCTCCCCTTACAACACCTACACACAAATCGGTCTTCCTCCCGGTCCCATCAGGATACCATCCAAACAGTGTCTTGATGCGGTTCTGAATTACCAGCACCACAAATACCTATTCATGTGCGCCAAAGGTCATGGCGAAGCGGGGCATAACTTTGCCGTCACTTTTGCCGAACATTGCCGCAACGCCAATGCCTATCAAAAGCACTTGAACGAAATTGGCATTCAGTAATTTTCAAACATCTGATTTTCCAAGACCGTGTTATATACCTTTTTAGACTTTGCGGGAACATTCGCCTTTGCCATTTCGGGACTACGCATGGCGGCGCACAAGGAGTTTGACTGGTTTGGAGCCTTCGTGGTCGGTCTCGTTACCGCTGTGGGAGGTGGCACCATTCGTGACCTCTGCCTTGGCATGACACCGTTTTGGATGACCAATATTGACTACTTCATCATCACGTTGTCCGCGTTCGTTTTTGTACTTGTCGCGCGCAAGGTGTTGCTTAAACCTGCCGTAGTCACTTTCTTCATTTTCGACACCATTGGCTTAGGTTTCTTCCTCGTTGTGGGCTACCAAAAGACCATCGACGCTGGCTATTCTCACGCCATGGCGATTGTCATGGGAACCATCACGGGTGCCGCCGGAGGCGTGATTCGCGATGTTCTATTGGCACAGATACCTCTGATTTTCCGTCAGCAGATTTATGCCATGGCTTGCGTCTTTGGCGGCGTTCTCTACTCCATTTGCCTACGTTGCGGCATACCGCTGACCATAACGCAAATCATTGCGGCAAGCGGGGTCATCGCAGTGCGTCTCATCGCCGAACGCTACAAGATTGGACTTCCGCGTTTCAAAGGCTTCGAAGTTGGAGACAACGACCCTCAACGCACCATCAAGAAGAAGAAATAAAAACCGATTTACCGCATCGGCAATAGGCGTGCTATGTATTTGCCTATAATGTCAAATTCAAGGTTCACCTTGTCGCCCACCTTCAACGTGCCGAAATTGGTATTTTCATACGTGTAAGGAATGATGGCTACTTCAAACTCATTGTCACTTGGGTTACATACCGTCAGGCTTACACCGTTGACCGTCACGCTACCCTTGTCAACGACGATATATCCTCGTTTCGCCATTTCTTGATCCGCGGCATATCGAAAACGGAAATAGTGGCTGCCTTCGGCATTCCTGATTTCAACGCATTGCGCGGTCGTGTCAACATGCCCTTGTACAATGTGCCCGTCCAACCTACCGTTCATCATCATGCTGCGTTCCAAATTGACCTTGTCACCCTCCTTCAAATCTCCGATATTACTCCGAAGCAATGTCTCCTTCATGGCAGTAACCGTGTAAACGTCTTTTCCTAAATCCACCACGGTCAGACACACCCCGTTGTGCGAAACGCTCTGATCAATTTTTAATTCGTTGACAAAACTGCATTTCACGGTCAAGTCAACATTTCCTTCATATCTTTTGACAGCGGTGACAACTCCCGCCTCCTCTACTATTCCAGAAAACATAGGTTTCAACTGTTATGTCTTGATTATTTCAATTCGCTATCGATTATTTGTCGCAACTGATCCTTGTTCAGTCCCCCTATCCTATAGACCGCGGGCTTCTTATTTTGTCCAACCTTGATGACAACCATGGCAGGTATTCGGTCGAAGGCGAAGTCTTCCGGATAGTTAGGCACCGATGACGCTTCTGCGTCAATGTCAATGGAATAGAACGTCACCTTCCCTTCATATTCCGCATGCAACTCCTCCAGTATCGGATGTATCATTTTGCAAGGCTTGCACCACTCCGCGTTGAAATCAATAACGATTGGTTGCGTGCCCTTATATCTGAATCTTCTCGACTCCTTCGGATTCCAAACCTTTTGTCGAAACTCACGTTTCGATATTTTCACCAAGGGCAACTTTGCCACGACACCTGTCGATTCCGGCATTGTCGCTTGCGTTGTCGCGTCAACGGCACTTGCCGTCATTGCAAACAAGGCTATCAACGTCAAACAAAAAAATCTCTTCATAATTTCTCCTTTTCTTTCTCGTCGTTTGCTTCCAAAAACATTAACGAACCTTGATATACCTCTATCTTCTTATCCGCCACTCGAATGACCTGCTCCGCCTTCCTTAACGCCTGCAGTTTTCGTGCCAAATCCACCGCCTCACGCATTGCTTTCTTTTCAGTCTCCGTCAAGGGGTAAACAAGTTTCCCGTCATTCTGCGTCGAGCGATACGTAACGCTTATCACCTCCTTCTCATTGAGCGCTACGAAATCAGCGATTGCCTCGTTGCGTGTCGTGTCTCTGAAAAGTATTGTCCTATTGCCTCGTTCGCCGTCGCTCCATACATAATTGAACGCGTTTCCTTCACGCACGGTGTCCGATGACACCGCTTCGCCATTCCTTTTGCTGACGGCAAAGCACTCCGCTTTCAAATTGCTTCCTCGCAAGATTCCTTCTATCTGCAAATCGCCTTGTTCCGTAACTACAGGACGCAACACGTTTCGGTTCAGAACGTTCTCCGTCTTCTGTTTCACGGACAGATAACGACCCTCCGACTGATATTTTTCGTTTTTTTCAAAGTAGAATTGGCATGCGCTTTCGTTAAATGCGTTTCTCAAACCGTCCAACGCTGTTTCCGCCTCTTGTTTCGACGCGCGTTGTTGATCTATTAGGATTCCTAATTCTATCTTTTTCGCCCGTTTGCGCATTGCCACTTGTTTCGGAAACTTTTGGTTCAGCGTGTCAACCAACGACAACGCCGTCAGCGTGTCACCGCTCACGACCGCCTTCTCCACGCTGTCACACAGTCGTTCCGCTTCCTCCGCCTCATCTCTTCCGCACGAAGTGACCATCATCGTCATCATGGCGACGAAGACTGCTCCCCTGATTACTTGTCTCTTTATCATTGTTTTCATCTAAACGCAAAGTTACTACATTTTCAGACACTTCGTCACCCGCCTTTTCTCTCATAAAATCACGACGTTTTTTCCGAAACAGTCAATCTATTTTGTTACTTTTACACCATGCAACAACAACGCACATACATAGCCATCGATCTCAAGTCGTTTTACGCCTCGGTCGAGTGCGTGGACCGTGGACTTGACCCGTTGACGACCAATCTTGTCGTGGCGGATGCGAGCAGGACCGAAAAGACCATTTGCCTTGCCGTTTCACCCTCGCTCAAAGCCTACGGCATCGGCGGACGGGCGCGTCTGTTCGAAGTCAACCAACGTGTGCGCGAATACAATCTTACCCACCCTTCAGCACCCCTCACCTTCATTGCCGCACCGCCACGCATGGCTCGCTACATCGAAGTCAGCACTCAAATTTATGAGACCTATCTGAAATACATCGCCGCTGAGAACATCCATGTTTACAGCATTGACGAGGTCTTCATCGATGCCACAGCCTATCTTGACACTTATAAAATGACAGCGCGCGACCTCACCACAATGATGATTCGTGACGTGCTAAAAACCACCGGTATCACCGCCACCGCTGGCATTGGAACCAACCTCTACTTGGCCAAGGTAGCCATGGACATCGTCGCCAAACACATACCCGCGGACCAAGATGGCGTGCGTGTCGCCGAACTTGATGAGATGGAATATCGCCGCAGGCTGTGGAATCACCGCCCCCTCTCCTCCTTTTGGCAGATTGGCAAAGGCATCGCCGAGCGACTTGCTCCCTACGGCATTGACACCATGGGCAAGATTGCCCGTCAATCAATTCAGGACGAAGAACTTCTCTACCGTCTGTTTGGCATTCACGCCGAACTCATCATTGATCACGCTTGGGGATGGGAACCTTGCACCATTGACCACATCAAGCAATATCGCCCCAAAACCAGTTCTCTCAGCCACTCTCAAGTTCTCTCTTCCCCCTACGACTACACCAAGGCGAAAGTCGTGCTACGTGAAATGGCGGACAACCTCGCTCTCGAACTGGTCGAAAAGCGATTATTGACAAGCCAAGTGACGCTCACAATCAACTACGATACAGACAACCTCGCCGACCCGACCATTCGCTCCAACTACCATGGTCCCGTCACCCTTGATTACTATGGCAGAGCCGTCCCCAAACATGCGCACGGGACGGAAAACCTCTCCTTTCCCTCTTCCTCATCCCGCCTCATCATCAAGGCGTTCACCGCGCTCTATGAACGCATCGTGAACGCATCCTTGCTCATTCGCCGATTGACTCTGGTGGCAGAACATATCATGAACGAAAACGAGAAGGAAGAAACACCCTTTCAACTCAACATCTTCGAGCCACTACAAAAGTCTGACAAGGACAAAGCGGCACTTGACAAGGAACGCCGCCTACAAGAGGCGCAACTGTCCATCAAGCGACGGTACGGGAAGAACGCCATTCTCAAAGGAATGAACTTTGAAGATGGGGCCACAAGCAAGCAACGCAACGAACAAATCGGAGGACACAAAGCATGAACGACAACTACGAAGACATCATCAACCTGCCGCACCACGTCTCCAAGACACACCCGCGCATGTCGCTCGTCAAGCGTGCCGCTCAGTTCGGCTCGTTCAAGGCTCTCTCCGGGTTTGAAAAGGCAATTGATGAAACCTTTTTTCGCGTATCTTCGCGTTATGATGAATCTGGCGAACAAACTTAATGACCCGCTGTTCGAGACCCTGCGGCAACTTGCCGACCAAAACGAATTGGAGGCGTATGTCATTGGTGGCTACGTTCGCGACCTTCTATTGGAACGCCCGTCCAAAGACATTGACGTTGTTGTTGTCGGAGACGGCATCCGCCTTGCCGAAGCGTTGAAAGAGACGTGGGGCAAGCGAGCGCATCTGTCCGTGTTCAAAAACTACGGAACGGCGCAGGTAAAACGTGGCAATATTGAAGTGGAATTTGTCGGCGCTCGCAAAGAGTCTTACACTGAAGACAGTCGCAACCCAACGGTTTGCGCTGGCACACTGCAGGATGACCAACTGCGACGGGACTTCACCGTCAACGCATTGGCTTTATCTCTCAACGGAAACACCTTTGGTGATTTGCTTGACCCGTTCAACGGCTTGCGTGATTTGCAACTGAAAGTGTTGCGAACGCCGTGCGACCCCGACGTGACCTTCTCTGACGACCCCCTGCGCATGATGCGTGCCATTCGCTTTGCCGCGCAACTGGGGTTCTTTATCGAAGACAAAACCTTCAACGGAATCATCCATAACGCCGAACGCATCCGCATCGTGAGCCATGAGCGCATCTTGACCGAGTTGAACAAAATCATGATGTCACCCCGTCCCAGCATGGGCATACGCCTTTTGGACGATGCGGGATTGCTGAACTTGATTCTGCCCGAACTCACAGCCCTCAAAGGCATCGAAAGCATTGATGGCATTGGTCACAAAGACAATCTCGCACACTCGCTCAAGGTGCTTGACAACGTCCTTGACGCCCTCGCCGAAAGCAAGACCGACAAAGATTCACTCTACCTGCGATGGGCGGCTCTGCTTCACGACATTGGCAAAGCACGTGTGAAACGCTTTGACGAAAAAGGCAAATGGACATTCCATAACCACGACTTCGTGGGCATGAAAATGTTGACACCGCTTTTCCGCCGTCTTGGACTTCCCATGGGTGCGGAACTACGCTACGTCAAGAAATTGGTGGGAATGCACATGCGCCCCATCACCCTCAGCCAAGAAGACATAAGCGACTCCGCCCTCCGACGCTTATTGTTCGACGCGGGCGATGACCTCGAGGACTTGCTCACGCTCTGCGAGGCGGACATCACCAGCAAGAATGCCGACAAGGTGCGTCGCTATCTGGACAACTACAAGATTGTCCGTAGCCGACTCGTGGACCTCGAGGCGCGCGATCGCGTTCGCAACTTCCAACCGCCCGTCAGTGGTGGTGAAATCATGGAGATGTTCTCCCTACCGCCATGCCAAACCGTCGGAACGCTCAAGGACGCTGTCAAAGACGCCATTTTGGATGGCGTCATTCCCAACGAGCGTGAAGCGGCACTGCAATTCGTGAAAGACAAATGGGAGGAAATGAAATCAACAACAATCAAAAAAGAAGAATAAAAAAATGAAAAAATGGTTCTTGGCGACACGCCCTTGGAGTTTTCCTAATTCAGTCATGATTCTATTGGTCTCCATGTCCTACATGACATTGCTTGAAGACGTGAACGTGCGTTGGACTTGGTGTTTTGCCGCCGCCCTTTGCATGTTGGTGTTCCATGCCGCCGCCAATCTCCTCAGCAGTTACTATGACTTCAAGACGGGCGTTGACCGTGAGGATAACGCCGCCGACCGCACCCTGGTGAGCGGCGCTTTCCGTCCTCGCCAAATTTTCACTTTCGGTGCCGTCTTGCTCCTTATTGGCATCCTTGGCGGCCTCGTCATAGCCTACGTATGCTCCCCTGCCGTTCTCGTCATCGGAGCAATCGGAACGGTTCTTTCAGCCGCCTACTCATGGCTCAAATATCGCGCTTGGGGTGACTTGACCATCTTCTTGAACTTCGGTCTATTGCCTGTTCTCGGCATTTCCTACGTCGCCTTCTCCCAGTTTGACCCACACCTTCTGCTCTTCTCCTTCACCGTAGGTTCCATTGTTGTCGCCACGTTGCACGCGAACAACACGCGTGACACGCAGACCGACACCCGCGCGGGCATCCGCACCTTTGCCTCCGTCATCGGACACAAAGCCAGCGTTGTCCTTTATTGCGCTGAAGTCTTGTTGCCTTACGCCATCATCTTGATTTCCGCCATTTGTTTCCGTCACCTTTTCACCCTCGTAGTGTTACTCTCATTGCCCGTCGCCATCA
This sequence comes from Paludibacteraceae bacterium, assembly GCA_017446585.1. Taxonomy (GTDB): domain Bacteria; phylum Bacteroidota; class Bacteroidia; order Bacteroidales; family Paludibacteraceae; genus UBA4363. Next base: position 31,585 of record JAFSQL010000002.1, read on the forward strand.
AAAATGCCAAAGCAATGACAAGAAGCAAAAATGACATCAAAAGCATTGACAATCTGGACCAGGCTACAGCCATGCTCACGCTCCAATTCGGAGCCTTGCTCTGCATCGGCTATCTTGCACAATACGCTTTCAATACTTATGTCAACTAACCGCGTCTCACAAGCCCTTCGTTCCTGCTGGACCTTCAACCCTCACCAAGGCAAGCCGCTCGCCTTGCCGATTGTCCTTGTCGGCGTGGCACTCGCCGCTACCCTGTGGTTTCTCATGTTCTCCCCTTTGACCAAGACCTCTTTCCCATTTTGGGAGAGCATGACAGTGAGCGCGCTCCTGCTCACAACGTTCAGCACCATCTTCTTCCCATCGTGGGCGAAAGACCTGAACCTCAACCTCACATCCCTTGCCATCGGCATTGGAATGGCCGCCGTCTTTTGGGGTATCTTTTGGGCGGGTGACAAATTATCGCAAATTCTCTTTGACTTCGCGCGCCCGCAAGTCAATCTCATCTACGACATGGGCAACGGCTACCACCCCACCCTCGTTGCCCTCCTGCTCCTCTTCATCATCGGACCTGCCGAGGAAATCTTTTGGCGCTCCTTCACCCAACGCCACCTCTCGCGCCGCTTCGGACCCAACACAGGCTTCCTCATCGCCACCCTTCTCTACACTGCCGTCCACATCCCGTCCCTCAATTTCATGCTCATCATGGCGGCATTCGTCATCGGGGCGTTGTGGGGACTGTTCTATCGATTCTTTCCTCGCCACCTCACCGCCCTCATCATATCTCACGCCGTTTGGGACACATGCGCCTTCGTCATCTTCCCTTTCTGACAACAAACCCGATTGCAGGAACGAACAGAAAAAAACATGAAAAACACACTGCTCCTTCCCTTGCTCTTGCTGAGCAACCTCATCCTATTTGCAAAAAATGACTACCCCACTATCACTCCCGTTCCAGACTCCATTTACGAAGGTCTCTCCTTCTCCATGCCAAAGTTGCCAGAAGTTCGTTTTCCAAAACGGACGCTGAGCATCCTTGACTTCGGTGGCATTGGCGATGGCGATCACGACAACACACATGCCTTCTCCTCCGCCATTGACTCGCTCCACGCTCTCGGAGGCGGACACCTCATCGTACCAGAAGGCGTCTGGATGACGGGTCCCATCACCTTACGTGATAACATTGACCTCCATCTTCTTTCTGGTGCAGTCATTCGTTTCTTGGGTGACAAGGACCTCTATCCCCTCACTGCCGTCAACTTCATGGGACAACCGACTTACCTTTGCCAATCGCCCATCAGCGGGAAGGACTTGAATAACATCGCCATCACAGGACGCGGAGTCATTGACGGCAATGGAGACGTATGGCGACACATCAAGAGACGCAAGGTCGCCCCTCAACTTTGGGACAGAATCACCAAAAGCGGTGGCATTGTCGATGGTGACCAATGGTTTCCTTCCGAATCCTACCGACAAGGAGCGCTTCTTGACCGGATGCGTCCGCAAGCCGTCCCTGCCCCGAATGACAAGAACCAACTTGAACCCATCAAAGACTTCCTTCGTCCCGCCATGGTGAGCCTTGTGAACTGCTCGAACGTAATCCTTGACGGTGTCACCTTCCAAAACTCCCCCAACTGGTGTCTCCACCCCTCCCTGTGTCGCAACCTCCGTGTCAGCAACGTCAACGTTCGTAACCCATGGTATAGCCAAAACGGTGACGCCATTGACGTGGACGCTTGCGCCGATGTCGTCATCTACAACAGCACCTTCGACGTCGGTGATGACGCCATCTGCATCAAGAGCGGCAAGGACCTTCCTGGCAGGAACCAAGGCGTACCTTCTGAGAGGATCGTCATCCATGGCTGCACCGTCTTTCACGCCCATGGCGGATTCGTCGTTGGTAGTGAAATGTCTGGTGGTGTCAAGAACGTCAGTGTCACACGCTGCACCTTCCTTGGGACAGACTCCGGACTTCGTTTCAAGTCCTGCCGAGGCAGGGGCGGAGTTGTCGAGAACATATTCATCAACCACATCCGCATGCTTGACATCCTTGCCGAACCCATCATCTTCAATCTTTTCTATCAAGGCAAAGGTCCGGAAGAAGCGTTAGACGCAGAGGGCACCCACGCCCTGCCGAAAGTTGACGAAACCACACCAACCTTCAAAAACATCTACATCAGCAACGTCACATGCCGTGACGCTCGCCGTGTATTCTCTATGGCAGGACTGCCCGAATGCCCCATTGAGAACATTGTCATGCAAAACCTCAACATCACAGCTCGCGACGGAGCGAAACTTAGTCATGTGCGCGGGCTCGAAATGCGCTACTGTCGCCTTGACGCCACCCGCGGCCACCTCCTCCGCATGCGCCACGTCAGCAACGCCACTTTGATTGAGGTTCAAAGCTCCTTCCCCGAACGTGATGTCATTGAGGAAGACCATTGCGACTCCATCCGCTACTACGGCATCATCGCCCGTGTCAAACACTGACGACACACAAAGGCAAACAACCCTTCATTCTTCATTCTTCATAATTCTTAACTCCCAATTCTTAATTATTAATTCTTTTTCCTATCTTTGCGCTCGCATTTTTGAGGAAAGTTGCCAGAGTGGTCGATCGGGCCGCACTCGAAATGCGGTGAACGGTCTTTCCGTTCCGGGGGTTCGAATCCCTCACTTTCCGCAAAAGAGAAACCGTTGAAAACAGTTTCGTTTTCAACGGTTTCTCTTTTTTCGATCCGATTAATTCCTCATTATTGTCCGCAGCAACTGTCTTAAGCATGAGAATACCCGCATTGAACTTGGTTAAAAACAAACTCACTTTCTCCTCTTCTCCTGCCTCGAAAGCATACTCTATTTTCTCAGCAAGTGTCAACAATGTTTTTGCAAGTTGATCCGGGTTTGTTTTCATCAAATTCTATTGCTTTTATTTTTTTTCAATTATACGCAGACAAAATCTCATTTATTACCTTTTCAATATTCTTTTTTACTTGTCGCTTTCTTCCAAAATCATTATATTTGCTGAATAATTTTTCCAAACCTTATGAAAAGGATTATTACAGTCCATTACGAATTGCGGACAAAGGATGCGAACGGAATGGTGGAACTACAAGAAACGACTAAGGATGGTGAACCTCTTGTCTTCTGCACAGAGATGAACCTCCTTCTTCCTGCCATGGAGCAAAGGCTGACCTCTCTGAACGATGGTGAAGAATTCGACTTCATCATTCCTTTGTCGGAAGCTTTTGGCGAAAGGGATGAACGTTTGCAGCACCGCTTGCCACAAGCAAACTTTATGACGGGCGGACGATTGGACACGAACAACATCTTTGTCGGCAACGTCATACACATGCAGGACTCAAAAGGTCACCACTTCAACGCCGCCATTGTGGCAATGGATGATGAGACCGTTACTGTCGATTTGAATCACCCTTTGGCAGGCAAGGATTTGCATTTTACGGGCAAGATCATTGACAACCATGTGGCAAGCGAGGAAGAAGCCCGAGAGTTTGAACCGCATCACCATTGCGGTCACTGTCATCACGGAGAAGGCGGCGAACATCATTGTTGTCATGAGCATCACGGTCATTGCGAGGACGAGGGATGTGGTTGCGGACATTAAGAGTTAAGAATTAAGAATCTTGCCGACTGGTTGTTTTCTGTTAATTAATATGAACAGTTTCGGACAAATATTCAGATTGACCACTTTTGGCGAAAGCCACGGCGAAGCCGTAGGTGGCATCCTTGACGGCTGCCCGCCCCGATTGAAGTTGGACTTGGACGAGATTCAACGAGAAATGGATCGTCGGCGTCCGGGTCAAGGAGCGTTGACGACGGCGCGGAGCGAAGCGGACCGATTGCAGATTCTGTCAGGGCTATTGGATGGTGTCACCACAGGTGCGCCAATAGCGTTCATGGTGCGCAATGAGAACCAACGGAGCAAAGATTACAGCAACGTAGCGGATACCTTCCGCCCAAGTCATGCGGACTATACTTGGCAAACGAAGTACGGCATTCGTGACTACCGTGGTGGAGGACGCACGTCCGCGCGTGAAACCCTGGCACGCGTGGCGGCGGGAGCGATAGCGAAACAAGTGTTGCGCGGAGCGGGAATAAGCATCCACGCCTACACGAGTCAAGTGGCGGACATCACCTTGGACAAGGATTACAAGCGATATGACTTGAGCGTCACCGAAACCAATGAGGTGAGATGTCCGGATGCGGACATGGCGGAGAAAATGGCGGAGAGAATAAGACAAGCCAGAACCAAGGGCGACACCCTCGGCGGTGTCATCACCTGCGTCGTCAAGGGCGTTCCGGTTGGTTGGGGAGAACCCCTCTATGACCGTCTCTCCGCAAGATTGGCGTACGCCATGCTCTCCATCAACGCTTGCAAAGGATTTGAATACGGCAGCGGATTTGACGTCAACCACACAGGTAGCGAAATGAACGACCCTTTCGTCTCTCAGGATGGAAAGATTCGCACCGCTACCAACAACAGCGGTGGCATTCAAGGCGGACTTTCAAATGGCGAGGACATCTACTTTCGCGTCGCCTTCAAGCCCGTCGCTTCAGTCCTCAAACCACAAATGACCGTGAACAAGCATGGCGAGCCTGTGACACTCACCATCGAAGGCAGACACGACCCCTGCGTCCTGCCCAGGGCGGTACCCGTCGTCGAGGCGATGGCGGCATTGACCCTTGTGGACGCCATGTTACTCAACAAAACTATTAAGACCTAAACTATTATGATGAGCGATTTGGGAAGGAGAAAATGGGTGGCCATCATCAACCCGCTGAGCGGCAAACTCGGCATGCACTCGGAGTGGAGTGCCATTCAGAACGCATTCAAAGAAGACGGCGTCTCGTGCGTTTATATGTTCACCGAGCATGCGGGGCACGCTATTGACCTTGCGTGCGACCTGGTGAAGGATGGTTATCGCGACATTGTCGTCATCGGTGGTGACGGCACCCTCAACGAAGTGTTGAACGGTGTCGTGCGCAGTGGCGTTAATCCCGCCGAAATCACCCTTGCCGTCATCCCAAACGGAACTGGCAACGACTGGGCACGCTTCTGGAATATCCCGTTCGACAAACGTCAGGCTGTCGCCCTGTTGAAGTCTGGAACCTCACAACTCGTTGACATGGGACGATGCACCTACCTCGTCAACGGCAAACCTGGCGAACGCCATTTCTTGAACATTGCCGGTATGGGCTTTGAAGTTCAGGTACTGAAAAGAGTGAACCGCATTCGCTGGATGACCATATTCAAAGGTAGGCGATGGATTTACGGCCTGTCCGTTTTGTATAGCGCCATCTTCTCACGGGCGCACGAAATGACCATTACTGCCAACGGACAAACCTTCACTAAAAAGATTTTTTCCATGAGCATAGGCAACGGCAAATACTCTGGTGGAGGATTCAAGCAGACACCCATGGCCTCCGCCACCGACGGTGCGTTTGACGTTATGCTCATGTCGCGATTGACCTTCAAGACCGCCATCTTGGGACTCAAATACCTCTTCCGAGGCAAACTGCTCAAACACCCTGCTGTCAAAAACTTCCGCACGGAGAAAATCATCGTATCGCAAGCCGTGAAATCGGATATTGAGGTTGACGGCGTCGTCCTTCGTTCCGGTTGTCCCATAACCTTCACCATCCTGCCCAAGGCGATTAACTTCATCGTACCTCAATCATGATAGACATTTCCAAACTCAAACATCAAGAGTCAGGCAACTTCTTCCTCCTCGCCGGCCCATGCGTCATTGAGAGCGAAGAGGTTGTTGACACCACCGCCAAGGAGTTAAAGCGCATCAGCGACCTGCTCCGCATCCCGCTTGTACTGAAAGGCTCGTTCAAAAAAGCCAATCGCAGCAGGGTGAACTCCTTCACTGGCATTGGCGACATCAAGGCGTTGGAGATTTTGAAATCCGTTGGCGAACGATATGACCTGCCTATAGTGACCGACATACACGAAACCACCGATGCTCAATTGGCGGCGCAATATGTTGACATCCTGCAGATTCCCGCTTTTCTGTGCCGACAAACGGACTTGCTCGTCGCCGCTGCCAAGACGGGAAAATATGTCAATATCAAAAAGGGCCAGTTTCTAAATGGCGAATCCATGCGCTTTGCAGCGCAGAAAGTCATTGACGCTGGCAACGACAAGGTCATGCTCACCGAACGTGGCAACTCCTTCGGCTATCAAGACCTCGTCGTGGACTATCGCAACCTCGTTGCGATGCGCGATACAGGTTGTCCGGTCATTTTGGACATCACCCATTCGCTGCAACAGCCTAACCAGTCAAGCGGCGTGACCGGTGGCAATCCAGAACTGATCGAAACCATAGCCAAGGCTGGCATTGCCGTAGGCGTGGACGGTATCTTCATGGAGACACACCCGAATCCAGCGGTCGCCAAAAGCGACGGAGCCAACATGCTACCATTGGAGAAAGCCGAACAACTGCTCACAAGGCTTGTCAAACTCAGACAGACGGTCAACACGTTGTAAAAAATAAGAGGGAAACTATGAAGAGAATAACACTACTGACACTTTTTAGTCTCGTTTTCACATTGACGAGCCTTGCTGCCACCAATACCATTCTTGAATCGAAAAGCATCAGTTGCCATGGCATGGCAGACGGAGAACTCACATTCTCCGCTTCCGACCCTGCCGCTGCCGCATCCTACAAATACATGTGGTACCACGGCGCAGGAACCGACTCTCTGCTCACCAACTACTCCGACAGCAAGAGTTGTCCCGTGGCAAAAATGCTCTCGGCAGGCACTTACCACCTCATAGTCACCCTCGCTGATTCTACCATTTTGGACAGCACCTACACCCTCAAGCAACCGGATGCCATTTCGCTCGAACCCGTGTCAGTCACACACTGCTCCCATTGGGGGGCCAACCTCACCGATTGCAACGGAGCCATCAGTTTCACCGTGAGCGGCGGCATCTCTCCCTACTCCTATACTGTCTATGACTCCATCTACCAAATCACCTACGCTAACAAAAGCAACCTCACCAACTTAGCGTCAGGCAACTATGACATCAGCGTCATTGACGCCAGCGGATGCACCCATGACACCGTCATCGAAATCAAGAATAACGCCAACGGTGACTTGGGACTGCCACAAGGCATCCAATATATATGTTATCGCTCCTCGGGAAGCAATTCCATTTCCCTGCAACTGGATGACATTTATTCTGAAACCGTGATGTGGGAAGAAGATGTTGAAAACCAAGAAACCGCCCTCTCCTATGTCCTCACCAAGGAAGCTTCTGAAGCCACGGCAGGCTACAATGGCAACGATGTCATTCGCACTTATCAGACGAAGTGGAAAACAGTCTCCGTCTATGACTCCATTACCGCCACCAGCCACGACAGCGTCATCTACTGGGTTGACACCTTCTTGCGCTACATGGCGGTCATTGACAAGAACGACGGCTCTGGCACTCAAATCGTGCTCTCCGCCACAAAGAATCTGTATTCCAAAAATCCTCCCAAAGCCATGTTTCTCACGACGGGTCTCGTTCTTGACTCACTCATTGCTGAAGATGCCGCTCGATTCGGAAAAGACGTGTGGGGAAGAATCCCGTCAACCAAGGAATCAACAGGTTCTAAGACTGCCATGGAACCGGGTCTGCACAAGGTTCGCTACTGGGACAGCAATGGAAACGGCGGACGAAGCAGTTGGACCATCATTGCCGCTGAATCGCCCGTGACGCTCAACGTCACGGAGACAAAGGTCAACAAATGCTTCCATGACACCATTGCCGCCATAACTGCCACAGCACAAGGCAGTTGGCAAGAAGATCCGAGCGCAAAGCATGACATTGCGCTTTCGCTCTCTGCAGTGGCAGGAACGGGGGCATCAATGGCAAAGGTCATCTCTCCAGGCTCTTCCAATGGCAATGGTTTGAACACAAACTCGTGGTCCAACCTCCCTGCCGGAATATACACCGTCAACGCCTCCATATCATCACCAACCGGCACCGCAGGTTCCTGCACATGCAGTCGCCAACAAAGCATTGAAATAACGCAACCGGACAGCCTCTATATCGTTTTCACCAACTCCAAGAAGGCTACATGCCCTTACAAGAGCGACGCCTTTGTCACTGCCGACGTAGTCAATGCTCAAGGAAAAGTCTCCTACTCTTGGAGTAACGGCAGCACTGCGGCATCGGCGGCGGACATCATGATGGGCAGTTACACGTTGACCGCTACCGACCAAAACGGTTGCACCGCTACCGACTCCATCTCATTGGGCGTGTCGCGCAAGAACTGCATCTACAATATCGTCACACCTAACGGTGACGGATGCAACGACCTCTTTGACCTCACCGACTTCTGCATGGGATTCAAGATGAAGTGCAACATCTTTGACAACAACGGTCGAAAAGTGGCAACGTTGGACGAGAACAACTCCACTTGGGACCCACGTGAAGACACCTATGCGCCCCCTACCGGTCAAACCTCCAACTACACGGCATTCATTCGATTGATTAACACTGACGGCAAACGCATCGCTGACTTGGCGGAGACATTCTCCGTCATCTATGCTGACTACCCGAACCTCTCCACCACCCCTTGCAGCGAATCCGAATCCCAATGGTTCTAATCGCTGTGGATTTAACTGAAGACATATAATTATAGCCCATATAATTGATGAAACAATTCGCTATTCTAATCTCGTTTTTAGTCTTGAGTGTTTCCGTCTCGGCACAACGCATCTGGGGCAATCCCATCGGACCTTACCCCTACTCACCAGCGGGAGCCAACGTCAACGACCTTGGTGAAATCGTCGCCACCTATCACCGCAACTACGCCTCCGCCAACAACGCCCCTCAAGGAGCCATGCTCATGGGTAGCACCTCACTCCCTTATGACAATATGGGAGCGGGTTTTCGTTTCGACTACGAGACGGGCGGTGTCCTGAAAAACGTCATGGCAGAAGCCACCTACGTCTATAAAATCAACCTTGGCAGCAACAACAAACTCGGCTTGGCAGTGAGTGGTACCTACAACCAAACCTCTATTGACAACTCCGCCCTGAACCCACAACATCACTACGACCCGTTTCTCATCTATGCTGCCGATGGAGATCAATGGTTTGACGTGAACGTGGGAGCGTCACTCTACAAGCCCAACCACTACTACTTTGGATTGGGTTTCTACAACCTCGTTGGCAACTCCACGACGTGGAAAATCCAAGGGTTCGATGCCCGCACGGCGCGCCAAGGGGTCGTGACAGGCATGTACACCCTGCACACGTTCAATGGTGACTTGAATTGGGAAGCGACCGGACACCTCATGCTCTACTTTCCACAAGACTCAACGCTCACGCCTGTCTATGACATCAACTTGCGTGCCATTGTGCGTAAGGTGTTCTGGTTAGGCGGTGGCTACACTAACAACATGGTCAAGGCTCTGGGAGGCATCTACTTCCAAAACTTAGCCGTTGGCTATGCCTGCGGAATCGGCATTGGCGACATCACGGACTATACCTATCTTTGTCCGCGTCATGAACTCATGTGCCGATTGGAACTCAACACATCCAAAAAGTCAAAAAACAAACGCTAACACCCCTCACTAAATTGTCAACCACTTGCGACGACTATTTTTTCTCATAGCATTCCTTTCCGCCTGTCTTTCGCTCCACGCTGAAAAGCCAAGTGCTTTTGAGCGTGTCCGAGCCCAAGCGGCAGCTGCGGCAGCCGCATCATCCACAACGTTGGGCACATCCTCCCAATCCAATTCCAATGCGCATACCTCCAAATCCAGCACGAGCAAGACTCCTTCCAAAGCGCAAATAAAACAACAACAAAAGAGGGAAAAGGAACTTCAGGAAAGACAACAAAAAAAAGAAAAAGAATTAGCCAAGAAGCAGGCGGAAAGAGCCAAAGCACAAGCAGAAAAAGACAAAGCCATCGCCAAGAAACAAGCTGAAAAGAATAAAAACCTTGCCGAACGCGAAAAAGATTTGGCAAAGAAACAAGCCGAGAAAGACAAAGCGCAGGCGGAACGTGAACACGACCTCGCCAAGAAGCAAGCGGAAAAAGAAAAGGCCGCCGCTGAACGGGAGAAAGACTTGGCAAAACGACAATCTGAAAAAGAAAAGGAACTTGCCAAAAGGCATGAAGAAAAAGAAAAAGCGTTAGCAAAAAAACAACACGAGAAAGAAAAAGCCCTTGCCAAGAATATACAAGAGCCCGTTTTTCCGCTTGATACGGTTAGAGAAAAAAAGCGAGCGTATGGCGTTGTGACTAAGGACACTACCCTTCAAAACCTCTATACCCTCAATAGTCCAATGAACGACTTCATGCCCTATGCTTTCGGCAAGCAACTTATCTTCTCCAGCGACCGCTATCGCGCGCCAGAATTGTTCAGCGAGGAGTGGAGCGAAAAGACCTACTTTGCGACTCGAAAAGGCAAGAACAATTGGAGCAAACAAAAGATGAACGGCTACAAGTGGTCGTCCGACAACAACACGGCACTTGTAGGTGTTGACGAACAATACTTCTACTTCTATCGCTCCTTCTGGTTGGACAACGGAGAAATTTATCGAGCATCACGCATCAAGAAAGGTTCAAAAGGGCGACCTGACAAGAAACGACCTTGGCGCGTAGGGCGACTTCATTACTATAACGACATCAACACGGAGTTTGACGAGACCTCGGTAGCCACGGTTTCGAGCGACACGGTCTTCTTCGTTTCCAACCAAGGCGGCAACTACGACATCTACCTTCAAATCCGTGGCAGAATGCCACAACCTGTCCGAAACCTCAACACGTCTCATGAGGAGAACGACCTCCATTACCTACCAGCCACACGAACTCTCTACTTTGCGTCCGACCGCCCCGGAGGTGCAGGTGGTTTTGACATCTACCAGACACATTTCTATCCTGATGCCACCTGCGATGACCCGACACGCATTGCTGATACCATTGTCAATTCAGCCTATGACGACCGTGATTATCACCCTGTTAGCGATAGCGTCATCTACTTTGCGTCAAACCGTCCCGGAGGCATCGGCAACTTGGACATCTACGAAATCAACATCACGACATTAGGTGCGGAACCTCTTCCCGAAACGAAAGAGGACACTGTCGAAACGCTACGTGATGAACTCATTGAGAAACTGAAAGAATTGGGACTTTTCCCATTCAAGGGAGAAGTTCAAGTGGGCGCATACCAATACATCAAGTCGTTACGGGCTTTCTACAAACGATTCCCTTGCATCAAGACACAAGACTTAAAGGAAGTTGAAATCGTCGTGGACGGAAAGATTCACGTGCATAAATACATCGTCAACCGTGTGTATGACGATGTGTACGAAGCACTTGAGAAACAATACGAAATAGAGCAGATGCACTGCTTGCCCGAGAAGGAATTCAGCGACATGCCATTTATTGGCTGCTTAGACAGTGAAGGCAACCGATACGCCATCTTCTGGAAGCGAGAGGAGATGGAGTCGCACAACCTCTACTACATTTACAAAAACGGGCAAATCGTGTGGAAATCACGCAAGTTCTAACTGGTGGCAAATGGCAACTGCCGACATTTGACACTCTACCAGTCCGTCATGACGACGCCCAAACCTGTCGAAGCCGAATCCAACGCCAAGACAACACCCTTCAAGGTCGGGTCTGGAACTACTCCCAATACCGATGAAGAAAACATCACCGGTGAAACAGGCACGGCAACCAACACCGTGTCACCGCTGTCGCTCACTCCATTTTGCATCAGATCCTGAATGTAATATTTCAGTGAGAATGCGTACGAGGAGTCAGACGAGTTATATACAGCCAGCATCGAATTGACATTGTCCGGAGCAGTGGATGCCTGCGAAAAATAGGAAGGGAACTTTGAAGAACGGAGCAGCAGCAAGTAACTTGGAACCCCGACTGTCGAAATCTTGTTGGACGCGTTCAGATATAACATGGCGGAATTGACCGACACTTTTTTGCCCGAACTTGTAAAGAAACCTCCTGTCTCAACACCAAATGTATTTTTGATAGATTCATAAGGAATCGTTACTTGAACAGATGACGACATTGGCGACATGACCAATGCCGATGATGTGTAACTGATTGAAGACGGAACCTGCGACAGGATATTGACCTGTCGAACGTTATCGTTGGCAGGGAAATCAACAGCATACGAGATAGTCGCTCCCGATGTAGCCTTGTACTTGAATGAATAGGACAACGACACGGAACTAACCGTAATCAGTGCGCTTCCGCCCGTCGCTTTCAGATACAAACCGGGAAAGAATGACGTAAACGCATCCGTGCTCAAAAACGTTGCTTGCGCACTTTCTATCGCTTTGGTGATGTCTTCGGTCAACGTCGCGGGCAACACCACCGAGAACGACATATTCGACTTTGACAACGTCAACGTCGTGTCAACAAGCGACACTCCGCTCACAAACGACGAAACGTCCATGTCATACGTATAGTTGGTTCTGTAACCCAACTTGCTCGTCATCTTTTGCAACTGGAGGTGTAATGTCGTGTCCGTCGCCGTTGACGTGTTTTTAATGTCCGCGAAGGAAATGTTCAAACTAAGTAGCGTGTCCGAAATGTTTGTCACACCACCTTCTTGTGGCAACGAAATACCCCCAGGAGCGTCAAACTGCACCAACAAGTCACCATGAGTTTTTCCTATCGTGTCCGCGGTATATTCTCCCAACAAAAAAGTATCGGTCGAGACCTTGGTTGGAATCGACGTTAGCGTCCGTCCGGAGACAACCGTGCCAAAGAATGCGCTCTCAACGTTGATAGCGTCATGCGTTGGCTGCAATGTGTTCACAAAATCATCATCGTCGTGGCAAGCGGAAAAAAGCGTTACCACCATCATCGCAATCGAATATAGAGCAATACGAAAATTCATAACCTGATTTTAGTCTCGCAAAGATACGCAAAAGCATTGACTTTAATCAGCATAGGACTTAATAATAAAAATCCCGCGGAGTTATCCTCCGCGGGATTTTCTGACAGGACAGAAACTGTCTTTTATTTGTTGACAACTGTTGTCACACCATCAATCACATAAATGCCAGCAGGAACATTGGCATTGCTGTCTTCACTAATCTGTTGTCCGTTCAACGTCCAAACGCCTTTGACGTTCGAGCCCGATGCATTGCCTGCCACCTCATTGACGGCAAGCGTGTTTTGCGAAACACTTGTCGGAGAAGTGCTACCGAACTCATTCATCGCAGCTACCTCATAGGTGTCGCCGGCGGAGAAGGAACCATCCACATAACTATTGGTAACAGACGTAGCATAATAAACGCCGTTCTTATAGATGATGTAGCCTACCGCATTGTCAGGAGCCGTCCAAGTCACGGTGCCACCCATCACGACCACGTCATCAATCGAATCCGGAGCAGCGGTATAACCAGCACCGTTCCAAGCGTTTCCTGCGCCATAGTTGAAAGCGTTGTCTGAAATAGCGTAACGAATAGCCTCGGCATTGCTCAACTCAGAACTCCAATCGACGAATGCAGACGTGTTCATGGCGGTTCCACCAGTTACGGTCAAGTTCTTGTGCGTGTAGATAGCGTCATTGATGGCACCACTCCAATCCGCCCAACCCTTGGCTTGAATCATTCCTGACTCAAACTCACAATCAACATACGAGGTGAAGGCTCCCATCTTCCATGGACGACCGAGATAGTATTGCTTACGGCTTCCGAAACCGGTCGTGTCGCTGTAGTAAGACTTCACATTGTGGAACACGAGACCAAACTCGTATGTCTGACCCGAAGCCGCAGTCATATATTGACCACCGTCAACATTGACCATGGCACCGCCTTCCATATAGTTCGTACCGCTACCGAACACATAGTCCGTACCGCCCTCTATGACACAATCTTTAAGATAAGTACGTTGCTTGTCACTCTTTGGATAGTAGGTATCTTGGAATGACACCATACGAACATTCTTAAGTGCAGCCACATAATTAGCCGACTTCGTCGGGTCAATCATTTCAAGGGCAACGGCCTGTTTGTTGCCTTCCGTACCGTTTATGTAGTCATAATCATTGCGAACGGTGAAATTCTCGCCATAGAAACCAGTCGCCGCCACAAGCATGGAGTAGCTGGCGTCAGTTCCCGTGGAAGTGATGCTCGTGTTGTATGTGCCGTTTTGCAACGTGGAGGTTTGGGCGCACTCATTGAACGTGATGATGACCTCGTCACGGCTTTGACCTATCAGGCTGACATTCTTCTTATAAACTACCAACTTCTCGTGATACGTACCTGGCTTCACGAAAATCACTGTACGTTGCGACTCGTCCGTGATAGCATCTATTGCGGCTTGGATGGTCGTATAGTCACCGTTTCCACCTGCGTCAACCACCTTGGTCACTGACAACGACGGTTGCGCCTTGGTGGTCATGGAGAATGAGAGTCCGCCAAAGATATTACCGCACGTGTCTGTCAATGCGGCATTTGGAATCGTTACACTTACCGTTGCATTGTAAGGGACGGCGGTGTAACTGAGACCCACCACCTTACCATAATTTGACAACACGGCTGGTTCTCCGTTGACCATTGCCGTTTGGGCGTTGACAACAATATCCTCGTCAAAAGTGAACGTGATGGCATCCGTCGCCTCCACGTCAGTTGCGCCGTCCGACACCTCCTGTGCCACCAGCACTGGAGCGGTAGCGTCACGACTTCCCGTGAGGAACGTGAACGTTCTGTCGGTAGCGTTCCATACATTGCCAGTAAGGTCAGCAACTGCATTGGCAGGAATGGTCAAGGTGTTGGTAGCGTCATAGGCAAGACCATTGTAAGAGATGGTCAGCACGTTGCCAGATACGGAAGGAGTCACCGTGGCGTATGTCACGCCATTGCCGAAAGTGATAGGATTCGTCTCGTCAAGGGCTATGTCTTCGTCAAAGGTCAACTTAATCTTTCTTGCGTCCTCACCAAGGTCTTGGATGTGGATGGTCGAGTTCTCTTCCGGATTGATGCTCGTCAACGTTGGAGCCGTAGCGTCTTTATCGAAAGTCACGGAGAAAGACGCAGTGTTCGTATTGCCTTCAAGGTCTGCGACAGCACCTGCACCTACTATGAGAGCACCGGTTGCGGCAAAGCCCGAATAGCTTACGTAGAGACGGTTGCCCGCTGCTTTCACCTCTGTTACGGAAGCACCCGTAGCGGCTGCGAACGAAACAGCCGATGCGTTTGCCACTGTCACGACTTCATTGCATGTCAACTCAATAGTACCCGAACCGTCAATAGAGGCATTCTCCGCTGGTGAACTGGACAACACGACAGGATTAACATCCGTCGCATTGCCGTCCGTGAACGAAAAACCGTAGAGATACGTCCCTTGCTGCGTCGTCAAGCGAATATAAAGCGCAGGCAGACTGGCGATAGAAGTGACACCGTTCAGTTTTGTTGACGCCAAATGAGCGGCGGCATTGCCAGCCAAAGTCATCGTGTCAAAAGTCACCCACGTGGCATTATCCGTCGAATAGGCAAGCGTGTTCAAAGAAGGATTTCCGGAACTGCCGTTTTGGACTGCAATTTTCATCCCTCCCAACGACGTGATGCCAGTGTTGGACAAGTTAAACGTGAACGATTTGGCACGCGGTGCGAACGTGTAAGCAATGGCGTCTATCGTCTTGCTACGAGCCGTCGACTTGTCGTTCGTCGGAATGGTGACGACACCGTCTGCCGAAGTCCAATTGGCTTGTCCCTGCGTTGGCGCATTCGAGCCATCGGTAGCAAACACATAACTGTAGTCCGCCGCCGAAAGGCCCATGCAACTCAAAAGCAACGACGAAACCACGAATAATAACCGTTTTTTCATGTGTGATTAGATTTATAATTAGTTGTATATATTTTTGTCCGCAAATATTCTTTCCGATTCTGACTTTTTTGGGCGAAAGTTACGTACTTTTCCGTTTATACATTAATTGTTAGAGCAAAAAAAACGTCCATAATTGATATTTTTGCAATCAAAAACTCGTAGTCATGAAAAAGCCCTTAACCATCGAAAGCCTATACCAAGTCAAAGGAATAACCCAAATTGTCCCTTCTCCGATTGACTCAACCATCGCCATCGTTCGTACCGACGATGACTTAAAAAAAGGCAAGCGCAACAACAACATTTTCCTCATCTCGGACAGTGACGGCTCTCCAATAGCGCAAGTCACGCATAGCGGAAAAGCCTCCTCTCCGCAGTGGAATCGCCAAGGCACGCGCCTCTACTTCATAGACCAAGATACCCGCACCAAGCGAAAAAGGAAAAAGAACGACCACCGTGACCTACCGCAACTCTACGCCGTGCGCGTCAGGGAGGGCAAGATTAGGAAACCAAGGTGCGTCACCAACTGCAAATGGGGAGTGAGCCACCCCACCCTTTCTGACGACGAGACAAAAATCCTGTTCCGTGCCCAAGTCACCGAGGGCATCACTGCGAAAGAAAAGAACTATCACGAGGCGGACTCCCTCCTTTACCGCCATTGGACGGAATGGCGCGACGGCAAGTACGAGCACATCCTGCTTTATGACACCGTGAACAAGTCACTGACCGACTTGACCCCGGGACCATTTGACTCACCGACGTTCGACCTCGGAGGGGACAAAGGCTACGACGTGTCACCCGACTTCCGTTGGCTTTGCTTCAACTCCAATCGTACCTCGCATCCCGCCGAGAATACAAGGAGCGACCTGTGGACCTTGCGCCTCGACAACGCTTCCGCCTCATGCCAACGCCTGACCCTTTGCGAAGATTTCGCATGGTCGGGAACGCCTAAGTTCTCGGCTGACGGGAAGCACCTCGCCTTTCGTTTTCAACAAACGGACGGCTACGAAAGCGACTTGTTTCGCCTTGCCGTCGCGGAACTCAACGACGACCAATGGACACTGAACCGGACTTTCACGCTGCCTGACCACAATTGGATTGACGACTTCATCTGGAACCGGGACCATATCATCCTTCATGCCGAAGGCAACGGCTGTCGTCCGCTCTTCCGCCTCTCACCTGACGGACACCTCTCCAAGATAACCGACGACGTCACTATCTCCACCTTTGCTGTCAAGGGCGACGACCTCTTTGATGTCCACTCCGCCGTTGACCGACCTTCGGAGATATATAAAAACGGACAGCAACTCACCCATCTGAACGACCGGTTCTTGGCAGAGACCATGCTCTCACCCGTCGAGAAAGTTTGGGTCGAAGGCACCCTTGGCGACAACATACAACTCTTCATCGTCAAACCCGTCAACTTTCAGATGAGCAAAAAATATCCCCTCATCCTCAACGTCCATGGAGGACCGCAACAACAATGGACCGACTCGTGGCGAGGCGACTACCAACTCTACCCCGCCAACGGCTACGTCGTCGCCTTTTGCAACCCCCATGGCTCCACCGGCTATGGCCAACCATTCACCCGCGCCATCTCCGGACACTGGGGCGACACCCCGTTCGAAGACCTCATGAAAGTCACCGACTTCCTCGAGCAACTACCTTATGTGGACAAAAACCGAATGGGAGCCATGGGATGGTCATTCGGAGGCTACATGACCAACTGGTTCCAAGCCCGAACCAAGCGATTCAAATGCCTCGCCTCCATGATGGGCGTGTATAACCTCAAATCCATGTGGGGTGCTACCGAGGAACTGTGGTTCCCACAGTGGGACTTGCAAGGGAAACCGTGGGACAGCGCACTCTACACCAAGTTCTCCCCATCGGAATACGTCAATGACTTCGCCACCCCCACCCTTATCATCACCGGCGAGAAGGACTTCCGTGTCTCCTACACCCAAAGCCTCGAATACTTCTCCGCCCTCCAATCTCGTGGCATAGAGTCCAGACTCATCGTATTCAAGGAAGACGGCCACTGGCCGCACCCCGTCAAGTCCATGCCCACCTACTATCGTGAACACCTCAAGTGGTTTGACCAACACCTCTGACCTAACTTTTCCCTCCTTTCGTTTGGATTTTTCAGAATATTTTTTACTTTACTTTCCAAAAAATTTGGTTTCCGCCACAAAGCTTAACGAAATCGTTTGTATCTTTGCGCCACTTTTTCGTGTTAATTAACATATTGTCTAACAATTAATTTTTCATCCTTTTACCATTATGGCAGAAGAAAAAAACCAAGAAGTGATAGAAGAAGCCGCTTCCGCTCCTAAATTGGGCGCACCTGCTTCGGTCTCTCCTTCTGACGATTTCGATTGGGAAACCTACGAAAACGGTGGCATCAAACAAAGCAACAATCAATCGGATCTTGCACAAGCTTACGAAAGCACCTTGTCTTCCATCAAGGAAAACGAAGTTGTGGAAGGTACCGTTATCTCTATTGACAAGCGCGAGGTTGTCGTATCCATCGGCTCTAAGAGCGATGGCGTCATCCCTGCAAGCGAGTTCAGATATAATCCTGATTTGAAGGTTGGCGACAAGGTAGAAGTTTACATCGAAAGCCAAGAGAACAAAAAAGGTCAACTGATTCTCTCACACCGTCAAGCGCGTTTGAACAAGTCTTGGGACCGTGTCAACGAAGCTCTCGAAAGCGGAGAAATCATCAAGGGATACATCAAGTGCCGCACGACGGGCGGTATGATTGTTGACATCTTCGGCATCGAAGCCTTCTTGCCAGGCTCTCAAATCGACGTTAAGCCTATTCGTGACTATGATATCTTCGTCGGCAAGACGATGGAGTTCAAGGTCGTTAAGATCAACAACGAGTTCAAGAACGTTGTCGTATCGCACAAGGCTCTCATCGAGGCTGAACTTGAAGCACAAAAGAAGGAAATCATCTCCCACCTTGAGAAGGGTCAAGTGCTTGAAGGAACTGTCAAGAACATCACCAACTACGGCGCATTCGTTGACTTGGGTGGCGTTGACGGTCTCATCCACATCAACGACCTCAGCTGGGGCAGAATTTCAAGCCCAGAAGACGTTGTACAACTCGACCAAAAGATCAATGTCGTTATTCTCGACTTCGATGACGAGAAGAAGCGCATTCAACTTGGTTTGAAGCAACTCTCTCCTCAACCTTGGGACACGCTTGACACCGAACTCAAAGAAGGTGACAAGGTGAAAGGCAAAGTAGTCGCTATGACTGACTACGGCGCATTCATCGAAATCGCCCCTGGTGTTGAAGGCTTGATTCACGTTAGCGAAATGAGCTGGTCACAGCACTCTTATCGCAGCGCTCAAGACTTCCTCAAAGTCGGTGATGAAGTTGAAGCAGTCGTTCTGAACCTCAACCGCGAGGAGCGTAAGATGTCGCTCGGCATCAAGCAATTGAAGGCTGACCCATGGCAAGACATCGAAGTGAAATACCCTATCGGCTCCGTACACACCGCTAAGGTTCACAACTTCACCAACTTCGGAGTATTCGTTGAGTTGGAAGAAGGCGTTGACGGACTCGTTCACATCAGCGACCTCTCTTGGACGAAGAAAGTTAAACATCCATCTGAGTTCACCAAGGTTGGCGACCCAATGGAAGTTAAAGTGCTTGACATTGACAAGGAGAACCGCAAACTCTCGCTCGGTCACAAGCAAATCGAGGAGAACCCTTGGAACATCTTCGAGCAAACCTTCATCGTTGGCTCGATTCACGAGGGAACAATCGTTGAGCTTAACGAGCGTGGTGCCGTTATCGAGTTGCAAGACGGTGTTCAAGGCTTCGCTACCCCTAAGCACCTCGTTAAAGAGGACGGTTCGCAAGCCAAATTGGACGAGAAGATTGAATTCAAGGTACTTGAGTTCAACAAGGACGCTAAGCGCATCATCTTGTCACACAGCCGCATCAAGGAAGACGCTGATCGCATTGCGAACGGTGAAGAACCACTGACAAAAGTTCCTTCTAAGAAGGGTTCGGAGAAAAAAGAGAGCCAAAATGTCGCTACGACCAACGTAGAAAAGACAACACTTGGTGACCTTGACGCTCTTCAGAACTTGAAGGAAGAATTGGAAAAGGATAAATAAACAAGAGCAAATAAACCGTAATATCAAAAAAAACATCTTTTTTTGCGATATTGCGGTTTAATTACTTACATTTGCATCAATATTTATCGAACAAATCTTAAAACCTAATTACAAAAACCATGAAAAAAGCGTTTATCGTAGCATTTGCTGCCATCATCGCAGTAGCAGGAACAAGCTGCAAGACCAAACAGCTCAAAGAAGAAATTGCTGCTAACCAACAAGCTATCAGCAAGATTCAATACGAGCAACAACGTCAAGCAGAAGAATTGAAGAAACTTGCTGACAGCAGCAATGATTCTATTGACGGCGTAGCCATCAAAGACATCATCTCTGGTCAACAATATCAAATCGAGCAAATCAACAAGCAACTCACCAAGACCCGCAAGGATCTCTACAAGCACCTCAACGAGAGCGGTAGCCTTGACAACGCAGCTCAAGGTGGCAACTTCAAGTTGGGTAGCGCAGAGCTCAGCAGCGACGCTAAGGCTATCCTTGACAAAATCGCTGAAAGCGAGAAGAGCACTGACTCTAAGATTGCCATCGTAGGTCACACCGACAACACCGGTAGCGACGCTGTCAACAACAAGCTTTCTCAAAAGCGTGCTGACGCTGCGAAAGACTACCTCGTAAAGAAAGGTATCGCAGAGGATCGTATCTCCGCTCAAGGTGCTGGTTCTGGCAAGCCTGTAGTTTGCAACGACGATGCTGCATCTCGCGCAAAGAACCGTCGTATCGAAGTTTCGGTTTCTACCGCAGCTGCTGAGTAATCGATTCAAAACCTTATAAAAAAGACGTAACCTTCGGGTTGCGTCTTTTTTTGTTCTCTTTTTTCCCAACATTCTTGATTTCTTCACGAAGAAGTTCTATATTTAGGGTGTTTTTTCAAGTCTAACCAATACCCCTAATACTATGGAACCACGCTTGCAAATCATCAAGAACGACCCCTATCTCGAGCCATTTGAAAATGCCATTGACGCACGCTATAACTACGCCATAGCCAAAGAACAGGAATTGACAGGAGGCAACCAGACCCTTGCCGAATTTGCGAGCGGGTATCTGTATTTCGGTTTGCACAAGACAAAAACAGGATGGACTTTTCGCGAATACGCACCGAACGCAACCGAAATCTTCTTGATTGGCGATTTCAACAATTGGCAACAAGGACCAGAATACCAATTACAGAACATCGGAGGAGGCGTTTGGGAAATCAATCTGCCTTCACACGCCATGCGTCACGGTGACCTCTATAAGTTGATGATGCATTGGGAGGGCGGCTTTGGCGAACGCATTCCCGCCTGGTCAACACGTGTTGTACAAGATGACCTTACAAAAATCTTTTCAGCACAGGTTTGGGCTCCTACCGCATACAAATGGAAGAACAAACGCTTCAAACCAAACACGCAACCCCTGCTCATATACGAATGCCACATTGGTATGGCAGGCGAGGACGAGAAAGTCTCCACGTATAGCGAATTTAGGAAAAACGTATTGCCACGCATTTACAAGGACGGCTACAACTGCATTCAGATAATGGCAATTCAGGAACATCCCTACTATGGTTCCTTCGGATACCATGTCAGCAACTTCTTTGCCGCCTCTTCTCGATTTGGCACACCCGAAGAATTGAAAGAACTGATTGACGAAGCGCATTCTCTCGGCATTGCTGTCATCATGGACCTCGTGCACTCTCATGCTGTGAAGAACACGAAGGAAGGTTTGGGACTGTTTGACGGAACACCATATCTATATTTCCATGACGGACCTCGACGTGAACACCCGGCATGGGACTCGCTCTGCTTCGACTATGGGAAGGGATGCGTTTTACACTACTTGTTGAGTAACTGCAAATTCTGGTTAGAAGAATACCATTTCGACGGATTCCGCTTTGACGGCGTTACTTCCATGCTCTATTACAGCCATGGACTGGGCGAAGACTTTACCAACTATGGCTGCTATTATAACGGCAACCAAGACGGCGATGCCATTTGCTACCTGACGCTCGCCAACAAGACCATCCATCAAGTGAATCCAAACGCCATCACCATTGCCGAAGACATGAGTGGCATGCCAGGATTGGCGGCACCAATAGAAAGCGGTGGCATGGGATTCAATTATCGTCTTGCCATGGGCATTCCTGACTTTTGGATTAAGACCATCAAAGAAGTTCAAGACGACAAGTGGTCGGTAGGAAGCATTATTTGGGAACTCACCAACCACCGTTGGGACGAGCATACCATCAATTATACGGAGAGTCACGACCAAGCGTTGGTTGGCGACAAGACCATCATTTTCCGACTGATTGACGCTGACATGTACTGGCACATGTCGAAGGTGGCTGGCGGAACGACCTATATGGTTGACCGTGGACTCGCCTTGCACAAGATGATACGCCTCATCACCGCGTCAACCATCAACGGCGGTTATCTTAATTTCATGGGCAATGAATTTGGTCATCCCGAATGGATTGACTTCCCACGTGAAGGAAACGGATGGAGTTATAAGTACGCCCGCAGACAATGGCATTTGGTAGATGATAAAAACCTGAAATACCATTGGTTAGGTGACTTTGACAAGGAAATGATTACCCTCATCAAAGATATCAAAGGATTTCAGGACTATCCTGTTTACAACTATTGGGAGCGCATTGATGACCAAGTCATCGCATATGGAAGGAAAGACTTGCTCTTTGTCTTCAACTTTTCACCAGACCGTTCCTATACCGACTATGGGATGCTTGTTCCCAAAGGTTCGTACAAGGTTGTCCTGAACACCGACGCGCCTGAATTTGGCGGTTTTGGTCAGACTGACGACAGCATCATTCACTTCACACAAAACCCAAACAAAGGACAAACGCGCGGACGAAAGAAAAATGAGTCCACCGAAAATACCCTGCCTGAAGGGAAAGAATGGTTGATGCTTTATCTGCCAGCACGTTCTGCCATGGTTCTCAGAAAACAAAAGTAAGGAGAGTAACACTCACGTTTCAGTCACATCATGCCACCACTTGCGGAGAGGCTGCGGCCTCACACCTTAGATGAATATATCGGGCAGCAGCACCTCGTCGGCAACGGCGCGGTGTTGCGTTCCATGATTGAGAGCGGCAATATTTCCTCGTTCATTCTTTGGGGACCTCCAGGTGTCGGGAAAACGACCTTGGCGAGAATCATAGCGAACAAGGAGCAACGACCATTCTTCACCCTTAGTGCCGTCACGTCAGGTGTCAAAGACGTTCGCGACGTAATTGAAAAATCCAAACAAAATCGTTTTTTCAACGCTCCTAACCCAATTTTGTTCATTGACGAGATTCATCGCTTCAGCAAGAGTCAACAAGACTCATTGCTCGGTGCCGTTGAGCAAGGCATCGTAACTTTGATTGGCGCGACCACCGAGAACCCATCTTTTGAAGTCATCACACCACTGCTATCGCGATGTCAAGTCTATGTGCTTGAATCTCTGAACAAGGAAGATCTCGAACAACTGCTAAAAAACGCCCTGACACAAGACAGCGAACTCAAAAAGCTCAGAATCGAGGTCAAAGAGAGCGCGGCACTGCTTCGTCAAAGCGGAGGTGACGCCCGAAAACTACTGAATGCCCTTGAACTTGTCGTCAACACGTTGCTGGGCGAAAACGGGAATGACGAGAGCCTTCCTATCGTCATCAATGACGAAACCGTAGAGCGGTGCCTGCAACAAAACCCCATTGCATACGACAAACAGGGAGACCAACATTATGACATCATATCCGCTTTTATCAAAAGCGTGCGCGGCAGTGACCCTGACGGTGCCATCTACTGGCTGGCACGAATGATTGCTGGCGGTGAAGACCCAAAATTCATCGCCCGAAGGCTTTGCATCAGCGCAAGCGAAGACATTGGACTTGCCAACCCAAACGCCATGCTACTCGCCTCCGCTTGCTTCAACGAGATAGAACGTGTCGGGATGCCTGAAGGTAGAATCATACTTGCCGAGACAACCGTCTATCTCGCCGCGTCACCCAAAAGCAATTCCGCCTATCGCGCTATCAACGACGCCTTGGAATTGGTCAAGCAAACAGGCAACCTGCCCGTTCCGTTTCACCTGCGAAACGCTCCCACCAAATTGATGAAAGAACTGGGTTATGCCGAAGACTACAAATACGCCCACGATTACCCTGACCACTTTGTCAAGCAACAATTCCTGCCGGACGAGATTAAGGACCGACGTATTTGGATAGCGCAAGAACAACCGTCCGAGAAGAAATTATCGGAACGGCTACGCAACTTGTGGGAAGGAAAATATTGACACGGAAACGCGCGTTAACCGTGCAAAAGTATGTTCAAAAACATCAATTGCCCTCTTGCAACGGCTATAAACGTTGATTATATTTGCATAATGTCAATTTTGGGAAACAAACACCGTTCATAACACACAAAAAACTTAATCCATGTTTGAGATCAACAAACCAAGCCCTCTATCCATTGCTCGCGCGGCATATCAACCCAAAATGCCGCTTGCGCTGCAAGGCAACGTGAAAATCGAGAAAGGCGCAGCGACCGAAAGCGCAGGTGACCAAGAGCAAATCAAGAAACTGTTTCCTTCGACCTACGGTCTTCCGCTCATCACATTCGTTGCGGGCGCGGCGCAGGAACACAAGGAAATCAACGTCGGCGTCATCCTCTCCGGAGGACAAGCACCAGGCGGACACAACGTGATCAGCGGACTCTATGACGGACTGAAGAAACTGAACCCATCTAACAAATTGTATGGTTTCCTTGGCGGACCTTCGGGACTGATTGACCATCAATACAAGGAACTGACGGCAGACATCATTGACAAATATCGCAACACGGGTGGTTTTGACATCATCGGTAGCGGTCGAACCAAATTGGAACTGCCTTGGCAATTCGACAAAGGAGCGGAGATATGCAAGAAACTGAACATTTCAGCCATTGTCATCATTGGCGGTGACGACTCCAACACCAACGCATGCATCCTTGCGGAGTATTACGTCAACAAGAACATACCTATTCAAGTCATCGGTTGTCCAAAGACCATTGACGGAGACCTGAAAAACGCATCCATCGAGACATCCTTCGGTTTCGATACCGCATGCAAGACTTATAGCGAACTCATCGGCAACATACAGAGAGACGCCGCCTCCGCCCTTAAATATTGGCACTTCATCAAACTGATGGGACGTTCAGCATCGCACATCGCCCTTGAATGCGCATTGCAGACGCATCCGAACGTATGCATCATCAGCGAAGAAGTGGCAGCTAAGAAGTGGTCGCTGCGTGACGTTGTGGACATGATTGCCGATAGCGTGGTGCGCAGGGCGGAAAAAGGGTTCAACTACGGAACTGTGCTCGTTCCGGAAGGACTGCTTGAATTCGTTCCGGACATGAAAGCCCTCATTGCCGAACTCAATGATTTGCTGGCGGATGACACCGAATTCAAACAAGTGCGCACGTCCGAGAAGAACGCATACATCGAACGCCACTTGTCAGACAAGAACGCCGAGACCTTCCGAAGCCTGCCGCCGTTCATTGCCTCGCAACTAACGATGGAGCGTGACGCTCACGGCAACGTGCAAGTGTCACTCATCGAGACAGAACAACTTCTCATTGAAATGACCAAGACGAAACTTGCGCAATTGGAAGCCGTAGGTCGTTACAAGGGAAAATTCAAAACGTTGCACCATTTCTTCGGATACGAAGGTCGATGCGCATTCCCGTCCAACTTTGATGCGGACTACTGCTACTCGCTCGGTTTCAATGCGGCGAACCTGATTGACAATGGCGTGACCGGCTACATGAGCGTCATCAAAAACACCTATTATGCGACGGACAAGTGGATTGCCGGCGGTGTTCCTATCTCCTCCATGATGAACATGGAACGACGCAATGGCAAGGACGTTCCAGTCATCAAGAAGGCGTTGGTAGAAATAGACAAAGCGCCATTCCGTTGCCTGGAACAGTTAAGGGGCGTATGGAGCGGTCCGGAAGACCACTATGCCGCACCCGGACCAATCCAATTGTTCGGTCCCGAAGAAGTTTGCGACCGACGCACGCGCACACTCTATCTCGAAACAATGGAAAAAGAAGGTAAACTTGATTAAAATCACTCAACAATAAAAAAAGACAAAAATCATGGCAGAAAAATCACCTAAAGACACGTGTCTGTATTGCATGCACTTACCAGTGCTGGACGAACTGATGATTAAAATCGCGGACCTTGACGTTTCTCAAGTGTTCCTCTTCAAGGAGCAAAGTCACCCAGGACGCTGCAATGTGGTCTATAAGGATCATGGCGTGGATTTGGAAGAACTGACGGACGAGCAACGCAACGCCTTTATGAAAGACGTGGCACGCGTAGGAAAGGCTATCGCCAAGGCTTTCAATCCTTACAAGATTAACTACGGTGCGTTTGCTGACACGCTGTCACACCTTCACATGCACATCGTTCCTAAATACAAGGACGGCTATAACTTTGGCGGTGTCATTGAGATGAATCCTAAAAAGACTTATCTCACTGACGAACAGTATGCGGAAACCATAGCAAAGATAAAAGCGAACTTGTAAAACCTTTGTTGAATGTCATTTGAACGATATTCAACGACAATAAAAGAAAGTCTTCCTTCACATGCGAAAGAAGACTTTCTTTTTCATATCTCTCAAATGATAACCCTAACTCTGGGGAAAATTGGCAGCCACAAAAGGCTAAGACTGGTAGAAACGAATTAATCCTTCCATTGGTGTTCGCATCACTTGTCCGACCATGACGCTACAGTCGTCAGCCGCCTCACGCAACTCATCCTCAAAGACAGCCGCCACACTGCCGACAAAGTGGGTTTGGTAGTTTTGGTAGTCATATTGCATCACGTTGCGACGCAAGAAGGCTTTGAAGGAATTGGTCAGTAAGTGGCGGACGTATTCGTAATCACGATGTTCACCCAAGAAGCGAGTGAATTGCGCGAGGTATCGGTTTGGGAATGGTTTGCGATAAACACGCTCTATCACGTCAGATTGCTTCAAGTCAGGGAAAGATTGCCAAAAGATGTCGCTTAAATCCTGCGGCAACTGTTTCTTCAAGAGGTCGCCTATAAACTGTTTGCCAAGCACTGCCCCACTTCCTTCGTCACCCAAGATGAAGCCAAGTGGGGAAACGTTGTCGAGGATTCGTTCCCCGTCATAAAAACAACTGTTGCTACCAGTCCCTAAAATGCAGGCGATGCCTGTCTCCCTGCCCAAAAGGGCGTGAGCGGCCGCCATCAGGTCGCTTTCGACGCTGATTTGGGCATCTCCCAAAACTGACCGCAGGACGCTATTCATCATTTCTTTTTTCACTTCCGTGCAGCCCGCGCCGTAAAAGCGAATTTCGTCAAGGTCAGCGTCGCCGACGAATGGCAGGACTTCGCCTTTCAACTTGGAAATGATTTCGTCCTCGCTTTCATAGTAAGGGTTTATGCCGCTCGAGACGAACCCCGATGTCCGGTTTTCGTTTCCGAGGTCAATCAATCGCCAATCAGTCTTTGTGCTGCCGCTGTCCGCAATCAGTATCATGGTTCGCCGGTTTTTTAGATTATGTCAAAGATAGATGTTTTTTGATTACTTTTGCACGTTAATATGCGGTTATGTTCGCGTCACATATTTTTCGCTGTCATAGCAACGTTGCTCTTTCATGTTTCAACGTTTGCGTTGTCGGAAAACAGGGATACCGAATC
The DNA here is from genome assembly GCA_017446585.1 of Paludibacteraceae bacterium. GTDB lineage: Bacteria > Bacteroidota > Bacteroidia > Bacteroidales > Paludibacteraceae > UBA4363. The sequence goes on from JAFSQL010000002.1 coordinate 59,247, forward strand.
GACAGGGAACGAGGGCATGGAAATCATGCCAGACGTGACAAGCGAAGATTCTGTCGCTCATGATACGATTCCGAGTGAAGGCGTAGTTCCCAAGACAAAGAAAAAGACCGCTCTGACAGCACCCGTTTATTATTCAGCCCAAGACAGTATTGTGATGTATCGCGCAGGCAACGCTTACATGTATGGAAATAGCGACGTGAAGTATGACAAAATGAAACTGAACGCTGCGTTCATACATCTGAACACGGACTCCTCAATTGTTGACGCGAGCGGAATATTTGACGAGAAAGACAGCGTGATGGCAGGAGAACCGGTCTTCACGGACAACGGTCAGGATTATCACGCCAAGACGATTCAGTACAATTTCAACACGAAGAAAGGTTTCGTTCGTCAAGCGTTGTTGCAGCAGGGTGACGGCTACGTGGTGGGCAAGGAGACGAAGAAGGTTGACGATGACATCTTCTTCATGAAGAACGGTCACTACACGACGTGCGACCATCATGACAGTCCACACTACTACCTGAATCTGACGAAGGCGAAGGTGAAGCAAAAGAAATGGGTCGTGACAGGTCCCGCCTATCTTGTCATTGCGGACATTCCGCTTCCGCTTGCCATCCCGTTCGGCTACTTCCCCTTCACGCACAGTTACAGTAGCGGCGTGATTATGCCAACGTACGGAGACGAGTTGACACGCGGTTTCTATCTGCGTGACGGAGGCTATTACTTCGCCATCAACGACTATATGGACCTGACGCTTTTGGGAGACATCTACACGAACGGGACTTGGGCGTTAGGCGGCGGCATGCGCTACGTCAAGCGGTATAAGTTCAACGGCAATTTCAATGTCAACTACCGAGTGGATAAGTATGGATTACGGGAGTTGGAGAATGAGTACTACGAACAAAAGAATTTCAACATCATTTGGACGCATTCACAAAATCCGAAATCAATGCCCAACTCGACGTTTTCAGCGTCGGTGAACTTTTCGTCATCCGGTTACGACCGCGCCAACGTGTCGAACTATTATAACGCCTCGGTCCTGTCGCAGGACACGAAGTCTTCGTCAGTCTCTTTTTCGCACAATTTTCCCAACAGCCCATTCTCTTTGTCAACGAGTTTGCTAGCGTCGCAAAGGACGTCAGACAGCACGGTGGCTCTGACGCTGCCTGACTTGACGTTCACGATGAACAGGGTTTATCCGCTGAAGCGAAAGACGCGGGTGGGCAAGGACAGATGGTGGGAGAAGTTGTACGTGTCCTACAACGGCAATTTCAAAAATGAGATAGAGACGAAGGAGAACAAGGTGCTTCACTCCTCGCTGTCAAGGGAGTGGAAAAACGGCATGAACCACACGGTGCCGGTCGGGATGTCGTTCAACGTGCTGAAGTATCTTTCCATCACGCCAGCCGCCACGTACCGCAGCCGTTGGTACATGCAGAAGGTGAACCAAAGTTGGGACTACGCGACGAACACGGTGGCGTATGACACGGTTTCGCAGTTTAACCGCGTGTGGGATTTCAACACTTCGGTTTCAGCGTCAACGAAGTTGTATGGTTTCTTCAAGCCGGTGAAGTGGCTGGGTGGCAACAAGATAGACCGCATACGACACGTGTTCACCCCGACGGTGTCGCTGTCGTATCATCCTGACTTCTCGACGGACTGGTGGGGGTATTACGAGACGTATTCCCGTCCGGTTTCGGCGACAGACCCCACGCTCTATGATGTCACTTACTCGCCGTTCAGCAACAACCAGTTCGGTGTTCCCGCCAGCGGCAAGAGCGGTTCGGTGAACTTCTCGATCAACAACAACGTTGAGATGAAGTGGCGGACGACGAATGACACGACAGGCGAGGATCAGTTCAAGAAGATTTCGCTGATTGACGCTCTCGCCGCCTCCACGTCGTATAACCTCGCGGCGGACTCGTTGCGCTGGAGCAATATCAACGCGAACCTCCGGTTGAAGTTGACAAAGTCCATGACGTTCAATTTGAACGGGACTTTTGACCAATACTATTTGGAGTTGAACGAGTACAACAACGTGACGCACGTTGACAAGATGCGGTGGGAAGAGGGAGAGTTGCCACGGTTGATAAACACCTCCACGTCGCTGTCCTACTCCATTTCAAACAAGACGTTCAATCGCGCCAAGAGGGAGGAGTCAGGAAAGGAAGAAGACATCAAGGGCTTGACGACCGCCAACGTGGACGAGGAGATGAACAAGGCGAACGCGGAGGCGAAGAGGAAGGCGGACACGAAGAAGGGGAACGAGAAGGACGACTTGGGCTACGCCAAGTTCACGTTGCCATGGACACTGTCTTTTGACTATTCGATGAGATATGGGAACACGACTGAGATAGACACGCTGGGTCCAGTCATGCCAGGGACGCGGTGCGAGTACGTACGGGAGTTGACGCACAACTTGGGCATACGCGCGACGATTTCACCAACGTCGAATTGGAATTTGTCGGCAGGAATTTCGTATGACTGCAAGGAGGAGAAGATAGCGTATTCGACGATTTCGGTGTCACGCAACCTGCATTGTTGGAACATGTCGGCAAACATAGTTCCTTTCGGGCCGTACAAGAGTTACAACTTTCTGGTACAGGTATCGTCAGACATGCTCGCAGACTTGAAGTACGAACAGAGTTCGGACTACTCCTATTACCAAGAGTGGTACTAAGCGAATCATCACCCTTAACAATCAAAAAGTCGGCAGGGAGAGCAAGGAGACGGCGAAAGGTCAGATGCGTTCAATCTTGGCACCTAATTGTCGAAGTCGTCCATCGATGTTTTGATAACCTCGGTCAATTTGATTGATATTCTCAATGACCGAAGTTCCGTCAGCGCAAAGAGCGGCAATCAGCAAGGCTATACCGGCACGGATGTCAGGCGACGACATGCGAGCGGGACGGAGGTGAAAGTTTTCACCCAAGCCAATGACGGTAGCCCTATGCGGGTCACAAAGAATGATTTGCGCCCCCATGTCAATGAGTTTGTCAACAAAGAAAAGACGACTCTCAAACATCTTCTGATGAATGAGCACACTCCCCTTTGCCTTTGTAGCGACCACCAGCAACACGCTGAGCAAATCAGGAGTCAACCCGGGCCAAGGGGCATCGGCAAGTGTCAATATGGAACCGTCAATAAAACTCTCAATGGTGTAACTGTCTTGAGGAGGAATGTAAATGCTGTCTCCAATGCGTTGCAGTTTCACGCCAAGACGCTTGAACGCTTGCGGAATAATGCCTAAGTGGTCGTAACCCGTGTTCTTTATGGTAATTTCACTACCCGTCATTGCCGCCAGCCCAATGAACGACCCGACCTCTATCATGTCCGGCAAGATGGTATGTTCCGTCCCGTCAAGTTCCTTCACACCCTCGATGGTCAACAGGTTGCTGCCTATGCCCGAAATCTTGGCACCCATACGAACCAACATAGAACAAAGTTGCTGCACGTAAGGTTCGCAAGCCGCATTATAGATAGTAGTGACACCTTTGGACAAAACTGCCGCCATGATGATGTTCGCCGTTCCCGTGACCGAAGCCTCATCAAGAAGCATGTAAGAACCCGTTAGTTTTTTTGCGACAATGTCATAGCGTTCCGCATCCGCATTGTAATTGTAAGTCGCACCCAATTTATGAATACCTTCAAAATGAGTGTCAAGGCGGCGGCGACCAATCTTATCACCTCCGGGCTTAGGCACCACCGCATGGCCGAAACGTGCCACAAGAGGTCCAACAAGCATGATGCTGCCGCGCAAAGCCGCCCCTTGTTTGAAAAATTCAGGAGTGTCAAGATAGGACATGTCCACTTCAGCAGCACAAAAACTATAAGAGCCCTCTCCTACTTTTTTCACCTCCACGTGCATGTCCGCAAGCAACTGAATGAGGTTGTTAACATCCAAAATGTCAGGAAGGTTGTGGATGGTGACCGTTTTTGACGTGAGCAACGTGGCGCACAACACTTGCAAAGCCTCGTTCTTAGCACCTTGAACACCAATCTCACCATGCAGGCGATGACCTCCTTCTATTTTGAATGCTGACATATTTTTTTGATTTACAACCTTACAAAGGTACAATTTTTGTAGAACATTTCTTCAAAAACAAAACAACCTTTTAATTGATAAGTATGGAGACGATTTATGATTACAAAGCCTTCACCAGCAAAGGGCAAGAATTGGATTTTTCACAATTTGAAAATAAAGTATTGTTGATAGTGAACACAGCAAGCAAATGCGGATTCACACCTCAGTTCGCAGGTCTTGAGTCCTTGAACAAGAAATACAAAGACATGGGATTGATGGTCATTGGTTTTCCGTGCAACCAATTCGCATCGCAAGACCCGGGAAGCGACAGCGAGATTGAAGGATTCTGCCAATTGAATTATGGCGTCACCTTTCAAATCATGAAAAAGATAGACGTAAATGGTGAGAACGCCCACCCTATCTTCAAGTTCTTAAAGAGCAAAACCAAAGGATTGCTTGGTTCATCCATCAAGTGGAATTTCACCAAATTCCTTATCTCCAAAGACGGCAAGACCATCAAACGCTATTCGCCAATGACAAAACCAGAGAAATTGGAGAAAGACATAGAGAAGATGCTCTATAAATAAAAAGACTCTTCTTATCTTCTCCGATTATTACGACGGCGACGACGTGACTGCGCTTTGAGCGGAACATCGTTCCGAAGGTTTATGTCGCTATTCTTGACGTTCATCAATTGGAGTTCCGTTGGCTGGTAGTCTAACACTCCGTCTGATAGTGTTCGTAAATCATCAAGAATATGTTGGTCTGTCACCGTGTCTTTGTTCCACGCCATGAAGTGGACCTTCATCCTATTCGCCGTGAGCAAAGCGAAAGCTTTGCGTTCCTCCTCATCAACGATTTGTTTGGCATGGTCAACCATTTGAAGAATCAGCCTGCCATAGTGACGATGTTTCAAAGTGCGCGAATCTGTGTAAGGTATGGAGTCAGGTCGTTGTCGCATCGGATTAGTCCGAATAGGTTCGTTGGGCCAATCAATGTCCAGACTAAAATCAGCGATGATAGCCAGATGATCCCAAAGCGTTTGCGAACCTCGCAGGGCTGGTTTCAAATTGCCCATGGCGGTAATGATAGTTTTTGCGCAGAGGTTACGCTGCTCTCGATCTTCAATCGTTTTGCAATACTCGACCATTTGTTGCACGTTGCGTCCGTACTCTGGTAAGGTCAATTCCGTATTTTGTTGATAATCCATAGATGTTCGTTATATTACCTTGTGTTTGGGTGTCGTGGCATAAAAGTCCTTGAGATAGAACGGTTCAAAATAAGCGACATCTACAGTTTTACCTCCGTCGTACAATTGTTGAGCCAATTCCGCCATCGCCACTGCATGGGCGTTATCATCATCCAAGAAGAAAGCGTGAGGTGATGTAAAGACGGACCTGCACTTTGCGGCACCAGAACCCAAGAAGTAAATGTCTCGTTCAGAAAGATAGTCTTGAAAACTGGTTTCCGTGACAACTTCAGCCCATGGTTCCTTCACGATTTGGAACGTCACGGACGAATACAACGCCGTATAAACCTCCATTCGCCGTGCGTCAATCATCGGACAAAGCAAGGCATCTGAAGTCGTAGGCGTAAATGCGGGATTAGACTTGGCCTGATGCGCCATTAACTGCAGCGTAGGAATTGCGAGCAATGGAATATTGAGTGCCAAACAAAGTCCCTTGGCCGTTGAGACTCCAATACGAAGTCCGGTATAAGAACCAGGACCGGAACTGACAGCGACAGCATCGAGTTTTTGATTCGCCTTGCGCAGAAAATCTAAAGCCTCATCAAGAAAAGGACTGAGCAAGCAGGCGTGGTTCTGTGGTATGTCAGATTTCTTTTGCCATACGCATTGCCCGTCCGTGGCGACCGCCACGCTACACTCCGCTCCCGAGGTTTCAATACAAACGATATTTGCCACTCTTATAAGAATTAAGTGATATGCCGATTTTCATTTGTTCTTTCCGCAAAAGTAAGCATTTTTTTGCCTACTTTTGCGTTAACCGATACGGCGAGAGAGGATGCCGATCGGGAAAGCCCCCCATAGAACAGATAACAACGAAAAAGGAAAGGTATGTTACTTTCGATGACGGGCTTCGGCAAGGCCTCACGAACGGTTGCCGGAAAGAAAATCACAGTAGAAATCAAGTCGCTCAACTCAAAGCAGATGGACATGTCCGCGCGCGTGCCCTCTGTATTGAGGGAGAAGGAGATAGACATCAGAAGTCTGGTGGCGAACCGACTGCTTCGAGGCAAGGTAGATGTGAGCGTGAGCATCGAGGACGTGACAACGGCAGCGACAAGCGCAATCAACGTGGATGCCATGCGCACGTACAAGGAGCAAATCACAACGGCAGCGGAAACGTTGAACATCCCCACGCCAGCAGATTGGTTCTCAACATTACTACGCATGCCTGAGGTGTTGAAGACTAAGGCGGAGGACCTGACGGAGGAGATGGGAAAGACGGCAATGGACACGGTAAGTGACGCGATAGAGGCATTGATATCGTTCAGAAAACAAGAAGGAGCGTCGCTCGAAAGGGTGTTCACGGAGAACATTGAAGCCATCAGGGCTTTGCTGGCGGAAATAGAGCCTTTCGAGAAGAGCCGAGTCGAGAAAATAAAGGAACGCATGCGAAGCCAATTAGAGAGCATCACCAGCGACTATGACAAGAACAGGTTTGAGCAAGAACTCATCTTCTACATCGAGAAGTTGGATGTAAGCGAGGAGAAGAACCGCCTGAGAAATCATTTGGACTACTTCATGCAAACGATGACACAGGAGGAGGCAAGCGGAAAGAAATTAGGTTTCATAGCGCAAGAGATTGGTCGTGAGGTGAACACCTTGGGCAGCAAGAGCAATCAGAGCGAGATGCAGATTATTGTGGTGAAGATGAAGGATCATTTGGAGCAGATAAAGGAACAAGTGCTAAACGCGCTTTAAGGTTTAAGAATGAAGATGAAGGATAGATTCAAGTCATTGGCTGTGTTGGTGGCGGCGTTGTGCATCACGCTAAGCGCGAGGGCGTGGACGGCGGCGGACAGCGCGGTGGCGCGGTCGTGGGCGGACAGCGTGTTGGGGACGATGGACACGGAGGAGAGGGTGTCGCAGTTGTTCATCTGCCTTGTGGGGGCGGAGGATACGGAGGTGAACAAGGAGGAGCTGAGGGAGCAGGCGGAGGTGAACAAGGTGGGGGGTGTGTTGTTTCAGAAGGGAACGATGAAGGGGCAGGCGACGCTAACGAACATGACGAGGGAGTGGGCGAAGGTGCCAATGCTGGTGGCTGCGGACGCAGAGTGGGGTTTGCAGATGCGGTTGAGGGACGCATTGAGGTTTCCGCGGAAGATGTCGTTGTCGGCAATGAGGGATGAGGAGTTGATAGGTGAGTTGGCGGACGAGGTGGGTCGGCATTGCAAGTTGATGGGGATAGGGATGAATTTTGATCCTGTGGTGGACGTGAACACGAATCCGGAGAATCCGGTAATCAACATAAGGGCATGGAGCGATGACGCGGGGGATGTGGCGCGGAAGAGCTATCTGTTTCTGCAGGGAATGCGTAATCATGGCATAATCTGCACGGCAAAGCACTTTCCGGGTCACGGTGACACAGAGACGGACAGCCACGTGTCACTACCTGTGGTGAGGCATGCGAGGGGTACATTGGATTCGGTAGATTTATATCCGTATCGTTACTTGATAGAGAGGGGCGTGTTGGACGGTGTGATGGTAGGTCACCTGTCGGTGGAGGCGTTGGATTCGACTGGCACGCCAGCGTCGCTGTCAAGGCGCATCTCGACGGGGTTGCTAAGAGAGGAGATGGGGTTCAAGGGTGTGACGGTAACGGACGCGATGGTGATGGGTGCGGTGGCGAAACGCGAGGGTGCGGCGGTAGAAGCGTTGAAGGCGGGTGCGGACATGATTCTGGACATGGGGAATGTCAAGGCGACGCATAGGGGAATAGAGAGCGTGTTGAGGGCATTGAAGGATTCGGTGATGACGGAGGAGGAGATAGCGGAGAAGTGCAGGAGGGTGCTGATGGCGAAGCATCTGACGGGGACTGTGAGCCGTGGGGAGATAGACACGGCGACGATAGTGCGGGAGGTGAACAGCGCGAGGTCGAGGACGCTGCAAGAGGAGGCCGGGAGACGGTGCGTGACGGTACTGAAGAACAAGGATGAGTTGTTGCCGCTGCGGGCGTTGGGAAAGAGGATTACGTTCATTTCAGTTTGCAAAGGGACGGACACGTACTTTCTGAATCGAGCTTCACTCTATTGTCACGGTGAGAAGTTGTCGCTGACGAGCGAGACGACGGAGAATGAGGAAGAAATGGCACGAGTGGATAGCGTGTTGAGAGGGAGTGACGTGGCAGTGTTCGCAATTCATGACAATTTGGTTTCGGACAGCGTGATAGCGGAGTTGTCGAAGCGCGTGAAGGGTAAGGTGGTTCAAGTCTATTTTTTGTCACCATACTTGATGGCACCATACGTGGAGAGCCGAAAGGAGGCGGATGCCATCGCAGTGGCATACGAGAACGCCCAATGCGTGCAACAGGCAGCAGCGGAGATGATGATGGGCGGTGCTGTGGCTGACGGAAGGTTGCCAGTCTCGATTCCGGCACTGAAGGACAAGAAGGAAATGGACACGCCATCCTACGTGAAGGGTCAAGGACTGGTGACAAGGAAGACACGATTGGCATACGGAACGGCAGAAAGCGTCGGGATGAGCAGTGACTCGCTGAAATGGATAGACAGCATCGTGACGAGAGCCATAGAGGACACTTGCGCACCGGGATGTCAGGTGTTGGTGGCAAGGAGGGGTAAGGTGGTGTACAGGAAGGCGTTCGGCAATCTGACGTACGCTGACCCGACAGACAGCCTTGAAAGCGGACAGGCGGTGACAATGGAGACGCTGTATGACGTGGCGTCGGTGACGAAGTTGGCAGCCACGACAATAGCGATAATGAAGTTGGTGGATGACGGCAAGGTGGACTTGGACCGTCCGGTGACGCACTATCTGCACAAGATGAAGAAGATGCACGGCATCAGCGTGAGGGACTTGTTGATGCACCAGTCGGGTTTGAAGCCAAGCGAACGGTTGTGGATTCACGCCTTTGAGAACGGGAACTTGAGCAAGGAGAAGGATCCGATTCACGGGCTTCACGTGGCGGACAGCATGTGGCTAAGGACGACGTATCACGACAGCATCAAGCACTGGTTGACGCAGATGGTTCCGGCACAGGTGAGTGGAAACGCATACAAGTATTCGGACTTGAACTTCATGATTCTACAGATGATTGTGGAGAAGGTGAGCAAGCAGAGCCTTGACATGTATCTGGAAGGGGTTTATCGGGATTTGGGGTGTTACAATACCCTCTTCAACCCGAAGGACAAGGACACGACATTGGTTTTCGCTCCGACGGAATATGACAATCTGCTGCGTCATCAACTGATAGACGGATACGTGCATGACGAGAACGCCGCCTTCGCGGGAGGCGTGAGCGGACATGCGGGTTTGTTTTCGACGGCGGACGATTTGGCGAAGTTGATGCAGATGATTCTGAACAAGGGGACTTACGGCGACGAGTGCTTCGTTGGTGAGGAGACGACGGAGATGTTCCTGACAGAAAAGAGCGACCGATCACGAAGGGGGTTAGGTTTTGACCGAATGCAAGTGCCAGAAGACCCAGAATCGTCAACGATGAAGACGCGTCATGAGATGTTGGGGCACACTGGATTCACGGGCACGTGCGTGTGGATTGACCCGAAAGAGGAGTTGATTTACGTGTTCCTCTCGAACCGGGTTTACCCAACCAGAGGTACGAACAAGTTGGCGAGGACAAACGTGAGGACGGACATAGCGGAAGTAATCTACAAAGCCATAACGGAATGAGGAAAATCGTAATCTTTGACCTTGACGGGACGTTGATTTACACGTTAGGCGACTTGGCGAATGCCGTGAACCACGCCTTGGGGAGATTGGGGTTTGAAGAAAGGCGAATGGAGGAGTTCAACCGAATGGTGGGCAACGGTGTTGACAAGTTGTTTGAACGAGCGTTGCCCGAAGGGGAAAAGACGGAGGAGAACATAGCGAGGATGCGACAGGTGTTCCTCCCCTACTACAAGAGCCATAGCCACGACACGTCAAAACCTTATGACGGCATTCGGGAGGTGTTGGAAGAATTGAAAGGGAGAGGCATCTTGCTTGCCACCGCTTCCAACAAGTTTCAAGAAGGAACGGAGTTGGTCGTTCGCCAGTTTTTCGGAGAAGGATTGTTTGACTTGGTGCGCGGATTGCGCAAGAATCATCATGCGAAACCACATCCGCAAATGTTGCTGCAGACACTGGCACACTTTGGCATCGATAAGAAGGACGCCTTGTATGTGGGAGACAGCGACGTGGACATGATGACGGCGGAGAGAGCGGGCATAGATGTCATTGGCGCATTGTGGGGTTATCGTCCGGAAGAGGAATTGGCGAAATATCCGCACTTGGCACTTGTGAAACGTCCTGAGGAGATTCTGAAATACGCCTTGTAGCGTTATCGGGCTATTACAAAAGGCGACGACGAAATTCCGCGCAGACGATGGCAGTGGCAGTGGCGACGTTGAGGGAATCGATGGTCACGCCATCCGGAGGAAAGGAAGGAATCCTGATGGCATTTGTCACGCACTGCATGACCTCTGGCGAGATGCCGTTGCCTTCGCTTCCGATGACTATGATTCCGTGGTTCGTCAAATTCTCGCTATAGATGTCGGCTCCCGAAAGCGAGGTGCCGTAGATGGGCAACCCATCCTGTTGAGCCTCACGAAGGAGAGCGGGGAGCGGCACTTTCTCAAAGACTCGGATGCGGGAGAGCGAACCCATGGTGGACTGGATGGTCTTGGGCGAAAAGACGTCGGCACAAGTTGGGGAGCAATAGATGTCGTTGATGCCAAACCAGTCGGCAATGCGCAGGATGGTGCCAAGATTGCCGGGGTCCTGAACTCCGTCAACCGCCAACGCTAGTAGCGATGGCGAGGGAGATTCGAACTGACGTGATGGCTTTTCGAACAGCGCCCAACTGTCACGCGGCGTTTTGAGCAGAGTCAATCTGGCAAGGTCAACGTCAGCGGCAGTGAGTCTCATGCGGCATTTGAAGGCTGGCAGGAGTTCGTCAATGAGTTTGGAGCCTTCCGCCACGAATACCCTTTCCTCATCACGCACTTTCTTTTGCTGATAGCGACGCAGGAACTTGATTTGGGCTAAACTTAACATCATGAAAGAAATAAGAGTTCAAAATTAAACAAAAAGCAAGAAACAAGAGTTAAGAATGAAAAATGAAAGTATTATTTTTGCTTTTCCAAAACGAGATAATGCGCGGAAAACTATTCACACTCATCGCACTCCTCTTGATTTTTTGCTCGTGTTCAGTTACGAAACACGTTCCTGACCACGAATACCTGCTGAACAAGGTTAAGATAGAGAAGGACACGAAGGTAGTCTCGGAAAGCACCATACGCCAATATATACGTCAAAAGCCCAATTCGCGCATTTTGGGCAGTTTTCCGATGTCACTGCGCTTTTATTCGCTGTCGGGAACGGACACGACAAAGTGGATAAACCGATTTCTGCGCAGGAACGGAGAGGCTCCCGTCATCTATGACAAAGAAAAGACGGAAACGTCAACGGCAAACATCACCCGTCTGATGCAGACCAAGGGATATGCGGATGCCGAGGTGACGACGGACACGATACACAAGGGAAAGAAGAAATTGAACCTGACTTACAGAATCAAGAGCGGTGAACCGTACAAGATTGCGATTATTGACTACGCAATTGAAGATGACACGCTGAGGGCGTATATCCTGCCAGACACGACACAGAGGAGGGTGAACGTGGGTGACAGATTTGACATAGACGAACTGAAGGCGGAACGGACACGCATCGTGTCGAGACTGAAGCAACAGGGATTCTACTACGCAAATGTCGATCACCTCTATATCGAAGCGGACACTACGCTGGGAGGGAAGAGCGCCCATGTGACGTTCAAATCACGTCCGCTGACCAAGAACAATTCGGACGGAAGCGTTGACACGTTCGAGTGCCAACCACGACTGAGAATCAGGGACGTGAATATCTATCCATGGTTCTACACCGATGGAGGCAGCCCGCAAGAACAAGCCAAAGACTCGATCGTTTGCGGGAATATTCGCTACTACTACGGCTACAAAAGGCGTTTGTGCCCAAAGACGGTTTACATGAAGACCTTTACACTGCCGGGCAATTACTATGATGAGAACGATGTGAACAAGACAAATGCCGCCCTGTCATCGCTACCCACGACGAAATACACATCGCTGTTCTTCGTTCCTGTCAAGGAGGCGCAAGATTCACTTTTGGACGCTTACGTATTAGTGTCGCCGAACAGGATGCAATCCTATTCGATAGAAGCGGAGGGCACGAATACCGAAGGTGACATAGGAGCCGCCATCAACACGACGTACACGCACCGAAACGTGTTCCGCTCAGCCAACACCTTCAACTTCAAGACCCGCATGGCATACCAACCAATGGGCGACTTGGCGGACTTGCTCTCGGACAGGACGTTGGACTTGGGAACGGAGGTGTCTCTCACCTTTCCGCGCGTGTTGTTTCCGTTCATTTCGGAGAAGTTGAGGCGAAGAATCAGAGCCAACACGGAGTTGGCGACATCCGCCAACTGGCAGACGACACCGTGGTATGACCGATTCATATTGTCATCGTCGTTCAAGTATCTGTGGACAACAGGGTCGAGAAACACGGAGTCATATTCGATTGCGCCAATAGATTTGAGTTTCGTTTATTTGCCAGAGATTTCCAACTACTTCAGGAACAATTATTTGGGCGAGAACAGCGTGATTCGCTATTCGTATCAAGACCACATGATTCTTGCCGCGTCGTTCTCGTTCTCACGTCACAACCACACGAAACCGAACCGAAATTATTTTTCGTATAGAGGTACAGTGGAGACCGCCGGTAACGTGTTGCACGGGATATGTTCTCTGGTAAGTCAGGCAAAGGACAGCGTGGGGTATTATGACATTATGGGCATTCGATTTTCACAATACGTGAAAGGAGAATTCGACTATTCGTTCTGCCAAGTGCTGGGTCAGAAAAGCAATATCGTATATCACTTTCGAGTAGGTGCCGCCTACCCATATGGAAACGCGGACGTGGTGCCATACGAGAAGCGATTCTTCAGCGGAGGCGCGAACAGCGTGCGCGGCTGGTCGGTGAGGACGTTGGGACCGGGAACGTACAAGAGTCCCACAAGTAGGGCGAATCTGATGCAGGCGGGCGATTTGTCATTAGACCTGAATGTCGAGTATCGGTTCAAGTTGTTTTGGCTGTTTGAAGGAGCGGCGTTTGTTGATGCCGGTAACATTTGGACGATAAAGGATTATGAGGACCAACCGGGGGGAACGTTTGAAGCAAAGACCTTCTACAAGCAGTTGGCTATGGCTTATGGGTTGGGATTACGCCTTGACTTTTCATTTTTCGTGTTGAGGTGTGACGTGGGTTCGCAACTGCATGACCCCGCGGGGGAAACGCCAAGGAAGCGTTGGCGACATCCGCTGAACATTCACGACATGGCGTTGCATCTCGCTATCGGTTATCCGTTCTAACAGTTTTTTGGAAAACAATATCAAGCAACAAAATCACTCAAATTAGCGACATCATTCCCCGTTCAATTCCAAGACTTTCCGAAAACAAGCAATTCCCTCCTCCAGATTCTCGATTATCTTGGCGGCAATCTCATCAGGCTCGGGCAGGTTGTCAAGGTCGGTAAGGCTCTTGTCCTTTATCCAAAAAATATCGAGATTGGTTTTGTCGCGGGCGATTATCTCGTCGTAGGTGAACTTGCGCCAACGGCCTTCGGGATTCGACTCGCTCCACGTTTCGGTGCGCAGATTGCGGTTTTCTGGATTGTAGCACTTAATGAAATCTGCCAAATCCTCGAACGTGAGCGGCGACTTCTTAAGTGTGTGGTGAATGTTGGTGCGGTAGTCATAAATCCAAATGTCCTTGGTCTGCACATCCTTGCTGGCTGGGCGGTTATCGAAGAACAAAACATTGGCTTTCACGCCATTGGCATAGAAAATGCCTGTTGGCAGGCGCAGAATGGTGTGCAACTCGGTGGTTTTCATCAGTTGCTTGCGAATCTCCTCGCCCGCACCGCCTTCAAAAAGCACATTGTCGGGCAGGACAACTGCCGCCTGACCATTGATTTTCAGCAAGGTCTTGATATGCTGAAGGAAATTCAACTGCTTGTTGGACGTGGTTTCCCAAAAATCCTGACGGTTGTAACTCAAATCCTCTTTCTCCACCTCGCCGTCCACGTTGGTAATGGTGATGCTGCTCTTTTTGCCGAAAGGCGGATTGGTGAGCACATAGTCGTAGCGGTTGCCTGTGTCGGACACAAGGGCATCGTTGGGCGAAATGAAATCCTCGCTGTCGAGTTCGCCAATGTTGTGCAGATAAAGGTTCATCAAGCACAGACGGCGCGTGTTGGCCACAATCTCGTTACCAAAGAAGGTCTTTTTCTTCAGAAACAGTTTCTGGTCTTTGTTGAGCGGCTGGCTGGCGATATAGTCGTAGGCGGCAAGGAAGAAACCACCCGTTCCGCAGGCTGGGTCGATAATGGTCTTTTCGGGTTTGGGACGCACGCACGCCACCATAGCACGAATCAACGCACGGGGCGTAAAATATTGTCCTGCACCGCTCTTGGTATCTTCGGCGTTCTTCTCCAAAAGGCCTTCGTAAATCTTGCCCTTCACATCGGAACCCATCAGCGACCAATTCTCGCGGTTGATCATCTCAATGACGCGCAAGAGTTTGGCAGGGTCTTGAATCTTGTTCTGGCTCTTGGTGTAAATCTGTCCCAACATTCCTTTTTCGGTGGCAAGGCTGCGAAGCATCTGCACATAGTAGGCTTCGAGTTCCGCACCGCGCTTGCTTGTGAGCGTTTCCCAATCGCACATTTCGCCATCGGCAATCTCCTTGCCCTCGGCATCCTTCAAGTGCGGGAACCTCAGTCCTTTGTTGTAGGGCGGACGGTTCATCTCGTCGGCCATCTTCAGGAAAAGCAGATAGGTGATTTGCTCCAAATAATCGCCATAACTTACGCCATCGTCGCGCAGGACGTTGGCCATATTCCAGATTTTTGATATGATTGTTGATTCTGTCATAAATTCTTGTCTGTCTTTACAATCCATAATACAATTTAATGGCGACACCGACAAATATTGCTATTGAAAAGCTCAACAATGTGCCTATCAATACATATTCCGATTTCGCCTTGTCGCCTTCGGCAAAACGCAAAAGTGATTTTGCGGCTATGATAAATCCAACGGCTTCATATTGTCCCAGTAGCACAAACACCAACGAAAGAAGCCGTTCCACAATACCTATCAGTTTTCCGGCATTAGGCAAGTCTTCTGTATTATTATCGTCACTTCCTTTGCTAACCTTAATGTTTGCAACCTTGATAATTTCTTTGATTATTATGTTGGAGGGCTTTAAACATACCAGAAAGCCCAACAACATAGCTATATATTTTTCTTCTACACCGCTCACACAATCAGGTAAGTTGCTTTTCCACAGATAGCAAACCGTCACAATTACAAGCAAGTGTATCAACTGGTCAATAAAGAAAATACCCTTACACTTGGAAGCATAACATTTCATGGCATCGATTAGCAAATGAGAAACCGCTATTATTAATGCCACCCACCAAAAACTGAATGAAAACGAGAACAGCCAAGCGCAAACAAAGGTTATCAGAACATGTATATAAAGTTTCGGAGACTTAAAAACTCTGTTTTCTTTGTCGGCGCACGACTTATCTGTCTGAAAATAGAAATCACTGATCGTGTGTGCAATTATTTGTAATAGTAAAAACCGTATCATAACTAAAAGTTTATTTGTTCGTAATACTTCAGCAACTGCTCTACAGCATTCCAGCCAAATGAGGTGGAATGTTGATTAACAGCAGGTTGCTTAATCCCCATTTTTTTGGATATTTCAATTTCGCTCATTCCTAACAGACTATAATATATAACCTCACATTGACGCTCCGATGCTCGCTTAAACAGTATATCCAAAAAACCCATATACGCATTTATCTGCTGCGCCAATTTTGCATCCGAAGAATCAAAAAACAAGGTGTTTTTTATAACTATTTTCGATTTGTTCGAAGTCCGCTGGCGTTCTATTGCCCTTCCTGAGGCATATATGGCCTCACCATCCAACATATTTGTCCGCTTATCGGCAATGCGCATTTCACCTACAGCAATGGCGATTCTAACCCCGTATGTTTTAAACACACTCAAACGCTTCTTATCTACATTTTGACCCACACAGTCTGTATCAACCTTGAACTTTTTTATCATCGCTTTTAAAAGCAGGGCTATACGCAATGAGTTTTGTGGATTACCTATATAAATTTCCACACTATCACCTTTGCTTAATCGGCCCCATGTGTCTTCGTATTCTTTTTCTATTTGCTCAACAAAGACCTCTATCTCGTTCTGCAATTGACTTAAAGCACAAGGAGTCAGTTCGGTAGAAGACACTATGTCCGCTGAAATTGTAGCTCTATTCATAAATTTTATTTTTTGCAAAGATACTAAATTTTATAAGCTAAACAACTTATAAACATAATTTATAAGCTAAACAACTTATAAACTGCATTTATAAGCCAAACGGCTTATAAATTCCTCACACTAACTCCCCGCTAAACGCCTTCTTGAGTATGCTTTGCCTGAGTGCCTCGGCTTGTTGCAGTGCGTTTTCAATGTAGGTTTCGCTTGCCGTTGCCTGCGACAGGCGCGATTCGATTTCCTTTACTATGCGCTGCTGCTCAGCGAGCGGGGGAAGGGGGATTTCGATTAAACGAACTTTTTTTATTCCAAAAGCGGCTTGCGTTGTCGCTTTTTTTCCATCAAATAGCTGTTTCTCAACAATATTAGACCTAAATGTATTATACAAAAATTTTGCGTTTATCTTGTCTGTTGGTTGAATTAATACCACATTTGCCGATAATGCATACTCTTGCGGAAGAATAACATTGACGGGATTTCCAATTGTACCGATTTTTCCTATTATAAAGTCACCTTCTTTTATAGAATACCTCTCTTTATGCTCTTTAAGAACATCTTTTGAAACCAGTCTTGCATTTTTTAAATTTATGGTATTCGTTATGTAATCACAATCCTTAATGCTGACAAAAGGTATTCCATCTTTTTGTATTTTAGGCGTTCTATGACTTGGCTCTGGATCAATTGCATCCGCCACATCTCCCAACTTCACCATCTCCCATTTCCCCTCGTCATTATTCAGCCAATGGTTGAGCACGGCCTGCCTGTAGGTTTTGAGTTGTTGCTGTGCGGTGCGAAGGTGCTGCACGGCCTTGTCGAGTTCGGCGAAAAGGGTTTCTATGCGGGTTTCTATGGCGTGCTGGGTGGCGAGTGGGGGAAGGGGAATTTGCAAGTCTTCCGCGTTGTTTATAGTAACTTGTGGCTGTGCTGTCCCTGTAACCAACTTGGTTTTATTAGTTGCTTGTAATGTATAATACAAATACTTTTTGTTGACCTTATTTTCCTCTTTAGGTGTGATTACCAATGAATTATTCGTAATAAAGCACTGTTTAGGCGAAATGTTGATTTTACCACTATATGCCCCTCGACAAGAGATTAAGACCTGTTCTTCTTCATATAGAAAAGAATCATAATATCCTATTATTCCATTTGCACCAAATACTGGGAATCCTTTGGGTTTCAAATTTTTTGTAGGCAATCCTTTCCCATATACGATTCCACAAATTTCGCCTAATTTATATGTTGGGTAATTCATTTCAAGGTATTATTGTTAATGTCATCTGACAGCATTACGTATGTGTTTCCTAAAATAACAAGAATGAAAATAATGAATTGAAAACTCCAATAATAGATAACGCCATTTATAGCATATTTACAGATTGTTCGGATTATATCCCCATATCCACACAAATTAAGTCGTGGAACTTGTGGTGAGAAATATATTACCGCCATTAGGAATATGAGTAATAGAGCCAAAACAATTGTGTATGATATTTGGCGTATTAAAAATTTTGAAAAATTCCTATAACGAATCAGATAGTTTCTTGCTTCTTCATTTTTGTCATCCTTCAATTGTTCTTTTTTTGCATTGTACCGTTCTGTTACGATAAATAACAATCCGAAAAACAACCCAGCAAAAATGCTAATGCTGGTTATTAAATACGTGGCTATATCATTAGTTATAAAAATACCTGCAACAAGTAATAATGCACATACGAGCAATGGCAAGACATACATATAAAGCACGTATGTTTTGCTTTCCTCACGAGCGTTATCATCTTTGTATTTTAATGATTCAAACGCCTCCTTTCTGATTTCTAATATTCTTATTTTAGTCCACATCATTTGGTGTATATCCTATTTCTTTTTTTATCTTCTCTAAGATTGCATCTGTATGCTCCCTTATTTTCCCATAATCAGGATATTGCTTACCATTTTCTTTCAAACTCTCTGGCAAAATTATATTTGGCAGAATATCAAGATTTCTAGACAAACGCGCTTGCGATTGCCGTCCTGATTCATCTTTATATGTTGCAATTACATCATAATCATGTCCCTCAGCATTCATCTCAAAAGAAGACAAATCAGCATCTATTGGCTGATTTTTATCCACCTGTTTCCAAAATTCTTCTATTGGAACATCAAATCCTGAAATTTTTATTTCAACTTTCAATCCTTCAAATGACGCAAATAACTGGTTCAATGCACCTCTTGCTTTCTCGCTCATCTTTGTTTTTGATAATATCAAATTTTGGACTATGCTTTTTTTCTTAAATTTTTCCTTATATTCTTTCGGAACGTACTTCATTTTGTCAACTGAATAGCCATAACCTCTGATAAAAGATTTTATCTTCTGCTCTATCAAAGAAACCACACCAACTTCTGTATAACTTTGAACCATCAAAACACCATGGTCTAAATCATACGGCATCCATAACTTAAAATAGTATGGTAGTGTAGAAACTTCATCATCCGAAATAGACTTACCAATAGACTTTGAACTGGAAGATTTATAAACATCTTGCTCTACTCCTGTAAGTCCGCCAACCAACATACCATCTATAATATTCATTTGTGGCATTGAATTAACAGATTGAACCGCAATTGCTTTTGTTTCCTCCCTGTTTTTTATAAACTTATCGTTAAAAGACTTTATAAACAGATTATTAAACTTACTAAAGGCTGCGTTTTTATCTGTTTCAGAAGTAACGTCTTTCAACATATCTTTATAAGTAACAGGGTCTTTACTTGCTGTTTTCTTAATGACAAATTGATATATTGTCAACTTCAAAGTGTAACCTTTCTCCATATTTATATTTTTTGTGCAAACCGTAGTTACGTAAATTCAACAAAATCATTGTTTTATAATTGTGCAACCACTGGTTGCACAATTATGTGGATATTTATCTGGTAGTGTACTCATGCTACTAATATTTCATTTAGTTCCTCAATTATCGCCATCATCTCGTTACCAAACAGCTGATACATCTTGCCTCGTCCGCCTTGGGCGTCGAAAGGGGTGTAGTCCAAATCGTCAATGTCAAGGTGGTAACTGCTCACAATGTGGTCTTTTATCATTCGCAGCCATTCAATCTGCTCGGGCGTGAAGCGGTTGCGGTTACCCGTGTGCTGGCGGAACAGCCACGCGTTGAAATTCCGCTCAATGGTGTTGTTGAAGGCCTCAAGACTTTGGTCAATGCCGCAGGCGTGGCGCACCAACGAAACCAATGCCGTAAGTTCCGTAACAGGGCGGTTGGCTTTCACCTTCTCAATAGCACAATAGGCATCCCAAACGTACATCGGTGCTAACATCGGCTTGTCCTGCTTCAGTTTTTCGAGCAACTCCTGCGCCATCTGAAGGGTGAGATTGCGGTGGTTGTAGGGCTGGTTGTAGAAAATGCTCAACGCCATAATCTCGTCTTTATGCTGTTCCAAATACTCGGTGAAATCGTGCACCGTCTCTTTCGCCTTTTCGAGTGTGAAACTGTTGAACTCGCTTTTCAGCACCGTGTCAAGGTTCACGGTGTCTATCTTCTGGTCGTGCAGGTTGCGCACGGTCACAATGTATTCGTTCAACTCGCCGTTGAAGGTGCTGCTGGCAACATCAGCCAAACGCTGCTGCGCCTTTCTGCGTATCTCATCCTCAATGGCGGGGGTTAGTTCGGTTGGCGGAATCTTTTTCAGTTCTGCCTGCGCTGCGTCGTCGATTTTGTCAGGGTCGAAAGCCGATAGCAGTTCGGCACTCATCTGCCCCAACGTCTTACCCCGCGACAAGGTTTCTATCTTTTCCTTCTCTTTTTCGGTAACCTCTTTGTTCAATCGAATCAAGCGATTGGCCAACGAAGTGAACAAATCTTCTTCCGTCACGCCCATAGTGACAGCACCCAACAAATCTTTCAGCGGAACGGTGGGCTTGCGTTCCAACGGTCGACTGTCGGTTTTCTTGGTCTGCGTCACGCCCACGGCATCCACAATCACAAAATGCGTTTTGGTCTGCGCCGTGCGGCTCACCAATTGCAGCGAGTCGGGGTTTATGGTTCGTGTGCCACGGCCCTTCATCTGCTCGAAATAGTTGGCACTGCGCACATCGCGCATAAAGAGCAGTACTTCGAGCGGCTTCACGTCGGTGCCTGTGGCTATCATATCCACCGTGACGGCAATGCGCGGATAATATTGGTTGCGGAAGCGGTTGAGCACCGATTTGGGGTCCTCATCAATCTTGTAGGTTACCTTCTTGCAGAAGTCGTTGCCTTCGTCGAACTCCTCACGCACAATCTTGATAATGTCGTCGGCGTGGCTGTCGGTCTTGGCGAAAATGAGCGTCTTGGGCACTTCGTACTGCCCGCTCTCATCGTAGCGGTTCGGGAAAATCTCCTCCATCAGCGCCTTGCGGAACTGGCGGATAACGGTGCGTATCTGGCTCGGATTCACCACCGAACGGTCCAAATCGTTCTTTTTATATTCGGTGTCCTCATCCACCTGCTGCCAACGGGTTTTGCGAGTGGCTTTGTCACGATAGTCGATATGCCATCCCGCCTTGATTAGCCCGCCGTTTTTCGATATTTCCGTTTCAATGGAATAGACATCGTACGGCACATTCACGCCATCCACCACTGATTGCTCGTAGGTGTATTCGCTCACCACATTTTCGTTGAAGAAGCCGAAGGTGCGCTTGTCGGGCGTGGCGGTCAGACCGATAAGGAACGCATCGAAATAGTCGAGCACCTGTTTCCAAAGGTTGTAAATGCTGCGGTGGCACTCATCAATCACCACAAAATCAAACTGCTCAATAGGCACTTTGGCGGTGTATTCCACAGGAATGGCTTGCTGGTCCTTCAGTCTCTGCTGCAGCCACGACGATTCGTTCGGGTTGTCGGTTTCGGCGGATTCGTCCAACTCTTCGCCTTTCAGAATCGAATAAAGCCTTTGTATGGTGGAAATGCACACTTGACTATCATTGGCAATGTAACTCGACGAGAGCCGTTGCACATTGTAGAGTTCGGTGAACTTGCGGTTGTCGTCGTTCGGGCGGAAGTTCATAAATTCCTGTTCCGCCTGTTCGCCCAAATTGCGTGTATCTACAAGAAACAGAATACGTTTGGCCTTGGCGAATTTCAGCAGACGGTAAATGAACGTGATAGCAGTGAAAGTCTTGCCCGCACCCGTCGCCATCTGAATCAGCGCCCGCGGGCGGTTATTGCGGAACGATTCTTCGAGATTCGTCACCGCCTTAATCTGTGCTGGTCGAAGTCCCGTTGTGTCAAGTGCAGGAAAGTCCTGCAAACGGCATCGAAGGCTCATGCCGTTGCACATCCATTCGGCAAAAGTTTCGGGTCGGTGAAACGCAAACACCACACGGCTGCGGGGTTTGGGGTCGCTGTAGTCGGTGAAGTGGGTCAACGTGCCTGTTGTTTCATAAACGTAGTTCAGTGGCTCGTTGTTCAGGTATTTCAGCTTGGCATTAGCATACCGCACCGATTGCTCCTCAACCACAGTGATATTGACAGCTTCCTCCTCGCGTTTCGCCTCGATAATGCCCATAGGTTTGCGGTTAACAAACAGCACATAGTCGGCGGGTCCAGCATCGGTCTGATACTCACGAACCGCCACACCAATTCCCGCCGAAAAGTCTATCTTGCTTTTCGACTGAATCTTCCAACCTGCCTGTTCAAGCAGACTGTCGATTTTATCGCGTGCTATCTGTTCGGGGTTTTGATTCATGAACGAAAATTTATTAGCTAATGTGCCATAAATTAATCGCACAGCGAGTACGCTAACGATTGCAACTATATGCAAATATATAAATAAAGACCAACCTCAAGGAATAGAAAACTTCATTTATGTAATCTTTCACTTCAGGAGCCTTAGTCAAGCACGTATTCCAATGTGAGGACGTTGCCGCCTCCAACTCCTTTTCAGTTTCTGAAAAAGGTGCTTTTGCGGTGATTTAGAGATAAACCATCGATTTACCTTCTTAAACACCATGTAAACACCTCCCCATTGACTCTCAAATGACATCCGACCACAAAAAAGAGCCTTCCGCAAGGTCAAGTCCAAGCAAAAGGCTCAAATATCATCACCCACATCAAACCAAATTCACACGAAATAAAAAGGAGAAAATGGTCAGTTGGCGTTTTCGGAGAGGAACTTGACGCGAACGAGTCGAATTTCCTCTTCAGGGTAGCCTTCGGGACCGAGTTCCCGAATGGCGTCATCGACATCAGGGGACTCCGCCTCACGGAAGTATTCGTAAATGTCTTCAATGTGGTCTTCATCCATCTCCTCATTGAGGAAGTAGTTGATGTCAAGGCGCGTTCCGCTGTGAACGATGGATTCGAGTTCATCAAGGAGTTCGAAGAAGTCGAGGTCGTTCATCTCGGCAATGTCGTAGAGCGAAATCTTTTTGTCAATGCTTTGGATGATAGAGATTTTGCATTTGGACTTGTCGGGCATGGAGCGTACGCGAATGTCTTCGGGACGTTCGATTTCGTTCTCGACGCAGTAGTTCTTGATGAGATCAAGGAATTCGGGCACGAAGTCACGCTCGACCTTGCCTTCACCAACACCAGGTATGCTTTTGAGTTCTTCCTTGGTGATGGGATAGATGGAGGTCATAGCTTCGAGCGATGGGTCGCTAAAGATGACGTAAGGGGCGACTTTCTTGCGTGAGGCTACTTTCTTGCGCAAGGTCTTGAGCATGCTGAAGAGTTGTTCGTCGGTGGCACCGCCACCTCCAGAAGATTTGAGGAAGACTTCGTCGTCGGCGTCTTCGTCTTCTTCGTCGTCTGAATGGATGTGGACGGAAATTTTGAAGTCGGTAGGTTTTTTGATGTATTTCACGCCAGCATCCGTGATTTTCAGCAGGCCGTAGTTTTCAATGTCCTTGTCAAGGTATCCCGCCATGAAGGCTTGGTGTACGACGGAGTCAAGGAAGACGGGGTCGGTGTCAGGGAATGTGCCAAAGGATTCAAGTTGCTCGTGGCCGCAATTTTTCACGTCTTGCGTGGCTTTGCCGACAAGGATGTTGATGATGTGGTCAGCTTTGAATTTGCCTTTGAGCAGGACTACGAGCTCGAGTATGGCGGCAAGTTCTTCCTTGGCGTCAACGAGTTTTTTTGGCGTGGTGCAATTGTCGCACATGCCGCAGTTGTCCTCGGGGTATTCTTCGCCGAAGTAATGTAGGAGGAATTTGCGTCGGCAGAGCATGGACTCCGCATAGGACTGCGTTTCGCGCAGGAGTTGTTTGCCGATGTCTTTTTCAGCGACGGGTTTTCCCTCCATGAATTTATCTAACTTCTGCAGGTCTTTTTCGCTATAGAAGGCGATGCAACGCCCTTCCTCGCCATCGCGTCCCGCACGTCCGGTTTCCTGATAGTAACCTTCGAGCGATTTTGGCATATCGTAGTGTATGACAAAGCGCACGTCGGGTTTGTCAATACCCATTCCGAATGCAATGGTGGCAACAATGACATCAACTTCCTCCATGAGGAATTTGTCCTGGTTCTGTGAACGCAGTTGAGCGTCCATGCCAGCATGGTAAGGGAGCGCGGAGATGCCGTTGATGCAGAGTGTCTGTGCGAGTTCCTCGACCTTGCTTCGTGAGAGACAATAGATGATGCCGCTCTTGCCAGAGTTTTGCTTGATGAATTTTATGAGGTCTTTGTCAACATTTTTTGTTTTTGGCCGAACTTCGTAGAAGAGGTTAGGTCTGTTGAAGGAGGATTTGAATACGGAGGTGATATTGAGTTCAAGGTTTTTGATGATGTCGTGTTGCACTTTTGGCGTCGCGGTGGCGGTAAGTGCGATGACGGGAGCCTGTCCGATGGCGATGATGTCCTCTCGTATGCGTCGGTATTCAGGTCGGAAGTCATGTCCCCACTCGGAGATGCAGTGCGCCTCATCAATAGCGTAGAAGGAGATTTTGATGGTTTTGAGGAATTGTATGTTCTCTTCTTTGCTTAATGATTCAGGAGCGACGTAAAGCAGTTTGGTTTTTCCTGTTTGGACGTCACGTTTAACGGCTTCGATGGCGGACTTGTTGAGCGAGGAGTTAATGAAGTGCGCCACGTTGTCGGTGGAGGAGAAGTTGCGCATCGCGTCAACTTGGTTCTTCATGAGGGCGATGAGCGGCGAGACGACGATGGCGGTTCCTTCCATGAGGAGGGATGGCAGTTGGTAGCAAAGGGATTTGCCACCGCCTGTGGGCATGAGTACAAAGGTGTCGTTGCCGGCAAGCAGATTACGAATGACGGCTTCTTGGTTGCCTTTGAATTGGTCGAAGCCGAAGAATTTTTTCAACGGTGTGATGAGGTCCACGTTCGTTTGTTTTCTGTTTGACATGAGTCAAAAACTAAGTCTTAATGTTTCGCTAAGTTATGGTTTTTTTGTCATACGAGCAAAAAAAGGTGTTTTTTCACAAAGAAAAATCACCTTTTTTATTGTAGGGGGGAGGGTGTCCTCCGCCGTTCAGTCTTGTTCGGAGAAACGCGCGGGATTGGCTTTCTCAATTTGCCGACGCGCGAGGTCGAGGGTGACGTTGACGGAGGAAGGTCGCGAGGTGGGGGCGGAGAACATGTCGTCCATGATGATGGTTTCGACGATGGAGCGAAGTCCCCGGGCACCAAGTCGGAATTCGATGGCCTTGTCAACGATGTAGTCAAGCGCTTCGTCATCGAAGGTGAGGTTGACGTGGTCGATGGCGAAGAGTTTGACGTATTGGCGTATGATGGCGTTTTTAGGTTCCGTAAGGATTCGTCGCAGGGCTTTACGGTCAAGCGGGTCGAGGTAGGTGATGACGGGCAGTCGTCCGATGATTTCGGGTATGAGTCCAAACTTGCGGAGGTCTTGCGGCGTGACGTATTGCAGGAGGTGATTGAGGTTGATGTCTTTCTTGTCTTGGTATGCGTCATAGCCGACAGTGTGCGTGTTGAGACGATGGGCTATTTTAGTATCGATACCCTCGAACGCCCCGGCGCAGATAAAGAGGATGTTGCGCGTGTCAACGGCTACCATTTGCTGTTCGGGGTGTTTTCGTCCACCTTGCGGCGGGACGTTGACGACAGAACCTTCGAGCAGTTTGAGCAATCCCTGCTGCACGCCTTCGCCGGAAACGTCGCGTGTGATGGATGGATTGTCACCCTTGCGCGCGATTTTGTCAATTTCGTCGATAAAGACAATGCCTGTCTGTGCGGCTTGCACGTCATAGTCGGTGACTTGGAGTAATCGCGTCAGCATCGATTCGATGTCTTCGCCCACGTAGCCTGCTTGGGTGAAGACGGTGGCGTCGACGATGGTGAAGGGCACGTTGAGTCGTCGGGCGATAGTGCGCGCGAGGAGTGTCTTGCCGGTGCCTGTGGAACCGATGAGGAGGATGTTGGACTTTTCGATTTCTACATTGTCGTCGTCGGGTTGCAGGAGTCGTTTGTAGTGGTTATAGACGGCGACGGAGAGGTATTTTTTTGCTTCGTCCTGTCCGATGACGTATTGGTCAAGGTAGTCCTTGATTTGGATGGGGGTGGGCAAGGATTCGGGATCGAGGTGGAATTTGTTGTTTTGCGGCCGTTTGAGGTTGTTGTCAACAATGGAGTTGGCGGCTGCGACGCAGTCGTCGCAGATGAAGGATCCGGCACCGGAGGAGATGAGGAGTCGCACATCGGAGCGCGGTCTGCCGCAGAAGGAGCAATGGTCGTCTTGTTGGTTTTTATTTTTTGACATAAGTCGTGTGAAGCGGTTTTTTATTGTTTTTGGTCACGGATGAGGATTTGGTCAATCATGCCGTACTGTTTGGCTTCGGCGGCGGTCATCCAATAGTCGCGGTCGCTGTCGGCATAGACTTGTTCATACGGTTTGCCGCTATGTTCCGAAATGATTCTATAAAGTTCCTCCTTGAGTTTTTGAATTTCACGCGCTGTAATTTCGATGTCCGACGCTTGTCCTTGCACGCCGCCCATTGGCTGGTGTATCATGACACGCGAGTGAGGGAGTGCGCTTCGTTTCCCCTTGGCACCGGAAACGAGGAGAACGGAAGCCATCGAGGCGGCAAGCCCGGTGCAGATGGTGGAGACAGGGCACGACACGTATTGCATCGTGTCGTAGATGCCAAGTCCCGCATAGACGGAACCGCCAGGCGAGTTGATGTAGAGTGATATTGGTTTGCCCGGGTCGGCGGAGTCAAGATAAAGGAGTTGGGCTTGAATCACATTGGCGGCGTAGTCGTCAATCTCGGAGCCGAGGAAGATGATGCGATCCATCATGAGTCGCGAGAAGACGTCCATTTGCGAAACGTTCAGTTGGCGTTCTTCAAGAATGGTCGGAGAGACATAACTATTGGAAATGGTTGCCGTGTATTGGTCAAGCGCATTAGCGTTAATCCCCAACTTGCTCGTGGCAAACTTTTTGAAATCGTTGTTCATAAGATTTTTTACTTTGAATAATTTGCTTCAACAAATATAGAGTTTTTTCAGAGATTGACGATATTGAACCCTGCGGACCGCAAATCGTCCCAGAAGAAAGGATAACTCTTCGTAACGACATGCGGTTCACGAATGCGAATCTCACCATCAACGAGACATACGGGAGCGAATGAGAGTGCCATGCGATGATCATGATAAGTGTCAATAACCGCTTCCTTTGAATCGAAATCCTCCCGCTCGCCATCGAAAGTGACAACGCCATGACTTGGTTCCTCAATGTGAAAACCAAGTTTGCTCAGTTCCTTCTGCAAAGCCTGAACCCGATCGGTCTCCTTGATATGCAACGATTGCAAACCCTCAATACGAAAAGGGACACGCAACAGACAAGCCGTGACAATGACAGTTTGCGCCATGTCGGGCATATCAACAAGATTGAGCGACAAAGGTTTTCTGAGGGACAGTTGCGAGAACACGTCAACAATGTGACTGTCACCCTGAAGGCTGGGCTCCCTTAGTCCTATGAGTTCAACCTCAGCATTCCCCCTACCCTTTTGCTTCCAGAGTTCGCAAATTTGATACCAATAACTGGCGGCACTCCAATCCGCCTCAACTGTGTATTGATGAGGAAGAATCCTTTGATGTTCAATCGTTATGAGATTGTCCTGGAAAGAAGATTGCACTCCCCATTGCGAAAGCATCGAGAGTGTCATGTTGATATAAGGTCTGGAAATGACATCGCCTTTCAAACGCAGTCGAAGCCCGATCGGAAAGGTTGGGGCTATCATCAACAAGGCGGAGACATATTGGCTCGAAACCGTGCTGTCCAATTTCAACTCGCCTCCCGCAAGCCGCTTGCCACTGATAAGCAGAGGCGGGAAACCCTCCTCGCCTTCATATTGAATATCCGCCCCCAACTCCCTGAGAGCGTTGACAAGGGGGGCTATCGGACGCTGCTTCATTCGCTCACTTCCAGTCAACAAACATTGCCTTTCGACAGCGCATGACAAGAAAGCCGTCAGAAAACGCATCGAGGTACCTGCCGCTCCCACATCAATGGTCACGGGATTCTCGTCCGTCCTCCTCAACGTGTCGAACGCCCGCAGCATGACAGCCGTGTCGTCACAATCGCTAAGCCTGTCCAGACTTTCCTTGCTTCCGCCCGACAAAGCGTTCAGAATCAACGCTCGATTGCTGATACTCTTGCTTGACGGCAACGCTACCTTGCATTTCAGCGTCGAGGGTGGTGTTATAAGTATAGTCTCCATAAGAAAAAGTTCTACAAAGATAAGCAAATCTTGACTTGCAAAAAGCCCTACCCTTCTTAATCGGGATCAACATCAATCGTGACACGCAAACCGCGGGCGTAAGGCAACTCCTCAAGTCGTTCCGCCACCCCTAGTACGTATTGCTTCGCCTTGCGAAGATTTCCCTCACGTTCAATCTTCAACGTCACCTTGCGCGCATATTGTCTTCCGATGCGTGAAACGGGTGGATTGTCCGGTCCCAACACGTTTTCCCCATACTCCTTTCGTAATTCTGTCGCCAGCGTCGATGCCGCGTGGAAACAAACGTCCATGTCTGAATGACGGATAAGGATATCTATCAACCGAACGAAGGGAGGAAAACGGAAAATCCGCCTTTCCTCAAGTTCCTTTCCATACATCGATTGGCAATCAGATGACGTTATCAACCTGATGACATCTAACTCTGGCGAAAACGTCTGAAGAATCACCTTGCCACGACCGCCATGCCGCCCCACCCTGCCAATGGCTTGCAACAGCAAGTCAAAAGCCCGTTCCGTCGAACGGTAGTTAGGATATGAAAGCAGATTGTCAGCGTTCAACACGCCCACCAAATGTGCGTCACGCATGTCCAACCCCTTCGTCACCATCTGCGTGCCCACAAGCACATCCACCTCATGCGCCTCGAAATCCTTAAGAATTTTTTCCGTCTCGCATTGAGACTGCGTCGAGTCTGAATCCAGACGGGCTATGCGAGCGGACGGGAACAATTTTCGCAACCCCTCCTCCACCCTCTCCGTTCCGAAACCAACGGGTTTGAAACGCTTGCTACCACACTGCGGGCAAACGTCAGGAACCTCATAGTTACTTCCGCAATAGTGACACGTCAGCACACCTTGACGCTTATGCAAAGAGAGACTCACGTCACACTTCCCGCAACGGGGCGTATAGCCACAGTCAGGACACTGCATATAAGGAGCATACCCCCTCCTGTTTTGGAATAGAATCACCTGCTCACCATGCGCCAGAGTTTCCGCCATCTCCTCGACCAGTCGCATTGAGAACAGCCCCTCCAACGTCTTCCGCTTCACCTCCTGCCGCATGTCAACCACCTCCACTTCCGGCAGTGCTACCTTGCCATAACGCTCATCAAGACGAGCCAAGCCATACTTCCCCCTCTTCACGTTGAACATTGACTCCACGCTCGGCGTCGCGCTTCCTAAAAGCACATGCGCTCCTGTGCGTTCACCCAACGCCACCGCCATGTCGCGCGCTTGATAACGTGGGGCGGGTTCCTCCTGCTTGTAACTCTGGTCATGTTCCTCATCCACCACCACCATTCGCAAATCAGCGAACGGAAGCAACACCGATGACCTCACCCCCATCACCACGCACTTCGCATTCCCCCTCACCGCTTCAAAAACCTCCTTCCTCTCCTTGTCCGTCATCTTGCTGTGATAGACCAACAATCCGTCTCCCAACCACTGTCGTAATCGACCTGTCAGATGCGTCGTCAACGCTATTTCGGGAACCAGCAACAACGCCTGACCGCCGTCCTTCACCGCCTCTGTTATGACGTGAGCGTAAATCGCCGTCTTCCCGCTCCCCGTCACACCGTGCAGCAACACCGTGTTCCTCGTCCTCCACCCTTCCTTCACCTCTTCGTATGCCGCCCTCTGCCGCCCTGTCAAGTCAGGCATGCTCTGCTTCTCTGCCACCTGCCGTTCATTGCTCAAACGAATTTGCAACCCGCCTGTCCGCCTGACAGACCTTGACGACTGCTTGCGCAACGCCGCCGGAACCGCCGCCACATACACCTCCCCAATGCCGCAGGCGTAATAATCCGCCACCCACCGGTACCATTCGAGAGTTTCTTTCCCTACCAATGGCTCCTTGTCCACAACCTCAAGAATAGGCTTCAAGTCGGAAGTGCTTATTTCCTCGTCGCCTACGGTTAACCTCTCATCGTGGGCAACCGCCTCCACCAAACCCACATAGCGACGCGTAACCACCTCCACCACCACTCTGCACCCTACCTTCACGACCATTCCTGACGGAACGGCATACGTCAGCACGCCCCGCCTCCTCGTCCTTGTCAACAAAGGAAGAATGACATCCGCTCTCAACTCCTGATTCTTGAATCTTATTCTTTTTTACTCTTAGCTTCCTCCCGCCTTCCTTGGCGTTGCCGTGCGCTTCACCGCGCCACCGCGTGTCGCCTTAGCCGCTTTCTGCTCTCGGGCTGCCGATGCCTTTTTCACAGGTTCGTTCGTCGCTACCGCTGCGGCGTCAGAACCTTGCTCGCCTTCCGTGTCAACGGAGAAATCAGTCACCCCGTCTTCAATAAGAATATTATACCATTGAATCACCTTCTTAATGTCAGACGCGTGAACCCTATCACGATCGAACGTAGGAACCACAGTGCCAAAAAACTCAAACAAGGCGTTAGAGTTCTTCAAGTCAACCGATACGACCTTGTTGTCACTCTTCTTCGCCATTTCTTGGAACACCGTTGGCAATGGCATTTCCTCTCCCTCCGTATAAATCGCCACGTCAGCGAGTGAAACTACCTTGTCGTTTGCCAAAGCCGCCGTGCGCGTCTTGTCTGCTATCGACTCCACAATAAGCATGTTACGTCCGCGGGAAACCAAACGAAAAAGACCGCTTTTACCCGCAATGGAGAGCACTCCGTTAATCATGAAATGAATGTTTTAGTAAAAGTTATAGTTACAACTGTGTATTATACGCGAAAGTAATAATTGTTTATCTTTGCAAAACATAGGTTTTTAATTTTTTTATTTCTGCTTATGAGAGTTTTTGCGATTATATTGTTGATGGGATGTTTGAGCATGGGGGCATGGTGTCAGGACGTGTTGGTGACGCGTGACGGTGTGCGGCATGACGGTTTTGTGACGGAGGAGAATAAAGACCATGTGACGCTGCGGATGCGCAGTGAGGACGGGTCAGTGAGGGACACGACGATAGTGAGGAGTGAGATATATGACTTGCAGTTCGGTGTGACGGAGGAAGGGCGGAGCGCGGAAGAGATGGACAACCGCACAGCGGTGAGCGCAGGATTGTGGGTGGCAGGAAGCAGCGTGGCGGGTGTTGAGTTGGAGCGGATGTTGGGCAGCAGATGGTCGGTGATGGCTGGTGCGGGCGTGGCTGGCGCAAGCGCGGGCGTGGGTTGTCACTTCCAACGGACGGTGAACAGCGGAATGGTGGCGGCGCGTTGGTGGATGAACGGTTTTGGGGACGTGAACAATGTGTTGGGAATGCAGTATATGGCGGTGGGAGGAAGCGTGACATTGAGGGCGAAGCATGGCGGATGGTTTGGCGAGGTAGGCGTGGGCGGCATCGTGAAGAGGGGACCAACAGTGAGCGGATGGAACGATAAGGTGCCTGTATGCGTGCGGTTGAGTGGCGGTTGGTATTGGGGATTTTGAGGAATGAACAATGAAGAATGAAGAATGAACAATTAAAAAGATAAGAGTATTATGAAGATTGCATTGATTGGTTACGGCAAGATGGGGAAGATGATAGAGCGCATGGCGACGGAGAGGGGTCACGAGGTGGTGGCTCGGATAGACGTGGATAACAGGGAGGAATTGCACGGCGCGGCGTTGCGTAGCGCGGACGTTGCGATAGAGTTCACGATGCCGGGTAGTGCGGCTGAGAACGTGCGGGCGTGCATGGCGGCAGGTGTTCCGGTGGTGAGCGGTACGACAGGTTGGGGCGATGAGTTGGAGGTTGTGAAGAAAGAGGCGGAAGAGAAGGGTTGCGGAGTGTGTTGGTCGTCGAATTTCAGTGTGGGTGTGAATATTTTTTTCGCTTTGAACAGTTGGTTGGCAAGGGTGATGAACGGTTTCGGGATGTATGACGTGGAGATGGAGGAGACGCATCACGTGCACAAGAAGGACGCGCCGTCAGGAACGGCGATTACGATAGCGGAGAAGATTGAGGAGGGTTTGGAGCGGAAGTCGCATTGGTGTCTGGATGAGTCGGACGGTGCGAATTGCATCAAGATAAAGGCGAAACGCGAGGGTGAGGTGCCTGGGATTCACACGGTGAAGTATGAGAGCGAGGCTGACAAAATTGTGTTGACGCACGAGGCGAAGGGACGAGAGGGTTTCGCAATGGGTGCTGTGCTGGCGGCGGAGTTCATGGTTGGGAAGAAAGGTTTCTATACGACAGCGGACGTGTTCAAGATTAGTTAAGAGTCAAGATTTAAGATTTGGTCGTGGTCATGAGAAGGATCTGGGAGAAGGCGAAGGGTAACGCCCGAAGCGCTGGTTTGAAGCGTTGGTTGATGGCGGTGGCGTGGAGCGCAGTGGTGGTGTGGATGACGGTGTGGATGAGCAATGGTTGGCTGCTCTTGCTACTGCTGTTGGTGGCGGACGTGGAGTTGACGCGCATAGTGCCGTGGAGCGGTTGGCGCAGGGTGAAAAACAAGTGGCTGAAGACGGTGCTGGACTGGGCGGACGCGGTAGTGTTCGCGTTGGTGGCGGTATATTTCATCAATTTGTATTTGTTTCAGAATTTTCAGATTCCGTCGTCGTCGATGGAGGGTACGTTGCTGGTGGGCGATCACTTGCTGGTGAGCAAGTTGAGTTACGGTCCGAGGACTCCGGTGACTCCGTTGTCGCTGCCGTTGATGCAGCACACGATTCCGGGGACGAGTGTTCCGAGTTTCTGGGACGGCGTGCAGTGGAAGAGCCGAAGGCTGAGAGGCTTCGGGAATGTAGAGAGGGGCGACATCGTGGTGTTTAACTTTCCTGCTGGTGACACGGTGTGTCGAGCGATGGAGGCTGTGAATTATGAGTCGCTGTGTTTCGAGGCTGGCGAGAGGCTGGCGGAGAGCGCGGGCGTGGACATTGAGAAGGCATGGAGAGAGGGCGAGGACGTGAGGAGTTGGTGTTTGGAAGCTGGCAGGAGCGTGGTGAGGGGTGACAAGCGGTATGGCGAGATTGTGTACAGGCCAGTGGACAGGAGGGAGAATTACATCAAGCGATGCGTTGGCGTGGCTGGTGACACGATAGAGGTGAAGGACGGCAAGTTGGTGGTGAACGGTAAGGTGCAGGAGCCGCTGGAGGAGGAGCAAGCGATGAGGGAGGTGCGTTCGAGGCGTGTGTTGACACGGAGGTGGCTGACGGGCGTGGCTGGTTTCAGCGCGGAGCAGGTGGAGCGGTCGCACTTGGGCGAGGATGAGGATGGACGTCAGGTGTATCTGATAGCGATGAGCGAGGGCAAGGCGCGTTGGATGCGCGAGCAAGCGGGCGTGGAGAGCGTGGAGCGTCATAATCTGAGCGAATATTTGAGCCGAAAGGAGCGTTTGTTTCCTGTTGGGTACAATTTGGACTGGACGGTGGACAATTACGGTCCGATATACATTCCGAAGCGCGGTGACAAGTTGAAGGTGACGCGCGAGAATTTGCCGTTGTATGAGCGTCTGATCAGGAATTACGAGGGGAATGAGTTGCGCGTGGAGGGGGATGATGTGTTGATAAACGGTGAGAAGGCGACGGAGTATGAGGTGAAACAAAATTACTATTGGATGATGGGTGACAATCGTCACAACAGCGCGGACAGCCGCGTGTGGGGATATGTGCCGGAGGATCACATCGTGGGTCGTCCGTTGTTCATCTGGCTGTCTATAGACAAGGACAAGGGTTGGACGGAAGGTAAGATCAGGTGGAGAAGATTCTTTAAGGGAGCGAAACGGTGAGGAGGTTTAAGAATTAAGAGTTGAGAACAGAGATGACGTTGTCAACGGCATATTTGCCCACTATAGGTTACATGCGGGCGGTGTTGAGGGCGGAAGAGGTGGAGATAGACTTGGGTGAGCACTTCGTGAAACGTTCGGAGCGGTCGAGGTGCATAATCAGCAACGGAGGCAGGGAGGTGATGCTAAGCGTCCCGGTGAGCGCTGCGGAGGGTTACGACCAATTGTCGCACGTGCCGATGAGCGAGGTGAGAATAGCGCGTGAGGGTCGATGGCGTGAGGTGCATGCGGAAGCGTTGAGGTCGGCGTACGGGAAGACTCCGTATTTTGATTATTACGAGGATTTGATTTTGCCGATTTATGAGGGCGGACAGGAGCGGTTGTGGGAGTTGAACAAGGCGTTGCTGGAGGTGGTGATGCGTCTTTTGGACATAGAGACGGAGAAGGTGAGGTACACAGAGAGGTATGACGCTGGGAAGGTGACGCTGGAGGAGTTGAGACAGGGCAAGGTTGGCGACTGGGAGGCGGGGGCATGTGTGCTGGACATGCTGATGGAATTGGGTCCGGAGGCAAGGCTGCTGCTACTGAATGGTTAACCATAGTGAACGGATAGACGCATATGAAAAAATGGATTTACAGTCTGCTTGGTCTGGTTCTGGCAGGACCCATAGGGGCGGCGATAGGCTACTTGATTGGCATGGATGGTGACAAGGATGAGAAGGGAAATAGTGGCGAGCCGAAGGCTGACTTGAAGAGTGAGTTCTTCATATCGCTGATGGTGCTGGTGGCAGCGATGATGAAGGCGGACGGGAGGGTCTTGAAGAGCGAGTTGGAGGTGGTCAAGACCTTTCTGCGGAAGAACTTCAAGGAAAAAGACGCTAAAAAGGCGTTACGGCTTCTGAAGGACCTACTGAACAACGACTATAACGTACGCGCGGTAGCGGACCAGATAGGGCGAAACACGAACTACTCAATGCGCTTGGAGTTGCTGCACCTGCTGTGGGCGATAGTGGCGGCGGACGGTAGAATCAGCGAGAGCGAGGTGCAAATGGCTCGTGTGATAGCGCAAGGCATGTTTCTGAACGAAGCGGATGCGAGAAGCATTGAGGCCATGTACAGAAGCGGAAGCAACAATGGTTGGAGCAACGCAAACCAAGGATGGAGCAACGCTAATCAAGGTTGGAGCAGTGCGAGGGAGGCAAAGACAAACGATGATGCGGATTGGGCATACACGATATTGGAAATAAGCAGAGACGCGAGTGACGAGGAAGTGAAGCGGGCATATCGACGCATGGCGATGAAGTTCCACCCGGACAAGGTGTCGTCATTGGGACCGGAAGCGCAACGAGTCGCCACGGAGAAGTTCAGGAAGGTGCAAGAGGCGTATGAATACATAAAGCGAATGAGAGCGATATGATACCGACGTGATACCGACATGTTGCCGATAATAGCATTTGCTATAAAATAGCATTTGCTTTTTGGGGAAGCGAATGAGAGGAATGACGGCTGGCACTAAAAGTTTTGAGTTTTTTTATAGGAGGACGTTGACCACGGCATCTTGGACGAAATATTGCTTCGCGCTCATGCTCGCCTTCTTCACCATCACCGCATGGGGAGCGGAGGACTACACCACGCAGGGCAAGGAGTTTTGGGTCTCATTCTTTTCCCAAAGCGTCAGGGACGACGAGAGCCAAGACCTCTTCGTCAGCATTGCCGCCCGGAGGGATTGCTCTGGCACCATAGAGTCGGCGGACGGCGGTTGGAGTGCGGCGTTCACCATCGCCGCGGGCGAGGTCAGGAAGATTAGCGTACCCAAGGAGCGGGCGTTGATGCAGAGTGAGTATGACACCGTTTACACCTCACGTCGGGGACTGCGCATCAGCACGACCGACACCGTGGCGGTCTATGCGGGCAACTATCAGCAACACTCGTTTGACGCCGCTGCGGTATTGCCCGTGACGTCGCTCAGCGACGAGTATATAGCGACGACCTATCACGCCACGGACGTGTCGGCAACCCTCGTCGTGGCGACAGAAGACGGCACCACGATCAGGTTCACGCCGTCTAACCCCATTCGATTCCTGAAAGCGGACGAGAGCGAGGAACTCTATGAGAGCGGCGTGACTTACGAACGGACGTTGCAGCGCGGCGAGTGCCTGTTGCTGGCGGCATCGTGCCTGATGGGAACAAGGATTGAGGCGTTGGACTGCAAGAAGGTGGCGGTCTTCTCTGGCAACTACTGCCCCTATGTCCCGTCAACGTGTCCCGCCTGCGACTTGCTCATGGAGCAGGTGCCTCCCCTCTCGGCATGGGGAAGGCAGTTCGTGGTCGTGCCCACGCTGCAGCGCGAGCGTGACAGCCGCGTGGTCATGTTGCCGTCGGCTGAGAACACGACGCTGACGCTGAAGATTGACGGCAGAAGCCAGAGTCTGACCTTCTCGCCCGGTCAGTATGTGGAGATAGAGTTGGGCGAGAAGGATGTCTTCATCAGCGCAACCGACGCCATTTCAGTCACGCAATACGCCATTGGCAGCTCATGCAGCGGCAGCGGTGACCCGATGATGATGTGGATAAACCCGCTGGAGCAATCCATAACCGATGTCGTGTTCAGCCCGTGTCCGTCGGCACAAATCACGAACCACTACGCGCTTGTCATAGCGCAGACCGAGAAGGCGGCAAAGACCACCTTGGACGGAACGAACATAGGCAACCTGTTCGCCCCGTGCGAGCAGAGCCCTGACTATTCGTTCGCGCGCATTCCGGTAACCATCGGGGCGCACCGTCTGAGCAACGAGGAGGGAATCATGGTCTATGCCTACGGCTATGCCGGTGGCGAGGGATCGCAACAATACGAGAGTTACGGCTACTATTGCGGAGCGAGCCAGAAGAACGTGAGAGACCATTTTGAACTGTCGGGAGGCACAAGCGACTTGATGCCCGACGAGGACGCGGAATTGCTCATCACGATAGGCAGTGATGACGTAAATAATGTCAAAGTCACGCTGAACGGCGACGACATCACGAGCCGGTTGCCCGCCATCAGCACGCAGAAGGGCACGCAGAGCGTCATGATCGGCAACGAGTCGCTGCGTGAGGGTGAGAACGTCATCAATGTCACCTTCAGTCGCAAGTGCCAAACGACGGAGGAGGAAAAAACCATTTGCCGAGCGTTCTCGAAGCGGCTATCGGCAACCATCTGCCACGGAAGCACTTACATCTTCGAGGGGCAGACGCTGACAACGAGCGGCGAGTATAACGCCGTGGTGAAGAAAGGCAACAGTTGCGACACGCTGAAGACATTGGACCTGACCGTGAGGGATGAGAACATCGAGTACAGGGTGGTGGAATTGCTGTGGGGCGACACGTGTTGGATTGACGGCAAAGGATATACCAAGGTGGGCACTTACGAGCACCACTTCACCGACCGGTACGGATGTGACAGCACGCTCTACACCACGATTGTAAGGAAGTGGACATCATGTCCCGACGTGAAGATTCCGTCGTTTTTCAGTCCCAACGGAGACGGTGAGAACGACCGTTGGCGGATAGAGAACATCACGTGCTATGAGAAGGCGGCGGTGCGCATCTACGACCGCTACTCAAAACTGCTCGCCACGCTGGACACAGAAGAAGCCCTGAACAAGGGATGGGACGGCACGTACAGGGGAATGCCCGTGCCGCAGGACACGTATTGGTACGAATTGACGCTGCCCGAGATAAGAAGCCAAGCGGTGGGACACTTCTTGCTGAAAAGGTAAACGGAAAAAAGAGTATATTCGCGAAAAGGCAACGATGGACACGAACAAGGTGATATTGATAGGCAACGTCGGGGCGGAACCCGAAGTGAACTACATCAGTCGCACGCAAGCCAACGCCCGCTTCCCATTGGGAACGAGCGACGACGACCGTGGCACGACCGATTGGCACAGAATCGCATGCCTGCGTTTCGACTTGGCGCAAAAGGCGGAACAATACGTGCACAAGGGAACTCGCGTAAGCGTGGAGGGGACGTTGCGCTACCGCGAATATGTGAAGGAAGGTCAACGGTTGCGCTACGCTGAAATAGAGGCGCAAAAGATTGACATTGGCATTGACATTGAAAAAACGAAAGAAAGAGAGTGACACTGATACCCATCAACATAGGAGCCATCATATCAGTGGCGGTGACAGTGGTGCTGCTGTTGCTGTCCGCGCTGATGTCGGCAAGCGAAGTCGCCTTCTTCTCCATCAGCCGCAGCGAGGTGAAGAAGTTGAAAAAGGAGGACACGAAAGACGCTTCGATAGCGAAACTGATGCAGAATCCGTCAAAACTGCTCGCCACGATATTGACCGCCAACAATTTGGTGAACGTCTCCATCGTCATAGCCTCGACCTACGCCACGCACCACATCATTGACTTCGGTGGCAATCTGCTGCTGGAGTTTGTCTTTCAGACCATTATCATCACTTTCTTGTTGCTGCTCTTTGGTGAGATTTTGCCCAAAATCTACGCCACGCTGCTCGGCATTCGTTTCGCAAGGGCTGTGAGCGGCATCATGACGGTGACGGAGAAGATTCTGACTCCCATCACTTGGATACTGACACGGTCAACAAACGCCCTTGGCAAGTGGCTGAACAAGAACAAGAGGAAAGGAATCTCGGTGGACGAATTGTCAAGTGCCCTGCGACTGACCAACGAGAGCGAAGGGAAAGGCAACAAGGAGAACGCCATATTGGAGAGCATCGTTCACTTCTCGTCCATCTACGTGAGCGAGGTGATGACTCCACGAACCGAGATGACCTCGCTTTCGGTCGCCGCCCGCTTCAAGCAAGTGCTCGAACTCATCAAGCAGTGCGGTTACTCGCGCATTCCAGTCTATAGCGGAACGGAGGACAACATTCGCGGCATCTTGTATGTCAAAGACTTGTTGCCGCATCTCGACAAGGGAGACAACTTCAGGTGGCAAACTTTGGTGAGGAACGCCTACTTCGTTCCCGAGACGAAGAAGATTGACGACCTACTGACGGACTTCCAGAAGAACAAGATACACATAGCCATCGTTGTCGATGAGTTTGGCGGAACGTCGGGCGTGGTGACCATGAAGGACGTGCTGGAAGAAATCATGGGCAACATAGCCGACGAGTATGACGACGAACAACAACCGCTGTACAGGAAGACGAACGACGGTCGCTTCGTTTTCGAGGCGAAAATTCCGCTGAATGATTTCTTCAAGATTGAGAACATCCAAGAGTCTGACTTTGAAAACATCTCCGACGAGGTGGAGACACTGGCGGGACTGCTGTTGGAGATAAAGGGAGAGATTCCGTCACCGGGTCAGGAAATTGACTTCAAGCAATACCACTTCACGATATTGAAGGCGGACAACCGACATATCCAGTCGGTAAAACTATCTATTGGCAACAAGAAGAGTTGAGCGAAGAAAAAAAATGAGAAAGACAATCGCATATTGCGCTCTTGCATTGGTCATATCCATGTTGGTATCCTCGTGCTCCAAACCCGTTCCCAAGCCCTATTCCTATTTCAGGATAGACTTGCCCGAGCATGAATACACGGTTTTGGACACCGCTCCCCTACCCTTCACGTTGGAAAGGGCTAAAATCAGCAACGTGACGTATAATGGCGTGAGGGGCGAAAACAATCAATGGTTTGACCTTGTCTATGAGAGACTGAACGCTCGCGTTTATTGCAACTACTCGCCCGTCAAGGGGAATTTGAGACAACTGAGCGAAGACAGTCGCTCGCTGGTTTACAAACACACGGTACGCGCGGACGCCATCATTGAGCAGAACTTTGATAACGAGGAGGCGAACACGCACGCCATCCTGTATCGTATCACGGGCAACGCGGCGTCGCCGTTGCAGTTTGTGGTCACTGACTCCACACGCCACTTCCTCAGAGGTTCCGTCTATTTCAACAACACCCCCAATGCGGACTCCATAGCACCTGTTGAACGCTTTGTGGAAGAAGACGTGACGCACCTGATAGAAACCCTGAAATGGAAGGATTGAGAGCATGGTTTTTCGGCAATTCTATATAGACGATGACTTGCAAATAGGCATTTGGAAGATTCAGGAATCGGAAGAAGAACTGATCCGAACGCTCGGGCAATCCCCCCCTACCCACTTAGGTGACAATGCCAAGAGACGGAGAGAGTGGCTATCGGTCAGGTGCTTGGCAAAGGCAATGAACGACGGCGTAGCCGTGGACATCGCGTACGAAGGTAGAAGACCTTTCTTAAAGAATGGAGGCAACATCTCCATTTCACATTCAGGAGACTGGGTTGCCGTCGCCATGGGGAAAAGAGAGGTTGGAATAGACATCGAATGCCAGACGGAGAAGGCGATGAACGTGGCAAGTCGATTTATGAACGACGAAGAATACGAACGATGGAGCAAGATGGCGGAAGACAGCCGCCGATATTTCGCCACGGTCATTTGGTGCGCCAAGGAGGCTGTTTTCAAGACGTACAAGGACGGATGCGTTGACTTCAAGCACGACATAGCGACCGAAGCGTTCGAGGAGGAAGCCATGGGCAACTTGAAAGCGACGGACCGCAAAGGCGAGACAGTGAGGCACTATGACGTGAAGTACATGTTACACTCCATGTTTGTTCTTACCATATCAACCCCCGTTTCATGATGAAGAAGATTGGCATATTGATTGACCCTGACAAGACGAGCGAGAGCGATGCTGAAACGCTGTGCCAGACGCTGAAGGCGGAGTGTCCGGACATGATTCTGGTAGGCGGCTCCAGCGTTGACAAAGACATCACTCCCGTTGTAAGCGCGTTGAAAAGGCACTTGACGATTCCCGTCATCTTGTTTCCTGGTTCTGCCAACCAGTTCACGTCCAAGGCGGATGCCATCTTGCTTTTGTCGCTCATCTCGGGCAGGAATGCCGAATACCTGATTGGTCAACACGTGTTGGCGGCAAACCGCATTGAAGAAAGCGGCATCAAGGTGATTCCGACAGGCTACATCCTGATAGACGGAGGATGCATGACCTCGGTTCAACGAGTGACCCAAACGGAACCACTTGACCCCAACGACCAAGAGACCATCGTTTCGACAGCACTCGCGGGAAAGTTGTTAGGGCTTCAAGCCCTGTATTTAGAAGCGGGAAGCGGGGCTCTGAATCCCGTGCCGGAAAACGTCATAGCCGCGGTGAAGCAGAGAACAGGCTTGCCCCTCATCGTGGGCGGAGGCATCAGGGACAAAGAACATGCGCGAAAGGCGTTGGAGGCGGGTGCTGACGTTATCATCATTGGCAACGCTGCCGAAAAGAATCCGGAATTGATAAGCGAATTGACACGATTGACTCACTCTTTCAAATAGGAAAAAGGATGGAAGAAATTCTTTTGCGACTATTCACCCAGACACTTGGAGAGCAGGCGGACACGATAACGAAACTGCCCGGGGCTGGTAGCAACCGCCA
Organism: Paludibacteraceae bacterium; assembly: GCA_017446585.1. Lineage (GTDB taxonomy): Bacteria > Bacteroidota > Bacteroidia > Bacteroidales > Paludibacteraceae > UBA4363. Next base: position 100,702 of record JAFSQL010000002.1, read on the forward strand.
CTACTACAGACTGAAATCGAAAAATCATGTCGCCATCGGAGTCATCGGAGAAGACGAGGAAGAAGACAAGACCTTCGTTTACTTATCCCGACACTTTGAGAAACAAGGTCTCCCGACACCCAGAATCTTGGCGACGACGGACGACTGCAAGGCTTATCTTCAAGAAGACCTCGGTGACATGTCGCTGTTCGACTTCGTGAAAGGAGGCATCAGTCAACATGACTTCAACGCCGAGCAATGGGGAGCCATGGAGCGCAGCATTGGCATGCTGCCCAAGATTCAATTTGAAGGGGCAAAAGGATTGGACTTCGGGAGGTGCTTTCCGCAAGCGGAATTTGACCGAAGGACAGTGATGTGGGACTTGAATTATTTTAAGTATTGCTTCTTGAAGTCCACGAAAGCCGCTTTTTTAGAGCCGAAGTTGGAAGACGACTTCGAACAACTTGCCAACGACTTGCTGGAGGACAACGAGCCAGGAACGCCAACGTTCCTGTATCGGGACTTTCAGTCACGCAACGTGATGATACAAAACGGGGAGCCCCGATTCATCGACTATCAAGGAGGCAGGCGCGGTCCCATCTATTACGACGTGGCGTCGTTTGTGTTCCAAGCAAGGCTTCAACTGACAGGCGAACAGAGGGAGAAACTGATAGCGACCTATCTGAATGCGTTGCGTTCTTATAGAAAGGTGGACGAAAACGAGTTCAAGGAGAAGTTGGTGCTGTTCGTCTTCTTCCGAATGCTTCAGACGCTTGGAGCGTACGGATACAGAGGATATTTCGAGAGGAAGGAAATCTTTTTGAACGCCATTCCAAGTGCCAAGGACAACTTGAAAACGTTCATGGAGGAACATGCGGACTACCTTGGCAACCGATACCCTTACTTGTTTCACCTACTGCAAGTCATCACCCTCGACACGGACAAGAAAGAAGAGTCGTTTGACGGATTGTGCGTCGATGTCTATAGTTTCTCTTACAAGAAAGGCATTCCAGCGGACACGTCGGGCAATGGCGGAGGCTATGTCTTTGACTGCCGCGGCATGCACAACCCCGGTCGCTACGAGCAGTACAAGTCCATAACCGGACTGGACCAACCCGTCATCGACTACCTGTTGCAGCAGGGCGAGGTGCAACGCTTCCTGGCTCAGGTCTATGCCCTTGCCGACCCGCACGTACAACGCTACATCGACCGTGGCTTCACGCACCTGTCGTTCGCCTTCGGCTGCACGGGCGGTCAGCACCGCTCCGTGTTCTGCGCCCAGAGCCTTGCGGAGCACCTGCACAAGCAATTTCCAAACATTCGCGTGCGTCTCTGTCATCGCGAACGAGGCATCACCACCACATTCTAACCCTCTATCATCATGAAAGCACTCATCTTTGCCGCCGGACTTGGCACACGACTCAAACCCCTCACGAACGACCGTCCCAAAGCCCTTGTGACGGTGAATGGCGTCACGCTGCTCGAGCATGTCATTCGGCGACTGAGCGCGCAGGGATTTGACGAGATAGTGATCAACGTGCACCACTTCGCCGACCTCATCATCGACTTCCTGCGACAGAAACACAACTTCGGACTCACCATCCACGTCTCGGATGAGCGTGACTGCCTGTTAGAGACAGGTGGCGGCATCAAAAAGGCGTTGCCGCTGCTCACGCAATCGGGCGAACAACCATTTCTGATTCACAACGTTGACATACTGTCCAACGCTGACCTGCGCACCCTCTTCGAGGAGCACAGAGCCTCGGGTGCCGACGCCACGCTGCTCGTGAGTCAACGCAAATCGTCACGCAACCTCCTGTTCGACAACGACAAGCGACTGCGCGGATGGATGAACCTCGACACCCGACAGACTAAGCCCCGTGACTTTGACGACATGGAGTTGCGAGACCTTGACGGACGGGCGTTCTCGGGCATACACATCATCTCGCCAACGCTCTTCCGCGACTTCGACGCATGGCAAGGCAAATTCTCCGTCATTGACTTCTACCTCTCGCTGGTGGAGAGCCGCATGATCAAGGCGAGCGAACAAGAAGGGTTGCACCTCATTGACGTAGGCAAACTCGAGAACTTGGAACAAGCCGCCCGCTTCTTGGCGTGACAACGAACACCCGTATAATTGAAAAACGCCGTAACGACTTCAAGAGCGAGCAGTGAGAGCGGATGCGTTATTCCACCCATGAGCGTTATTCCACCCATGAGAAGGAGGAGTAGCGGAAAAGCCCCCGCTCGCCTATCTTGAGTTCGGGAATCACCAGCAGCGACAGGAAAGACAACTGCATAAAGGCATACGGAATCTTGCAACCATCGAATTGCAGGATGGCATTCAGTTCGTCACAATGGCGAGCGATATTAGAAACATCGTCATCAGACATCAAACCACCCACGGGCAACGGTAACACTCGTGACCTACCGTCAGCAGAGCCAACCGCCAAGCCACCCTTGTGACGCACCACCTCATTGATGGCGGTTACCAGCGCCGCATCGCTCACGCCCGCGGCAATGATGTTGTGACTGTCATGCGACACGCTTGCAGCAAACGCCAAGGTGCGTATTCCGAAGCCCCGCACCCAAGCTACTTGCGGACGACTGTCCGCCCTGTAGCGATTGAGATAGACGAGTTTGAGGACATCGGCGGACAAGTCCGACTCCATGTTGGAGGTCGTGGTTGTAGGAACGTAGCACCCCTCGCCCGTGTGCAGATTACCACCGTCGAGTTCCAGCACCGTCTCCGCCTCACCCGCAGTGACACCGCGACGCAGGTCGTTCAAGCCAATCTCACCCCGCACGAAGCAGTTGACAATGGGATGGTCGCCATGAGCGGGTACCGCCTTGGCAGAGAAACGCGAGTTGCGCAGTTCGAGACACTCGAAAGAAGTCAGGTCACGCACAATCTGGAAATCGGCACGGTCGCCGACACGCAGCAACCCGATATCCAATCCCCAATGCTCAACGGCATTGACGCTCGCCATGCGAATGACGTCGTAAAGGTCGTGACCGTCAGCCACGGCACGACGCACGATGCGGTCAATATGACCCTCGAACATCAATTGGTCGGGGTGACTGTCGTCGGTGCAGAACATGCAGCGGTCAGGAGCAATGTCAATGAGCGCATGGAGAGCGGCGTAGTTGCGCGCCGCGCTACCCTCACGAATCAAGATTTTCATGCCCGCTTGCAACTTCTCCTTCGCCTCGGTCAATGTGGAACACTCATGGTCGGTGGCAATGCCTTCGGACACATAACGTCGAAGATCATCGCCCGACAGCGACGGTGCATGTCCATCTATAGGCAAACCGCAAGCACGAGCGGCACGAAGCTTGGTCAACACCTCCTCATCGCCACCCAACACCCCCGGCACGTTCATCATCTCGCTCAATCCGACGAACTTGCCACAACGCGCCAAACGTGACGTAGCAGGACCATCAATGACCGCGCCTGCATTGTCCAAAGGCGTGGCGGGCACACAGGACGGGATGGTCCAAAAGAACGTCACGGGAGAGTTCTCTCCGTTTTTCATCATCCACTCGATGCCACTCTCGCCAACGACATTGGCTATCTCGTGCGGGTCGGTGACCACCGCAATGGTGCCATGGCGTGACGTGGCCTCGGCAAAGCGTCGCGGCGTGAGCATGCTGCTCTCGACATGCACGTGGGCATCAATCCATCCAGGCAAGATATAATGATTCGGCCCGACAGAGTCACGGCGCATCTCGACAATACGCCCAGCGTCGGTCACGATGGCAACTCCATACTGCTCCCTACGCCACACATCAACCAGAATGCCTTTTGTCACTTCCATATCTTAAAAACACTATGATGATTGGGAATCATGATTATCTTCCTCCACGAGCCGCACTTCCACCACCCGACGCGTGGAGGAGGAGACAGAGACACGATGGTCGGCACGAAGCCCGACAACCCAGACGATGCGTCCTTCGCCATCGGTGACAACCATGACCTCGTCCTTCGCCGTCAGAGGAATCTTCTTGTCGGCAAGCAGGTCGCTCACCTTCTTGCGCCGTCCGTCCATGCCATAAGGGCAGAACACGTCGCCCACCTGCCAAGGACGCAGGAGGAGCGGAAGGCGTATCTTGTCAGCATCGGCGAGCAGAACGGTGTCAGAAAAGACCTCCGAGGCACGACGATCACGCTCCTCAACACTCAAACGATAAGAAACGCGGGAACGAGAACGCGGTTGCACCTGAATCTCTCCCCTATTGACCAAAGCCGTGTAGTCAGCACTTGTGAACAACGCCCCCGTGCGGTTAGCCGACAATGCAGCACGCATCTGACGTATCTGAGTGCGGTTGAAACCATAGGCGGAATAGGTGTCGAAGAATGCGCTGTCATCACGCAGGTTCTCAATCGTGCGCAAGAGCAACGCGCGCGCCTGCGGCTCAATCTTCTCCATGAGAGGGAGAAGCCACAAGCGCACCTTATTGCGTTTGCAGTCAGGCTGGAGGTTGGTGCTGTCGGTCACGAAATCCCATCCGTGAGACGCCATGGAACGCAGAATCTCATCGCGACGCACACAGAGCAAAGGTCGAATCACACGGCCCCGAACGGGTTCCATGCCACACAACCCCTTCAGTCCCGTGCCACGAAGCATGTTGAGAAGAACCGTTTCGATGTTGTCGTCGGCATGATGAGCCACGGCTATGGCTTCCGCCCCCGAAGACTGTCGCATGCGCTCGAACCACTCGTAGCGTTGCTCACGCGCCGCCATCTCGATGGAGACACCATGGGTCGAGGCGTAAGAGCGCGTGTCGAAATGCTCGATCAGCAAGGAGACCTTGAGCACGGAACAGAGGTCACGCACGAAGCGTTCGTCACGGTCGCTCTCCTCCGCCCTCAAATGGAAGTTGCAATGCGCCACCACGCAGTCATAGCCCAAAGCGACGAGACAGCGCAATAAGAAAACCGAGTCGGCACCGCCACTCACCGCGACGAGCAACCGACTGCCAACGGACGGCATCCGCGACTGGCGCATATATTGAGAAATCCTATTTAAGAGCAAGGACGACAAAACTTTCGGAGAAAAAAAGAATCTCACATTCTTATGATTGCATATCACGCACAGACATCCTTCACCAACACCTCGCCTTGCCCCTTGACCGCGTCGTCGAGCGAACGCATCACTTTCCAACACTTCGCGAAGACTTCACCTGTCACTCCGTCAGCCTCATCGCCAAAGCATTCGCCCCGACGCACATTCCCGATTGACTCCACCCCCACCTTGCGCAAATGCAACAACAAATCAGCCACGCTCAGGCGAGAAACGTCAACCGCCGGATAGTAACGACGCTCACCGCTCTTTTCCTCCTCCTCGAACACCAACAAACCATTGTCGTGCAACTCGTTGAGAATGGATCGCACCACCTTCATCGGCAAACTGCTTTCACGCGCCACATCGCCGTCGGACAAAGCCCGCTCGCCGCCGACAAAGCGTCGTACCACCATCACCATCAACGACAAGCACAGGAACTCGCGGTAACGGATAGACATGTGTCGCACATCGGCATCAAAACGATAATCGTCGGCATGTTGCACCGCGTAGGACAACTCCGCTCCCAACAACACTATGAGCCACGAAATTTGCAACCACAACAGGAGCAACGGGAAAACGGCAAAGGCACCATAGACCGCATTATAGGAAGAAAGGTAAGCCTGACCATTGATATACAAAAATTGGAATATCTGAAATGCGATGCCTGTCACCACGCCTGCAATGAGCGCCGAAGACACCTTGACCTTCGTGTTCGGGAAAATCATGAACACCGCCGTGAACATGAGGATGTTGATGACATAGGGCAACGTCTTGATGCCACGCACCAACCAGACGCTCAACATGCCGAACACATATTCATCGGAGAAGGTAGAGACCAAGAACATCGAGATGCCACTGCTGGCTACCAACAAGACAGGCAGCGTCAGCATCATGGAAAAATAGGTCGTGAACTGACGCAGGTAGTTGCGTGATTTCTTCACCTGCCAGATGTCGTTGAAAATCTTCTCAACCCTGCTGAACGCAGACATCACTGACCAGAGCAACATGACCACACCCACTCCGACAAACACGCCTCCGCTGGCACGGTTCAGATAATTCTCCACAAACCCCATCACCATCCCCGTCAACGCACCATCGCCACCAGACGCTCCGCCATTCATTGACTTGAGCAACATTTCCTGAACGCCGAAGCCCCGTCCAAGAGCCAACAGCAACGCCATCACAGGAACAATGGCAAACAGCGTGTAATAGACCAAGGCACTCGCTTTTATCATCAAACGGTCCTCGGTGAACCCTCTGACCGCCAACACCAAAACCTGAACCGTCCGAACAAGCCGAGCCTTGCCCTTGCCCAATTCACCCTCCGTCAATCGCCAAATGCCTACCGTCAAGAACCACGGCAACCAACGAATGAGCCCCAAGAGACCCTTGCCACGCTTTTCGTCGCCTAACCTTTTTCCGAATAACATAGAATAAAAATTTGCCTGTTCACTTCAAACTAAAAAAATGTGAGAGAATGGCAACTCGACATAGGTGGGTTATAAGCCGCGTTCTGTACTTGTTTTCGCTTCACACGGTCTATCAAAGACCGAAATCGGCGCAAAAACAGCGCTTGTCATTTATCTACGGCAATGGTCACCCATTGCCTGAATCTATCTACCCCCCGGCAGAAAACGGACGGGCAGCCCTATGCCGGTATACGCGATATTTCAACATGCGGAGCGCGCATGTCGTCCGTCACCGAACGACATCGTGAGCTCTTACCTCACGTTCTCACCCTTACCCGAGAGCATGGCGGTCACCCACCATGGTTCGGGCGGTCATTCTCTTCCGCGCTTGCCGAACCTTTCGGTCCCCTTCCCGTTAGGAAGCGCATCGCCCTGTGTTGCGCGGACTTTCCTCTTTCGGACACAATCCGAAAGCGACAAGCCACCCACCAACTCCTGCGAGTTACCGTTCCCCCACAATTTGCAAATTTAGAAAATATTCCTTTAATCGACTTTTTCACATCACTCCTTAAATAAGTATAAGGCGCATTTTTTTCGCATATTGCATTGTAAAACATTAACATTGTTTATATTTGCAAAAGTTAACCGAACATTAAACTTTAAGAAAGATAACAAATTATGAAGAGTCACCTCATTCTTGGATTGGTCATGATGATTATGGGAACTGCAGCCATGACATCATGCGTAGATGAAGACCTCGACGTAAAAAAAATGTCAAACACGCTGCAAATCGGCCAAGGTTTCGGCGTACCAGCCGGTACAGCTGAATTTTCGATTATGGACTTGTTGGACAAATATGACAAGGAGAACAACCCTTCGTTCAACATAGCCACCTATCCTGACGGCTCCATTATTTTTGAGTACACGAGCGACCTCAAACTGCCAAACCCGCTGAAGTACAAACCAGATGTCTTGCCATCACCACTTCCAGACTCGGTGGTATTGCCCGTCGTTTCCGCCACGATAAATTATGACATGATGAACCAATTGCCAGACGGATGTATCATCAAACCTCACCAACCTTACATGACAATCGAAAAGACCAACACGGTGATACCACACGTTTCAGCAAAATTGTCAAGCATTCAAGCCACGGGCACGAGCGGCATCATGACTTGCACGTATGACAAACAAATAAATCTGCTAACGACCGACACGATTTGGGGCGGTGTGAAAAACCCACAATCCTTTGCGGACATGATGGCAGACCCTGCAGTGGAAAGTTACACCATTAACTTCGAGGTCAAAGCAAAACTTGACGCGACGGCAAAAGTGGATGATGACTCGCTCGAGATGAAAAGCAAAATATGTTTCCCTATTTGGTTAGACGCAAACAGTTACATCACCTATGCGGATACCATCAAGGATTTCGATATGGGCGACTTGACGGACAACGACTTTTTGAACACCGCGGTTCTCGCTTGCGAAATAAACAACAGCATGCCTTTTGACGTGTCGCTGACCTTCACCATGCTGGACGCATCATTCAACCCAATCACGACCGCGGGAACATACAAGAAACACCACATCCAAAGCGCCACGGTTGACGCAAGCGGCAACGTGACAGCACCAACGGTGGAAACGATAAAAGTTTTCCAATATGATGAATTGTTGCGTCAAGACCTCAAGAACACGAAGCATTTGAAGATTCAATTTGAACTTCCAAAACAAGAAACCGCAACAAAATCATATACGGCAAATCCTATCCAACTGCGAACGAGCAACAAGATAGGTGTGAAGGCGTGGATATACACCAACGATGGCATTATCATCAACAAAGAATAATCACAAGCGGCAGCATCTTCATTGAATGACCTTAGATAAAACTTTAGACAGAATATGAATAAGATATTGAAAAAATCATTCATCGCCCTATTGCTTTTCGCAGGCTCAGCAGTCGCAATGGCACAGCAAGTGAACACGCTCTACTTCATGAGCAACGTTGAGGAGCGGAGCACGTATAACCCGGCATTTCAACCAAGTAACGGATTCTGGATTGACATTCCAATTCTGCCAAATTTCAGAGCGGACGTAGGGAACAACTCGTTGAGATTTAACGACCTGATATACAATAAGAATATCAATGGTGTGGATTCCACGATTTCGTTCCTTCACCCAATGGCAGATCGTGATAACTTCTATGACAAACTGGAAAAGAACACGCGTTTTGAATTTGGAATGACCATCAACATAATTAACCTTGGTTTCCGTTTCGCCAAGAAGAATTATTTGACATTCGGCATCAACCAAAAAATCGAGACGAGCACCACATTGCCTCGAGACCTGTTTAGACTTGCCCTTTATGGAACGGACATCCTACAAGGCAGCAGTTTCAACATGTCCGATTTGGGCATTGACGCTTCCGTCTATACGGAATTTTCAGTTGGTTATTCCCGCAAACTAACCGACCGACTGTTCGTCGGAGGAAAGTTGAAATACCTGATGGGTCAGGCGAACTTCTCGACTGACATTGACAGGCTGTATCTCGTTGCAGGCACTGACGCATGGAGTCTTTCCGGAAGCAAGGGAGCCATTCGCACGTCCGCGCCAAACACGACTATTCCAATCAAGCCAGACGGCAAAGTGGATGTGGACAACATCAAGTTTGACGACAACTTCAAATGGTACGACCTTGTTTTCACGTCCAACTGGGGTCTCGGATTTGACCTCGGTGCTACATATCAACTCTTGCCGCAATTACAACTGTCGGCAGCCATCACAGACATAGGTTTTATCCGTTGGCGTGAAAACACCACCATTTCGCATATTGATGCCAATTATACATTCGAAGGTCTTACCGACTACAAGATTGACGACAAGATGAGCGACAGATGGGACAATATCAAAGACACGCTGAAGAACGCCATCAGCAACGATGCCAACAATCATCATTACACCACCCGACTGAGCAGCCGTTTGAATTTAGGCGCGGAATATAGCATCTGGAAGAATCGCATGGGTTTCGGTCTGTTGTCCTCAACCCTGTTCGCTCCAGCATGCACGACGACAGGTTTGACCGCATCCGCGAACTTCCGTCCAATCAACCAATTCAGTGCCACACTTTCGTATTCGGTGGATGACGCATTCATACAAACCGTCGGTCTCGGTTTGCAAGCGAGAATCTTGCCTTGGAGCAACATGTATATAGCGGTGGATAACATTCCGTTACATTACACGAAAAACCAATACATTCCTTACAAGTCGAAGCACGTAAACGTACAAGTGGGAGTGGTGATGGCGTTGGGTCACAAGAAGAAAATCAAGGATGACGACCATGACGGGGTGAAGAACAAGAAGGACAGGTGTCCAGACACGCCACTTGGTTACTTGGTGGACAAATACGGTTGCACGGTTGACAACGACTCGGACGGCGTGGCAGACAACGTGGACCGATGCCCATACACGCTGCCAGAAGCACGCGCTTATGTGGACAGTTTAGGATGCGACAAAGACACGGATGGCGACGGAGTGCCTGACTATCTTGACAAGTGTCCTACCGACACAGCGGCAATAGCCTTTGTGGACGAGAACGGATGTGACAAGGACACGGATGGCGACGGAGTGCCTGACTATCTTGACAAGTGCGCTGACACGCCAGCGGGCGTAGTGGTAGATAGCGTCGGTTGTCCTGTTGACACGGACGGCGACGGTGTCGCAGACTACTTAGACAAATGTCCTGACACGCCAACGGGCGTTGCGGTAGATAGCGTCGGTTGTCCTATTTACACGGACGGTGACGGAGTGCCAGACCATTTGGACAAATGCCCTGAGGTGGCAGGCGTTCCAGAGAACAACGGATGCCCAATCGTCATTACCGAGGCGGCAAAGAAAGCATTCCAACGTGCGATGAAGGGAATACAATTCCAATCGGGCAAGGATGTAATCTTGAAGAAATCGTATGGCGTACTGGATGAGGTCGCAAAAGTATTGAAAGACAATCCAGACTATAACGTAGAGATAAACGGTCATACGGATAATGTCGGCAAGCCTGCATCCAACATGACGCTGTCAGAGAAACGCGCCCAATCGGTTCGTCGCTACTTGGAGAACAAGGGCATCGATGGCAGCAGGATGAAAGCACAAGGATTTGGCGACACGAAGCCTATAGACAGCAACAAGACCGCAAGCGGAAGGGCAAACAACAGACGCGTTGAGTTTGTGGTTTCCGGAATGGAATAAAAAACTGACAAGTTGTCACCAAGAATATGGTGACACGAATAAAAGATGACAGGAACGTGGCAGAAATGTCACGTTCTTGTTTTTGGCACGTTATTCGTAAATGCATAGTCGTAAAAAAACGGAAAAAGAAGTTGAAACACTAATCATTCACAACATAAAAACGATAAGAAAATGAACATTAAACCATTAGCAGACAGGGTTGTTATCAAACCTATGGAAGCAGAAACGAAGACGGCAAGCGGCATCATCATCCCAGACACCGCAAAGGAGAAACCACTGCAAGGCGAAGTGCTCGCCGTAGGCAACGGAACGAAGGACGAAGAGATGGTTCTCAAGGTTGGCGATACCGTACTTTACGGAAAATATAGCGGAACGGAAGTAGAACTTGACGGACAAAAGTTCCTCATCATGAAGCAAAGCGACGTGCTCGCAACGCTTTAATTCGATGATGAACAATGAACAATAGATTATAGAATAATAAAACACATAGAAAAAAATGGCAAAAGAAATCAAATTCAACGTTGAGGCACGTGACGGTTTGAAAGCCGGTATCGACCAACTCGCCAACGCTGTGAAAGTGACTTTGGGACCAAAGGGTCGCAATGTGATTATTGAGAAGAAATTTGGCGCTCCACACGTAACAAAAGACGGTGTGACCGTAGCGAAAGAAATCAAACTGGCAGACCCATTTGAAAACATGGGCGCACAGATGGTGAAAGAAGTAGCGTCAAAGACGGGCGACAAAGCCGGAGACGGAACTACCACCGCCACCGTATTGGCACAAGCCATCGTGAGCGTAGGTCTGAAGAACGTCACCGCAGGCGCCAACCCAATGGACTTGAAAAAAGGTATTGACAAGGCAGTGGAGAAAGTTGTCGAGAGCATCAAGCAACAGAGCCAAGAAGTGGACAACGACTTCGACAAAATCGAGCAAGTAGCCACCATCTCCGCCAACAACGAACCTACGATTGGTAAGTTGATTGCCGAGGCGATGAAGAAAGTAAGCAAAGATGGCGTCATCACCGTAGAAGAGGCCAAGGGAACGGACACCACCGTTGACGTGGTAGAAGGAATGCAATTTGACCGCGGCTACTTGTCACCATACTTCGTAACCAACACGGAGAAGATGCAAGTGGAAATGGAGAATCCACTGGTGCTCATCCACGACAAGAAGATTTCGTCACTGAAGGACTTGTTGCCTGTGCTTGAGCCAGTAGCACAAAGCGGCAAGGCGTTGCTCATCATTGCCGAGGACGTGGATAGCGAAGCACTGACCACATTGGTAGTGAACCGTCTGCGCGGTTCGTTGAAGATATGCGCGGTGAAAGCCCCTGGCTTTGGTGACCGTCGCAAGGAGATGTTGGAAGACATCGCGGTGCTGACAGGCGGAACCGTCATCAGCGAAGAACGCGGCATCAAATTGGAAAACGCAACTCCGGACATGTTGGGAACCGCCGAGAAGATCGTGATTACGAAAGACAACACGACCATCACGAAGGGTGCCGGAAAGAAGGACGCCATCGAAGCGCGTATCCAACAAATCAAGTCGCAAATTGACACGACCACGTCGGACTACGACAAGGAGAAACTCAAAGAGCGTTTGGCAAAGCTTGCCGGTGGCGTTGCAGTAATCTATGTCGGAGCCGCTTCGGAGGTTGAGATGAAAGAGAAGAAAGACCGTGTGGATGACGCTCTGTGCGCTACTCGCGCCGCAAACGAGGAAGGTATCATCCCTGGCGGTGGTGTCGCTTACATCCGCGCCATTGAGTCGATCGCTAACCTCAAGGGAGAGAACGACGACGAGCAAGTGGGTATCGACATCATAAAACGCGCTATCGAGGAGCCTATGCGTCAAATCGCAGCCAACGCCGGTGTTGAGGGTGCCGTAATCGTTCAAAAGGTGAAAGAAGGCAAAGGTGACTTCGGTTACAACGCTCGTACGGAGAAATACGAGAATATGTTCGCCGCCGGTGTCATTGACCCAGCCAAGGTAGCACGCGTGGCATTGGAGAATGCGGCTTCGGTCGCTGGAATGTTCCTGACGACTGAGTGCGTCATCGCTGACAAGAAGGAGCCAGCTCCTGCCATGCCAGCCGCTCCCGCACCAGGAATGGGAGGCATGATGTAATCAACGCATAAATCAAAAAGAGAAGCGATTGCCAAGAAGGCAATCGCTTTTTTTATGAAGTAAAAATCAAAAAAAAAAAAAATCAGAAGCGCGTGCGTTGGCTTGAGAAGATAAACCAAACCAGACCAATCAAAAACGCAGCACCCGCACCAATCAACAAAGCATTGGAATGAGGAGCCGTGAAGTGATAGACTGCCAAGAGGATAACGCCCAACAGGATAATAAGAACGCCAGACAGGCGGATAAGTATGCTTTTCATAATAACCGGTTATTTTTGTTTATCTTTGCTATTACAATAGTGCAAAGTTAAAGAATAATTACAAACAAAAAACAAGCGAAACACAATCTTTTGTCATGAGCCAAGGTAGCAGGACATTCGGCTTTTGCCCATGTTGCGGAAGTCCGGAATTTGAAAAAAAGGGTGAAAGGAACTGGAGATGCAAGCGTTGCGGGTTTGATTTTTATCAAAATGTGGCTTCCGCCGTAGCCGCAATCATCATTGACAAGGACAAGGGACTGCTGACAACGAGACGAGGCATAGAACCGCAGAAAGGCACGTTGGACTTGCCAGGCGGATTTGTCGAATATGGGGAAACTGCAGAAGAGGCATTGCAGCGGGAGGCGAAAGAAGAATTGGGCGTGAAAATAAACGTGGTGAGATACTTATGGTCGCAAGCCAACATTTATACGTATTCAGGCATTGACGTTCACACGTTAGACCAGTTTTTCCTTTGCGAAATAGATGGGGACGAGCGTTTGACCCCCATGGACGACATCAGCGAGACGAAATGGATAAGCATCGAAGATTTGGACGAAAATCAATTCGGACTGACATCCATTCGTGAGACGATAATACGGCTAAAAAATTGTATCTTTGCAATTTAATCGGAAAAGAAGACGCACATAAAAATATGTCAAAGAGATTATTAGTGGCAATATGCCTGCTCGTGGGCGTTGAGAGCGCCATGACACAGGAGACATATACGTTTGCCAACGAGGACAGGGCGTTGCAAGACGGTAAGGAGTTGTTTGACCAAAACAAGCACGCCATTTCACAACGATATATAGACCGCTACATAGAAGAATCGGAGGGGAAACGAGGCGGAAAGAAATTGACGCTTGCCGACGGCGAACGAATGCAAGAGGCTCATTTTCTGCAAGCCGCCAACGCATACGCCCTGCAACGCGAGAACGCGGCAAGCCTGCTCCGACAATACTTGATTCGATTTCCATACAGCAAGAGCGTCGATGAGTGTCACTTCATGCTGGGTAACATCGCTTTCAAGAACAAGCAATACAACCTTGCGCTGAAAGAGTTTAACCAAACGAAAACGACGCGCATAGAGAAGGAGCATCGCGACGAGATGACGTTCAATCGCGGTTACTGCTACCTTCGACTTGACGACTTGAAAAGCGCGAAAAGCGAGTTTGCGAGACTGAAGTCAAAGAGCGGTTCACGCTACAACAAGAGCGCATTGTATTATTACTCCTATTGCCAATATGCCGAAGGGAATTATGACGACGCGCTTGTGGGATTCGAGAAGGTGATGAACGAACCGGGATTGCGTGACATTGTTCCCTACTACATGGTGCAAATCTATTACAAGCAAAAGGACTACGAGAGGTTGATGCCGTTTTGCGAGGAACTGATAGAGAAGCAGCAAGGCAATCCCAACAACGCCGAGGTTCATCGCATTTTGGGAGAGTGCAAGTTTCACGAGGACGATTACCAAGCGACGATAAAACACTTGACCGCCTACGAGAAAATGTCACCAAAGGTGGTTCGCGGTGACATGTATATGCTGGGTATCGCATACTTGAAGCAAGGAGAAGAGAAGAACGCCATCCAACGGCTAACGAAGGTGACGACGGAAGAAGACAGTCTGGCACAGAACGCATTCCTGCACTTGGGACACGCATATATGACATTGGGCGAGAAGAACAACGCTCGCATGGCATATTCGAAAGCGGCACGCATTGACGCGGACACGAAACTAAGGGAAGAGGCAGCGTATAATTACGCCCTCGCCACGTATGAGACCACCACTCCATTCGCAGAGAGCATCACTGCGTTTGAGACGTTCTTGAACGATTATCCAAAATCAAAATACAAGAACGAGATCAATGAGCGGCTCGTGAACATCTACCTGACGACAAAAGATTACAGTGCGGCAGCTGCAAGCTTAGAGAGACTGACGGAGTTGAGCCCAAAGATGCGAGACGCGAAGGCGTACATATTGTTTCAACTGGGTACGGAGAAGTTCGTGATGGGCGAATATGACAACGCCATCAACGCTTTCAACGAGTCGTTGAACACCGGCACGGACGATTACAATAAGGCGCAAGCAATCTATTGGAGAGCCGAATCGAAATACAGACAAGGGAAGTGGGACGAAGCGAGAGCGGACTATCAAAGGTTTCAGAAAACCGCAGGTGCCGAAAAGGACAAGGATTATCACCTTGTCAATTACAACATTGGCTACACGTATTTCGAGCAAAGACAATTTGAGGACGCGACGACTTACTTCTTGCGCTATGTGAACAATGAGAAAGACACTCGGAGCGAGAGTTACAGCGACGGTCTGAATCGATTAGCAGACTGTTACTTCATGCGTCGTGACTTAGACAACGCGGAGAAGTATTACGGAAGAGCTTTTGACACGAAGGGCGAGAATTCGGACTACGCGGCATTTCAAGGCGCATACATAAAGGGTTTGAAAAAGGACTATAGCGGCAAGATAAACGGCATGAGGGAGTTGCTGTCACGCTACGCAACCTCGTCATACAACGACGACGCCTATTATGAAATGGGTCGCGCGCAGGTTCTTGCAGGGGAGACGGACAACGCCATCGAGACGTACAAGGCTCTGATCGCGAAGTATCCATCCTCGCCATTTGCGAGCAAGGCGGCATTGGAGATAGGAATGGCGTATAGCAACGAGGGCAATAATGCCAAGGCAATAGAGGCGTACAAGGATGTGGTTTCGAGGTTTCCGAACAGCATAGAGACGCAAACGGCGTTGGAGAGCCTTGAGAGCATCTATGTGGAGGAGAACAACGTGAGCGACTATTTCGCCTACACCCGCACGTTGGGAGCGGGTATCGCACAGGTGGAGAACAGCCGAGAGGATTCGTTGACGTTCTTGGCGGCAGAACGGTTGTACATGAAGGGCGACAGCACGGCAGCCACTCAGGCGTTGGAGAATTACTTGAAGAACTTCTGTCAAGGGAAGGAGTCAACGAACTGCCTGTTTGCGCAATACTATCTGGCAGACTGTCTGTACACAAGGGCGGAGAAGGAGGAAGCGTACGCGCTGTATAAAACGCTGGCAGAGAAGAAGGGGAACCCATGGATGGAGAGCGTGGTGGTGAGAGAGGCGCAATTGGCGTTCGACTTGCAGAAGTATGAGGAGGCACTGGACGCATTCAAGCGGCTGAAAGGAATGGCGCAGGAGCAGAAGAACCGTGAGGCGGCGAGAATAGGGGTGCTAAGGTGCAGTTACCTGACGGATGACAACGCGTCAACGATCAATATTGGCAACGAGATATTAGGGAGCGAGAGGCTGACGGAGGAGTTGGAGAGGGAGACACGTTATTACTTAGCGAAGGCGTTGATAGAGAACGGCGAAAAGAAGGAAGCACTACCCCACCTCAGGAAAATCGGAGCGAACACGAGAACAGAACAAGGAGCGGAAGCCCGCTACATGATAGCGGACTACTATTTCAACGCAGGCGATGACAAGCAAGCGGAGGAAGAGATAACGAACTTCATAAAGGAGGGAACACCTCACCAATATTGGTTGGCAAGAGCCTTTGTCCTACTTGCTGATATTAGTCTGAAACAAGGCGACACGTTTCAAGCCAAACAATATCTGAACAGTCTGCAAGCCAATTACAAAGCGGAAGATTCCATTCAAGACTTGATTAGCGAACGTATGGACATCATCAACCAGTCTGAACGAGAATCAATAGAAAAGACTATCGAGCAAGACAAAGGAAATACGGACGCAACCGCAGCTACGGACGAGAACGACAATAAGGAAACTACTGAAAAATGAGACGACATACACTCTTTTTAGCATTGATGGGGTGCGCGTTATTCTGTCAGGCACAAACCACGCCAACTGACAGCAATATCGTAAAGAAGGACATAACAATTCAAAAGGCTTACACTCCCTTCATCGGGAATTTTGAGAGAAAAGAATTGATGCCTTCGACAACCGAGCCAGAAATCAAGCACAAACCCGCCAATTACTCGACCTACTCCACTACCATTGCGCCAGAATATCAGGTTCGCAAATTGGGTTCGGCACAATTGAACAATCCTGTCGTCAAGAACGCTCAAGACGGATACTTGCGCTTCGGACTCGGTAACTGTTGGTCAACATTGGGAGACCTCATGTTACCTATCGTGGAAACATCCAAATACAGCCTTGATTTCAATTTGAATCACAAAGGCATGTATAATCGCAGGAAACACCACAAGACAAATGCCGGATTAGGTTACAACAGATTCTTCAAGAACGGGAATCTGTATATTGACGGAAACTATACATATCGTGGATTCAACTATTACGGAGAAAACAAATTAGAAAAAGACAGCATCTATACCGCACCCAATGGAGCAACGATTAGCGGGGCTGACTTTTTCCGTGACGACGCCTCCATACACGCCTGGGATTTCGAATTGGGATATAAATCCTACCCTACGGATGAATACGAGAACCGAATCTCTGCCGAAATGAGATATGACGGTTTCATGCCTAACGAAGGACTGACCGAACATCGGATGAAAACCAACTTTCTCTATGAAAAGACCTTCAACGAAGGTAATCATTGGGGCATTGACTTCAACATGGAGAACTATTGGTACAACACTGGTAACCTTGATGTCACCGCCTCAACGCCACATGGCTTCACTTCCGTTCGGCTGAATCCTTACGTTCAAATCGAGAAAGAGAGATTGTTTGCCCGTGCAGGTATAAGCCTGAACGTTTCAACCGAAGGTCAAGCCGTCGCTCCCGCCCCAGATGTTAGAGCAATCATCACGCTGGTAAAGAACACGTGGTATTTATATGGCGGTTTAGAAGGCGACTACCAAACTTATTCGTTAAAAGACGTCATAGAAGAGAATCACTACATAAACCTCAACGAAAAGATAAAAAACTCCTACTCCCCAGTGGACGTTTACGGAGGTTTCAAGTTGAAGATTCTGTATAATCTGCTATCGGACTTGAGTCTGCGTTACAAATACACCATTAACGATCACTTCTTTGTAAACGACACTTCACTATCTCTGAGCGGAAGCCACGTGATGGGAAACGTTTTCGTCAGCCAGATAAAAGACGCATCTGTGTTTACGGTTTCATTCTGCAACAAATATGAAATGTCAAAACTGTTGACACTCAACTTTGACGTCAAACACAACTCATGGAATGTCAGAAAAGGTGAAGCATGGGGAAAACCAAAGTGGCAATGGAACGTAGGAGGTGAACTTCATGCAGGAAAGCGCATGTCCGCATACGTCAACTTTGACATTGAAACAGGAAGAAAGGCATTGAAATCAGACGGAGGGACCCGCCTTCTGAAGCCCAAATATGACTTGAACATCGGAACTGACTACGCATGGAGCAGTGACCTCTCACTATTTATAAAACTGAACAACATTCTGCATCGTCACTACGAACAATGGTATGGTTACGAAGTGAACGGATTCAATGGAATGATTGGATTGATTTATACTTTCTGATAAAGAGTAACAAAGCAAAACAAACAAAATATGCAAGAAAAAATTATCATTCTGGACTTTGGTTCACAAACGACACAACTCATCGGAAGGCGAGTTAGAGAGTTAGATACCTTTTGTGAAATTGTGCCCTACAACAAATTTCCAAAGGACACGAAAGGGATTATCGGTGTCATCTTGTCCGGTTCACCCTATTCCGTTCACGATCCGGAAGCATTTAAGGTGGATTTAGATCAGTTTGTCGGCAAGGTTCCCGTTTTGGGCATCTGCTATGGCGCGCAATTCATCGCGAACACGTTAGGAGGAAAGGTTGAAAGGAGTGCCACACGTGAGTATGGTCGTGCCCTGCTAACGGAGGTGAATACATCAGATGCCTTGTTTAAAGGATTTGAGAAAGATTCACAAGTCTGGATGAGTCACGGAGACACCATTACCGAGATTCCATCGGATTGTCAAGTGATAGCATCAACACCTTCGGTAAAAAACGCAGCCTATACAAACAAAAGCAAAAATCTGTGGGCGGTACAATTTCATCCCGAAGTGTTCCACACCTTGCAAGGAAAACTATTGCTTAGCAACTTTGTTGTGAACATTTGCCACAGTCATTGCACGTGGAGCGCGGCTTCGTTCGTGGAGACGACCGTGGCGGAATTAAAACAACAATTGGGCAACGACCGTGTGATTTTAGGTTTGTCGGGCGGCGTGGATAGCAGCGTTTGCGCAACATTGCTGAACCGAGCAATAGGCGACCGTCTGACTTGTATCTTTGTTGACCATGGAATGTTGCGCAAGAACGAGTTCGAGAAGGTGATGAACGCCTATAAAGGTTTAGGTCTGAAAGTCATTGGAGTAGATGCCTCGGAAAGGTTCTTCAAAGATTTGGAAGGCGTAAGCGATCCAGAGCAGAAAAGAAAAATCATAGGACGTGACTTTGTCGAGGTATTCAATGCCGAAGCGAAAAAGATTGTTGACGCCAAGTGGTTGGCGCAGGGAACGATTTACCCTGACAGAATAGAAAGTTTGAGCATCACGGGAATGACCATAAAAAGTCACCACAACGTCGGTGGACTGCCCAAGGAGATGAAACTGCAACTATGCGAGCCATTGCAATGGCTCTTTAAGGATGAGGTAAGGCGTGTGGGTTATGAACTTGGCATGCCAGAATCATTGATCAAACGTCATCCATTCCCAGGTCCGGGTCTCGCCGTTCGCATCTTGGGAGACGTGACGCGAGAGAAAGTGCGCATTTTGCAAGAAGCGGACGACATTTATATAGAGCGCATGCACGAGTGGATTTGTGAAGACGGAGTGTCACTCTATGACAAGATATGGCAAGCAGGTGGCGTATTGCTCTCAACCGTGAGGAGCGTAGGCGTAATGGGTGACGAACGAACCTATGAACATCCTGTGGCACTACGCGCCGTGACAAGCACGGACGCAATGACCGCCGACTGGGCGCACTTACCATACGAGTTCATGGCAACAGTAAGCAATGAAATCATCAACAAGGTGAGAGGCGTGAACCGGGTTTGTTATGACATCTCGTCAAAACCACCAGCAACGATTGAGTGGGAATAGGAGTTTGAGAGTTGAGAGTCATTTATTTTTTCTAATTTTGCATTTTGTATTTTCAGTTTAGCAGAAAGGAAATGAAAGATACGAAGTATATTTTCGTGACGGGAGGAGTTGTTTCGTCATTAGGAAAGGGTATAACGGCAGCGTCGTTAGGAAGGTTGCTTCTGGCGCGCGGTTTCAAGGTGACGAACCAGAAGTTGGATCCGTACATCAACGTGGACCCGGGTACACTGAATCCGTATGAGCACGGCGAATGTTACGTGACGACGGACGGTTACGAGTCGGACTTGGACTTGGGTCACTATGAGCGTTTTCTGAACATCAAGACGACACGACACAACAACTTGACGACGGGAAGGGTTTATCAGACGGTGATAAACAAGGAGAGGCACGGCGATTTCTTAGGGAAAACCGTCCAAATCATTCCCCACGTGACGGACGAGATAAAGAGTTGCATCATGACGTTGGGAGAGAGCGGTGAGTATGACTTCGTGATAACGGAGATAGGCGGCGTGGTAGGTGACATAGAAAGTCTTCCTTTCATTGAAGCAGTGAGACAATTGAAGTATGAGTTGAAAGAAAGATGCGTGTTCATCCACTTGACTTACGTGCCATACATAGCGGCAGCGAAGGAGTTGAAGACGAAGCCGACGCAACACAGCGTGAAGACGTTGCAGCAGTCGGGAATACAGCCTGACGTGATCGTGCTGAGGACGGAGCATCACATTACTGACGAGGTGAAACGGAAGGTTTCGCAGTTCTGCAATGTGACGGAGGACGCAGTGATTGAGTCAATAGACTGCGAGACGATATACCAATGCCCTATCAAGATGGAGGAGGAGGGTCTGGACAAGGTGGTGTTGAAGAAGTTGGGATGCGAGGTTCCGGAAGCGGACATGAGGGAGTGGAACAACTTCCTGCACAAGATGAAGCACGCGGAGAAGGAGGTGAAGATAGCATTGGTGGGGAAGTACGTACAACTACAGGACGCATACAAGTCGATAAGCGAGAGTCTGATTCACGCCTGCACGTATAACGACAGGAGGCTGAGGTTGACATACGTTTCGAGCGAGGAGTTGAGGAACGAGAACGTGGTGGAGAGGTTAGACGGTCAGGACGGTATCATCATCGCTCCAGGATTCGGGAGCAGGGGCATAGAGGGAAAGTTCGTGGCATTGCGCTACGCGCGGGAGAATGACATTCCATGTCTGGGTATCTGTCTGGGCATGCAGTGCATGGCGATTGAGTTCGCGCGCAATGTGTTGGGGTTCGCTGACGCGAATTCGACGGAGATGGACCCGACGACAAGGCACAATGTGATTGACATCATGGATGATCAGAAGGACGTTCTGAACCTGGGCGCGAGCATGCGTCTGGGGGCGTATGATTGCACACTGAAGGAGGGAAGTTTGGCTCACGAGGTGTATGGCAAGGACGTAATCAGCGAGCGACACAGACACAGATATGAGTTCAACTCGGAATATCGCGAACAGTTTGAGAAGGCGGGTATGATTTGCAGCGGTGAGAATCCGAAGACGGGTCTGGTTGAGATAATAGAGATGCCGGGGAAGAAGTTCTATCTGGGCACGCAGTTTCACCCAGAGTACAACAGCACGGTGTTGTCGCCATCACCATTGTTCGTGAATTTCATCAAGAGGATTATTGAGGGTTAAAAGTTAGTTTTTCATTTTATTCAAGTAAAAATATCGTGGACCGAAGCACACTCATTGGATTTCTTTTAATAGCGGCGTTGCTATTCGGATTTTCGTACTATAATCAACCGTCGGAGGAGGAGTTGGCACGTCGTGAATCACAGCGACAGGAACAAGCGGAGAAACAACGCAGGGAGGACTTGGCTCGACGCGAAGCGGAGAAACAAGCAAAGGAAGAAGCAGGACAAGACGCAACCATAAGCGACAGCCTAAGGCAGGTAGAATGGGGCGAGTTTGCCGGGAACACGGGGAAACCAGAAACGTTCTATACAATTGAGAACAACAAAATCAGGCTGACGGTTTCGTCACGAGGAGGTCAAATAGCAAAAGCGGAGTTGAAGGAGTTCACGACGAACGCGAAGGAGCCTTTGTTTCTCTTTGACAAGGAGAAGGACGGAACATGTTTTTCCGTGACGCTCCTGACACAAAATGACCGAGTAATCGAGACAAAGGACCTTGATTTCGAGCCGGTGGATTACAAACCGGGACTGGTGGACACGGATTCGGCAACTTATACCTTCAGGGTGAAGACGAGCCAAGGAGCGACTCTGGACTATGTCTATACGCTAAGGCAGGATGACTACATGGTGGGCTTTGAAATCAAGACGGAGGGGATGGGAAACGTGTTGCGGAGGAATGTAAGCGACGTGCAAGTGAAGTGGACGTCAAAAATCAAGCAACAGGAACGAAGCAAGAAGTTTGAGGACCGATACGCACGCATTTATTATAAACCCGCATCGGATGACGTGGAGAAGATGTCGCCAACGTCAGACGACGAGGAGGACTTGACGACGAAGGTGAAGTGGATAGCGTTTAAGGATCAGTTTTTCTCATCTATCCTGATAGCCGACGAGGCGATGACTTCAGCGAAGATCAGGAGTAAGATGATAGAGAATGACCCAGTGTATCTGAAGAAATATGACGCGGACATCAACATGCCGTTCGACCTGCAGAAGGAGGTGGCGGCAGGGTTCCACTTCTACTTCGGTCCGAACAAGTTTCAGACGCTGAAGGCGTATGACAAGGGTGTGGAAGGCGACGAGAAGTTGCATTTGGAGGAGGTGATTCAGTTGGGATGGGCGATTTTCGGCTGGATAAACAAGTATGTCATCATTCCGATGTTTAACTTCTTCTCGCAGTACATCGGTTCAATGGGTATCATCATTTTGATAATGACTATTATTATCAAGTTGGTGATTATGCCTCTGACATACAAGAGTTACTTGAGCACCGCCAAGATGCGCGTGTTGAAGCCTCAAATAGAGGAAATCAACAAGAAGTACCAAGGACAGGAGAAGATGCAGGAGAGACAACAGGCGACGATGGCGTTGTACAGAGAGGCGGGAGTGAACCCTATGGGTGGTTGTCTTCCTATGTTGTTGCAAATGCCTGTGTTGTTCGCGATGTTCACGTTCTTCCCGGCAGCGATAGAGTTGCGTCAGCAAAGTTTCTTGTGGGCGGAGGACTTGTCCAGCTATGACGCCATTGTGTCATGGGACTTGCAGATTCCGTTTGTTTCGTCGTGGTTCGGTAATCACTTGTCGCTCTTCTGCCTATTGATGACGGTGACGAACATCATTTACACCTATATCAACTCAAAGACAACGGAGACGGGTCAAGCCCAAATGCCAGGAATGAAGGCGATGATGTATCTGATGCCGATAATGTTTCTGTTCATCTTTAACGATTACGCATCCGGTCTGTCGTACTATTATTTCATTTCGACGTTGTTCTCGATTTTGACCACGCTAATCTTCAGGCTCTCAATCAATGAGAAAAAGCTTTTGGCAAAGATGAAGGCATACGCCAAGAATCCGAAGAAGAAGAGCAAGAGCAAGTGGCAAATGAAGTTGGAGGAGATGCAAAAACGTCAACAAGAAATGATTCGCGAGAACGCAAAGCAAAGGGCGAAGAGGAGATGAGTGTTAAGAATTAAGAAAACAAAGGACGGATTGCAAATCCGTTCGAGCAAAATTAAGAAATAAGAGTTATGTTAGAACCACTAAATGCCGTATCACCAGTTGACGGACGATATAGAAGCAAGACAGAGAGTTTAGCACCTTACTTTTCAGAAGGAGCGTTGATAAAGTATCGAGTAAGAGTTGAGGTGGAGTATTTTATCGCTCTGTGCGAAATACCGTTGCCACAACTGTCAGGAATTGAGAAATCGGCATTCGCGCAATTGAGGCAAATCTACCTCGACTTCACGGACAAGGATGCGGAAGCGGTCAAAGAGATTGAGAAGACGACCAATCACGATGTGAAGGCGGTGGAGTATTTTTTGAAAGCGAAGTTTGACGAACTGAATCTTTCAAAATATAAGGAGTTCATACACTTCGGATTGACCAGCCAAGACATCAACAACACGTCCGTTCCCCTCTCATTGAGCGAAGCGTTGAAAGACGTGTTCATTCCGAGCGTGAAAGAGCTGATTGAAAAGTTGGATCAGCAAGCACGAGAGTGGAAAAACGTCGCCATGTTGGCGAAGACGCATGGACAACCCGCATCACCAACACGCTTGGGAAAGGAGATAGAGGTGTTCGTAAGCCGTTTGAGCACTCAACTGCAACAATTGGAGTCAATACCTGTGAGCGCGAAGTTTGGCGGAGCGACAGGAAACTTCAACGCTCACCATGTGGCTTATCCGAAGATTGATTGGAAAGGTTTCGCGGACAAATTTGTAAGCGAACGTCTCGGCATGAGCCGCGAGCCATGGACGACCCAGATAAGCAATTACGACAATTTGGCAGCCATCCTTGACGCGACGAAACGAATCAACACGATTGTCATTGACTTGGACCGTGACTTCTGGATGTATATCTCGATGGGTTACTTCAAGCAACAGATTAAGGCGGGTGAAGTGGGTTCAAGCGCCATGCCACACAAGGTAAACCCTATAGATTTTGAAAATTCGGAAGGGAACATGGGTATTGCCAATGCGATATTGTCGTTCCTGAGCACAAAACTTCCCGTTTCAAGACTTCAGCGCGACCTGACCGACTCGACGGTATTGCGCAACGTTGGCGTTCCGTACGCCCATGCGCTCATCGCGCTGAAAAGCACGTTGAAAGGTCTAAACAAGTTGCTGCTGAACGAGGTTGCCATCAAAGCGGATTTGGACAATACGTGGGCAGTGGTAGCAGAAGGCATTCAAACCATCCTGAGACGCGAAGGTTATCCAAAGCCATACGAAACGCTCAAGAACCTGACCCGCACGAACGCGACCATCACGAAGGAGAGCATAGAAAACTTTATTGACACACTGCAAGTGAGCGACGAGGTCAAAGAAGAATTGAGGAACATTTCGCCTTTCAACTATACCGGTATTTGAAATAGCGACAAGAGCACAGAAACCTACAACGTAGTTTATCAACAATGAAGAACTTCATCATCCTTGCCAGACGATTTTTAGGGAACTACAAGCGTTATGTTGTAGGGAACCTGCTGTGCAACGTACTGAGTACGGTTTTTTCACTGTTTTCGTTTGCGACAATCATTCCGATACTTCAGATTCTGTTCGGAATGGAGGACGGACGTGTTGATAGTTACGTTGAATGGTCATTTTCTGACTCGCTGAAGGATATAGTCGCCGCACTCAAGAACGATGTGTATTACTACATCACCTTGTATATTGACACTTATGGTCCGTCAAATACGTTGTTGATATTAGGAGCGTTCTTGGTCATAACGGCGTTGTTGAAGACGGGAACGTATTTTTTGGCAGGGTTTTATCTCACCCCCATTCAAAATGGCGTGTTGCGTGACTTGCGCAACCAACTCATGAACAAGGTGCTGAGATTGCCAATCGGTTTCTTCAACGAGGAAAGGAAGGGTGACATCATAGCCCGAATGACAGGAGACGTGACGGAAATAGGCAATTCCATCATGTCAAGCCTTGAAAGTATGTTCAAGAATCCTGTCATGGTTATCATCTATTTCGCTGTATTGCTTGCCATATCGTGGCAGATGACGCTTTTTGTCCTTTTGATTCTTCCAGTGGCAGGCGGACTGATTGGCTACGTCGGGAAAACGTTGAAGAAGAAATCGCTTGAAGGTCAAAATCAAACGGGGCAACTGTTGAGCCAGATAGAAGAGGCATTGGGCGGGCTTCGCATTATCAAGGCATTTAATGCGGAACACAAAATTTTCCACAAGTTCAGCAAACTCAATGAACAAGTGCGCCGCACGTTTAACAGGATGAACAGGAAGTATATTCTGGCTCATCCCGTGAGCGAATTTCTTGGCACGGCAATAATAGTTATCGTACTATGGTTCGGTGGTAGCCTCATCCTTGAAGGAGAGTCAACGATTAGCGCACCAGAGTTTATTTACTATCTGGTAATTTTCTATAGCATTATCAATCCGATCAAGGATTTGTCCAAAGCGTCGTACACGATACAAAAAGGAATGGCGTCATTGGAACGCGTGGACATGATTCTGCAAGCGGAAAACCCAATCAAGCAACGTCAAGAAGCGCAAAGTATCACAAAATTCAGAGAAGATATTCGATTTGAACACGTGTCATTCAAATACCAAAATGACTGGGTTCTGAAAGACATAAACCTGACTATCCAAAAAGGACAAACAGTAGCATTGGTTGGGCAGTCAGGCAGCGGAAAGAGCACGATGGTTGACCTGATTCCTCGCTTCTATGACGTGCAGGAAGGTAGCATAAAGATTGACGGTGTTGACATTCGTGACGTTAAGATTTTTGACTTGCGCTCACTGATGGGAATTGTCAATCAAGACGCGATTCTGTTTAACGATTCGTTCTTCAACAACATCACCTTCGGTGTGGAACATCCGACAATGGAAGATGTGGTGAACGCGGCAAAAATAGCCAACGCACATGACTTCATCATGGCGACACCGGATGGATATGACACCAACATCGGTGACAGAGGAGGCAAGTTGAGCGGCGGTCAAAGACAACGCATATCCATAGCCAGAGCCATTCTCAAGAATCCGACCATCCTGATTCTGGACGAGGCGACAAGCGCGCTTGACACAGAAAGCGAAAAGTTGGTTCAAGAAGCCGTGAACAACTTGATGAAGAACCGTACATCAATTGTCGTGGCGCACAGATTAAGCACTATTACGAACGCAGATATTATTTGCGTCCTGAACGAAGGACAAATAGTAGAACAAGGCAAGCACAATGAATTGATAGCCCTGAACGGCTATTACAAACGACTCTGCGACATGCAGCAACTGTGAGTTTTCATTTCATAATCGCCAAAGAATTTCTCAAGTAATGGAATCAATCTCACAGTTCATCATTTCTTTTTCCGATTGGCTTTGGGGTGGTTTCCTTATCGTTATTCTGATGGTGACGCATGTGTTTCTCACCTTGCGATTGGGTTTCATCCAACGCCACTTGCTGAAAGGGATAAGACTGACAATATCGAAAGAGAAAAAGGAAAAGGGCGACATATCTCCCTTTTCCGCATTGATGACCGCATTGGCAGCGACCATAGGCACAGGAAACATTGTCGGAGTGGCGACGGCAGTGGCGTTGGGAGGTCCCGGTGCGGTGTTGTGGATGTGGTTTACGGGTGTGTTTGGCATAGCGACAAAATATGCCGAATCATTACTCTCCGTTCATTTTCGAATCAAGAATGCCGACGGTTCCTTTTCGGGCGGTCCGATGTATGTCATTGAACGAGGATTGCATTGCAAGTGGCTTGCCGCCATATTTTCACTCCTTGTCATTATTTCTTCCTTTGGCATAGGCGCGTCAGTGCAATCAAACTCGTTTTCCGCCGCCCTGCAAGAAAGCATAGGAAGTGAGAGCGCAGCATTCACATGGATCACGGCAACGGTTCTGACACTGGTAGTTGGCGTTATCATTCTGAATGGGTTGAAAGGTGTTTCCCGAATCTGTAAGGCATTAGTTCCCCTAATGGGTTTCCTTTACGTCGTAGGATGTATTGTTCTTCTGGTTCTGAATTATCAAACATTGCCATCCACACTTCGACTCATCATAACAAGCGCATTTGATCCAGAGGCGGCAGGAGGAGGATTTGTAGGGCTTTCGATTGTTTATGTCGCTCGATATGGTGTTGCCCGAGGATTGTTTTCGAACGAATCTGGCATGGGTTCCGCTCCGATCATTGCCGCATCCGCCCAGACGAACAATCCCGTTCGGCAAGCCTTGGTTTCAGCCACGGGAACATTTTGGGACACTGTCGTTATTTGCGCGCTGACAGGATTGGTTATCGTCAATTCCGGACAATATGCCGATTCATCGCTACAGGGCATGCAGATAACCAAAGCAGCGTTTAGGCAGATTCCTTTTCTCGGTGACCAGTTCATTTGCATCGCGCTAATCACTTTTTCTTTTTCGACCCTGCTCGGTTGGTATATATATGCCGAGAAAAGCGCCCAATACCTATTCGGGAATAAGAGCATTCTACCCTATCGCATTTGTTTCCTCCTTTCAGTCTTCGCAGGTTGCATAATGTCCATAAATGTCGTGTGGAGTCTCGGTGACATTTTCAATGGATTGATGGCTATACCTAACCTCATTTCACTATTGGTTCTTTCACCACTAATAGTGAAACTCACAAAGAAATATATTCGGAAATGCTGAACATTTATCAAGTTCTGCCACGTTATGTCGGCAACGAGAATTCCACCCGCAAGCCCAATGGAACGATTGAGGAAAACGGGTGTGGAAAACTCAAATACATCAATGATAACTTTCTGTCCTATCTGAGCGACTGCGGTTATGATGCCATTTGGTTAACCGGCGTTCTCATGCACGCGACAAAGACCGATTACTCTGGTTTTGGCATTCGCATTGATCATCCAGGAGTAGTCAAGGGACAAGCAGGCAGTCCATACGCCATCAAAGATTACTACGCCATTGACCCTGACCTTGCCACACGACCAGATAAAGCCATGCGTGAATTTGAGGAAGTGGTCACCAAGGCACACAGAAAAAAGATAAAGGTAATTATTGATTTTGTTCCTAACCACGTGGCTCGTCAATATGGCAGCGGACTCAAACACGAAGGCGTAAGAGACTTAGGCTCATCTGACGACACGAATATGTCCTTTAGTCCGCGCAATAATTTCTACTATCTGCCAGGACAAGAACTCAGACCGCAATTTGACGCCCAACAGTACTATGAGAATCCAGCAAAAGTGTCTGGAAACGATGTCTTCTCCGCTACCCCATCCATTAACGATTGGTACGAAACTGCCAAACTAAACTATGGAGTGGACTATCAAAACGGACACAGTTGCCATTTCACGCCAACGCCTGACACGTGGAAAAAGATGACGGAGATACTACTCTACTGGGCAAAAAAAGGAGTGGACGGTTTTCGGTGCGACATGGCAGAAATGGTTCCTGTAGAATTTTGGAAATATGCCATAGGAAAGGTGAAGAAACAATTTCCGAACATCTTTTTTGTCGCTGAAGTCTATAATCCACAACAGTATCGCGACTATATTTTCAGAGGAGGTTTTGACTACTTGTACGACAAAGTTGGTCTTTATGACACGCTAAAGGCGGTAACACGTCATGAAACATCAGCGAATGATATCACGCCCCGTTGGCAAGAGACGGATGACATCAAAGCGCACATGCTCAACTTTCTTGAAAACCATGATGAGCAACGCCTTGCTTCCGATTTTGTCTTTGCGGACGGCTATAAGGCGATTCCCGCGCTTGTCGTTTCCGCCCTGCTCAATGACAGTCCTTTTATGGTTTATTTCGGTCAAGAACTTGGCGAGCAAGGAATGGATAGCGAAGGTTTTAGCGGTAGAGACGGACGTACATCCATATTTGACTATTGGAGCATGGACTCGTTCAATCGCCTATATGCCAGAGGAGAGGTAAACGGATTGAAACTCACGGAGGAAGAAAGAGAACTCTTAGTTTTGTATGCAAGAGTACTTCAAGCGCGAAAAAGCATTCCCGCATTAGGAGACGGCAGTTATCGATTTGACCTTCAATATCTTCAGGACAACAATCCTGACTATAATCGTCATCGTTGCTACGCATTCGCGCGATGGAAAGGCAATTCGAGAGTTCTTGTCATAGCGAACTTTGATGAAAACGGCATTGGACTTGCCCTGAATTTGAACGCGGAATTGCTAAAAAAGATGGGCATTCGCGAAGGGAAGAACATGCGTTGCCGAGATCTTCTCACCTTGCGTTCATGGACGGAATCGTTCAGCAGCAAACAACCCTCAAGGTTTCAAATAGACCCTTATTCCGCATTGGTTATTGAAATAAAATAACGATAGGACAATGAAAAAAAGTCTTCCGCTCAAATCGAAAGAAAACATTGACGCTTTTGCGCAAGTAGCAGAAATCATTGACACGCTTCGCGAGCAATGTCCATGGGACTCGAAGCAAACATTCGATTCACTCCGTCCGCTCAGCATAGAGGAAGTTTATGAGTTGGCAGACGCCATTGAGGAGAAAGATTATAAAGATATATGCAAGGAATTGGGCGATGTCTTGATGCATATCCTTTTTTATGCGAAAATGGGAGACGAAGAAGGTCAATTCACCTTTAAGGATGTCTGCGAACGACTATTGGAAAAACTCATATTCCGTCATCCACATATTTACGGTAACCTGAAAGCGGAAACGCCAGAAGACGTTGAGCGAAACTGGGAGGAATTGAAACAAAAGGAGAAGGGAGGCAACAAGCGCGTTTTAAGCGGTGTTCCCAAAGCGTTGCCATCGCTCATCAAGGCATATCGCATACAAGACAAAGCACGCAATGTCGGATTTGATTGGCAAGACAAAAACGACGTTTGGGAAAAGGTTCAAGAAGAACTTGGAGAGGTGCGCGATGCCATTAGCACCGGAAAGACAAATGACATTGAAGCCGAATTCGGTGACCTTCTGTTCAGCATCATAAATGCCGCCCGATTGCATGGCGTGGATCCGGATAACGCCCTTGAACGCACTAATCGTAAGTTCACGTCACGTTTCAACTATGTTGAAGATCAAACATTAAAACAAGGCAAGGAATTGAAAGACATGAGCCTTGAACAAATGGATCAACTCTGGAACGAAGCGAAAAAGAAAGAAGAATAATACATCCCCCCAAAAAACAATAAGTCCTAAGATGTGAACATCTTAGGACTTTTGTTTTGAGCGGTGCGGACGGGACTCGAACCCGCGACCTCCGGCGTGACAGGCCGATATTCTAACCAACTGAACTACCGCACCATTTCTATCGCTCAATCAATCTTTGGGAACTGCTTCCCTCAATTGCGGTGCAAAGATAGAACTTTTTTTTATTCAGCAAACACAGAAAACGTGTTTTTTCAGAAATTATTCTGCTTCTTTTTCTTCAACACTACAACTCGTCTTCTGAATCGAATTTCGCAGCCATTCCGTTGGTTGACATTTTCAGGAATCCGACCTCTTGAGGAGTCAGGAAACGGAATTTGCCACGAGAAACATTCTTCTTGGTCAAACCAGCGAAATAAACACGATCCAGACGCATCACCTTATATCCCAAACTCTCAAAAATGCGTCGAACAATACGGTTACGACCGCTATGGATTTCAATTCCAACCACCTTTCGGTCCGAAGGATCTTCGTAGGCTATGTCGTCGGCAGCGATAGGACCATCTTCCAACATGATTCCTTCGCTTATCTTTTGCAAGTCAGACGGAGCGACAGGCCGGTCAAGACCGACTTGATAGATTTTGCGATGTTCGTATCGAGGGTGTGTCAACTTCATGGCAAGGTCACCGTCGTTGGTCAGGAGCAACACACCGGTGGTGTTGCGGTCAAGTCGTCCAACGGGATAAACACGCTCAGGACATGCATCCTTGATAATATCCATGACAGTGATGCGCGCCTGCGGGTCATCAGTGGTGGTGACACAATCCTTCGGCTTGTTCATAAGGATATAGACGAGTTTCTGCGAACGGACTGGTTGATCATGGAACAATACTTTGTCGGAAGACGGAATGACTTTAGTACCTAACTGAGTGACGACCTGTCCGTTGACGGAAACAACGCCAGCCTTAATCAGTTCATCCGCCTCACGGCGTGAACAGATACCCGCATTAGCGAGGAAACGGTTCAATCGTACCGGGTCATCAGGAGATTGTGTTTTTCGCTTATAGGCAAGTTGTTTCTTTTTACTATATTTAGCGTTGGGATCGTAATTTTCGTCGAACGAACGTTTAGTGCCCCTACGTTCACCATCGGCAATATAGTTATCACTACGTCGGCGGTAGGAACGCGGCTCTTCCTGCTTACGTCCAAACGCACGTCGCGGAGCATCGGAAACTACCGAGTCAGAACGACGAGGACGAGGTTCACGCGCACGTGCATCTTCATCCTGACGTCGAGAGGTGTAACGCGAACGGATACGTCGTATTCCGTCGTTTCTTTTTTTGTCGAAATTCATGGCTTTGTTTTTTTGTGCGCGAAGATACGGATAAATTCATGTTTGACGGAGTATGAGACTGAAAGTATGCTAAAAAACATATTCGAAGAGTTTTTTTTTATAACACGGATAATTTTGCAGAGAAAGGAGGAAAATTCGAGGAAAATGAAAGTTGTTTTCAGTCGAAATATGCGTACATTTGTAGAAATATAAGTATTTAACGCCTTGCAAAGCCTCACAAAGATATGAGTTACTTGAAGTTTGACAAAAGCCAACTGATTAACTTGGAGAAGTCACTTTCCAAAGACATGTTGCGTGTAAACCGTACGGGAGCATATTCCGTCACGACATTGCCCGATTGCAACACTTCAAAATATGACGGATTACTTGTGGTTCCGATAGCGGAGCTGAATTATGACAATTATGTTTTGCTGTCATCCATTGACGAAACAGTGATTCAACACGGAGCGGAGTTTAATATGGGTCTTCATCGCTTTCAAGGATGCAACTACTCTCCTAAAGGTCACAAGTACATACGCGAATTCACGATGGAGACCGTCGCTCGCACGACGTATCGCGTGGGCGGTGTCGTTTTCTCCAAGGAGCGCGTCTTCATCAGCAACGAATCACGCATTCTGATTAAATATAAGGTCATTGAGGCTCAGAGCGAAGTGACATTGCGTTTTCGCCCTATAGTGGCTTTCCGCTCGGTAAATGAATTGACGCACGAGAACAACCGTATTAACGGAGGGCACGAAGATGTTCAGAACGGAATCTCGATGGCGTTGTATGAAGGTCTGCCGCGTTTGTTCATGCAGTATTCTCGTAAAATTGAGTTCATTGACCAACCTTACTGGTATAAGAATATTGAGTATTGGCGTGAGCAGGAGCGAGGTTATGACTATCTTGAAGATTTGTACTCACCTGGTTTTTTCGAAATCACGCTTGAAGAGGATGATGAGTTGATTTTCTCCGCAGGAACGTCAGAGGCAAATCCTCAACACTTCAACGACCAATATAAGGCAGAACTTGCGGGCAGGACTTCTCGACTTGACTTTTTCAACACACTCAAGAACGCGGGCAATCAATTTTGGCAAACACGCGCCAAGGGCGATTATATCATAGCGGGCTATCCGTGGTTCAAATGCAGGGCAAGGGATGAGTTCATCTCACTGCCGGGACTCTCGTTCGCGAGCAAGAACGACGCGCTATTTGACAAGGTCATGGAAAGCGCATTGCCCGCTGTGAAAGCATTCTTGAAGGGGAAAGAGAACACAAGCCAAATTAGCGAGATAGAAGACCCTGACGCATTGTTATGGATGATTTGGGCGATACAAAAATACGCTGATCGCTATGACATCAAAAAGACAGCGAAGAAATATGGGGACATTGTCATGAATGTAGTCAATTTCATTCGCGAAAACAGGCATCCATTCATCACATGGCATGAAAATGGACTGTTGTGGGTCAGCGGATATGACAAGCCTGCAAGTTGGATGAACGGAACCGCTTGGGGAAGGCCGACGCTACCACGCAATGGCTACTTGGTCGAGATTAACGCACTATGGTATAACGCACTGCGATTTGCGTCTGAAATTGCGGCAAGTCAATTGGACAACTATATGGTTGATTTGCTCAACTATCAAGCCGAATTTGCGAAGACATCATTCAATAACACCTTCTGGAACGGGAATTACCTGTATGACTACGTATCGGATAATGACCGCAATCTTGAAGTGCGTCCGAACATGATATTCGCCGTTTCGCTCACCCACTCTCCTCTTGACAGGAAACAGCAGAAGAAGGTGGTTGACATCGTGACCCGCGAACTTCTCACGCCTCGCGGACTGCGAACGTTGTCACCGAAGAGCGGGCAATATAAGCCTATTTATGTGGGCAACGAAATAGAACGTTCGTACAACTATCATAATGGAACGGTGTGGCCTTGGCTCATCGGGGCGTTTACCGAAGCGTATTTGAAACTGAACGCAAGATCGGGATTGTTCTTCCTCGAACGCATCTTGGCGGGATTTGAAACAGAAATGGGACAAGCCTGCATCGGAACCCTTAACGAGCTCTATGACGGTAACCCTCCATACACACCTCGCGGGGCGATGTCGTTCGCCATGTCTGTTGCCGAAACGCTTCGCGCAATGTCCGTTCTCAAGGCTTTTGAGGCGAACAATGGATAAAAAGGAGTTAAGAATTTAGAGTTAAGAATTGAACAAAATATAGGAGATATAGGATGAACGCTTTAATGTTTGGTTGGGAATTTCCACCTCATATCTTAGGCGGACTTGGTACCGCATCCTACGGACTAACACGAGGCATGTCACTCCAAGGCGACATGAATATCACCTTCGTATTGCCACATCCCCACGGTGATGAAGACCAGTCGTTCTTGCACATCATCAGCGCGAGTTGCGTTCCTATCGTTCGCAAGGACAATGATTGGAACTACGTCAATCAGCGCATTGGCAATATCATGCATCCAGACGAGTATTATCACCTTCGAGACAATATCCGATACGACTTTCGTCGGATTGGGACCGATGATTTAGGATGCGTCAACTTCTCCGGCATCTACCCTAAGAACCTGATGGAGGAAATATCCAACTATGAGGCGGTGGCAAGTGTCGTGGCTCACGCAGGTGGTTTTGACATCATTCACAGCCACGATTGGCTGACATATCCCGCAGGCATCTTTGCTAAACACATCAGCGGGAAGCCACTTGTGATTCACGTACACGCTACCGATTTTGACCGTAGTCGCGGCAAGGTGAATCCACAGGTCTATGACATAGAACGTCGCGGCATGGACGAGGCGGACCACATTATCTGCGTCAGCAACCTGACGCGACAAACGGTGATTGAGAAGTACGGTCAAAATCCTGCCAAGGTCAGCACGGTTCACAACGCGGTGGAACCGCTGGCGGACAGGGAGCAGTTTGTCAAAACGCCTCGCAAAGACAAGGTGGTCACCTTTTTGGGACGCATCACGATGCAGAAAGGCCCTGAGTATTTTGTGGAAGCGGCACATCGCGTTTTGCAAAAGACGAAGAATGTACGTTTTGTCATGGCAGGTAGCGGAGACATGATGAACCAAATGATACATCTGGCAGCCTATAAGAACATTGCGGATAAGTTCCATTTCACGGGCTTCTTGCGCGGCAAGCAAGTGACTGAAATGCTTGCGGAAAGCGATGTCTATATCATGCCTTCCGTAAGTGAGCCGTTTGGCATTTCGCCATTGGAAGCCATGCAAGTCGGCACTCCGACTATCGTTTCCAAACAATCCGGTTGCGCGGAGATACTCAACAATGCCATCAAGATAGACTATTGGGACATTGACGCTCTTGCGGACGCAATACATGCCATAGTTTCATATCCCGCCATGTACAAATCACTTCACGAACAAGGAGAAAGCGAAGTGAACCGCATCACGTGGGAAGCTGCGGGCAGAAAAGTGAGAGCCATCTATGACAAGGTTCTTGGATGGTGAAAAAAAGAAAAATCCTATAAACGTTAACTCAACACATTAAAAATATGAAGTCCATTTGCTTCTTCTTCCAATTGCATCAAGCATTGCAACTCAAGCGTTATCGTTTCTTCGAGATTGGCAACGACCACTATTACTACAATGACTTTGCTGATGAAGACGCCATTCGCTATCTTGCGGATAATTGCTACTTGCCTGCAAACAGGACACTCCTTGAAATGATTCATAGCAGCAACGGGAAGTTTAAGGTTGCATTTGCCATTTCAGGAGTCATGCTTGAGCAACTTGAGCAATACGCTCCCGAAGTTATTGATTCGTTCAAGGAGTTAGCACAGACGGGTGCGGTCGAGTTTTTAGGTGAGACTTATGCACACGGACTGTCTTCAATCTATGATGAAAACGAGTTCAAAGCGCAAGTGCAGGAACATTCGGATCGCATCCATGACCTGTTCGGTCAACGTCCGACCACGTTCCTCAACACGGAAATGATATATAGCGACGAAATTGGCGCGCTCATCTCCAAGTTAGGCTTCAAGGGAGCGATTATGGAAGGAGCGAAAGCGGTGCTCGGATGGAAGTCACCAAACTATTTGTACAAACATCCATATGCTGGCAATCTCGCGCTTCTGCCTCGCAACAGTGGCATGAGTGACAACATTCTGTTCAAGTTCTCGGACTGGGGTTGGGATCAATTCCCTCTCACGGCGGAGAAGTACATCGGATGGGTATCCGCCACTCCGGAAGAAGAAAAAGTGATGACCATCGGAATGAGTTACAATGCGCTCGGTCTGAACAATCGCCCAGAGAGCGGTATCTTTGACTTCATGAAGGCGTTGCCTTATCACGCCCTGATGCAGAAAATATCGTTCGCCACACCAAGCGAAATCATCGAAAAGAACAAACCTACGGACACCCTCTCGACAGGAGAACCTATCTCGTGGGCGGACGAGGAGAAGGACCTTACCGCATTCTGTGGCAACGACTTGCAATATGAAGCCATTCACAAACTCTATGCCGTAGGCGAACGCGTACGTCTTTGCACCGACAAAGGCATCAAGTATGACTGGATGCACTTGCAGAGTTGTGACCATTTTTACTACATGT
This sequence comes from Paludibacteraceae bacterium, assembly GCA_017446585.1. GTDB lineage: Bacteria > Bacteroidota > Bacteroidia > Bacteroidales > Paludibacteraceae > UBA4363. Next base: position 137,535 of record JAFSQL010000002.1, read on the forward strand.
CCACGAAGCACTTCACGGGTAATGCCGTGGCGCATACGGGTCAGTATGAGTCGCCTTACGAGGCTTTCATGAACTACATGAACGTGCTGAGTGACTTCTTGCAACGCGTGGATGAGCAATATCCTACGACCATCGAGAATGAAGAATTGAACGGACTGCTCAAAACCATCAAGAACCAAGAAACAAAGATTTCGGAACTGAAAGCGGAAGTCAAAAAACTCAAAGGCAAAGAGACGAAGAAAGAAACGGGTGAAGAGAACACCACAGCGAAGAAAACCGCCACAAAGACAACCAAAAGCACGAAAAAGGCGTAATATTTTAATCTCTTGACCACAACAAATAAATATCACACACAAGCGATTAATTCTCAATTAGTTGCGCACATCACAAAAAAAAAGGGGGGGTATATCATTCGTTCTGTATGTACTGTTTAATGGCGTAATTGTATTTTATAATGTAGATTTTTTTAATGATGAAAACACAACAACACGCAAATACCCTTTTTAGGACAAATAAAGAAACACTATTAACCAATCAATTTTTTAGACTTATTAAAACACAAAGTCAAAATAACGTGAGGACAAGAATACGAAATATCGCCTATGTCAGACTATACCACACATACACATAACTTCCTGACAATCACCCCCCCCACGCAAGCAAGGGTAAAGTCGTCACACATATCACCACCATAGCAGGCGGTGCTTTCTCTGCATGAGAAGGCATCGCCTGTATGCGTATATAAACGCGCCACACAAGATTTTTTCTATTATTAACACCATAAAACAGACTATCATGAAAAAGAACATTTTTAAAACACTCGCCGTTACGGTGTTATCGGCAGTGAGTCTGACAGCATGGGCGGTAGAGCCCTATGCCGGTCTTGTGAACACCACAACAGAAATAACTTTTGACGGCAAGGCCTGGTATTTGATTGAGGACAACTCCACAGCCGCAAATGCCGGTACAGTAACACTGCTTGCAAAGGAATGTGTTGCCGCGTCGCAGTATAACCCCGACTATAGTAGCGGCAATACTTATAGCGGTTCTACAGTGGAAACAGCTGTAAACAATTACTACACGAACAGTATTTCGAGTAATGTAAAAACTGCAATAGTCGACAACAAAATGTTTCTTCTGACAAA
>JAFSQL010000003.1 GCA_017446585.1 Paludibacteraceae bacterium
CTTGTGGTCAGAATCACAGACGGAACGTACCCATACGTAGTAAGTAGTGCTTGCCGTGAGACCTGTCAACGCTTTCGTTTTGCTCGTTGAAGTCGTGTTGGCGGCGGTGCCTGCCACGGGAGCGGTGGATGAAGTCGAGTAGTAAATGTCGTAACTTGCCGCGTTCGCGGCGTCGGTGATGGTGAGCGTGGTGCCGGAAGAAGTCGTGCTGCCTGCCGTTACTGCGGTAGGGGCGGCAGGTGTGGAGCAGGAAGCGGATACAACGGTTACGTAAGTTGGCGTTGAATAGTTGTATGCATAATCACGATGAACTATGGCATATCGGTCGCCTGCGCTGAATGTGCCAGAATAAGAAGTTGCAGCAGAGGAGACGGAGTTTGATACTACTGTCCAGTGTCCAGATTGGTCTGTGGCAGAGACTGCATAAAGACCTTGGTCGTTAAGACTTAAATCATCGGCAGAACCACTTGTTCGTCTGAGAATCAACGTGTTTTCAATGCCAGTAGCTGCATCAGAACCATTAGTCCAAGAGATTGATGATGTCGTTGCACTTGGGACAGTGGCGGAGGTAGGAGCCGTGAGGTCAATAGTTGAAGAATTATCATAATATAAAACTACATCATCCACGTAATGTGCAGAACTAGCACTTTTCCTGAAAGTTATATCGGTGTTCTTGTTACCTGTTGAACTTGTATAGTTATAAGTGTGTGTCAATCGAGTCCAAGTTGTTCCAACGGACGTTGCGCTGTTAGCATTTCCATTTAATTTCAACGATGTATTCCCTGCGGTTGAATTTTTTACCCAAGCAATCATGTGAATGTAAGTGTCTATTGTATATGAGATGCTTTTTCTCATATATCCATCTCCTGCGCTATTGCCTGTGGAAGCTAAAGAATGAGTTCCTGTTCTGGATTCAGAGGTCGAACTTGCAAGTGTGTTCATGCTTGATTTTGTCCAAGATTCAACTCCGCTTTCAAAACCTCCAGCATACATTGCGGTGGCTCCAATTGCTCCTACAGTGCAGAAGAGTGCAGCAATTAAGGTTAATAAGATTTTTCTCATAATGATAGGTGTTTGATTGTTGTTTGCTTGTTATGGTGTAGGTCGCGCGAGGCGCGACAAGTGAAAAAAGGGAATGCGAGCGCAAGATGCCACACGGAGGGGCATGAAGCGTCGGGACGCTGCCAGGGGCAGCATCAGCACGGAATCAGACTAAACGGTCTGAAACGGTATGTGACAGGAAGTGGCGGTCAGGCAACAAGCCGCCGCAAACGCCGAGAAAGTCGGCGGACGCGCGACGAAGGCGCGTGCAAGTGAATGTTTTCATGATTTTTTTCTCTTAATGATAAGGTGTGTGTATCACAAAAAAGCCACGCCTGACCATGGAGACGGTCAAGCGCGGCTTGTGATGAAGATTCTAAATGGACGCTATAAGCGGTTGAGAGGGAGGAAATTACCCCCCCGTGCTGCGCACAACTAATTGAAAATTAGTTGTTTGCGTTATGTATTTTAGCGTTGCATTCAAAGAATGAGACTGAATGTCAGTGGCAAAGATAGAGAATGTTTTGGAAAGCTTATGCTTCGCGAGTGTTAAAAAACAAGTTCGAGAGAACTTATTTGTCGTCATAATGACCGTAGGCGGTAAGGACAAGCACAACGACCTCGGTCTCGAAGATGCGGTAAACCATGCGATGCTTCTTGGAGATTTGTCGGCTCCATCGCCCTTCGGGCATTCCCTTGAGCGGTTCGGGGTGTCCTGTTCCCGTCTTGGGATGAACGCGCAGTTCCTCGATGAAACGAAGTGCCTTGGCAAATGCCTTAGGTTCGCTTTTCTCTAATTTGCTTAATCCGATATTGGCTTCGGGAGCGTACTTTATGTCAAACTCCATAGCCGCATCGTTTTAGCATGTCAGAAACGGATTCGCCCGGAAGTTGTGTCGTGTATTCGCCGCGTGCGTATTGCTCTTCGGCTTTTTCAACGCGAGCGAAAAACTCTTCCTTGGTCATCAAGGTAGGGTCTTCTTTCTTGGCAGTGAGGCGTTTGACGTATTTCAGCACTTTCTGCATCAGTGTTTCGTCGTCAGCAATCTTGTCGAGGGCTCGGTACAACTCCGCATTAAGTTCTATCGCTGTCATGGCTTTTTTCGTTTTTTTTTGTTCTGACGCAAAGATAGGATTATTTTTGTTTCGGGAGGTCGTAAACGAGCGAACGGATTTGCGCGGCTTTCGCCATGGGGTTCCGCGCCTGTTCCAATTCCTGCCAGGGGATGGGGTCGCCGAAGTAAACGTTGAAGGTTTTGCCTTGGTTGCGGTACATCTCGTGTATGAGCAGTGTCATTTCGAGGTTGAGTTTGATGCCGAGGTGGGTGCGCAGCCATGAAAGGGCATAGAATCCGAAGTGGTTGTGTCCGTCATAGTAGCAAGGGACGACATCACGGTGGTACTTGGTCGCGAAGGAGATGAAACTTTTCTTCCACTCTCGGTCACGGATGCCGCTTCCGAAGTGGAAGCGCGAGCATTGTCCGCTGGGGAAGATGATGAACTGGTCGTCGCCCCGCAACGCCTGGTCCACGGCGATGGCTTGCTCTCGCTTTTGGTTGCCGCCACCCATCTTGACGGGGACGATGAGCGGTCGGAGTGGGATGAGGTAATAGAGGAACTCGTTGACGAGGAATTTGACGCCGTGCCATTTCCTGTCAAGGACGGTGGCCATGGTGATGCCGTCAGGACCGCCGAGGGGGTGGTTGCTGACAAAGATGTATTTCTTGGAGGCGTCGAGCTTGTCGAAGCCGTGCGGCACGATGGTCTCGTTGAGGTATCGAACCGTGGCGTGGGCGAACTCCATGCCTGCCCCGCCGTTGTAGTCACGCAGCATGCGGTTCATCCAGTCCTGATGGATGAGTTTTTTCATCAGCCAGATGACGGGTCGCGGAACCGTGACGTTGGGGAGTTGCTGTTTGAGAACTTGCTCGATGTCAAGGTAGGGGAAAGTGCCCATGTGTCGGATGCGGGTGGTGAATGAGTTCGGTTGTTTTTTTAGAAACCGTTTTTGACGATGGTCTCAAGCATGTTGATGACGGCGGTTTCGCCCGCTTTTGCCACGTCGATGGAGAGGTCGTAGTTGCGGGCGTCGTAGCGGCTCTTGCCGGAATACTCGAGCGTGAAGGCTTCGCGGATTTCGTCGTTCTTCTTGAGTAACGCGCGCGCCTCGTCCTGTTGCAGGCCTCGCTTGTCCATCAGGCGACGGACGCGGAAGTCCTCGGGCGCGTGGAGGAAGACGCGGAGCGTGTCAGGGTGGGAACGGAACACCTCAAAAGCACCACGGCCGACGATGACGCAAGGACCATTGGCGGCGAGTTCCTTCATGATATTGCACTGCGTCTGATAGACGTGGCGGGCAGTGATGTCGCGTTCGTCGGGCACGTCGCCTATGGGAGCGTTGCGGTAGAAGTGAAGGAAGTCGTCCCACCAACGTGGTTTTCGCTCCATGAGGTTGTCCACGTCGTCACGCGTCACGCCGAGTTCACGCGCCGCGTCGTCGAGGATTTGCTTGTCCAGAAAGTTGAAGCCGAGGCGATTTGCCAATTGCTTGCCGATGGAGCGTCCTCCGCTGCCGTTCAGACGGTTGATGGTGATGATGAGGCTGGTCTTATTCATGATGTGTTCGTTAGAAAACTCAAGACAAAGGTACTGTAAATTGTAGATTTTTGCCAACTTTGAGTTGACTTTGATTCCATTTTTTTTGTTGAAAGAAGATTATGCGTAGTCGCATCATACGTTCGTTGCTTTCGCTCTTATGCCCGGAGACGTGCGCCGCTTGTGGCGAGGTCGTTGACGGGGATGTCGGGTTCGTGTGCGAGAAGTGCCGGGAACGGATAGCGTGGGTGGAGCGACCGTTTGACGCTGACAACGCGGCGAACAAACGACTCTATATGACCATTCACAGGACCACGAGAGAGGAAGAGGGGACGACGGCACAGGAAGGGCGTGAGACCCTCGCCGTGGCGTTCGCCCACTATATAGACAAGGGATTGACGTACAACATCGTTCACGCGTTCAAGTATGGTCATCGCCCAAATGTCGCGGTGGAAGCGGGACGCATGATGGGGCGGCGGATGAAGGAGGAGGGAAGGTTCGTAAGGGACATAGACTGCATCGTTCCCGTGCCGCTGCATGAGCGGCGCAAGTCGAGGAGGGGGTATAACCAAGCGGAACTGTTGGCAAGGGGCATCGGGGAGGTCACGGGATTGCCCGTTGAGAGCGGCGTGCTGGAGCGGCGTGTGAACAATGTGTCGCAGACGCGGCAGAGCGCGTACGGTCGGCAGTCGAACGCGGAGGGCATCTTCAACGTGAGGTTTCCGAACACGCTGGAGGGGAAGACGGTGTTGCTGGTGGATGACGTGTTGACGACGGGTTCCACCTTGGGCGACGCATGCAGAACGTTGGGGCTCATTGAGGACGTGAGGGTGAAGGTTGCCACCTTTGCCGTGGCGGGAGGATATTAGAGGGGAAGGGGAGGGATTATTTTAGGTAATTGAAAACTACTCGGCGGGGAATAACTCGTCGTTCCAAAGCATTCGTAAAAAGTCTTTCACGTAGAGAATCTCGATATGGTCATGACGACGAGACATCTTGTCGTTAGAAACGATGATGCAGCGGCTATTGGGAAATTCGTCGTGATAGTCTTTGAAGTTGCCGAGGTGCTTGCCGTAGATTTCATCGGAGGATTTGATTTCGATGCCACACTCCGCATCACCGATGACAAGGTCAATCTCCTTGCCACCATAGGTATGCCAATAACTGAGTTGTTTGTCGTTGTGACGATATCCGAAGTAGGCTCTTAGTTCTTGGATGACAAAGTGTTCGAATGCGTGACCATATTCTGGCGTTCCTGGGGTGAGGGAGGTGCGTCGCATCAGATAGTTGTAAATCCCGACATCAAAAAAGTAGAATTTTGGGCTTTGCGTGACCTTGCGTTTGATCGTTTTCGTATAGGCGGGCAACGTGTAGCCGATGAGGGTGTCTTCCAGAATGCCAAAGTATTCTTTGACGGTGTTGGCGCTAATGCCACAGTCGGACGCGACATTGGCGTAGTTGAGGATTTCTCCGCTGGAGAGTGCCGCCACATTCAGGAACCGTTGGAATATATCTATATTGCGTGACAACGCCTCTTCCTTTATTTCTTCTTTGAGGTAGATGTCAATATAAGCGGAGAGTAGGCGTTGCGGTCTGGACGCCAAGTAATGTGGAGGAAGCATGCCCCAGAGCAAGGCTTTCTCCAAATCAAAGTCGGGAAGTTCGGCACTGACGAAGGGGAAGAAATAGCAGGGGACGGCGCGTCCTCCTAAGGTGTTGTAGCCTTTGCGTTTCAGTTTGCGCGCACTGCTTCCGCAGAGAACGAATCGCAGTCCTTTTTTCTGAATGAGGCGGTGAACCTCGTTCAGCAATTCTGGTACTTCGGCAATCTCGTCTATGACGACGATGGTGTCAGCGGTTTTGTCTTGAAGAAGTTCAAATAGGAGGGCTGGTCGCTCGCGAAAGCGGCGTTTCAAGTCTCCGTCCAGTAGGTCAAAAAAAATGGCGTTTTTGAACTGTTGTTCGAGTGCCGTTGTCTTTCCTGTTTGTCTTGCGCCGAAAAGGAATATGCTTCCGTCTTTTATTTCATTGAGTAATTGATGTTTACGTAGAATCATGGCTAAGAAAATCTGAAGTGACACTTCGGATATTTTAAGAAAATCTGAAGTAGCACTTCGGATTTTCTAAGAAAATCTGAAGCAAAGGTAGCGATATTTTATTGTGAAACAAGGATTGTGAGAAAAAACTTCGAATGTGAAGAAACGGAGATTTACAACTCGGATTGTTTTACAATGCAAAAACAGATGCTTATTATAATAAGGTGTCGATAGTCTTTGTGAAACTTTTTGGGGTAAAAGTTTGTGTGTGTTGGAAATTGTCGTACCTTTGCACTCCAATTCGTGAAAAAGCACCGAATTTTTATAACAACCAAATAATTAAGTTTTTAAGTAGAAATGCCTACGATTCAACAACTCGTAAGAAACGGACGTACGGAAGAGACCTTCAAGAGCAAGTCTCCCGCGCTCGATTCTTGCCCACAGCGACGCGGTGTCTGCGTTCGCGTTTACACGACGACCCCAAAGAAGCCTAACTCGGCTATGCGTAAGGTGGCTCGTGTGCGTCTCACCAACCAAAAGGAAGTCAACGCCTACATTCCAGGCGAAGGACACAACCTGCAAGAGCACAGCATCGTGATGGTGCGTGGCGGTCGTGTTAAGGACCTGCCAGGTGTTCGTTATCACATCGTGCGCGGTACGCTTGATACCGCCGGCGTGGCAAACCGTTTGCAACGTCGTTCGAAGTATGGTGCCAAGAGGCCTAAGGAAGGGGCAAAGAAGTAAGGATTCTTAAAACTTCCAAACGTTGAGTAAATGCCCCAAGCGCGGGGTGTTGAAGAACAGACACAACAGCAAACACAGTTACATTAAAAAACGATGAGAAAAATCAAGAAACAAAATCGGGTTATCCTTCCGGATCCCGTATATCAAGACAAGACCGTTACGCGTTTCGTCAATCACATGATGTATGACGGCAAGAAGAACACGGCGTATGGCATTTTCTACGACGCGATGAATGTCGTTAACGGCAAACTTCCAGAGGGAGAGACTTCGCCACTTGACGTGTGGAAGAAGGCCCTCGAGAACATCACTCCGATGGTAGAGGTAAAGTCGAAGCGTATCGGTGGCGCGACGTTCCAGGTGCCTACCGAAATCGCTCCAGGACGTAAGGAGAGCATTTCGATGAAGAACTTGATCAACTTCGCGCGCAAGCGTAGCGGTCGTTCGATGGCGGAGAAGCTCGCCGCTGAGATGCTTGACGCATACGCGAGCCAAGGTGGCGCCTTCAAGCGTAAAGAGGAGATGCACCGCATGGCAGAGGCTAACCGCGCGTTCGCACACTTTAAGTTCTAACCCCCCAAGAAAAATAATCTATCATCAATATGGCTAAGCAAGACTTACACTTGACGCGAAACATCGGTATCATGGCGCACATTGATGCCGGCAAGACAACCACGTCAGAGCGTATCCTTTTCTATACAGGTAAGACCCACAAGATCGGTGAGGTGCATGACGGCGCCGCAACGATGGACTGGATGGCACAGGAGCAAGAGCGCGGTATCACTATCACGTCCGCCGCTACGACCTGCGCATGGACTTACAACGGACAACAGTATAAGATCAACCTGATTGACACCCCGGGGCACGTGGACTTCACCGCAGAGGTGGAACGTTCGTTGCGCGTCCTTGACGGTGCTATCGCCACCTATTCCGCCGCTGACGGCGTTCAGCCTCAGTCGGAGACGGTGTGGCGTCAGGCTGACAAGTATCGCGTGCCACGTATCGGCTACGTGAACAAGATGGACCGTTCGGGTGCAGACTTCTTCGAGACGGTGAACCAAATGAAGACCATTCTCGGCGCACACCCTGTAGTGATTCAAATTCCTATCGGCGCGGAGGAGAACTTCAAAGGTCTCGTTGACCTGATCAAGATGAAGGCTATTCTTTGGCACGACGAGACGATGGGCGCGGAGTATGACGTCGAGGAGATTCCGGCAGAACTCAAGGCTGAGGCAGAGGAATGGCGCGCTAAGCTCGTCGAGACGGCTGCTGAGTTTGATGAGGCTCTGATGGAGAAGTTCTTCGACGATCCTGATTCCGTTACGGAGGAGGAGATTATCGCCGGTATCCGCAAGGGAACCATCAGCATGGAGATTTGCCCTATGTTGCTCGGTTCGTCGTACAAGAACAAGGGTGTTCAACCGTTGCTTGACTACACTTGCGCATTCCTGCCATCGCCATTGGACACCGAGAACATCATCGGTACGAACCCAACGACGGGTGAGGAGGAAGACCGCAAGCCATCGGAAGACGCTCCGACATCGGCTCTCGCGTTTAAGATCGCCACGGACCCATTCGTAGGTCGTTTGTGCTTCTTCCGCGTGTATAGCGGTAAGGTTGAGGCAGGTTCGTATGTTTACAACAGCCGCAGCGACAAGAAGGAGCGTATTTCTCGTTTGTTCCAAATGCACTCGAACCATCAGAATCCGGTAGATGTTATCTCCGCCGGTGACATTGGTGCGGGTGTAGGTTTCAAGGATATTCGCACGGGTGACACCTTGTGTGACGAGGCACATCCAATCGTGCTCGAGTCCATGGAGTTCCCAGAACCAGTGATTGGTATCTCGGTTGAGCCTAAGACTCAGAAAGACCTTGACAAGTTGGGTATCGGTCTCGCCAAGTTGGCGGAGGAAGACCCTACGTTCCGTGTTCAGTCAGACCCAGAGACGGGTGAGACCGTGATTTCAGGTATGGGTGAGCTTCACCTCGACATCATCATTGACCGTTTGCGTCGTGAGTTCAAGGTGGAATGTAACCAAGGTCGTCCACAAGTTAAGTACAAGGAGGCGATTAAAGACACCGTTCAACACCGTGAGGTTTACAAGAAGCAGACGGGTGGTCGCGGTAAGTTCGCCGACATCGTGGTGACCGTAGGTCCTGTTGACGAGGACTTCAAGGAGGAAGGTTTGCAGTTCGTTGACCAAGTGAAGGGTGGTAACGTGCCTAAGGAGTATATCCCAAGCGTACAAAAGGGTTTCGCTGCTGCCATGAAGAGTGGTGTGCTTTGCGGTTATCCTGTTGACCACTTGAAGGTGACGTTGGTTGACGGTAGCTTCCACCCAGTCGATTCTGACCAGCTCTCGTTCGAAGTCGCTGCGCAACTCGCGTTCAAGGCCGCTTGCGCCAAGGCTCGTCCAGTGTTGTTGGAGCCAATCATGAAGCTCGAGGTTATCACTCCAGAAGAGAACATGGGTGACGTGATCGGTGACTTGAACAAGCGTCGCGGTCAGGTAGAAGGCATGGACAGCACGAAGTCCGGCGCTCGCATCGTGAAGGCGAAAGTTCCGTTGGCAACGTTGTTCGGTTATGTGACCGACTTGCGTACCATCACTTCGGGTCGCGCCACGAGTTCGATGGAGTTTGACCACTACGCTGAGGTTAGCACCTCGATTGCCCGCACCATCGTGGAGGAGGCAAAGGGTCACGTTGAACTTTTGAAGTAAGAATAAATTCTAAATCTGTTTGAACGGGCTACGGGCTTAGCAAATGACTCTTAGGTCCGACCCGCTCAAACCTAACTTAAAAACCAAAAACAATGAGTCAGCAAAAAATTCGCATTAAACTTACCAGCTACGATCACAATCTCGTGGACAAGAGCGCAGAGAAGATTGTCGCTACCGTAAAAGCCAGCGGCGCAGCCGTAAGCGGTCCTATTCCGTTGCCAACGCATCGTCGCGTGTTCACGGTATTGCGTTCGACCTTCGTTAACAAGAAGAGCCGCGAGCAGTTCCAATTGTGTGACAACAAACGTCTCATCGACATCTACAACGCGTCATCGAAGACGGTGGATGCTTTGATGAAGCTTGAGTTGCCTTCAGGCGTTGACGTGGCTATCAAACTCTAATGTTTTTTTCAGAATACAAATTTTAATATTGAAATGCCAGGATTATTAGGAAAGAAAATCGGAATGACATCCGTTTTCAGTGCCGAGGGAAAGAATATTCCATGCACTGTTATCGAAGCAGGTCCTTGCGTCGTTACTCAAATCAAGACTACGGAGAAAGACGGTTATGCCGCTTTGCAAGTAGGCTTTCAGGAGACCACCGAGAAGCACGTCACGAAGGGTGAGCTCGGTCACTTCAAGAAAGCGGGAGTAGCGCCACAACGCCACTTGGCCGAGTTCAAAGATTTCGAGGGTGACTACAAATTGGGTCAGGTCATCACCGCAGACAACGTGTTCCAGGAGGAAGACTGGGTTGACGTTGTAGGTACCAGCAAGGGAAAAGGATTTCAAGGCGTTGTGAAGCGTCATGGATTCGGCGGTGTAGGTCAGTCGACTCACGGTCAGGACGACCGTTTGCGCGCTCCGGGTTCTATCGGTGCGTCTTCGTATCCAAGCCGTGTCTTCAAAGGCATGCGCATGGCCGGACGTATGGGCGGTGAACGCGTGACTGTTCAAAACCTTCAGGTGCTTAAAGTGATTCCTGAGCACAACCTCTTGTTAATCAAGGGTAGCGTGCCAGGTGCCAAAGGTTCAATTGTAATCATCAACAAGTAGTTTATCAGACATGGAACTCAGTATCTATAACATAAAGGGAGAGGATACCGGACGCAAGGTCACGCTTGATGACCAAATATTCGGCATTGAGAACCCTAACGATCACGCCATCTATTTGGACGTGAAGCAGCATTTGGCAAACCGTCGCCAAGGCACGGCGAAGTCGAAGGAGCGCAGTGAAATCAGCGGTTCAACCCGCAAGCTCGGTCGTCAGAAGGGTGGCGGTGGCGCCCGTCGCGGTGACATCAACTCACCAGTGTTGGTGGGTGGTGCTCGCGTGTTCGGTCCAAAGCCACGTGACTATTCGTTCAAGTTGAACAAGAAAGTGAAGCGTTTGGCTCGCAAGTCCGCTTTGACCTATAAGGCGAAGGACAGCGCGATTATCGTTGTTGACGCATTCAACATTGAGGAGCCAAAGACGAAGAAGTTCTTGGAAATAGCCAACAACTTGAAGATTAACGACAAAAAGTCGCTTATCGTGTTGAACGAGCCAAATAATAACGTATCTTTGTCGGCTCGAAACTTGCAAAATGCGAACGTGATAACCGTTTCTCAGTTAAATACTTACCGTATTCTCAACAATGAAAAGTTGGTGCTTACGGAGGAAGCGGTTGCCACGATTAACAATACTTTTAACGCTTAATCAATAAGGGAGACTCTAAATCATGGCAATTATCATTAAACCAATCGTCACTGAGAAGCAGACCGCCCTTACGGAGAAATTGAACAAGTACGGTTTCCGCGTGGATATCAAGGCCAACAAGATTCAAATCAAGAAGGCGGTTGAGGATCGTTACAACGTGACCGTTACGGGCGTGAATACCCTGATTATTCCGGGTAAGAAGAAAAGTCGCTATACGAAAGCGGGAATCATCAATGGTTCCACGTCGGCATATAAGAAAGCCATCGTGACGCTGAAGGAAGGTGACAAAATAGATTTTTATAGCAACATTTAGTTTTTTTAGTTTCAATACAGAATGGCTGTACGTAAATTTAGTCCCTCTTCGCCAGGGCAGAGACACAAAGTTATTGGCACATTCGACACAATTACTTCGACGGTGCCAGAAAAGTCTCTTGTAATCGGTAAGCACAGTACCGGCGGCCGCAACAACGATGGTAAGATGACCATGCGTTACAGGGGCGGTGGACACAAGAGAAAGTATAGAGTAATTGACTTCAAACGCGACAAGGATGGAGTACCGGCAACCGTAGCCACAATCGAGTATGACCCAAACCGTTCAGCTCGAATTGCGTTGCTCGTATATGCCGACGGCGAAAAGCGCTACATCCTGGCACCTAATGGATTGACGGTAGGTCAAAAGGTGGTGTCAGGCGCTGACGCACTTCCTGAGGTTGGTAACGCGCTGCCGATGAAGAGCATGCCTCTCGGTACCGTTATTCACAACATCGAATTGTATCCTGGTCACGGTGCCGCGATGGTACGTAGTGCCGGAACGTTCGCTCAACTCACGTCACGTGAGGACAATTACGCGATTATTAAGTTGCCTTCGGGTGAGACACGTAAGGTGCTCTCTGACTGCAAGGCGACGGTAGGTAGCGTTGGAAACAGTGACCACTCACTGGAGAAGTCCGGCAAGGCCGGTCGTTCCCGTTGGTTGGGACGTCGTCCACACAACCGTGGTGTCGTTATGAACCCAGTTGATCACCCAATGGGTGGTGGTGAAGGTCGTGCGAGCGGTGGTCACCCACGTTCACGTAAGGGCTTGCTTGCTAAGGGTCTGAAGACACGTCACCCTAAGAAGCAGTCGAATAAACTTATCATTGAAAGACGTAAGAAATAATCCAACACTATGAGCCGTTCACTTAAAAAAGGACCATATATAGACCGCAACGTGGAGAAAAAGATTCTCGCGATGAACGAGAGCGGAAAGAAAAGCGTGATCAAGACATGGGCGCGCGCTTCGATGATTTCTCCAGACTTCGTAGGTCATACATTGGCCGTTCACAACGGGAACAAGTTCATCCCCGTATTCATTACCGAGAACATGGTAGGACACCGTTTGGGCGAGTTTGCCTTGACCCGTACCTTCCGTGGTCATAGCGGTAATAACAAAAAATAATCGCTAATAAAAAAACAATAGATAACAATGGGTAAAAGAAAAAGACTCGCAGCCGAGAAGCGCAAGGAGGACATGAAGTCCATATATATCGCTCGGCTGAATAACGTCCCAACGTCGCCCCGCAAAATGCGACTTCTTGCCGATATGATTCGCGGTGTTGAAGTGAGCCGCGCGCTCGGTATGCTCAAGTTCTCGACGAAGCGTGACAGTGCGTTGCGTCTGGAGAAACTTTTGCGTTCCGCCATTAACAACTGGGAGCAAAAGACGAACCAGAAGGCGGAGGACGCTACGCTCTACGTGAGCATGATAAAGGTAGATGAAGGTCGTACGTTGAAGCGTTTGCGTCCAGCACCACAAGGTCGCGGATATCGCATTCGCAAGCGTTCAAACCACGTCACCATTCAAGTTGACACAAAAGACGAAGCAAAAAAGTAAGAAGACATGGGACAGAAAATCAATCCAATTAGCAATCGCATAGGCATCATCCGCGGATGGGAGTCGAACTGGTTCGGCGGTAAGAACTATGGCGACACGCTCATTGAGGACTCCAAAATTCGTGAATACCTCAATACTCGACTTGCTGAAGCCATGCTCTCGCGCATTATCATTGAGCGCACGCTTAAGCTCGTCACGATTACAGTATGCACCGCTCGTCCAGGTCAGATTATCGGAAAGGCCGGACAAGAGGTGGAGAAGTTGAAAGAAGAATTGAAGACTATCACCGATAAGGATATCCAATTGAATATCCACGAGGTGAAGAAACCAGAACTTGACGCTACGATAGTGGCAAACGACTTGGCTCGCAAGATAGAGCGCAAGGTTGCCTACAAGCGTGCGATCAAGATGGCGATCCAAGGCGCGATGCGTCAGGGAGCCGAGGGAATCAAGATACACGTTGCCGGTCGTCTCAACAACGCCGAAATGGCGCGCAGCGAGATGTTTAAGGAAGGTAGAACTCCACTGCATACCCTCCGTGCCGACATCGATTACGCCCAAGCCACCGCAGTTACCAAGGTAGGCGCGATAGGCGTAAAGGTATGGATCTGCAAAGGTGAGGTATATGGTAAACGCGACCTGATGCCTGATTTCTCCGCTAAAGAAGGTCCATCAAACAATAACCGAGGCGAACGTCGTGGACGTGGCGAACGACGCGGACGTGGCGAACGACGTAACGCAAAATAATCTAAACAGCTAAATTATCATGTTACAACCTAAGAGAACCAAATATCGCCGTAACCAAAAAGGTAGGCTCAAAGGTAATGCGCAACGTGGCAATCAGCTCGCCTTCGGTGCGTTCGGTATCAAGTCGCTTGGCACCAAGTGGCTGACTGGACAACAGATAGAGGCAGCCCGTGTCGCTGTGAACCGTTATATGCAACGTGAGGGACAGGTGTGGATTCGCATATTCCCTGACAAGGTGATGACCAAGAAGCCGTTGGACGTACGTATGGGTAAAGGAAAGGGAGATCCTGTGGGATTTGTCGCAACCGTTACACCAGGTCGTATGTTGTTCGAGGTTGACGGAGTGTCACTTGAAGTTGCGAAGGAGGCGTTGCGTCTTGCGGCGCAGAAGCTTCCGATCAAGACGAAGTTTGTTGTCCGCAGGGACTATGTTGCACCTGAAAAAGCGTAATTGACCATGAAAACAAAAGAAATCAAAGAGCTTTCTGTCGAGGAGCTTCAGGAGCGCGTGGCTCAACTCAAGTTGAATCTTGAGACGATGAAGATCAACCACGCAATATCCCCGCTCGACAAGCCAACGGAGATCACGAAAACACGTCACACGATAGCTCAACTCCTCACCGAGTTGACGAAACGTAATAACCAGCAGAAGTAATATCACTATGGAACAAAGAAATTTACGTAAGGTCAGAATAGGTGAGGTTACCTCCAACAAGATGGACAAGACCATCACGGTGTCTGTCAAGTATAAGGAGAAACACCCTATCTATGGTAAGTTCGTCTCCAAGACCAAGAAATATCATGCACACGACGAGAAGAACGAGTGCAATGAAGGCGACACAGTAAAAATAATGGAGACCCGTCCACTCAGCGCGACGAAACGTTGGAGACTGGTCGAGATAATTGAAAGGGCAAAATAATCATGATACAGACTGAAACCAGATTAAACGTCGCCGACAATTCCGGCGCCAAAGAGGTACTCTGCTTCCGTATCTTGGGTGGCACGCGCAAGCGTTACGCTACGATAGGTGACACGATAGTAGTTGCCGTAAAGAGTGCGATTCCATCATCGGACGTAAAGAAGGGTTCGGTAAGCAAGGCCATCATTGTAAGAACCAAGAAGGAGGTTCGTCGTAAGGACGGCAGTTACATTCGCTTTGACGACAATGCCTGCGTGTTGGTGAATGGAGCGGGCGAGCTTCGTGGCAGCCGTATTTTCGGCCCTGTAGCTCGTGAGATTCGCGCCAAGAACATGAAAATCGTTTCGTTGGCACCAGAGGTGCTTTAATTCTCAAAAACAGAAACACAACAATGGTTAAACTTAAAATCAAAAAAGGTGATACCGTTTTCGTCAACTCAGGCGAGGACAAAGGCAAAACCGGCAAGGTGCTCTCTGTACAAGTAGAGAAGCAACGCGCCATTGTCGAAGGTATCAATATGGTGTCGAAACACACCAAGCCTAACGCCAAGAACACTCAAGGCGGAATCGTAAAACAAGAAGCAGCGATTCACATCTCGAAGTTGAATGTAGTTGATCCGAAGACAGGTGCTCCAACGCGTGTCGGTCGTCGTGTCAATGAAGACGGAAAGATTGTTCGTTACGCAAAAAAATCAGGGGAGGAACTCAAGTAATGGAAACAACAGAACTCAAAAAACAGTATCAGGAGGAGATCGTTCCTGCCCTCATGAAGCAATTTGGTTATACCAGCGTGATGCAGGTTCCAAAACTTCAGAAGATTGTGTTGAACCAAGGTCTTGGTGACGCGACCGCAGACAAGAAGATTGTTGATTCGGCTATCGTAGAGATGACCGCCATAGCAGGTCAGAAAGCCGTTCCAACGCTTTCGAAGAAGGACATCGCCGGTTTCCGCGTTCGTAAGAAGATGCCTATCGGTGTCTGCGTGACGCTTCGCGGCGCGCGTATGTATGAGTTCCTCGAGCGTTTGATACGTGTGGCATTGCCTCGTATTCGTGACTTCCGCGGTATTGCGAACAAGTTGGACGGTCGTGGTAACTATACGCTTGGTATCACGGAGCAGATTATCTTCCCAGAGATCAACATCGAACAAGTTTCGAAGATCAGTGGTATGAATATCACGTTTGTAACCTCAGCGCAGACCGATGAGGAGGGTTTCGCTCTTCTGAAAGCATTCGGACTGCCATTTAAGAAGTAATAAAAACACGTTATTATGGCAAAAAAATCACTTATCGCGCGTGAGGTAAAGCGTCAAAAATTGGTCGCTAAGTATGCCGCAAAACGCGAACAACTGAAGAAGGAGGGCAACTATGAAGCACTTCAGGCTCTCCCCAAGAACGCAAGCCCAGTCCGTTTGCACAATCGTTGCAAGGTGTCGGGTCGTCCGAAAGGTTATATGCGTCAATTCGGCATTTCGCGTATTCAATTTCGCGAACTCGCTTCCAAGGGTTTGATTCCTGGAGTGAAGAAAGCAAGCTGGTAAAAAACGTCGCTCACATGAAAGTGTGAAACGACTGAGATAAAGTTAGAAAATAGAGGAGCAGGAAAATCAAATGGATTTTCTTGCTCCTCTTTTTCTTCAGGAATTAGCATGTCTTGGGAAGACGGGGGAAAACTTCGGATTGTTTTTTTTCGAAAAGTAGTTTTTAGTGAGGTAAATGGGAAGATCGGATGACAAGTGTGTTTGAAAAAAAAATAGTATTAAAAAGTTTTTTTGGGGGGTGAACGTGTCTTGTCAATTGTGATTAAAGGCAGGAACAGAGTTTTGAACCGAGGAAAACGGCAAAAATGCCTATGAAGAAACTTGCGGCAGAGTATAGGACCGCAGTCAGTATATCGGCAGTCTTCATCAGTTCAAGATTTTCGGCGGCGAAGGTACTAAAGGTGGTGAACCCTCCGCAGAACCCTGTTATCAAGAGCAGTCGTAGGGGGGAGGAAAGTGAATTGCGCGCCACGAGTCCCAACAGGAGACCTATGATGAAAGCCCCGGAGAGATTGACGAAGAGTGTTGCCCAAGGAAATGATGATGAGGGCAGGCATTTGGAAACTAAGAATCGACAGGCGGAGCCGAGTGCACCGCCGAGCGCGACAAGAAGTAAGGAACGGAACATAATCTTTTTTATCTAAAAACCAGTCAAAGATAGGAAGAAAGCGGACAATGGAATAGGAAGAAATTCATTATCTTTGCGAACAAGAGAAAGAGACATGGAAGACTTCATCGTATCGGCACGGAAATATCGTCCAACGACGTTTGACAGCGTTGTGGGTCAGGAGGCGTTGGTAGCCACGTTGAAGAATGCCATTGTCTCGAACCGATTGTCGCACGCCTACTTGTTCTGCGGTCCGAGAGGTGTCGGAAAGACGACGTGCGCTCGTATTTTCGCCAAGGCGATAAACTGCGAGAATCGGACTGTTGATGGAGAGGCCTGTGATGAGTGCGTATCCTGCAAGAGTTTTTCGGACGGGCGTTCGATGAATATTCATGAGTTGGACGCGGCGTCGAACAACGGAACGGAGGATATACACCAATTGATGGACGCAGTGCGCGTTCCACCGCAAATGGGGAAATATAGCGTCTTCATCATAGACGAGGTGCACATGTTGTCAACGGCGGCGTTTAACGCTTTTCTCAAGACTTTGGAAGAGCCGCCAGCATACGCCATCTTCATCTTGGCAACGACGGAAAAACAGAAGATACCTGCAACGATATTGTCAAGGTGTCAGATTTATGATTTTTCCCGCATTTCGATAACGGACATTACCAAGCAATTGTCAAAGGTGGCGGAACGTGAGGGTGTCACCATAGACGAGGAGTCGCTCAATGTCATTGCCCGTAAGGCTGACGGAGGAATGCGTGACGCATTGTCAACGTTTGACCAGGTAGTGAGTTATTGCGGCAAGACGGTGAAGTATCAAGACGTGATAGCGAACTTGGGCGTTTTGGACTATGAGTATTATTTTCGTCTTGTCGGTAACATGCTGAATGGCGAGACGGCGGATGCCTTGTCGCTGTTTAATGAAGTTCTTGAAAAGGGATTTGACGGAGGACGATTTGTCGAAGGACTGTGTGAACATTTCCGCGACTTGATGGTCAGCGTTGACCCAAAGACAACGGCATTGCTTGAAGTGGGCGGGGAGACAGCGGCAAGATACGCTCAACAGGCACAGGAGTGCGGAGCGGAGTTGTTGTATGACTCGTTGGACCTTGCCAACCAATGCAGTTTGGCATATCGCGGAGCGGCGAACAAGCGGTTGCTTGTGGAGTTGCTGCTTGTGCGACTGACACGCTTAAAAAAAAAAGATTAGCTGAAAGCGGTAAGCGTTGGCAGGAGTTGTTTCCGAGACTGTTGGAGGACGCACTGCCAGCGGCACTATTTCAACCGACCAAACGTCAGGAATCGTCGAGAGAAACGGCGATGGCTCAGGAACAACCTGTGACGCAAACAAAAGTGAGCGGCACGGGAAAGTGTCTTGCGCCGGAAACGACAGCGCAGGATGAGACGGGGGCGGTAGTAGCACAAGAACCGTCGGCGCAAAGCGTGGCGGGTACAAGTATTACAACGGAGGAGAGACTGGCAAACGAAGTGGCGACGGACGGTAGCGCAGGAGAAAAACGTGTTGCCATGCGCAGGCGGAATGGCAGACTGATGTTGAAAGACGAGGTGTCAATCAGGAAAGAAGTGTCGGGTCAAAACCAAGAAGCCAAGTCGGAGGAGAAAACCAAGCGTGACAAATCGTTGAATCAAGAGGACTTGCAGCGCGCATGGATAGGCTATGCCAACGATCATAGCGAGCATGTCATATTGGTGCAATCGATGCGCTCATCGTTGCCTGTGTTGCAAGAGGACGGGGTTAGTTTTGACGTGACATTGCTCAGCGACGGGCAGCGGAAAGAGATGGAAGGTGTCCGTCCGGACATCATGAAATACCTGTCAGACAAGTTGGAAAACGACAACTTGAAGATGAACATCGTGATGTCGAAGATGGAAGGTCCGCTGAAGATAAAAACCCAATCGGAGTTGTGGCGTGAATTGGTAGAAACGAACAGTGACGTGGCGGACTTGGTGGAACGTCTTCAACTGACGTTGAAATAGAAGCAGGAAAGAGATGCGTAAAATATTTATACTTTGTTTGATACTTATGAGCATGAATGTAAATGGCGAGGAGACTCGTCGAGTCAACCCCTTTTTAACCCCATACGTCACACCTTACGGAACGGTGCCGTTTGACAAGATAGAAGAAAGTGACTTTTTGCCAGCCTTGAAAGAAGGATTCGCCCGTGAAGACGCGGAGATAGAGGCTATACTGTCCAATCAGGAGGATGCCAGTTTCGGCAATACGATAGAGCCGTTGGAGCATAGCGGAGAGTTGCTTGAACGCGTGCAGATGGTGCTCTACAACTTGTTGAGCGCGGAGAGTACGGATTCGTTGCAAGCCATAGCGCAGGAAGTCGCCCCGATGGAGACGGAACATCACAGCAAAATCATGATGAACGAGAAGTTGTTCGGTCGCGTCAAGGCGGTATATGAAGACCACAAGAACGGCAAGGTGAAATTGGACCAGGAGCAACAAATGCTGTTGCAAAACACGTATGATGCGTTTGTGGCATCAGGTGCCAACCTGAACGAAAAGGACAAGGAGGCGTTGAAGGAAATCAATCGAGAGTTATCGTTGTTGAGTTTGCAGTTCGGTCAGAACGTGTTGCACGCCACGACCGGCTATCAGAAAGTGGTCACGGACAAATCGAAGTTGGATGGATTGCCCGAGGATTTGGTGGAGGCGGCGGCAGAGCGCGCGAAGGAAAAGGGGCAGGACGGTTATTTGTTTGATCTCACGTACCCAAGTTACGCTCCTTTCATGCGGTATGTCAAGAATCGTGAATTGCGCAAAGAGTTGTATATGGCGTACAACACAAAAGCGTATGGCGGTGAGAATGACAACACGGAGATAGTCAAGAAGATTGTGAACTTGCGTTTGCGAAAAGCCCGGTTGATGGGGTATGCGGACTATGCGTCGTATGCCTTGCGGCACAGGATGGCGGAGAACGAAACGAATGTGTATAAACTGCTTGACGAGTTGTTGGCGGCGTATCGAGAGACGGCGGACAAAGAAAGAGATGAAGTGGCAAACTTCGCAAGAAAGACAGACGGCACGAACGATTTGCAAGCATGGGACTGGAGTTATTACAGTAACCTGCTGAAAGAAGAAAAATACAGCGTGAGTGACAGTCTCGTGAAACCGTATTTCGAGTTGGAACGGGTCAAGAAGGGCGTCTTCTCGTTGGCGACGACATTGTATGGTTTGACCTTCAAGGAAAACAAGACGATACCGGTGTATCATGAGGAAGTGACCGCCTATGAAGTGTATAGCGGAGATGAGTATATGGGTATTCTGTACACGGACTTTCACCCAAGGGCAGGGAAGCAGGGTGGCGCATGGATGACGGAATATAAGCAACAGTATCGGAACGCGGACGGAAGTGACAGTCGCCCTCACATCTCGTTGGTGATGAACTTCACGCGTCCGGTGGGAAACAAACCGTCGCTGTTGACTATGGATGAGGTTCAGACCTTCCTGCACGAGTTTGGTCACTCGCTGCACGGACTGTTGACCCGAGGCACGTACGCCTCGCTGTCAGGAACGAACGTGGAACGTGATTTCGTGGAAATGCCGTCGCAATTCATGGAAAACTTCGCCATGGAGAAGCAGTGGCTTGACACCTTCGCGGAGCATTATGAAACGGGAGAGAAAGTTCCTGTGGAACTTGTGGAGAAGATAAGACGTTCGGCGAATTTCAATTGCGCATACGCTTGTCTGCGACAATTGTCGTTCGGATATTTGGACATGGGGTGGCACACGAGAACCGAAGAGTTTGACGGAGACGTAGCGAAGACGGAGAAGGAGTCGTGGAAGAAGACCCTGCTGTTGCCAGAGGTGGAAGGCACATGCATGAGCGTGCAATTTTCGCACATCTTCAACGGCGGATATGCTGCAGGTTACTATGGTTACAAGTGGGCGGAAGTGTTGGACGCAGACGCATTCTCGGTTTTCAAGGAGAAAGGAATCTTCAACAAAGCGGTAGCGGACAGTTTCCGTAAGAACATTTTGGAAAAGGGCGGCAGCGAGAAGCCGATGGTATTGTATAAAAGATTCAGGGGGCAGGAACCGACGATAGACGCCTTGCTGCGTAGAAACGGCATCAAGAAGTAATAAGGAAAAAAGAGAAAGACATGATAGATTTCATCAAGGGAGCGTTGGCGGAACTGACACCGACCACGGCGGTCATAGAATGCGGAGGCGTGGGGTATGAAGTGAATATAGCCCTGACAACGTATGCGGAACTTTCGGACAAGCAGGAGACGAAACTGTATATTTACGAAGTGATACGTGAAGACACGCACCAGTTATATGGTTTCCCGACGAAAGACGAACGCGCCTTGTTCTTGCAGTTGGTCAGCGTGAGTGGCGTGGGTGCCAACACGGCTCGCGTCATCTTGTCGTCGTATAGTGCAGCGGAGTTGCAAAACATCATCGTGAGCGGCGACAGCGGCTTGTTGAAATCCATAAAAGGCATTGGCGCGAAGACGGCGGAACGCATCATCGTAGATTTGAAGGACAAGGTGGGGAAATTGGAGATAGCGGAGGCGGAGAAAGTGGCGATAGTGGATAACGGCGCACGGCAAGAGGCGACGGCCGCACTTGTGATGTTAGGCTATCCACAGTCAGCCTCGCAGAAGGCTGTGGACCGCGCCATGAAAGAAAATCCGGAGGCGAAGGTTGCCCAAATAGTCAAGATAGCCTTGAAAATGGTATAGCGAATTTGCAAAAAGCCGAAAGACAAAGCGACAATAACGCCCATATAGCACAATTTTTGCATTATCTTTGCTTGTTTTAGGGAATGTCGTTAAAAGTCATTCGGAATAATTGAGATCGCCATTCAAAATATTTTTGGTAGTCCTCTTCCCGTTGTTTGTCATAGCGGGTTGTATCGTGGTAGGCAGGACGCTGCCTTACGAGCGTAGCGGCATGTTGCACCAACGGTGGTTGGGTCATGGCGAGGAGAGCGGTGCCGTGGGGTTGTCACGGTATGAAGACCGCGGCGGTTATGAAGGGGAGGCGGATGACAAGTTGCGCTACCCGATCTCGAACGGTCAAAGAGAAACGTATGAGGACATAGGAGACAGCGGTGCGGTGGAATTGGCAACACCATCAGCCGTGAACAGCGGTGTGGAATATGACCCGCAGACAGGTCTGTATTTCTTCAGGACACGAGTGGGGGACGAGGACATCGTGACACCGTTCTCAATGTCGGAGTCAGAGTATATGAACCACGCACAACGGGAGAGCATGCGCGCCTATTATCAAGACCGGATAGCATCAGAGACGGCGGAAGAGAGAAATAGGAAGTTCTCGTTGTCGGACATTCAATTCGGCATAGGAAAGGCGGACAAGGTGTTCGGTCCCGGTGGAGTTCAAGTGAAAATGCAAGGAAGCGCGGAGTTGCTGTTCGGAGCGAAGATCAACAAAGTGCAGAATCCGGCACTCAGCGAGCGACTGCGTAATCCGTCACCGATCTTCGACTTCGATGAAAAGATACAGTTGAACGTGAACGGAAAGGTGGGAGACCGTGTCAATTTCAACATGAACTACAACACGGAAGCGACGTTTGACTTTGACCAAAGCGCCATTAAGCTTGCGTATGAAGGGAAGGAAGACGACATCGTGCAACGGGTGGAAGCGGGCAACGTGTCGATGCCGTTGAACTCGTCGTTGATAAGGGGAAGCAGCGCATTGTTCGGCATCAGGGCTGATTTGAAATTCGGAAACCTGTCGGTTCAGAGTGTCGTGTCGCAACAGGAAAGCGAGAGCAAGACCGTGTCGTTGAAGAACGGAGCCCAGACAATGGACTTCGAAGTGGAGGCGTTGGATTATGATGAGAACAGGCACTTCTTCCTGTCACACTACTTCCGCGACAATTATGAGAAAAACATGTCGAGGTTGCCTAACATCACGTCGGGCGTTCAGATAAATCGGGTGGAGGTATGGATCACGAACAAAAGGGCGGACTTCACGTCAGCACGGAACGTGATTGCCTTCTTGGACTTGGGAGAGTCGGACAGCATTCACGCCAAGGGAACGTGGTCGGGGACATCGGGGTATCCGAGCAACAAAGTCAATAATCTGTATGCGTCAGTGAGCGGCATGGCGGACATTCGTGACGTGGACAAGGCGAACACGGCAATGTCGTCGGCATATCCTGCGTTGATAGGCGGTGAGGACTATGAGAAATTGGAGTCGGCGAGGATGCTTAATTCGACGGAGTACACGGTGAACGCGCAGTTGGGATTCATCTCGTTGAAAACACGCATCAACGATGATGAAGTGTTGGCGGTGGCATACGAATACACGGCAGGCGGTCAGACGTATCAAGTGGGCGAGTTTTCGACCGACGGTATAGACGCGCCAAGAACCCTTGTTGTCAAATTGCTGAAAGGAACATCGTTGTCACCGTCGTTGCCGAACTGGCACTTGATGATGAAAAACGTGTACGCATTGGGAGCGACACAAGTGCAGTCGGACAACTTCAAGTTGAACATCACGTATCAAAGTGACAGTAGCGGAGTCTATATCAACAACCTTCCTGAAGCGTCGTTGTCGAACGTGCCGTTGCTGCGGCTGTTGGGCATGGACCGATTGGACCGCAGGGCTCGGTTGCGTCCGGACGGAAACTTTGACTATGTGGAAGGGTACACGATATTGCCAGACCAGGGAAGGGTCATCTTCCCCGTGTTGGAGCCTTTCGGCGCCTCGTTGCGCAAAGCGATAGGGAACGGGGCTGTAGCGGATAAATACGCATACGACGAGTTGTACACGATGACCAAGAGTGACGCGGAGAATTATAGCGCGAAGGCGAAGTTCAGGATAGAAGGAGAATATAAGGCATCGAACGCCAACGAAATAAGACTGGGCGCGATGAACATACCGAAAGGGTCGGTGTCGGTGACAGCCGGAGGCGTCAGGTTGAGCGAGAACGTGGACTACACGGTTGACTACGCAATGGGAACGGTGACCATCTTGAACGAGGGGTTGTTGGAGAGCGGCACAAACATAGACGTTAGCCTCGAGAACCAATCGCTGTTCTCCATGCAGCGCAAGACACTGATAGGAACGCATTTGGAGTATATGTTCAATCCAAACTTGTCGGTAGGAGGAACGGTGATGCACCTGAGTGAAAAACCCCTGACCACGAAGGTCGCGATGGGAGATGAGCCGATATCCAACACCATTTGGGGATTGAACTTCGCCTACAAAAACGAAAGTCAACGGTTGACCACATGGTTGGACAAGTTGCCGTTGTTGAACCTGAAGGCACCGTCGAGTTACATGCTGAGCGGAGAGTTCGCGCAGTTGATACCGGGTCATCAGAGCGCAATAGGTAGCGCGGGGTACAGTTATATAGACGACTTTGAGAGTGCGGCAACAAACATCAATATTCTGTATCCATACGCATGGTCGTTGGCAAGCACGCCACAGGGAAGATTTCCGGAAGGAAGGTTGTCGAACAACGTCAATTACGGCAAGAACCGCGCCTTGTTGGCTTGGTATTCGATAGACCCAATTTTCACACGTTCAACGAGTACCACGCCGTCGTACCTAAGAAAAGACTCGGAACAACAGAGCAACCATTACGTGCGTGAGGTGTCGGAACAAGAAATCTATCCGAACAGAGAACCCATATCGGGTCAGACCAACACGCTGACGGTGCTGAACATGGCATACTATCCAGACGAGAGGGGACCATATAACTTGGACGCGGACAATATAGAGGCAAACGGTAGGCTCTCGAATCCGGAGGGAAGATGGGGCGGAATCATGCGTCGGTTGGATGTGACAGACTTCGAGAGCGCGAATATTGACTACGTGCAATTCTGGTTGATGGATCCGTTTATTTACAATCCGAACGCAGAGGGCGGAGACTTGTATATAGACCTTGGAGAAATCAGCGAGGACGTGTTAAAAGACGGCAAGAAATCGTATGAGAACGGATATAATACGACCGGAACGCTGTCATTGTTGGACACGACGGTGTGGGGATATGCGCCACGCTCGCAAGCGACGATCTATGCCTTTGACAACACGACCTCGGCAAGGCGTAATCAGGACGTGGGTCTTGACGGAATGAGAAGTGAGGACGAGTTCTCGTTTTCAACCTACCAAGACTACGTGACACGATACAGGACGAAAGTGGGGGCGCAATATTTGGACTCGTTGCAGAATGACCTGTTCTCGCCACTGAATGACCCAGCGGGAGATGACTATCACTACTATCAAGGCGATGACTATGATGACGCCCGATTGTCAATATTAGACCGATATAAACGGTATAACGGCATGGAAGGGAACTCGCCGGTGGCGACGTCAACGAACGGTCAGACCACGTCAGCCACGAATATGCCAGACGTGGAGGACGTGAACCTTGACTTCAACATGAATGAGTATGAGAAGTATTTCGAGTACAGGGTGTCGTTGCGTCCAGAGGATTTGCAGGTAGGAAAGAACAACATCACGGACAAAATCACCTCGACGGTGGAGTTGAAGAACGGCAACCACGCGGAGGTGAGTTGGTATCAGTTCAAGGTGCCTATCAAGGAATATGAAGATTCGTTGGTGTTTGGTTCAATAAGAAACTTCAAGAGCATAAGGTTTGTCAGAATGTATATGACACACTTCAAAGAGGAGACGCACTTGAGGTTCGGAGACTTATCGCTTATCAGGGGCGAGTGGCGACGGTATCAAAAAGACTTGTATCAGCCGACCTTGCCACCCGTGACGAGCCAGACGGGAATGGACGTGTCGGTCGTGTCGATAGAAGAGAACGCCAGCAAGACACCTGTCAACTACATATTGCCTCCGGGCGTGGAACGCGAGAAAGACCCAAGTCAAACACAAATAAGGCAACAGAACGAGCAGTCGATGCAGTTGCGACTGACGCAGTTGTCACCGGGCGACGCCCGCGCTGTCTATAAGACCGTGTCGTACGATATGCGACCATACAAACGTATGCAGATGTATATTCACGCGGAGAAGATGATAGACGACGCGACGAACTTGAAATCGTCGGACATCACCTGCTTCCTGCGTATAGGTAGCGACATGGAGAACAACTATTACGAGTATGAAGTGCCATTGAAGTTGACTCCGGCAAGAATGTATTCGTTGTCAGAGTCGTCGTCGGACCGTGGTATCGTGTGGCCAGCGGAGAACATGATAGACATACCGTTCTCGTTGTTTACGGACGTGAAGAAGTCACGCAACAGAGCCAAGCGCGAAGGTGCGAACGGCGTGTCGTTTATGGAAGAATACTCCATCTATGATCCAGACCATGTTCATAATCGTGTGACCGTCAAGGGAAATCCGACGTTGGGAGAGGTGAAGAGAATCATGATAGGTCTTCGAAACCGAAGCGGAGAAATCAAGAGCGCGGAAGTATGGGTGAACGAGTTGAGGATGAAGGGATTTGACGAGGACGGAGGTTGGGGAGCGCAAGCCAACGCGAGCGTGGCGTTGTCGGACTTTGCGACGGTGAACCTTGCCGGACACATGGAGACGGCAGGCTTCGGAAGCATTGAAGACAACGTGCAAGACCGCCGAATGGATGACTTCACGGAGTTTAACGTGTCCACCTCGGCAGAGTTGGGAAAATTGTTCCCAGAAAAGGCAAACGTGTCGATACCTGTTTATTACGCTTATGGACGTGAGGTTTCAACGCCTAAATATGACCCGACCAATACGGATCTGCTTCTAAAGGAAAGCCTCGATGAGTTGGGCAACTCAAGGGAGCGCGACTCATTGGAGAACCTTGCAAAGACGGTGTACACGACCCGTTCTTTCAATATCACCAACGCGCGTGTCAACATCAAGAGCGAGGGATTCCCAATGCCGTATGACCCAGCCAACTTCTCCGTGTCATACGCCTACACGGAGAGCCAGGAACACAGTCCGGACGTGTTGCGCGGCGTGACGAAAGATTACAAGGGAACGTTCACTTACCAGTACGCATTGCAACCGAAACCATGGGAACCATTCAAAAAAGTGAAGGCACTGAAGAAACCCGCATTCAGATTGATTTCGGATTTCAATCTCTACTACTTGCCAACGCTGATTTCGTTCAACACGACGCTGATGCGGCAATATGAGGAGTTACAAGACAGGGACCTGTCGGGAGCGGGCATAGACTATAACGATCCGAACAACGCCTTGCTGTCGGTGTCGAAGGACTTCATTTGGAATCGTCAGTTTGACTTGAAGTATGACCTGTCGAGGGAGTTGAAGTTCTCGTTCTCCGCCGCCACGAACTCGCAAATAGACGAGACGAAGTACGCCCCGGTAAATCAAGAACTGTTTCCGACGGAGTATGACAACTGGCGCGACACGGTATGGAGATCGTTGATGAGCGGTGGAACACCACTGTCGTATCAACAGAGTTTCAACGCGAACTTCACCATGCCATTCAACAAAATCCCGATACTTAACTTCCTGACCGGAACGGCATCGTACACGGGTAATTACACATGGGATCACGGAGCGTTGACAGCGGAGGATGAGGCTGCGGGACGTACCAATTCATCGTTGGGTAACGATGTGACATCGATAGGAACGTGGCAGGTGAACGGACGAGCCAATTTGGAGAGATTGTATAACAAGTCGCCATATTTGAAACGAGCCAACCAGCGATTCGCGTTAAAAAACAATAGCAACAAGAAAAAGGAAAAAGCGAAGGAACAATCGAACGAGCCGTTGGAGAAGACACAGAAGATTTCGTTGCAAAAAGGGAAAAAGAAAAAGTTCTCGCACCGACTGAACACCGAGAAGGTGAAACTGGCTGCAACGGACAAAGACGGCAACGCCGTGAAACTGAAGTATAAGGTGGTGGACCGGAATACCGTGGAAATAAATCCAGACGTGGACGGTCCAGTGACGGTGACCGTGACGGGGAAACGTCCGAACGAGACTCCAACCGGTGCCGGAGCTGTGTTGCAAGGAATGGCACGTGCCGCCATGTTCATAAGGAACGTGTCGTTCACGTATTCGCAAACCGACGGTATGTCAATGACGGGATTTGTTCCTGAGAGCGGATTTTTAGGTCAGGACGGTGGCGCACCTGGCATGTTGTTCGCCCTTGGATACCAGAAGGCAGGATTTCTGCAAGACGCATTTGACAAAGGTTGGATGGTGACGGGCGATTCGACCATCTCGCCGGTGTCGAAAACACACACCACGGACTTGACGCTAAGGGTGTCAACGGAGTTGATACCGTCGGTGAGGGTTGACTTCGCCGCATCACGTTCGTACGCAAGGTCACTGACCGTTCAGTATCAGTATGACGGAATGCCGACGACCTTCACGGGTTCGTTCTCGCAGACGACCATAGGTTTGAAATCGTTCTTCGCGTCGCAGGGAAAATCATCGAACAACTATTACAACTCGACCTTCGAGAAGTTCAAGAGCAACCGTTACAAAGTGCGTGAACGGCTGATGGGGAAATACGCTTCATTCAAGTATCCGTCAGGAGGATTCATGAACAACGCGGAGTCGGCAGTGCTTGTCGGAGAGCAGTTTGACCCAGCGAACGGAGAGGTATCGTTGAACTCGGCGGAAGTGTTGATACCGTCGTTCATGAACGCATATACAGGTTCGTCAATCACGGATGACGAATTGATTCCTGGCCTAAGAAAGTTGTTGCCGAACTGGCGCGTGTCGTTCGACGGACTGTCACGACTGCCATTTATCAAAGACCACTTCAAGTCGGTGAACTTGACGCATGTGTATTCGTGCAAGTATAATATCGGTTCGTTCTCGTCCTACTCGTCGTTCGTAGGCGTGGAAGGCGACTACGGATTCATATCGGACGTGACGACCGGGCTGCCGATGCCATCGTCGTGCTACGACATATCGTCGGTGTCAATCACGGAAAACTTCAATCCGCTGATACGCGTGGACGCGACATTGAACAACTCGCTGTCGCTCTCGACGGAATACAGAACCGGAAGGACGGAAACGATGAACGTGTCGTCGGCACAGGTCATCTCGTCGCACAACGGGACGATAGCCTTCGGGGTGGGGTATAAGATTTCGGACTTTGACGTGATACTGCGGCTGAACAACGATAAGGAACAGAAAGTGAGCAATGACTTGACCTTGCGTTTTGACGTTTCAAAATCGAATACGTCCGCTATCATACGGAAGTTGGCAGAGGACGAGATGGCGCAGGCGACCTCGGGTGAGGAATCGTATTCTGCCCAGTTCACTGCCGAATATGTCTTCTCGTCCCGGTTGAACGTGAAGTTCTACTATGACTACCAGTCATCGACACCACTGATATCGTCGTCGTACCCGACATCAAACCATAATTTCGGATTCTCGCTCAAATTACTCTTGACACGATGAACAACAGAATAGTACATACGCTTCTCGTCCTGACAATGTGGATGGTGGGCATGACCGCCACATCGCAGATAGTGACCCCCGTGAAGTGGAAAAGTCATGTGGAAGAAAAAGGAAATGAACTGATTTTGTCACTGACAGCGACGGTGGAAGAGGGGTGGCACGTCTATGACATGAACGTGGGTGAGGACGGCCCGCAAGCAACGACGGTGACGTATGTCAAGACGGAAGGGCTTGAACCCGCGGGAGGACTAAAGGACAAGGGAAAAGCCATTGAACAATATGACTCAACGTTCATGATGGAACTGTCGTGGTGGGAAGGAGCGGTGCGTCTTGAGCAACGATTCAAGATAAAAGAGGAGAAGTGGAAAGTGGAAGGGCAAGTGCGGTATATGTGTTGCGATGACGAATCGTGTTTGCCGCCAGAGAAATGGAAGTTCACGCATGAAGCAACGGCAAAGGCGGAAGCACAGATAGTGACGGAGACGGAGGAGCAAGTGGTGGAAGAAGACATAAAGGAGGCGCAGGAAGAAGAAACGGTGGATTCCGTAAGTCCTGAATTTGGCGTCGTCTCGAAAGAAGAGGAGAAGGAGTCGTTGTTGTCCGTATTCCTGTTCGGACTTGTTGCGGGGTTGTTGGCACTGCTCACGCCATGCGTGTGGCCCGTGATGCCAATGACCGTATCGTTCTTCCTGCACAGGAAGAACGGGCACGGGAAACGAGATGCCGTGTTGTATGGGTTGTCGATATTTGTCATCTATGTGGCGTTGGGGGTGTTTGTGACCGTCTTTTTCGGAGCGAGCGCGCTGAACGCCCTTTCGACCAATGCCGCTTTGAATATCGTCTTCTTCATCTTGATGGTGTTGTTCGCATTGTCGTTTTTCGGGTATTTCGACTTGTCGCTGCCAGCGTCGTGGGGAAACGCCGTGAACGGTAAGGCGAGGTCGCTGTCGGGAGTTGTGTCGATATTGCTGATGGCATTCGTGTTGGTCATCGTGTCATTCTCCTGCACGGGACCGATCATAGGAACGCTGTTGGTGCAAGTGGCCATGAGTGAAGACTATGCCGCTCCCGTGGTAGGCATGGTGGGGTTCGCGATAGCCTTGGCGTTGCCGTTCACGATGTGCGCAATGTTCCCGTCGATAATGAATAAGTTGCCAAAATCAGGGGGATGGATGGCGCACATCAAGGTGTTGCTGGCATGTGTGGAGATGCTGTTCGCCTTGAAATTTTTGTCGGTGGCTGACATGACCATGCAGTGGGGCATATTGCCGCGATGGTTGTTCATCGTCATGTGGGGTGCGATAGGACTGTTGCTGGCGTTGTATCTGGTGGGAGCGGTTAGGTTCCCATGCAACTATGGCGATAGGAAACGCTCGGTGGGGTTGCGACTGCTGTCGGTGGTGCCATTGGCGTTTGCCTTGTATATGGGTAGCGGACTGCTGGGTAATCCGTTGCATGGCGTAAGTGCCTTTCTTCCGCCCAATGAGAAGATAGCGAAAGGGCAAGTGGTGTTTGACGACTACGAAAAGGGAATGGCATACGCTCGAGAGAAAAGGATGCCTGTGTTCGTGGACTTCACCGGTTACGGTTGCGTCAATTGCAGAAAGATGGAGGCGGCAGTCTTCTCGCAAGACACGGTGAAGAGACTGCTGGAAAAATTTGTGGTGATACGATTATACACGGATTCGCGAGAGGAATTGGAACAACCACGGAAAGTGGTGGAGAGAGGAGAGGAACTGGAATTAGAAACGAAAGGTGAACAATGGAGTCACCTGCAAAGAACATTGTATGGGGTGAACGCTCAACCCTTCTACGTGACTATGAACGCAAGTCTGCCGTCAAAGTATGGAACATACGCCTATGACGAAGACGTGGAAGACTTTGTGGATTTTCTTGAGCGTTCGTTGGCTGCTTATGCTGACAAATAGTCCACAAGACTGCCAACAATGGCGTTCAAAAACGCAATGGCAAAGACTTTGAAGAGCAAAAAAGAAACGAAAACAAAAATACACAATACGACATGAACGAAGAAGAAATGAAAGATGAGGAAATGAAGGACCAGACGCTGAATGCGGATGAGGAAACGGCTCAGGAAGAAATGGAAAAAAACGGAGAGGAAGTGAAAGACGAAAAGGAAGCCGCTTCGGAGACTGACAAAATGGCGGAAGAATTGGAAAAGGCGAAGAACGACTATTTGTATCTGCGCGCGGAGTATGACAACTACAGGAAACGTACGATAAAGGAAAAGGCAGAACTGATAGAGTCCGCATCGTCACGCGTCCTTGTGGACATATTGCCGTTGATAGACGACTTTGAAAGAGGAATAGAGGCGAATGAGAAAGCGGAGGATTTGGAAGTCGTGAAGGAGGGCATGAAACTCATTTATGAAAAGTTCGTAGGATTCCTGAAAAACCAACGCGTGGAGGCGATAGAAGCGAAGGGCAAGAAGTTTGACACGGACTATCACGAAGCCATAGCCATGATACCAACCGCGACGGAAGAAGAGGACGGGGTGGTGATGGACTGCGTGCAAAAGGGATATATGTTGGGCGACAAGGTGATCAGGCACGCCAAGGTTGCCGTGGGCAAGAAACAATAACCTCAAAAAAGAAAAGTCATGGCAGAAAAGCGCGATTACTATGAGGTGCTCGGTGTTGACAAGAAGGCAACCGCCGAGGAGATAAAGAAGGCGTACAGGAAGAAGGCGATACAGTATCACCCGGACAAGAATCCTGGCGACAAGCATGCGGAGGAGATGTTCAAGGAGGCCGCGGAGGCGTATGAAGTGCTGTCGAATCCAGACAAAAGGGCTCGATATGACCAGTTTGGCATGGCGGGCATGAACGGCGGCGCCGGAGGTGGCGGCGGGTTCTCGATGAACATGGACGACATATTCTCGATGTTCGGTGACGTGTTTGGCGGTCACTTCGGGGCTGGATTTGGCGGTTTCGGCGGCGGCGGTTCAAGAGGTCGTCGGGTGAACAAGGGAAGTGACTTGCGCGTGAAGGTGAAGATGACGCTGAAGGACATTTCGACGGGAGTAGATAAGAAGATAAAGATTCATAAGTTGGTGCCATGCACGCATTGTCACGGAACGGGTTCGGCAGACGGAAAGACGGAGACGTGCTCGACGTGTCACGGTTCGGGAACGGTGGTGACGACGCGTCAAACGATATTGGGAACGATGCAGACGCAAACCGTGTGTCCGACGTGCGGCGGAGAGGGACACGTGGTGAAGAATCGTTGTCCGCACTGCAATGGTGACGGAATAGTAAGAGGCGAGGAGGAGGTGTCGTTCCACATTCCTGCCGGTGTCGCCGGAGGCATGCAACTGACCGTGTCAGGGAAAGGAAACGCGGCACGTCATGGAGGCGTGAACGGAGACCTCTATGTGCTGATTGAAGAGGAAGAGCATCCGGACTTGATACGCGATGACAATGACCTTGTATATAACTTGCTTTTGGACTTGCCGACGGCGATACTCGGCGACAGCATAGAGGTGCCAACCGTAGATGGAAAGGTGAGAGTGAAGATAGCCCCGGGCACACAACCGAACAAGGTGTTGAGGGTGCGCGGCAAGGGACTGCCATCGGTGAACGGTTACGGAACGGGTGACTTGCTCGTCAACATAGGCGTTTACGTGCCAGAGAAATTGTCGTCGGACGAGAAGAAAATAATCGAAAAGCTGAAGGGCAGTAGCAACATGCGTCCGTCGCAGGGTGCTGTGTCATCGTTTTTCGAGCGAGTGAAGTCGATGTTCCGATAGAGGAGAAGATACTAAAGTGGGATAGCATAGGAATTTTTTTCCTCCTTGAGGACAAAAAGGGAGTGGAGCGAACCGATGGAGTCAATGACCCCGAGTCGTTCGCGCACGAATTCCTGATAGTGGTCCATGTCTCGAGCCACGATTTTGAGCATATAGTCGAAATCGCCCGATATGTTGTAGCATTCGGTTACCTCCTCGATATTCCGAATGGATTCGACAAAGTCGAGCATGCAATCCTTGGAGTGCTTCTTGAGCCGGATGTTGCAGAAGACGGAGATGTAGTTGAGCGTGTCCTTGTTGAGGATGGCGACGTACTTCTTGATGAATCCGTTCTTATGCAAGTGCTTGACGCGTTCGTAGATGGGGGTGGGAGAGAGGTGAACGCGCGCGGCAAGTTCCTTGGTGGAGAGGGAGGAGTCGTCCTGCAAAATGCGAAGTAATTTTTTGTCAATTTCGTCCAAAGACTTTTCCATATTTCATTCTAATTTTTTTGCAATTTTAGTGATTTTTTCTGAAATATAGGGTAAACGTAAAATGATTTTATCGCTTCCCCTAAAATGCGTATCTTTGCCGTCCGTTAAAAAAACAGACAGAAAGAATGCAGAAGAACAACAAACACCTCGGTACCATTTGCGTGCAAGAGGGATGGAAACCCAAGAAGGGCGAGAGCCGCGTGTTGCCAATATTTCAAAGCACGACGTTCAAGTATGACAATACGCAGCAAATGGCAGACTTGTTTGACTTGAAAGCATCGGGTTATTTCTATACCCGCTTGCAAAATCCCACCAATGACGCTGTAGCCGCAAAGATAACGGCGTTGGAAGGCGGTGCTGCCGGCATGTTGACATCGTCGGGTCAAGCGGCGAATTTCTATGCCGTTTTTAATATATGTGAGGCGGGAGACCACTTCATTTCGGCATCGACCATATATGGCGGCACGTTCAACTTGTTTGGCGTGTCGATGAAGAAGTTGGGAATAGACGTTACATTCGTGGATCCAGACGCACCAGAAGAAGAGATAGAGAAAGCGTTCAAGCCGAACACCAAGTGCGTGTTTGGCGAAACGATAGCGAATCCGGTACTGTCGGTGCTTGACATAGAGAAGTTCGCTCGTTTGGCTCATCGTCATGGTGTTCCGTTGATTGTGGACAACACCTTTCCGACGCCAATCAATTGTCGTCCGTTTGAGTGGGGGTGTGACATTGTGACGCATTCGACCACAAAGTATATGGACGGACACGCGACGCAAGTGGGCGGTGCCATCGTGGACAGTGGAAACTTTGACTGGGACGCTCACGCAGACAAGTTCCCGGGATTGACAGAACCGGATCCATCGTATCACGGATTGGCGTATAGCAAGGCGTTCGGCAAGGGAGCGTACATAACGAAGGCAACGGCACAATTGATGCGCGACTTCGGTAGCATCCCGTCACCACACAACGCTTTCCTTCTTAACCTCGGTCTTGAGACGTTGCACGTGCGCATGCCTCGCCACTGTTCGAACGCCCTGGCCGTGGCACAATATCTGTCGGAGAATCCGGAGGTGGCATGGGTGAATTTTCCCGGGCTGAAGAGTGACAAGTACTATGAGTTGGCGCAAAAGCAGTTTGACGGCGGACAGTCGTGCGGAGTGGTGACGTTCGGTATCAAGGGAGGTCGCGAACGCAGCATCAAGTTTATGGATTCGCTGAAGTTGACCGCCATCGTGACCCACGTGGCAGACGCTCGCACATGCGTTTTGCACCCTGCCTCGCATACGCACAGACAGTTGTCGGACGAAGAGTTGATAGCGGCGGGAGTACGTCCGGACTTGATTCGCTATTCGGTAGGAATAGAAGACGTTGAGGATGTGATTGAGGATTTGGAAACAGGATTCAAGTCGTTATAAACAATAAAAAACAAAAGTAGCGAATGCCAATAACCCTTCCAGACACATTGCCCGCCATAGACTTGCTTCGCAAGGAGAACATCTTTGTGCAAAGCGCGTCACGCTCGCTTGCGCAGGAGATAAGACCTTTGCGCATCGTGTGTCTGAACTTGATGCCTCTGAAGATAACGACGGAGACCGATATCATCAGGTTGTTGAGCAACACGCCATTACAGATAGAACTTGACTTCATCCGCTTGCGCAGTCACACGCCAAAGAACACTCCGATAGAGCATTTGTTGGAGTTCTACATTGACTTTGACGAGATAAAGCGCAGGAAGTATGACGGCTTGATAGTGACGGGCGCGCCGTTGGAGCATATGCCGTTTGAGGATGTGAATTACTGGGAGGAGTTGAAAGGCGTGCTGGACTGGGCAAAGACGAACGTGACATCGTGCATGTTCATTTGCTGGGCAGCACAAGCGGCGGCATACTACTATTACGGCATACCGAAATATCCATTGTCGGAAAAGATGTTCGGCGTGTTTGAACATCACGTTTTGGAACCGAGGAATCCTCTTTTCCGTGGTTTTGATGACGTGTTCTACATGCCGCACAGCCGACATACGGAAGTGAAGAGGGAGGACATATTGAGTTGTCCGGAACTGAAATTGATGTCGGAGAGCGAAGATGCCGGTGTGGCCATCATGATGGCACGGGGCGGACGTGAGGTCTATGTGTTCGGTCATGCGGAGTACACGGCGGACACGCTCGGTAATGAATATAAGCGAGACTTGGAGAAAGGGAAACCGATTCACGTGCCTTATAACTATTATCCGAACGATGACGCGACGAAGAACCCTATCGTTCGTTGGCGCGGACACGCTAATTTGCTATACTTGAACTGGTTGAACTATTTCGTTTATCAGGAAACCCCATACGATTTGGACAAAATCATGTAGGAATGGAAGGAAACAAGAAAATGCCGTTTAAGTGTTAACTTAAACGGCATTTTTGTTTCAAAAGATATAAATGACAGAATCGTTAGATTTCGGAGTCAACGCAGGCACGGCTTTCGACGACCTCGCCAATGACTTTCTTGACCGCCATGTGGTCGGGTTGTATGGCGTATGCATCCAAGTCTTCCTTGTTGTCAAAGTCGGCAACAAGACTCAGGTCCCACTTTTCATCAGGATTCCAGTTGATGCCAACTTGTTCGTTGCGAATGTAGTCAACCTTGTTTTTCAAAGCGTCAAGTCCGTTTTTGATTTCGGTGAGCTTGGCGGCGCGCGCTTCCGTTGATTCCAACGGTTTCATCTTGAACAAAACAATGTGCCGTATCATGATTGCGGAAATATTTCTTTATTTTTCCGCAAAAATATGTATTTATAACATAAAAAAGACGAGAAACGGCGAGAAAATTATGTTGTAAAACTATATTTTGTTAATGGCAGAAGATATGTTGTTGATATAGAGAAGAAAACGGTGTGGGAAGGTGAAGATGGTGGGCGAATGTGTTAAAAGATTCGCATGACGGGGTGTGGCGCATAATAGAACGAAATAATCCGTATATTTGTGTTTAGTAGGTATGTTGTTTGTTATGGTAGTGCTGGTGTATAATCAAGATATGTTTTCAACAGTTCATGTTAAGCAGAAAACAAATGATTTGGAGATTATATCGCACGTATGAAGAGATATGAATGGACAAGCAAGTTAAGCACATCAATATTGTATAAACTAATAATCCGATAAAAATATGAGTAAATTAAATTTTGGATTGATTGGAGCCGCAGGGTATATTGCTCCGAGACACATTAAGGCGATTTCTGATACGGGAAATAATTTGTTGGTCGCATACGATAAGTTTGACAGTGTGGGAAGGCTGGATTCATCTTTCCCAGAATGCTCATTTTTTGTGGAGAACGAGCAGTTTGATCGTTTCTGTTCGAAACAGATGAAATCGGACAATCCATTGCACTGGTTGTCGATATGTACGCCCAATTACACGCATGATGCATTTATCCGTTATGGATTGCGTTTGGGATGTAATGTGATATGTGAGAAACCATTGGTTTTGAATCCCTATAATATTGATAACCTTGTGGAGTTGGAGCGCGAGACGGGGCGTGAGGCTTATACGATTTTGCAACTTCGGCTTCACGACAAGATTCGCGCTTTGAAACGTAAAGTAGAGGAGGGGGATAAAGATAAGGTTTATGATGTTGACTTGACTTATATCACGTCGCGTGGTAAGTGGTACTATACGTCATGGAAAGGTGACGTGCACAAAAGTGGAGGTGTGGCGACCAACATCGGCGTGCATTTCTATGATATGTTGCAGTGGGTGTTCGGTCCTGTGCGTAAGAATGTGGTACATGTCATGTCGTTCGATCGCGTGGCGGGCTATCTTGAACTGCGTCAAGCGCGCGTGCGTTACTTTTTGAGTATCAATGCTGATTGTCTGCCACCGAACGCTGTTCAGGGTGAAAAACGCACCTATCGCACTCTCTCCATTGACGGTTCCGAATTTGAATTTTCTCAGGGGTTCACTGAACTCCATACTGAGTCATATCGTCAGATTCTTTCCGGAAACGGTTTCCGGATTTCCGAATCCCGCCCTTGCATAGAAATTGTTTCCGAGATTCGTCATTCGAAACCAATAGGTTTGGTAGGTGATTATCATCCATTAGCGAAGTTGCCGCTCAGTAAACATCCGTTTGGATGGGATGAAAAATATTAAAACGAAAGAATCCGTATATTTGTGTTTATTAGGCATATTGTTTTCAACAAAATATGGAAGGAGTTACGAAACAAAAGGGAGACGAGGAAGGATGGTCAATGGTGATTAAGCCGCAGAAGTCGCTTTTAGATGTTGACCTGAAAGAGATATGGCGGTATCGTGACCTTTGGAGTTTGTTTGTGAAGCGTGACTTGATAACGCAATACAAGCAGACAATATTGGGTCCGTTATGGTATCTCGTGCAGCCCATCATGACGACGATTATGTATATGGTTGTGTTTGGTGGCATTGCAGGTATCAGTACGGACGGTTTGCCACAGGCGTTGTTCTACTTGTCTGGTATCTGCATGTGGCAATATTTCTCGGAGTGCCTGAACAAGACATCCAGCACGTTCGTTAGCAACGCAGGAGTTTTTGGAAAGGTTTATTTTCCAAGATTGGTGGTGCCGTTGTCAACGGTGACATCAAATTTGGTCAGGTTCGGTATTCAGTTTGTGTTGTTTGTCATTGTGTATCTGTACTATATAATTTTTACGGACGCATCTGTTATGCCTAATATCTATGCGCTGTTGCTTCCGCTGCTTGTTGTCATGCTGGCTGGGTTAGGATTAGGGTTCGGTATTTTGTTTTCGTCCATGACAACGAAGTATAGGGACTTGACATTGCTGTTAGGTTTTTTTGTCCATCTATGGATGTATGCCACTCCTGTGATTTATCCGTTGAGCGTGATAACGAACGAGAAGTTGAGGTTTGTGATGTCATTGAATCCGTTGACTTCGATCATGGAAGCGTTCAAGTATGGGATGCTCGGGACCGGTTCGTTCAGTTGGATGGGGTTAGGTTATAGTTTCGTGTTCATGACGGTTTTGTTGATAGTTGGCATCATGGTATTCAACCGTGTGCAGCGTAGTTTTATGGATACGGTGTAATTCTTAAGGCGAAAAGTATGAGTACAGCGATAGAATTCAATCACATATCAAAACAGTACCGATTGGGGTTTGTGAGCGCGAAAACGTTGAGTAGCGACCTGAATCGTTGGTGGCAAATGAACGTCTTGCGGAAGGAAGATCCGTACTTGAAAGTTGGTGAGACGAATGACAGGACGAAGAAGGCGCTTTCGGACTTTGTGTGGGCGTTGCGAGACGTTGACTTCAAGGTGGAGCAGGGTGACGTGGTCGGTATTATCGGTAAGAACGGCGCAGGAAAGAGCACGTTGTTGAAGTTGCTGTCAAGGGTAACGACACCGACGACGGGAACGATAAGGGCAAAGGGTAGAATAGCATCTCTGCTTGAGGTGGGAACAGGATTTCATTCGGAGTTGACCGGACGGGAGAATATCTATATGAATGGCGCAATCCTTGGTATGAGCAAACAGGAAATCAATCGCAAGTTGGATGAGATAGTAGATTTCTCGGGTTGTGAACGGTATATAGACACGCCGGTAAAGAGGTATAGTTCGGGAATGATGGTGCGGTTAGGTTTTGCTGTGGCGGCACATCTCGACCCTGAAATCCTGGTCGTGGACGAGGTCCTTGCCGTGGGAGACGCGGAGTTCCAAAAGAAGGCCATCGGCAAGATGCAGGACGTGTCCAAGGGCGAAGGCAGAACAGTTTTGTTTGTGAGTCATAACATGGCAAGCGTGAAGGCGTTGTGTTCACGCGGCGTTCTTTTGGAGAACGGTAGCGTGAAATATATGGGTGGCATCAAAGAAACTGTGGATTACTATATTGGCGAGGGAGGCAGCAGCGAGAATCAGTATTTCGAGGACTTGTCAAAGGCGCCCGGTAATGATGTCATCCGTATTAAGAGTTTTGAAATCCTTCCAGGCAAATCGCAAGCGAATATTGACATTGAGTCTGGTATCAAGTTTCGTCTTAAATTCATGTGCTATAAAGCGGATGCTATGCTGGATGTGAACATGCATGTTAAGACTGTTGATGATATTTCTGTATTCAAGATGAGTCGTATGTTCGGTGAAGTTGGTAAAAAGGATTCAAAAGTAGGTTTATACACAATGGATTTTGAACTCAAACCATATACTATCAACGCAGGAAAATATAAAGCTGAATTTGTGTTTGGTGAGAATCAACGTTATGTGGTTTATTCTGGTTTTGAACAGTATTTTGAAGTAGAAAATACTCAGACAGATATGGGGTTCAATCAAGGTGTTGTGCCAGGTATGTTGCGTTTTAATAACAATGATGTTGTAATTCAATATGAAGGCTAAAGCTATGGATGCAAAAAAGAGCACAATATCAGATTGTCGTATTATTGACTTGCGGAAGATAAGCGACCCACGTGGAAATCTTACTCCTATTGAAGGCGGTAAGGATGTTCCATTTGACATCAAACGAGTGTACTATCTTTATGATGTGCCAGGAGGTGAGAGCCGAGGGGCGCATGCTCATAGGATATTGTATCAGCTGATTATTGCTGCTAGCGGTTCTTTTACTGTAACGTTGGATGACGGTACTAATAAAAAGGCTTTTACACTCAATCGTTCGTATTATGGATTGTTGGTTGTGCCAGGCATTTGGCGTGATTTGGATGATTTTTCAAGTGGAGCAGTGTTGTTGTGCTTGGCAAGTGAACATTATGAGGCAGAAGATTATATTCGTGATTATGAGGAGTTTTTGAAGTATAAGAAATGATATTAATTCAGAAATATGAATCTGCAAAAGCATACGAATGGGATACGTTCGTTGATACCTCAAAGAATGGCACATTCATGCTCAAGCGTGGATATATGGATTATCATGCAGATCGTTTTGAGGATTATTCACTGATGTTTTATAATGATGAAAAGTTGGTAGCTTTATTGCCAGCTTCTATTCATGGTTCAGAGTTACGTTCTCATGGTGGATTGACTTATGGCGGTTTTGTGACGAATTTGCATGTGACGGTTCAAATCATGTTGCAGGTTTTTGAAACTCTAAAAGAGTATATGTCTCAAAACAAAATAAAGAGTCTTTTGTATAAGCGTGTTCCTGCTATTTATTATTCATATCCTTCGGATGAAGATTTGTATGCGTTATTTTGCAATGATGCAAGATTGGTTCGCAGAGATATATCGTCTTCAATCTATATGGCAGATAAAGTGCATTTTACGGAAAGAAGAAGACGTGGAGTTAAGAAAGCCCAAAAGGAAGGACTTGAAATCAGAGAGTCACATGATTATAAACAATATATAGCTTTATTAACTCAAATATTATCAAAATACCACAATGCAACACCAGTGCATACTGCAGCAGAATTAGAATTGTTAGCAGGTCGTTTCCCTGAGAATATTAAATTATATGCAGCTTTTAAGGAAGACATAATGTTAGCTGGTGTAGTGATATACGAGACAAACAAAGTTGCCCATACACAGTATATTGCAAATTCAGACGAGGGACGTTTATGCGGTGCGCTGGATGCTGTGATGGACTTTTTAATTAATCAATGTTATTCCGAAAAAGAGTATTTTGACTTTGGAATCTCAACAGAAAAGGAAGGGCGTTATTTAAATGAGGGGTTGATTACACAGAAACAAGAATTTGGCGGTCGTGCGGTTGTTTATGATTTTTATAAAATAGAAATTTAAAGATGAAGCAATATGAGAGAATAATACTGATAGGAGATGGTTGGGGTGCAAAAGCAGTATTGGAAGGTTTGCGGAATTTCCGTTTGCCTGTATTTATCGTTTCTAGTGATGAAGAAATTTTGAATCTCGCAGAAAATGAAACAACTCCAGATTTGGATATATACGAAAACGAGTTGCTCCTTTTCGCTGGTTATAAACCGATTGTACCTAAGAAAGTTCTGGAGTCAAATGTTTGTATAAATGTTCATTATTCATTACTTCCTCAGTATAGAGGTTTGCATTCAACAGTATGGGCTATTTTGAATGATGAAGAATATTTAGGTGCGACAATTCATCTGATGGATGAATTTATAGATAATGGTCCAATACTATATCAATACAAAGTGAAGAATGATAGAGTGTCAAATTCACGTCAATATATGGAGATGTTCAACTCTCATATTAAAGATGTTATTGGATATGTGTTGACAGATTTCTTGGATGGTAAGATAATACCGCAGAAACAAGACAAAAGTAATGCGTCATGGGTAGGAAGGCGAAATGAGAAAGACTGTAAGATTGATTTTTCTAAGCCGCTAGCGTATCAAAAAGCATTTTTTCAGAGCTTTGGTAGAACCATATCCTTTGCCTTATTTTACTCATAAAAGGGAGAGATATGAAGTAACAAAAGTTGATTATCATCCGTCTTCTGTTATAACACATATAGGTCGGATTCTCAATATAGATAATGAAGGAATATGGGTGAAGTGTGCTGATGGGTATTTGGTCGTTCAAAAAATTAGAAATAAAGATGGAAAATCAGTGTCTTTTGATACATTCAAAATAGGTCAGTATGTTGAATAAAGCAATGAAAGTACCTTTTTTATCGCTTCACGATGTGACAGCAAAATACAAGGATGAAATACACGATGCGGCTCTTCGTGTGATTGACAGCGGATGGTACTTGCAAGGCAAGGAGAACGAGGCGTTTGAGCGTAATTATGCCGATTACATAGGGACAAAATATTGCATAGGGTGCGCTAATGGTCTTGATGCGTTGATTTGGATTTACCGCGCTTACATTGAACTGGGCGTTATGCAGCCAGGTGACGAGGTGATTGTGCCGGCTAATACATATATTGCATCTATTCTGGCGATTACGGAGAATGGGTTGACACCGGTGCTGATAGAACCGAATCCAGACACGCTTGAAATAGATGATAGCAAGATAGAGGCTGCCATTACAAGCAGAACTAAGTCTATACTGTTAGTTCATTTGTATGGTCGATTGGCTATGACTGAGAAAATAGCCGATTTGTGCAAGAAGTATGATTTGAAGTTGGTTGAGGACAATGCACAAGCTCATGGATGCAAGTATAACGGCAAGAGGACAGGCTCGATTGGCGATGCGGCAGGGCATAGTTTCTATCCGGGAAAGAATCTCGGAGCATTAGGCGACGGTGGGGCTGTCACCACAAATGATGAAAATTTAGCGAAAGCCATTCGCGCGTTGGCGAATTATGGTTCACAAAAGAAATATGTATTTAAATATTCTGGCAGAAATAGTCGATTGGATGAGATTCAAGCTGCGATACTTGACGTGAAATTGAAGCATTTGGACGAAGATATTCGTCTGCGTCAGCAAGTGGCGGATTTTTATTATGAGCATATCTCAAATCCGATGGTGACTTTGCCAAAGCGTTTGCCTCATGATGAAAATGTGTATCATTTGTTTCCGATTCTGGTTAAAAACGGGAAGCGTGATGCACTGCATGATTATCTGGCAGAAAACGGTGTCGGAACTGTGATTCATTATCCAATTGCTCCGCATAAACAGGAATGTTATGCGAATGAATCATGGAATACGCCACAGCAGAATCTGCCTATAACGGAAAGCCTGGCAGATGAGGAATTGAGTTTGCCAATGAGCCCGTGTCTGACACAGGAACAGATGGAATTTGTAGTGAAACTGATAAATGTGTTTGAATAATGCAACAGCCCTTAGTTTCCATAATATTGCTGACTTATAATCAGGAAAAATACATTGAGGAGGCTTTACGTGGCGTTTTCAATCAAAGTTATGCAAATACGGAGATTATTATTTCTGATGACCATTCCATAGATAAAACCCCTTTGATAATAGAGCGTTTCTTAAGAGAAAATTCGGAGAAAGGAAATGTGCTCTATAATCATAATGAAGAGAACCTTGGCTTAGTTAAAAACTTTAATAAGGCTGTGGCGTGTGCTCATGGGGATTATTTTGTTTTGGCAGCTGGGGATGATGTGTCTTTGAAAGACAGAGTAGCGATATCTTTGGAAAAGATACAAAATTTAGGTGTTG
Source organism: Paludibacteraceae bacterium (assembly GCA_017446585.1). GTDB lineage: Bacteria > Bacteroidota > Bacteroidia > Bacteroidales > Paludibacteraceae > UBA4363. The sequence goes on from JAFSQL010000003.1 coordinate 43,155, forward strand.
ATAGTCTTGCTATGAATTTTCAGTATGTGAATTCAGATGGAAATGAATTAGAACAAAAAGGATATAGTGGAAATGATAAAGAGTTGATTTATGTGTTGAATGACTATATTGAAAATAAGCCGAGGTTTCCAATGGGTCCTTCAAGAATTTTTAGCAAGAGGGTATTTGATGTGTTTGGCATGTTGGATGACGATTGTCAAACGGAGGACACAACGTTGACGTTTCGTTCGATTCTTCTTGGCGGGGTGGCGATGGTGGCTGAGGTGGGTGTTTTGTACAGATGGCATGGGAATAATATCTCGTCATACGAGTCTCTGATGACGAGGATTGATCCGAGGTTGATATATAAGCAGTATAGAAGGGATTTGAAGACGGCGTATGGGAAGGGTTTGATAAGCACGGGGCAGTATGTGAGGATATGGCGAATGATTCTGGATTACAGGTCGGTTGAGGTTTTTAGGCGTGATTTGTATGGGACAAGGGGTCGTATGGGAAGGTTTGTTTATGGTTTGCTGTTTTTGATGAATCCGTTGGTGTCGGGTCGCCATAAGTCGAGGGGATGGCTTAAGGGTGTGTGTCCTGAATTATTTATTGTGAAGAATAAGATAAAATCATTGGTTAAATGAGTTATTTTGATCCACATGAACGACGCGAACATTCAAGGTACGATCGTGTCTTCACGAGGTACTTTTGGCGATTGATGTTTTTATGGAACAAGTATGTTCTTAAAAAGCGTATTTGTTGTATCGGGGCTTGGGTTAGCATGTCATGGGGACGAGTGGAGCATAATAATTTAGGAGATGACTTGAATATGTTCTTTTTGAGAAAGGAGTCAAGGGATTTTCTCCTGCCTCGATATGTGTACGCTTGTCCAAAGATGGTTTTTTTTAAGGGAGTGTCTACAGTTCCTGTCGTATACGCGATAGGGTCAGTCTTACACTTGATAGACAGGGAGGGTTCGATAATATGGGGGGCGGGTTTATTAAAGGAGGACATGTTGCCATCAGTAAGGTCACTTAATATTAAGGCTGTAAGGGGTCCTTTGACAAGGAGGGCACTTTTGACAAATGGATATGACTGTCCTGCGGTATATGGGGATCCGGCTTTATTGTTGCCTCTTTATTACAGGCCAGCGGTCAAAAAGAGATATAAGATAGGCATTGTGCCTCATTATGTTGATGAGGATAAAAAGGAGTTAGACAAATTCAAGTCTGATGATTCGGTATTAATAATCCACATGACTGGATATGATAAATGGGAGGATGTTGTAAGACAAGTGCTTTCATGTGAATTTGTGGTGTCATCATCACTGCATGGGATTATTATATCGGAGGCTTATGGCGTGCCGAATTTGTGGGCGGAAATACGAGAGCCAATTATCGGGGATATTTCCCGTCGCTTTAAGTTCCATGATTTTTTTATGTCCATAGGGCTTGACAGACCAACTCCATATGTAATAACTGAAAAAACGGGCGTTGAGGATTTGTTAAGGCAGAAGGATTGGTACGCGAAGGCTCCCGGTTTGGACTTGAAGCCGTTGATTGAATCTTGTCCGTTCAGATTAAAAGATATGACTTACAATGAATAAGGTGTCCATAATCGTTCCATGCTATAATCAGGCTGAATATCTGGCGGAGACATTGGATAGTGTTCTTGCCCAAACATATTCCAATTGGGAGTGTGTCATTGTGGATGATGGCTCAAAGGACAATTCTTGTGAGGTGGCTCAAGAATATGTCAATAAGGATTGTCGTTTTAAGTATGTTTATCAAGAAAACGAGGGGCCTTCGGTCGCTCGCAATAATGGCGTTCGACATTCAGACGGTGATTACATACTGCCTTTGGACGCGGATGATTTAATTGCGGATACTTACGTAGAGAAGGCTTTGGGCGTGTTTGAGCGTATGCCGGATGTGAAATTGGTGTATTGTCAAGCCAAGATGTTTGGCGAATGCGATGAGTTTTGGAATTTGCCAGAGTATGAATATGAGGAAATGATATGGGGAAATATGATTTTCTGCACGGCGATGTTTTCCAGACATGATTTTGATAAGGCTGGCGGATATAACCCTAATATGAAGGCAGGATTAGAGGATTGGGATTTTTGGCTTTCTTTTCTCGCTCCGGAGGATAAGGTGTTTCGAATAAATGAGGTTTTATTTTTTTATAGGATAAAGGGCGGTTCAAGGAACGTTCAGGCTTTAAATACAGAAAGGGAGCTTCTGCAAAGGTTATATCATAATCATGAGGATATATATGTGTCGTATTTGCAAGATATTATTTGGTATAACCAAATGATAAAGGCGCATGAGTGGGAGTGTCAAAAAAGAATCGCTCTAAAAGAAAAAGAAGTTCGTTCTTCTAAGGCCTATCGTTTGGGCAAGTTTTTGCTTAAGCCATTCAGTTTTATAAAGAAGCACTTATGATATCCATCATCATCTGTAGCCGAAAGGCGGACATATCGGACGAACTGAAGACGAATATCGCGACAACGATTGGTTGCGAGTATGAGTTGTGCGTAATAGACAACTCAAGCAATGAGTATAATATCTTTACTGCCTATAATGAGGGAGTCCTTCGTGCAAAGGGGGATGTATTATGCTTTATGCATGAGGATATAGTATTCCATTCGTCAGAGTGGGGGAGTGTTGTAAGTGAGATATATAAGCGAGAGAAGAAGTTAGGTGTAATTGGCGTTATCGGAGGACAGTTCTTGCCGAAGACTCCCACATCGTATTGGGAAGGCGGATGTGGCTTAGGGCAGATTATACAAGGAATAACAAAGCAAGGACAGTACAGAACGTTCCTGAATGGGAGAAAGATTGAAACCCTGGATGCCACGTATGCGCTCGTAGATGTTGTGGCAGTGGATGGACTATGGATGTGTGCGCCGAGGTGGCTGTTTGAAGAAGGTATCATTCGGTGGGATTGTGATACTTTTGACAATTTCCATTGCTACGACATGGATATATGCATACAGACGATTCAAGCCGGATATCGCGTGGCGGTTGTAGGTGGAGTTGTGATTGAGCATCAGTCGTATGGCAATACGGATACGAATTATTGTAAGCAAAGTCAGAAGTTGTTTGATAAATGGAAGGATGAATTGCCGCTGGTGCGTGGCAGAGAAATGTCGGAGCAAGAGATAGAAGAACGTACCCGAATGGTGACACAAATGCGGAGCTATCTTGTAATGTATAATGCGACTCAAGATAGATGTAATAATATGCTTCGTTCCAAAGCCTATCGGATAGGAAAATTTTTATTGAAGCCGTTTATTTGGCTTAAGCGGTGTAAGGTGTATAGTGTAAGGAAATGATTTCAATTGACATCATATTATTTTGCTATAAGCAGGAGCGGTATATAGAGCAAGCACTGCGTAGCATTTATGCGCAGGAGTTGCCTGAAGATGTGTCAGTGCGTGTCATTGTAGCGGACGACGCATCGCCGGATAATACGCTTGAAGTTATCAAACGCCTTGCTTCGGAGTCTCCATTTCCGATTGTGTATCTGGCAGAAGAACCGAATATGGGTATCAGCAAGAACTATAAACGCAGTTTTGCCACCACGGAGGCAGACTATGTGGCGATATTAGAAGGAGATGATTATTGGCTACCAAACCATTTGTCGCAGCATATTGAGTTCTGGACGCGGCATCCCGATTGCCCGATGGTAATGAGCCGAATCACTTGTATGCATGTCAGAGCGAACGGCGGTGAAAATATTTTGCCAAACGGCGAATGGAGTTATGCTTCAGATCCGTATTGGGTCAGTGTAAGGAAGCAAATTGGGGAAGGTAATCAATTGGGGAACCTCTCCGCTTGTTCGTTTAGGGGTGATTATTTAAGGAATCTCCCTTCCGCGTTGTTTGATTTGCCCATTGCGGATTGGATGATAGGTGTCATGATGGCGGAACATGCGCCATTCGCATTGCTCAAGTCATCATCATCAGTCTATCGGGTAAAGGATAGCGGTGTATGGGCGGGACGCAGTAAATGGAAGCAACATAAAATAATGCTCGAATACGCGGATAAATATGATGCTTTTCAGCAAGGTAAATACCATGATGATTGGCGACAATTCAAAAAAAAATGTTGGCGAGACGTTTGTCGCAATTGGGTACATTATTTGCCATCGTGGTTGCAACTACTTTGGGGAAAAATAAAAAATAAAGAGGAAAGAAATGGGTAAGGGAATAATTACGGTCACGTCTCCGCTTCTTCCTGATTTGGAGGAGTTGAAGGGGATGATGCAAGACATTTGGGAGAGACGGTGGATTACAAACATGGGAGAGTATCACCAACGGTTTGAACAAGCCCTTGCAGAATATCTCGGTGTGGAATATATTTCGGTGTTCACGAACGGGACGTTGCCGCTGATTACGGCATTGCAAGCGTTGGGGTTGAGGCGAGGGGAGGTGATAACGACCCCATATTCTTTTGTAGCAACGACACATTCGATATGGTGGAATGGGTTGAAGCCCGTGTTTGTTGATGTGGAGGAGACGACGGGGAATATAGACGTAAGTCAAATAGAGTCCGCGATCACGGAGGAGACCGTGGCGATTATGCCAGTGCATGTGTATGGGCAACCATGTGATGTGGAGGGCATAGATTCGATAGCGAAGAAGCATAATCTGAAAGTTATATATGACGCGGCACATGCATTCGGGGTGAAGTATAAGGGCGAGTCGGTCCTGAAGTGGGGTGACATGAGCACATTGAGTTTTCACGCGACGAAGGTTTTTAACACGGTTGAGGGAGGCGCGCTTGTTTGTCACAATCAAGAGATGAAACAACAGGTGGACTATCTGAAGAATTTTGGGTTTGAGGACGAAGTGACGGTGGTGGCACCTGGCATAAACAGTAAAATGGACGAGGTGCGCTCGGCATACGGGTTGCTCAATTTGCGTCAGGTAGATGCCGCTATTTCCGTCAGGAAATCCGTCGCACTCCGTTATCGTCAAGCGTTGCGAGGTGTGAAGGGTATCTCTTGCTTGCAAGATATGCCAAACGTGAAACATAACTATAGTTATTTTCCTATATTTGTAGATGCAGATCAATACGGCATGACGCGTGATGAACTGTATGAAAAGATGAAGACAGAGAATGTGTATGGTCGCCGCTATTTTTATCCGCTGATTACGGAATTTTCCCCATACAGGGAATTTTCAAGCGCGAATGAAGATCGGTTGTCGAATGCCAAGAAGATGGCAAGTCAGGTCATTTGTCTTCCAATGCATCATGCGCTAAGTGATGAAGATGTTGATCGAGTCATTAATTGTATAATTGATAAGTGAGAATGACAATAGGAATCATGCAACCATACTTTATGCCGTATATAGGATATTGGCAACTGATGGCTGCCGCGGACGTATATGTCGTCTATGACGACGTAAATTACATAAAGGGAGGATGGGTGGCTCGAAATAGAATTTTGATGGGAGGAAAGCCTTATACATTTACAATTACGCTTAATGGCGCGAGTCCATATAAACTGTTTAAAGAGATAACGATTCGAGATGATTTCAAAAAATTTATGCGAACGTTGAATTGTTGCTACGCTCACGCGCCTTATTATAAAGAAACAATGGCTCTCCTTGAAGATATTTGCTCGTATCAAGAACGCTCGTTAGGAGTTTTTATGCGTCATAGTTTTCAAGTGATTTTGGACTATTTGGGTGTAAAGACAAAGTTATTGTTGTCGTCTGAGTTGAAGAAGAACTCTTCGTTGAAGGGAGGAGAAAAGGTCAAAGATATATGTAGAGAATTGGCGGCGGATATTTATCTTAACGCAATAGGCGGGCAAGGTCTTTATGATAAATCTGACTTTCAGCGAGAGGGAATTATTTTGAATTTCTTGCAGACAAATGATTATTGTTACGACCAAGGTAGCGAATTGTTTGTCAAGGATTTATCGATTATTGACGTATTGATGCATAATGGGAAAGAAGGAACTCAAAAATTATTGAAAGAATATACATTGGTATGAAGAATCCTTTGGTATCAATATGCTGCATTACTTATAATCATGCGCCATTCATACGTCAGGCGTTGGACGGATTTCTTATGCAAGAAGCTCCGACAGGCGTAGAACGTGATGAGGAATGGTTGGAAATTCTTGTTCATGATGACGCCTCGACGGATGGAACGGATGCTATAATAAGAGAATACGCTTCAAAATATCCAACAAAGATTTACCCACTCTACGAACAAGAAAATCAGTATTCAAAGGGAGTTATTGTTGATGGCTTTAATTATAAAAGGGCAAGAGGCAAGTACATTGCGTATTGTGAAGGTGACGATTATTGGACTGACGCACAGAAACTTCGGAAGCAAGTAGATTTTATGGAATCACATCCCGATTATAGTCTATGTTTTCACGCTTGTCTGAGTTATGATTTTCGAAAGAAGGCGTATGTAAAAGGTGAGGAGGATTGGAAAGAGAGGTTTACCCTGGCGGGGAATGAGGGTTTTGAGGTGACAAGGGATAAGACGCTGCGTGAGGCGTTTGATATGTTCCCTCTTTCAATGGTTTTTCGAATGTCAATGTATAATCTCGATTGGTTGGATTCATATAAGGGATATAGGGATACGCATGAAATATATTTGTTGCTTCGCGAAGGGAAGGGATATTTTATGAACTTCATAGGAGGAACTCATGTCAGGCATGACGGGGGTGTGGTTTCGTCAAGAAACGAGTTGTCAGCGTGCAAGGAGGCTCGAGAGATTATCAGGGATTTATATGTTCGTCATTTGGATGATGTTCAACTGCGCGAATACTTGAAGGAGGTTCTTGTGTGGAATTATGACACATATAGGGAAGCGGGCAGGAAGGGTGAATTTTTGAGAATTTGGTTATCCTTTTTGCATGACGCGCCTCAGGTAGCATTGCAATCTTTGTATGTGATTCTAAAAAGAGGTATAAAACGGAAATGTCAAACATTGATTTCAAAATAAAGATGCCGTCTCATCCCTTTTTGTGTAAGGTATTGCCTGATTATGAGATGATGAATAAAGAAAGAGAGGTCCCCACAGTAGTGACGCGGGTGAACTACGAAAGCCGCTTTTATAAAAGCCTTTGTATTGGTTGTGGGGAAAGAGCGTCGTAAAAGAAAAGAAAGTAAAAGTTTATGTGCGGTATATCGGCGATATATAGATTCACGAAGGTGACAGACCATGACAAGGATGCTCTTCATAAGATGAATGAAGAGATGGCGTATCGAGGTCCGGACGGCAGCGGAGTGTGGTGCGACGAAACGTGTGGTATGGCTCACACGAGGCTTTCGATAATAGGTCTGGACAATGGCAGCCAGCCATTGTTTAACGCTGACGGCAGCATTGTACTGATATGCAACGGAGAAATCTACAATTACATCGAGCTGAGAAAGGAACTGGAAGATAAGGGTTACGTTTTTAAGACCGACAGCGACAGTGAGACTATCATATATGCCTACGAAGAGTATGGCGAGAAGTGTCTTGAACATTTCCGCGGTATGTTCGCTTTTGTTCTTTATGACAAACGCAGGAAACGGCTTTTCGCGGCTCGTGACAGAGTTGGTGAGAAGACGTTGTATTTCGCTCAGATACAGACAGGTGTCGTGTTCTCGACAGAACTGAAGGCGATACTGAAATATTACATAGACAAGCCGCAGATAAACGCCCACGCTTTGGCGGAGTCGATAAGGTTCAATTACCCTTTTGAACTTAGGCAGACATACGTAGATCAGATTAAGCGTCTTGAGGCTGGCGAGTATGCCATTGTTGATGAGCATGGCCTTGAACTTCATAAATACTGGGACAGATATAATCATCCATTGTTTGAAGGCACGCGCGATGAGGCTGAGAAAGAGATTGTTAGATTAATGAGGGAGTCTGTCGGCTTGTGCTTGAGAAGCGATGTGCCAGTGGCGGTGTTGCTAAGTGGTGGCATAGACTCGAGTGCAGTGGCTGCGATGGCACAGGAAACAGGAAAGGAGATACATGTGATTTCCGCTGGGTATAAAGGGCAGTTCGGTTGCGATGAAAGAGTCGTCGCCAAACGTTTCGCAAAGGAGAAGGGACTGATATACCATGAAGTGGAGCTGGATGCAAATGATTTCCAGAACATATTCGATGAGTATTTGCCAAGAATAGATGAACCTGTGTGTGA
>JAFSQL010000004.1 GCA_017446585.1 Paludibacteraceae bacterium
GCAGTTGGACGAAGAGCAACGCTTCAAAGTGCGTTTCTTAGTAAAGAACTTCAACCGTTTCTACGCATATATGGCGCAAGTGGTTCGCACGTTTGACCGAGACCTCTATAAATCCTATATCTTCTCCGAGTTCCTGTATAAGTTCTTGCCTAAGACACCGCATGAGAAAGTGGACTTGAACGGCAAACTGGCACTCATCAACAACAAACTGACCGAGACCTTCTCCGGCTCGTTAAGCCTTGCTCCTACGAAAGATGATAAGACTCTGAATCCGGAAAAAGGCGGTCAAGGAAACAAACAAGAGACCAAGCGGGACTTGCTGACAAACATCATCGAGAAAATCAATCTGATGTACGCAGGGCAGTTTACGGAAGCCGACCGCGTAATCGTGGAGACCATCTTCGACCAGATGCAGAAAGCTGGCGGACAATTGCGCAGGCAAGCCAAGAATACAGACGCAAATATGTTTGCGCAAAACATCTTCCCGAAAGCATTTGAGGAAGTGGCGATGAAATGTTACACCGAGCAGATGGATGCGTTCTCCAAACTCTTTGAGGATACAGAATTCTATCAGCGAGTGATGGAGGAAATGGCAAAAGCCATGTATCAGAGTTTCAAACAGAAAAAGGCATCAACCGAAGAGGTGAACGAATCGCAACAACAAGAGATAAAACCGCTTATACAGGATAGTGTACCTGCCTCTGAACGATACAAAAACTATTTGCCCTTGTATTCCATCCGCGCTGCGTGTGGCTATTTCGGGGAAGGCGAAGAAGTGGAAACGCAAGGATGGATTTCTGCAGAAGGCATAGGACGGCTTAACGAAGATATGTTCGTCGTGCAAGCAGCCGGCAACTCCATGGAACCGCGTATCCACGATGGCGACTATTGCGTCTTTGAGCGATATAAAGGCGGTTCACGAAACGGGAAGATTGTCCTTGCGCAACACCGTGGATACTACGACGATGACAATGCCGGTGCCTTCTCCATCAAGGAGTATAATAGTACCAAGTTGGCTGATGAGTACGGCAATTGGCAGCATGAGTCCATCGAACTCCGTCCGCTTAATCCTGCTTATAATCCCATCGTTCTCACGCCGGATGATATAGAAGATTTCCGTATTATCGGCGAGCTTGTAGCAACACTTTGACTTTTACCTCCTAAAAATAGTAGAACACTTTTTGGTCATGCCCTGTCCGCAGAGTTTACGCAAAAAAATGAAAAAAGTTGCTTTTAAGGTGATAGATTCGGGAGAAATGAGCGGGCAATGGCATTGCCCTGGAACGGAAGAAGAAGGGAATAAGCAAAACGAAACACAAAAGGGAGAATAGACATGGCTAATCACGACACATGGCATTGGCAGGAGCCGGGGACGGCATGGAAAGGTGTCGGGCTATACCATATCACGCTGACGGTTCCGTCACGTGAGCCGTTGTTAGGCTCCCTCCTCATTCCCAATAATGACCCTAAGCAAGCGCATATAGAGCGGACGAAATTAGGAGACACCTTGGTGGATTGCCTTTTGAGCATTCCAAGGTATCATCCAAATGTTGAGATCTTGCATTTCTGCCTCATGCCCGATCACCTTCACGCGGTAATCTATGTGACGCGGGAGATGTCTGAGGGCATCGCC
>JAFSQL010000005.1 GCA_017446585.1 Paludibacteraceae bacterium
CTTGTGGTCAGAATCACAGACGGAACGTACCCATACGTAGTAAGTAGTGCTTGCCGTGAGACCTGTCAACGCTTTCGTTTTGCTCGTTGAAGTCGTGTTGGCGGCGGTGCCTGCCACGGGAGCGGTGGATGAAGTCGAGTAATAAATGTCGTAACTTGCCGCGTTCGCGGCATCGGTGATGGTGAGGGTTGTGCCGGAAGAAGTCGTGCTGCTTGCAGTCACTGCAGTAGGGACGGCAGGGGTGGAGCAAGAAGCGGATGTAATGGTCACGTAAGTTGGCGTTGAATAGTTGTATGCTAAGTCACGATGGACGATGGCATATCGGTCGCCTGCACTAAATGTGCCAGAATAAGAAGTTGCAGCAGAAGTGACGGAGTTTGATACTACTGTCCAGTGTCCAGATTGGTCTGTGGCAGAGACCGCATAAAGACCTTGGTCATTGAGAGCAAGGTCGTCGGATTCACCTGATGTCCGTCTGAGAATTAATGTGTTTTGAATCCCTGTGTTTGCATCGGTACCATTAGTCCATGTAATAGACGAAGTGGTGGCACTTGCGGAAGTTGCGGAGGTTGGTTTCGTGAGGTCGGTCGCCACATTATCACTTGTCACATATACTACTATGTCGTCCAAATATACTTTATCTCCTGTGGTAGCGGTTTGCGTTGTTATTCGTAATTCGGTGCTTGTGTAATCAGAAGTATTACCAGTCTTTTGTCCATAACCTGTTATTCGTTGCCAACTAGTGGTAATGGCAGAATTCGGAGAAACTGATGCAAATGCGCTTCCATTATATAATTGGTGAGTCTTGAGTGTGATGCTATTATTGGTTGTTTTTTTTATGTAACAAATATAATGTACGTATTGTTTACCACCTTTAAATGTTGCAGGCAGGTTTTGAACTTTAACGGTTTTTGCAGATGTATTATTATTATTCTGCTCCAGTGAATAAGAACCCGTACGATGTTCGGTTGATGATATACTGCGGCTGCCATCCCCAGTAGACGTAGGAAAGCCAGTCTCGGATATATTGTTGTTCTCAAAACCGTATGCCGTGTCTGCCAATGCTTCTATATTTACGCAGAAGAAAGAGGAAAGTAGTGAAAGTGTCAATAAGATTTTTCTCATAATGATTATGGTGTTTAGTTTGTTCATTTATTATTGTTTTTGCCAAATTGCGTTAGGTCCAAGCATATCAAAGTCGGTCGTATCAATGAATTTTCCGCTTATTTTCCTGATTCCTAAATTGTTTTCGTTATTCTTCAGAAATTTAGCGATGTCGCCATTGACAACTCGAAACCCAATGCCCCCGTTCGGTCTTTTGCCCGGTTTTGCCTTGTTTATTGCGTCGTACAAATCAGAGATGTATTCTTCTTCGTACATCTTTCGATATTTGCGAATAAACTGATGGGAAGAGAAAAGTCGATGATGTGCATTGAAGTGTTCCTTAATGACTTGTTGCGCTTGTTGTGGTGTAATTGGCATCGTTGTTTCTCCTAAAAATAGTTGTTCAAAAAGTATAAAAACAGTTCACGCCCGGGCGCAAAAGCGTCCGAGCGTGATAAGAAATGATAATATAATAAGGTTATAAGCTGTTGAGAGCGTGTGAATTACCCCCCCCGTGCTGCGCACAACTAATTGATAATTAGTTGTTTGCTTGTAGTATTTGCTTGTTGCTGTCAAGAGATAGTGTTGAATGTCAGTGGCAAAGATAAATGAATTTTTGATGCGTAAGGAAAAACAGAATGTTAAAAATGAAGGCGGCAGGTGAAATTAAGTATCGGTCAAAAATTAGACATGGGATAGAAAAAAAAGAAGTAAGAACTTTTACGTACCTTTGCGGCAAGATTTTAAGAAACGTATGAATATTCTTCTTTTAGGTAACGGTGGACGTGAGAGTGCCATCGCCTGGAAACTGAGCCAAAGCGCGAAGTGTGACCGTCTCTTTATCGCTCCCGGCAATGCGGGCACGGCATCAATAGGAACGAACCTGCCGGTTGGCGTGAGTGACTTTGAGGGCATCAAGCGTGCCGTGATAGAGAACGATGTGAAGATGGTGGTGGTGGGTCCGGAGGTTCCGTTGGTGGGTGGCGTGGTAGATTTCCTCGCCAGCGACAAGGAGTTGCGGGACGTGATGTTGGTAGGTCCGACGAAGCAAGGCGCGATGTTGGAAGGTAGCAAGGAGTTCTCGAAGCGTTTCATGTTGCGCCACCACATTCCGACAGCAGCGTACATAGGTGTTCAGAAGGTTAATATAGAGCAAGGAAAGGACTTCTTGCGTCAGCATGCCGCTCCTTACGTGTTGAAGGCTGATGGTCTCGCGGCAGGCAAGGGCGTGCTGATAGACAACGATTTGGAGACAGCGGAAGCGCACCTTGACGAGATGCTCTCGGGCAAGTTCGGCGACGCGTCATCCACGGTGGTGATCGAAGAGTTCCTGTCTGGCATTGAGTGCAGCGTGTTCGTGGTGACGGATGGCGACCACTACAAGATACTTCCCGTGGCAAAGGACTACAAGCGCATAGGCGAGCATGACACCGGTCTGAACACAGGTGGAATGGGAAGCGTGTCACCCGTGTCGTTCGCGGACAAGGAGTTCATGCACAAGGTGGAGATACAGATTATTCGTCCGACGATAGACGGACTGAAGGAGGATGATATCAATTACAAGGGATTCATCTTCTTCGGCCTCATCAATGTGAAGGGTAATCCGTACGTGATAGAGTATAATTGCCGCATGGGTGACCCGGAGACGGAGGTGGTGATGCCACGCATTGAGAGTGACCTCGTGGATTTGTTGGAAGGCGTGGCGCAAGGAGACTTGGACCGCAGGGAACTGAAGATAGACCCAAGATATGCCGTGGCGGTGATGTTGGTGAGCGGCGGTTATCCGGAGGAGTATGTGAAGGGTTACGAAATCACGGGACTTGACAAGGTGAACGCAGAAACGCTCGCTTTCCATGCCGGGACGAAACAGAAGGACGGCAAGGTGGTGACGGACGGCGGACGCGTCATCGCGCTCACGTCGTATGGAGCGACGAAGGACGAGGCGTTGCAAAAGTCAATGAAGGCGGCTGAAACGGTGATGTTCACCGACAAGTATTTCCGTCATGACATTGGCGGTGACTTGAAGTAAGGGAAGAAAGGAACGTCGGGAGGAAACGACCCGAAGAAAACATCAAGAAAAGAAGCAAGGATGAAGATAGTCATTCTGTCACCCGCATGGCCCTATCGTGGCGGCATAGCGAAGTTCACGCACCGGCTGGCCCGAGAGTTGCAGGCGGAAGGTCACCGGGTGGATATAGAGAACTTCTCGTTGCTCTATCCGTCGTTGCTCTTTCCGGGCAAGTCGCAATATGACGACCTGCCGCAACCCAAGGACCTCAGCATTAGGCGTTCGATCAACGCCATCAACCCGATAAGTTGGATAAGGACGGGATGGCGATTGCGCAAAGGTGGATATGACCTATGCGTGGTCATCTACTACCTCCCCGCCTTGGCACCCGCCTTGGCAAGCATAGCGCGCCTCATCAGGGGGAACGGGAAGACACGTGTCGTGGGCATGTTGCACAACTTGTATCCACACGAGACGAGACCGCTGGACAAGACTTTGATAAACTACTTGGTGCGGTCGTGTCACGCCTTCGTGACATTGTCTTCCGCCGTGGACAAACAGTTGGAGGCGTTATTAGGCAAGTTGAAAGGCAGTGACGAGGCGATGGCTCGTCACGAGATAGCGTTTCATCCCATATATGACTCGTTTGGCGAGAAACCTGCGAGGGAGGAGGCGATAGCCTATCTCAATAAGAAGGAGGCGAGGTTTGACTGTGGGGAACGGTATCTGCTTTTCTTCGGTTTCATCAGAAAGTATAAGGGTTTGGACTTGTTGTTGCGTGCCGTGGGGCAGATTAAGGAAGAGTTGCGGCGGCGGAGCGTGAAGTTCGTGATAGCCGGTGAGTTCTATGACTCGGCGGACGCGTACTTGCCCCTTGCCAAGGAGTTGGACATTAACGACCGCATCGTGTGGGAGAACGAGTTCATAGCCGATCAGGACGTGCGTCACTATTTCGGGATGGCGGACGCCGTGGTGTTCCCCTATCGCAGTGCCACGCAGAGTGGCGTGACGCAGATAGCCTTTCATTTTTCGCTTCCCATGGTGCTGACACGGGTGGGAGCCCTTCCGGAGATAGTGCCAGACGGAGAGTGCGGCATCGTGTGCGAACCGAGCGTGGAGGGAATAGCGGAAGGCATCATGCGCTATCTGAATGCGGACAGGTCAGAATTGGTGGCAGGTGTCAATCGCCGGAAACAATTGTACAGTTGGAGCAACTTCGCGGCTAAAGTAGTGGGCGTCGCTAACAGTTAGGAGTCAATGAAGAAGGCATCGCTCTGGACCATATTTTACGAGTTCCTGAAAATAGGCGCATTCACGTTCGGAGGCGGATATGCCATGATTTCGATGGTGGAGAGGGCGTTGGTGAAGAAAAGACATTGGCTTTCGGACATGGAGTTTTGGGAGTGCATAGCCTTGGCGCAGGCGTTGCCCGGGGTGTTCGCCGTCAACATGGCACTCTATACGGGTCATCGCATCAACGGGAAAAAGGGTGCGGGCGTGGCCGCGGCAGGAGCCGTCTTGCCCTCGGTCGTTATCATTTGTCTTATTGCCTCGTTCTTCTACCATCTGCGTGACAATGAGACGGTTCAATCGATTTTCACGGGCATAAGACCCTGCGTGGTGGCACTCATCTTCGCCCCGGGACTGAAGATGTTGCGCAAGGCGATGCAGAGCGACCCCGTAAGACCCGCTTGGGTAGCGCTGCTGATAGCCTTGCTCGTGATGGTGCTGATATGCGGATTCGCTTTCTCACCCGTGTATATCATTATAGGCGCAATGGTGGCAGGGGCGATCATGGCGTTGGGAAGGAAGCCCAGGCATAGCAGGAAAAGCCAAGAAAAAACGAAAAGTAAATGATTTACGTCTATCTCTTTTGGGTATTTTTCAAGATCGGACTGTTCGGGTTCGGTGGCGGCATGGCGATGATTTCGCTGATACGCATGGAGGTGGTGGATCATTACGCATGGTTGACAGCGTCGCAGTTTGCTGACCTGCTCGCCATAAGCCAAGTGACACCGGGACCCATCTCGGTGAACACTGCGACGTTCATAGGTTACACCCAGGCAGGGATAGTGGGTTCATTAGTGGCGACAGCGGCGTTGGTGTTGCCGAACCTCATACTCATGGTTATAGTCTTGAAATACTATCTCGCCCATCGGGATTCCAAGTATATGCGCTCGGTGATGTCCATATTGCTGCCCGTGGTGGCTGGGCTGATACTTGCCGCCGCGTTGATGATGTGCAAGGACGGCATCTTCACGAGCGTCACGACCGTGGGAATCTTTGTGGTGGTGTTGGTGCTGAACCTGTTCACGAAGGTGAACCCCATCTTGCTGATAGTGATGAGTGCCGTGGTGGGCTATCTTATCAACAACAGTTTGCCCGTGGCCATTTGAGTCTCTCCGCCTGATGGCGTGAGTGAAGCCATGATGAAGTAAACGCCTGCCGCCGCCCTCTTGCCATTGGCGAGCCGTAGGTTCCAAGTGGCGGTTCCACCATTGGCACGGGTCTGGTAAACGAGGTTGCCAGAGGTGTCGGTGAACTTGACGAGCGCATTGTCAACAAGTCCGTTGACGGTGACAACCCCGTTGAAGTCCGGACGTACAGGGTTAGGAAAGATTTTGAGTTGGCTGCTCTTGAGCTTGGAGTAGCCCTTGGTGGCATCGGTATGGTAGGAGCAAAGTCCGCTTGCCGTGGCGATGAAGAGTTCGCCTGAATCTTCGTCGTAAGCCATGGAGTAGATGCAGTCGTCGAGCAACGGGCTATTGTGCGCTGTGAAGTGGGCAAGGGTGCGTGTGCCGTCATCCGAGAGCAGATAAAGTCCAGAACTGAACGTGGCGACCCATTTGCGAGAGGCTCCGTCGATGACAATGCCGGTGATGCGTTGTTGTGCGAAGAGGTAGTCCGCCAGTCCGCTACCGTCCGTTCGGTTGATTTTAGGACGGAAGAAAGTATAGGATGAGGAAAAGATGTTGGACGGATTCTTAAGCACGTAGATGCCATCTTCCCACGTACCCATCCAAATGGAGCCGTCGGCATCCTGCGTGAGGCAAAGCGGAGCAACGGAGAGCGCATTGCCATCTTGGTCCTTGATGGAGGCGATGAAGCGGTAGCGATGGGAGGAGAAAGAGGTGGGTGTCCCTTTGTCATCAATGACGAGCAGACCTCCTGGCAGTCGGGGCGAGGTGAGCATTTTGAGACCGGAAGAGGTGATGAAGAACTTGTCGAGGACATCGGGGTTTGACATGCCGGGGTAGGAGTGTTCGAACCAGTTGCCATGGGCATCCATCACTTTGACGTACTGAGGGCAGATTTCGTTGCCCACCCAGAGACATGAGTTGTTGTCGAGCGCAATGGCGTTGACGGTGATGTAGTCATCAGGAGAGGAAACGGTGGTAGCCACGTCAAGGGTGCTTGGGACGGCGTTCCAAACGCAGAAGGAACTGTCGGCACTGCAACTGTCACCGATGACGTTGTAGCGTGCGAAGCAGGTATCGGTGCGAAATTCATAAACACCGTCGCGCGTGGAACTGACGAAGTAGTGGGTATTGTCAGAAGGGTCAACGGTAACGTAGCAGAGAGTCTTGAAGCGTTTGCCCGTGGCAGGGTAGATTTCGTCTTCGGTGAAGTTGAGCCAGCGTGATCCGTCGTAAATCATCAAAGCCCCGTCAACATCAGTATCGCCACGGTCATAGAGACCGCGCGGGTGACCCGTGGTGGCATAGAGCCTACCATTGGAGAAAGAGAGTGAGAAGACGGAATTCATGGCAGGTCCGTCGGGTTGGTAGAGATCCAGGAGTTCACTGCCAGGCGTACGCTTGGCAAGACCATTCTTGCCCTCGGCAATAAAGAAGTTACCATCAGAATCGATAACGGAAGTGAGGTCGGGCGAAGATAGTTCAGACCAACGGGAGGAAGGGAACTTCGTCCAGTTGTAAGGGTTGACCAAAGTAGGGTCGGAAAGTGACGCACCGTAAACGGCATTGTCAGTAAGGGCAAAAAGGGAGTCATCATCGACGGTGACACGCTTGGTGACCTCGGTAGTAGAGAAGAGTTTGCTGGGATTGTAAGTCTCAGCCACTTCAGCCTTCTCAACATTGAGGCAAAGGATGCCCGCCCCGCAAGCTAAATAGACAAAACCCGTGGAAGGGCAGGCATAGAGGTCGTTGACAAATTTGGAGGCGGTGACCGTGGCCTCCTTCAGATCATCGATGTTCACGACGGAGCCGTCGTCACGCACCAAGTCAATGTTGCCGTCAGCATATCCGACCACGAGCAGGGAGTGGGTATCGTCGTAGGTGATGGCAGTGGCGGAAGAGGAGTTGAGTCCGTTCACCTTGTTGAGGATTCCTATAGATCCGTCGGTCTTGGAAACATGGAAGAGTGAGGAGGAGGCAATGGCATAGACTCTGTCAGGTGACTGGCACACGCGGGTCACATTGCGGAAACTGTTGTAAACGGTCCATTCGCCCATGCGGTTGGCGGCTACGGATAGCAGGTGTAGCGAAGCGAAAGCCAGTAGGAAAGCAAGTCGGGCGATGTTCATGGAAATGGTGTTTTTTTAGGAATGTTTGTCATGAAGTTTGAGGAAGTCCGCCAGTTGCCGCATGGCACGTCCACGGTGTGAGATGGCGTTCTTCTCTTCGTCGGTCATTTCGGCAAAGGTACGGCTTTCGCCTTCGGGGATGAAGACGGGGTCGTAGCCAAATCCTTCGCTACCGCCCCGCCGCAGGGCAATATGTCCGTTGACAATGCCTTCGAACTGGTGGCACTCGTCGCCAAGGAGCAGGGTGACCACGGTGCGAAAACGCGCCTTACGATTGGTGACACCTTCCATGTTGCGCATGAGCAGGTCGAGGTTGGCTGCCATGTCGTGGGTACCATTGGCGTAGCGCGCGGAGTGAACACCCGGAGCACCGTTGAGGGCTTCGACCTCAAGTCCCGTGTCGTCGCTGAAGCAGTCAACGCCGTAGTGTTGCTTGACCCATTGCGCTTTCTGCAGTGAATTGCCCTCGAGGGTGGGTTGCGTCTCCGGAATGTCGTCGTTGCAAGCAATGTCCTTCAGTCCCACGACATTGTAGGCGGAACCTATGATTTCACGCACCTCACGAAGTTTGTTGAGATTGGCGGTGGCGAAAACGATGCGTTGTTTTTCCATAGTCGTCATTTTTTTGTCAACCAGAGTTCTGGGTTTTGCAGTTCGGTGCCTCGGTAGAGCATGAGGTAGAGCACTGTTTCGTTTCCGCGCTCGGTGTCCACGTAGATTTTGCCTAATTTCTGTTTCGCCTTGACTTTGTCGCCCACCTTGACGTATTGCGACGTCACGTTAGCATAGACAGAGCGGTAGTTGCCGTGCTTGACAATGATGGCGTTGTTGTTGCCCGGGATGGCGAAGATTTGAGTGACTTCGCCATCATAGATGGCGCAAGCGTCGCTGCCTGCCGCACCTTGGATGTAGATGCCCTTGTTGTTGACCGTCACGTGGTCAAGAACGGGATGAGGGTGGATTCCGAACTGACCGGTAATGACACCGTTGACGGGCCACGGCATTCTGCCCTTGTTACGTTCAAAGCCGCCTTGAACGAGTTCTTCGTCAGCCGCCAAGGAAGAGGTCTTGGCAGGCGTTGACGGTTTGGAAGTCGTTGAGGATTGTGAGGAGGAAGACTTGGCGGCAGTGCCCTTCTTGGCAGCGGCAGCCTTGCGCATACGCTCCTCCTTTGCCTTGCGTTCACGCTCGGCACGGGCTATCTCCTCGGCAATCATCTTGTCAATTTGCTTGTTCAGCGCATTGGCTTGCGCCTGTTGTCGTGCCAATCGTTCTTTGAGTTCCTTGCCCTTCACGGAAAGGTCTTTGACCAATTGCTCCCGATGGGCTTGGTTTTTCTGCAATTTCTCGGTTTCAATCTGTTTGCCGGTAAGTGTCTGTTCCTTCTCTTTTTTCACTTGCGCCAATTGGGTCTCCTTCTGCGTGAGGCTGTCAGTGAGGTTGCGCACCCTTTCGGCTTGACGCTTGCGGTAGTCGGAGTATTGTTGGACATAGCGTCCGCGTCGCATGGCTTGTGTGACACTCTCAGAGGAGAGGACGAAGAGGGCGGTTTGCGAACGTGAACGGTGGAAGTAGCCGTGGTAGAGTGAGCGGGCGTATTCCGCCTTTTGGCGTTCAAGATCCTCTTCGAGCGCAATGCGTTCGGTGGTGAGGGTGGAGAGTGAACTATCGAGGAGCGTGACCTCATCCTTCATGGCACCAATGAGTTTTTCGCGCTCGTTAATTTTCTGCTTGAGCAGGACGATGTTGCGCTCATGGTTCTTCTGCGATCGTTCGTTTTCTTTCAGCAGTTTGTTGGTCAATTCGATGTTAGCCTTGGCTTGTCGTTGCTTCTTCTTGAGCGAAGCCACGGTCTCCTTGGCGTTGACAACGCCAAGGACAAAAACGCTCGACAGCAGGATAAAGACAAATCGCTTCATGTTTTATTGTTTCAACAGTTCGTTCAGATGGTCAACGCGGGTGTATTTGGACTTGTTGGTCTGATTGATGGTCACGGTCTTGTTAAACTCAGCCCTCTTGATGGTAATGATGGCTACTTCGGTATTCTTGCGCTCCTTGAGCGTGGCGTTGATGACGGTAGGGAAGGTGACGCCACCCTTGAAGGACTCGAACTTGTCGTAGGTGCAAGACAGCGTGGCAATCTTGTGCGCCACGCGCGTCTCGGTCAGTCGTTTCTTCTTGTCGAGGAAGAAGGCGTGGGTGAATCCGCTCTCGTTCTCGTCAATCATGAGGTCGTATCCGTCCTTATGCTCGTCGATGGAAGACTTGCGCACCACATCGGCATTGGTGTCAGCCGTGTCGCCCGCCAAAAACAATTGGTTGCCGAGCAACGCTTGCAAGTCGTAGAAGTCAAGGTCAAGACCGAGGTACTTGGCGAGATCGTCCATGTTCTTGTCCACGTAACGACCGTAAATCTTGTTATAGACCGTGACACGCCGTGGCGTGATGTCAACCCTCGCACCCTCGATGCCGAGCACTCGGAGTGAGATTTGGATGATGCTGTCACGAATCATTTTGATGCTGGCATTCACTTGCATTTGTTGCCCGTCATGGGTAAAGTCCACCTCGACGGAGGAGAAATTGGCAGTCGTGAAGTCGGGGAGGTTCAGTTTGAGTTTCACATCTTCGCCTTGACCGCTCACCTCACGCGGAGCAACAGGAGCAGCGGTGTCGGTAAGCGTTTCAACGTCTTCGACATTGAGCATCTTTTCCATGGCGTTTTGCTTCGCCTTCTCTATTTGCTCGTTGACGTTCGCCTTGATGGTGTCGATATGTGTCTTGGTGTTTTCCTTGACATTGTTCCATTTCTCGGTAGCAACACCTTTCTCTTGTTTGATGCGCTCGATGAGCGCTTTGAAAGCGGCTTGCGCCTCGTCGCTCTTGTCGCCTTTGAGTTCGACGGCACTTGCTGACAGACATGAGAGTAGTGTCAGGAATGACAAAAGAAGGATATGTCTCATCTTGTTCATCATGTTGATGTTTAGTGTTTTTCGTTGTTTGTTCTCTTCAATATGGCATCGTAGTGCATTCTGACCTCGGGGATGAGGTTGCCGCCCTTGTCATAGGCTTGTTGGATGTAGAGTTCCGCCATGACATCGTCGCCAAGGAGATGGAAAATCCAAGCGTAGGTGTCAAGGAAGGAGATGTTTTCAGGTTCGGCGCTTACCGCCTTGGCGCTCATGACCTCCGCGCGTTTCAAGTCACCGCCGGAGAGCGCGAGATAGTAGGCAAAGTTGTTTAGCAACAGGGGTTCCTCGCTATTGAGAGCGTAGGACTTCTCGTAGTTGGAAAGGGCGTTGGTGAAGTCGCCCATGAGAGCGTAGGTGTCGCCTCGGTACATGTAGAGTTGCGCCAATTGAGAGGTTTCGGCAGAGTCGGTGAGCGCAAGGGCTTGGTTGTAGAGCGAGAGCGCTTGGTCGTAGTTGCCGGCGCGGGAATATTCCATGGCACGGGCTCCCTTGAACAACGGTTCCTGCGGAAAGCGGTGGATGGCATCGTCAAGCATGGTCACGAAGCCAATGGTGTCACCTATTTCCTGCGCCGCGACGATGTATTCCGCCCAGGCGATTTCGTTGTCAGGGTTGATGCTGATGATTTTGCGCAGTTCGGGCAGTGCCTCGTCGAAGCGACGTTGCATCAAGAGGAAATAGGCGTAGTAGGCGTGCAACAGTTCGTTGTTAGGAAATTGCGCCGCCATGGTGCTCAAGGCTTTCTCGCCCGTGTTGACATCTTGGGGATTGCTGGAACTGAGGAAGGTGGTGAGCATCTCCATCTTCTTGTCCATGCTGAGCAGGGTGTCAGCCAAGGCGCAAAGCAGGAGGCTGTCGCTGCGTAGTGTGTCGCCCGCCTCACGGAAGCGAGCCATTTCCAATTCACGCAGTTTATCGTTGCTCGGGTCATTCTTGCGAATGGTAGATTCAATCTCGTTCGCCTTAGCGCGCTTGCCGTGCATGTAGTAGCATTGGCTCAGTAGGAGTTGGTAGTCGGTGTTGTAAGGAAATCGCTTGCAGAGGCGTTCGAGTTCTTGTTCCGCTTTGCGCTTCTCGCCCAATTCCTCGTAGAGACGGAATTTTTCGCTCGTGATGCTGGCATCAATTCCCGTTTTCTTCTCCAATCGGTTTAGAGCCTCCAATGCCTTCTTGGGTTGGTTGGTCATGAGGTAAAGGGAGGAGAGCATGTAGTCGGTCTCTTCGGACTTAGGGTCTTGACGGCGCACGTCCTCATAGACTTCAGCCGCCAGTTCAGGGTGATGGTTCTTGACATAGAGTTCGGCAAGGAATGTCTTGTACCAAACGTTGTCAGGGTCGAGCAAAACGGCTTCGCGTGCCATGGAGAGGGCTGTTTTGGAATCGCGCGCCGCAAGGAACACTTGAGCGAACTCCTCCGCCACCGCTGCGTTTTTGGGTTGCAGGATGTAAGCTTCGGTGAGCAGGTCCTTGGCTCCGACCAAGTCGCCGTTGACACGCTGTGTCACGGCAGCGTCGTAGAAGTAGTGAAAGAGACGTTGCTGAGGGTCTTGCGCCCGTAAAGACAAAGTTGTCAGTGCAAGAAGCAGAAGTAGTATGAAGTGTTTACTTTTCAATGGGGAAGAAAGATTATTGTTTTCCCGTGTGTCCGAATCCGCCATCGCCCCGTTCTGTTTCGCTCACGGAGGAGGTGAGTTGCCAAGAAACACGTTCGTAGCGTGCGATAACCATTTGTGCGATGCGGTCACCCTCGTTTATCTCGAAGGGCTCTTCGCCATGATTGATGAGGATGACACCAATTTCTCCGCGATAGTCACTGTCAATGGTTCCTGGACTGTTGAGCACAGTGACGCCTTTCTTCAAAGCCAATCCGCTGCGCGGACGCACTTGTGCCTCATAGCCAACAGGGAGTTCGATTTTCAGTCCCGTTTTCACCAAACAACGATCACCCGGTTGGATGGTGATGGTTTGTCCGTCGGTAGCGGCACGCAAGTCCATGCCGGCACTGCCTTCGGTTTCATATTGTGGCAGTGGGTTGCCGCTCGTGTTCACTATCTTCACATTCATGTCGTTGTGTCTTTATGTGTTGTCTCTTTAGCCTAAGTAATAATCAAACGCTTCTTCCACCAATTGACGGCTCACGTGCTGGTCGATTCGGATGTCACCAATGCCGCCCAAGAGCGTGAAGTTGATTTCGCCTTTCTGCACGTTTTTCTTGTCGTGGGTCATCAGTTCGTAAAGGTGGTCATACTGCTTGCAACCAAATTCGAGTTTGCCGTATTGCTCACGGATGAGGTGGGTGGCTTCGAGAAGCGTCGCTTTCGGAAATCCGAGGGTGACGTAACTCAGATACAATTCCGCCACCATGCCCCACGCCACCGCATAGCCATGAAGGGCAGGACGACCGATTTCGTGTGTGAAACTCTCGAAAGCGTGACCAAAGGTATGACCGAAGTTCAAAGCCTTGCGCTTGCCTTGCTCGTAGGGGTCTTCTGCCACGATTTGTTCTTTCACGTTGATGGATTTCTCCAAGAGAGGTGACAACGCTTTGAGGTCGAAGGTGTCCATGTCATAAGCCATCAATTCCTTCCATCGTTGCTCGTCGCTTATCAAGGCGTGCTTGAGCATCTCCGCCATGCCACTGATCAAGTTAGCCCTGTCCAAGGTGCAGAAGAAGGTGGTGTCCTCCACCACGTACTCGCTTTCACGAATTACACCGATCTCGTTTTTCAGACCGTTGAAGTTGAAGCCTGTCTTGCCGCCCACGGCAGCATCGACGGCACCAAGAAGAGTCGTTGCGATGTTCACATAGTTCATGCCTCGCTTGAACGTCGAGGCGCAGAAACCGCCCAAGTCGGTCACCATGCCTCCACCGAGGTTGATCATCGTGCTCCATCGTGTGGCCCCTTGTTCTTGCAGCCACCGCCATACCTCCACGACCGTATCGATATGTTTATGAGCGTCGCCAGCACCAATCACCTTCACGGGGCGGTCTTTCAGTTGCGGTGCGGCTTCAAGCAGTCGAGGCAGACAAAGACGAGCGGTGTTCTCGTCGCAAAGGATGAAGATTTGTTCCGTATTCTTCCCCTCCAGCACTCGCTTCATGTCTGCCGACAAGTCGTTGGATATGATGATGTTTTGCATAGATTCGATGATGATTATTTCTTGTTTATATCCACGCCCAAGCGACTTGCCAGGTCAGCCACTCCCTCGCTCGCTTTCTTTTGTATGAAGGTCACGCTGCGTCTCGTGGAAACGGGTTTGGGATCAATCACGAAGATAGGGCAATCTTGAGGGGCATAATTGATGAGGCTCGCGGCGGGATAGACGGCAAGGCTACTGCCTATCACCACAAAGATGTCTGCCTCGGAGACAATCTCAACGGCACGGTCCAAGTTGGGCACCGCCTCTTGAAAAAAGACAATGAACGGACGTGCCTGCGTTCCGCCAAGGCATTCGCCCATCTTGATGTCACGATAGCCAATGTCCACCACCTCTCGCTTGCTCTCGTCGCATATCTTGGTCAGTTCGCCATGCAGGTGCAATACCTGTGACGAGCCAGCACGTTCGTGCAGGTTGTCCACATTCTGTGTGATGACGCTCACGTCGAAAAATTTCTCCAACGCTGCCACGTCATAGTGCGCCTTGTTGGGCTTGGCGTGTTCAAGGTCACGGCGCAGGCCGTTGAAGAAATTGATGACCAACGCTTTGTCAGCCTCGTAGCCATCTAATGAGCAGACCTGCATGACATCGTATTTCTCCCAAAGACCGCCGCTGTCACGGAAGGTAGAGAATCCGCTCTCCGCACTGATGCCCGCACCTGTCAGAATCACCAATTTCTTTTTGCCCGCACCCATATATCGTCTGATATTGTTGTTACTAACAACACAAAGAGATTAAAACGCAAAGTTAAGTCTTTTTCCGAATGTTAGTCCAAGGTTAGGGTGACAACATGAGGGTATATTATTCGTAGCGGATGGCGTCGATGGGGTTGAGGCTGGCGGCTTTGCGAGCGGGGTACCAGCCGAAGAAGACACCGGTGAGGGCGCAGACGCTGAAACTGAGGAGTACGCTCCACGGTTCGATATATACGGGCCAAGAAGCAAGGATGTTGACCAAGACGGTGGCTATGACACCCAAGAGAACACCGATGATGCCTCCCGTGATGGAGATGATGACCGCCTCAATCAAGAATTGCGACATGATGTCAATGCCTCGCGCTCCGACGGACATGCGCAGACCAATCTCCTTGGTGCGTTCGGTGACGCTGACGTATTCGATGTTCATAATGCCAATGCCACCCACGACAAGCGAGATGCCCGCGATGCATGCCAGTAGGGTCGTCATCATGTCAGTGGTGGAGTTCATCATGGCGGAGAGTTCCGCTTGGCTGCGGATGGTGAAGTTGTCCTCGTCGGTGTCACGGAGTTTGTGTTGCTTGCGTAGCACTTCGGTTATTTGCGCAATGGCGGCATCGGTTTGGCCTTCGCTCTTGGCACTGCAAATGACGCTTTGCAAGTAGGTGACGGCAAGGATGCGCTTCATAACAGTGGTGTAAGGAGCCAAAACGACATCGTCTTGGTCCTGTCCCATGGAGTTGTAGCCTTTGGACTTGAGCACGCCGACGATGCGGAAGGGGATGCTGTTGAAACGAATGACCTTGTCCAAAGGGTCAGTTCCGTCAGGGAAGAGGTTTTCGACGACCGTTGTGCCGATGACGCAGACCTTGGCGGCTGTCTTCTCGTCACGTTCATTCCAGATGTCGCCTTTCTCGACCTCTTGTTTACGAATGGACAGGTAGTCTTCGGTCACGCCGTAGAGTGTTGAGGGGGAATTGTTGTTGCCGTTGATGAGTTGTCCGCTGCTGCGCACTTGCGGTGTCACGCCGTCCAAGAGGGAGCATTGCTCCTTGATGGCATGGAAGTCTTCCAGTTTGAGTGTCTGCATGGAGCCAGCGTCCATTCTGACCCCGCCAGTGCTGGAGGCTCCGGGGTGAATCATAATCATGTTGGAACCCATCTCGCTGATTTGGTTGGCGATGCTGCGTTTGGAGCCTTGACCGATGGCGAGCATGGTGATGACCGAAGCGACACCGATGATGATGCCAAGCATGGTCAAGAGTGTTCGCAGTTTGTTTCCAATCAAGGCTCGAAAGGCTATTTTGAACAAGTTTCCGTAGTGCATAATCTCTAATCGGTTGAAGTCATCAGGGAGAAGAGTTAGTCCTCCTGTGGTAGTTGGCTGAGGGTCAAGGCGGCATCTTCGACATGGGGGTTGAGCGTGTCCTCAACCTTCCTTCCGTCACGCAGGAAGATGTTGCGAGTGGAGTAACGGCTGAGTTCGGGGTTGTGGGTGACGAAGATGATGGTTCTGCCTTCGGCATGCAACTTCTGGAAGAGGACGAGAATCTCGAAGGAGGTGCGCGTGTCAAGGTTTCCAGTGGCTTCGTCCGCAAGGATAACCGCAGGGTTGTTGACCAGGGCGCGGGCGATGGCGACACGTTGCATCTGTCCTCCGCTCATTTGGTTGCTCTTATGCTCAAGTCGGTCACCCAATCCGACGGCTTTCAATGCCTCGACCGCCCGAGCGTGTCGCTCCTTGGCGGAAATGCCTCCGTTGTACATGAGGGGGAGTTCGACATTTTCGACCGCCGTGGTCTTGGCGAGCAGGTTGTAGTTCTGGAATACAAAACCAATTTTGCGGTTGCGCAGTATGGCACGTTCATTTTTGGACATCTTGCTCGTGTCGTTGCCGTCAAGCCTGTAGGTGCCGTCGGTGGGGATGTCAAGACATCCGAGAATGTTCAGCATGGTGGATTTGCCACTGCCGGAAGTGCCCATGATGGTGACGAACTCACCCTCCTCAATATCGAAACTGACGCCACGCAACGCATGGACGGTTTCGCTGCCGACCGTGAAGTCGCGTTTGATGTCTTTAAGACTGATTACCGTAGCCATCTTGTTGTGCATGAAAAAGTTATCGCGGACCGCCTCGCTTGCCACGTTGCGGCATGAAAGGAGAGGTTTCTTTCTTTTCGTTGTCGTGCTTGTTGGCATTGTTCGCTCCCGGCATTTCACCCGTAGTCATTTGAAGGACGAATTGTTCGCCTTCTTTCACGCCATCGGTGATTTCGGTTTTCGTTCCGCTTATCATGCCCACCTCGACGGCGCGAGCGCGGAACACGTGCCCGTCACGTTGCCAAAGTTTGTGTTTTGCCGTGCAGTCAAAGACCGTGTCGTTCTTGCCCACCATGCCGGCAGAAGTAGGGTTGAATCGAAGTGCCTTGGAACTGATGGCGAGGACGCTGTCTTTCTCAACGGTGAAGATGGTGACGTTGGCGGTCAGACCCGGTTTGAGTTTGAGTTCTGGATTGGGAGCGGTGATGACGACTTCATAGGTCACGACGTTGCTTGTAGTCGTGGCTTCTTGTCGCACTTGTCGCACCTTGCCGTTGAAAGTCTCTTCGGGATAGGCATCGACGCTGAAAGAGACACGTTGTCCTTCTTTCACGCCACCGATGTCGGCTTCGTCCACGTTGGCGATGACTTGCATGTCCCGGAGGTCTTGAGCGATGACGAAAAGCGTTGGTGTGCTGAAACTTGAAGCCACGGTTTGTCCTTCCTCCACGTCCTTGCTGATGACGATGCCGTCAATGGGAGAGGTGATGGTGGCGTAGCCGAGGTTGGTCTGCGCCTTAGCCACGTCGTTTTTGGACACTTCGTAACTGCTTTTGGCTCTCATGTAAGTGTATTCGGCATTTTCAAAATCGGCATCACTGATCATCATTTTCTCATGTAGTTTCTTTTGCCGTTCGTAGTTCTTGCTCTGGTAGTCATATTCGCTCTTGCTCGCGGCAAGGGCGCTCTTCTTGGACGAGAGTTCGGAGAGAAGGTTGGTGCGATCGAGTTCGGCAATCACTTGCCCTTTCTTGACCGTACTGTTGTAATCCACATAGAGGTGCGAGACGATGCCGCTGACTTGGGTGCCGACATCGACCTTGGTGACGGCTTCGAGCGTTCCTGTGGCGGTGATGCTTTGGGAGAGCGTGGTGCGTTCGACCGTGGCGAAGGCGTAGGTGGCGTTGAAGGGGCGTTCATGAATCAGGAACCACCATGCGCAGAAAGCGGCAGCCAAAAGTAATAAACCAAAGATAATGATTTTCTTCATATTGATTGAGTTTTGTTTGTCGCGTTTTTTTTAGAGAATGCTTTCGCCAGCGTAGAAACGCAACATGTTGACATTGAAATATGCCATGTATTTGGCTTGTAGCGTTTGCAGTTCGGCTTCGATGAGCGTGGCATGGGCGGACATCAGGTCGGTAGGGGTCTTGAGTCCCGCCTCGTATTGTTCGGACACGAGTTCGTAACTGATGCGCGCGCTGCGCGCTTTCTCCTTCGCCGCCTTGTAGCTCTGTTGTGCGTTGTTGGCAGCGAGCCAGTAGCCTTGCACGGTTTGGCTCAGTTGTCGCTCCGCCACGAGGTTTTCTGTTTTTGCCTCTTCAAGAGCGATTTTCGCTTTTTCTACCTTAGCACGGTTAGAGTAGCCCGAGAGGATGGGTATGCTCACGCTCAATCCGATGCTATTGCTCCAGTTGTTTTTGATTTGTTCAGCGAAGTCAATGTCGCTCTTCTCCATGTTGCTGGTTCCGATGTTAGCCCCCACGTTAACGCTTGGCATGAAACTGGCTTTGGCTACTTTGGTTTGTGTTTCCGCCTTTTCCACGCCTAAAGCCGCAATCTTCATTTCGGGTCGGTTTTTTGTAGCCATTTCAAAGACTGATTGCCACGAAGGAAGCGGAGCCAAGACGGCGTCTTCTTCAACACCGATGCTATCAATCTTCAAATTCCAGTCCAAAGGCATGAACATCAGTGCGCACATGTCAAGACGGTCAGACTTGGCGGCGTTGCGTGCCGCAACAACGCTGTAGCGTCGGTTGCTGAGTTCGCTCTCCATTTGCGCATAGTCAGAGATGGCAGTTTGGCCAGCGTTGAATTTGGCTTTTGCCAGTTCGGTAAGACTCTCGGTGAGTTGCAACATTTCCTCATTGACACGGATGCTTTCATCGTCGTAGAGGATTTGGGTATAAGCCTTGATTACCTGCTCGGTGACGCTGTTCATCTGCTCATGCAGACTTTCGGAAGCGGCAGTTTTTTGCGCTTTGGCGAGGTCGATCTGGTTGGAGCGAGAGGCGTTCCAGAGCGTCCAGTTCGCACTGACACCATAGGACCCCGTGTATCGGTTCTTGGTGTCACCATAGGGCTGATTGCCGAAGTTTTGGGAGGTGTTGGCACTGAGCGTTGGTTGCCAGGCTCCTTGCGCCTCGCGCAAGGAGACGGAGGCTTCCTTGTCAGCGAGTTGCTTGTAGTGGATGTTGGGGTTATGGAGGGCGGCGTAGTCAACGCATTCTTGTAGGGTCCAAACCTTTTCTTGCGCGTGTATCGTCATTCCCGTCAAGAGGAGAGCCAACGCCGTTCTGATTCGTATCATTCCTTATCGTGTTGATTTTTGTAGAAAAAGACAATATATGTGCCAAAGATGATAAATTTTTATCATATAACACATCTTGACAATACGAAATAGGGAAATAACGAATGAAAACGTGTTTTCGTTTGGAAAGGTCAGCGTAGGCGAAGTTCTTGTCCTATGTGAATGGTGTTGTCATCCAAGTGGTTCAGACGTCGAATATCCTTCACGGGCACTTCGTAGTGGACGGAGATGCTGTAGAGCGTCTCGCCCTTTTCGACGATGTGGAAGCGTGGTGTCTCGTTGTCGTCTTGTGTGTCGGAGGCCATTTGAACAGGCTGTTTTGATTGCGTCGTTTCGGTGTCGGAAACGGTGACAATGCGTGTCTCCTCTTTCTTGATTGTCAGTTGTTGACCGATGGAGAGGTGAATGCCTCGCAGATTGTTCCACTTTTTAAGTTCCTTGACGGAGCAGCCATGGCGGCGTGCTATGGAGAAGAGGTTGTCACCCTTGCGAACCTCATAGGTGATTTCGGTTTCGACGGTTTCAGTCTTGGTGGTAATAGTGTTAGACTTGGAATAGATGGTATCAGGGGCGGTCTCTTGGTCGTCGGTATAGGTCGGAGCCTTGCCAAAGATGCGTCGCGCGGTCACATATCGACGGCTGTAGTAGCGGTCGTCACTAAGGTCCTCTCGCACGCCTTGCGAAGTGCTGGCATGGATGAATCGGAAGGAGCCGTCGCGGTTGTTTTGGGTGACGATGCCAACGTGTCCGATGCGGCTACCCCCCGCGCGTTGTCCGTTGAAGAAGACAAGGTCACCGGGTTGCCAATCGCCCTTTTTGACCAAGGAACCGTAGTCGGCTTGGGCACTGCTGCTGTGCGGGAGGCTATAGTTGACATGGGAGAATACGAAGAGCGTGTATCCAGAGCAATCGAAAGCCTTGGGTCCCGTAGCCCCGCCACGATAGCGACTGCCAATGAATCGAAAAGCGTATTGCAAGAGGTCGTTCACCTTGGGGTCGGGACTGAGGGTTTGATTGGCGGGGAAGGTGTTCGTCTCAACTTCGGAGACGGGTTTGTCAAGGTTGGTGGTAACGCTGGCAGATTCGTCCGCGTCATCATCTTTTTCAAGAAAAAGTTGGGCGTGGACAGTTGTATTCCACACCGAGAAGAGTAATGTCAATATGATGGCTATTGCTCTTCTTGCCATAGTTTCAGTTGGTCGCGTTCGGCTTTTTCCTTCGCCTCCTTGCGATGCAGGTAGTTCTCGTCATCGGCTTCGGTGAGTGTTTCTTCACCGCATCGGTAGTAGTAGATGACGCCATAGCGTTCACAGTCCTTCTTACGTTTGTAAGGAGGCTCGCCAGCGAAGTGCGCCTCAATGATAT
Organism: Paludibacteraceae bacterium; assembly: GCA_017446585.1. Taxonomy (GTDB): domain Bacteria; phylum Bacteroidota; class Bacteroidia; order Bacteroidales; family Paludibacteraceae; genus UBA4363. The sequence continues at coordinate 20,477 of JAFSQL010000005.1, forward strand.
TCCAGAGTTTGAGCACCAGTTCATCGCCTTGCTCACGCATGGCACTAACAGCGGAGAGGCTGTTTTGGGTGTTGTCTTGGAACTTGCGTTGCTTGAGTGCGTGTTCCTTGAAGAGGTCGAAAAAGACTTTGACTTGCTGAATGCTCGGGTTGTAGAGTGCCGCCCCGCCGTTTTTGAGTCGTTCCGCTTCACCATTGATGATGTTTTGTCCCCATTTGAGCAATGCGTTGTCGCTGCTGAGGTCTGGCACGGAGAAGTCGTCTTCGTTAAGACCATAGAGAATCTTTTTGTCCTTCTTGATGTCACCTCGAATGACGGAGAGGTTGAGGACCTGGATGAAGTGGGAAACGTAGAGGCGCGCCTTGCGGGTGTTTTGTTGAACTTTTTTGGAGGTGGAGGTTTGCGTTTGTAGCGATTGCAGGTATTCGCTGATTTTCTTTTCGTATTCTTGCAGAAAATTGCGGCATTGATAGTAGAGGGCGAAGGGCAATTCGGATTCTGAGAACTCGCGATAGACTTCTTGCTCTTCGAGCAAACACTTGATGGCACGTGCTCGCGCCTTATCGGTATTTGGCAATCTTCTGTAAGGCATGGTCTATTTTTTTCTGGTTGCCATGGTTGTTGCCAACTCAAGCAACGGTTTAACTTGTTCGTCGGTCCATTTCCGTCCTTTTTGGAGTGTTTTGACCTTTTGCAGGGCTTTTTGATAATGCAGATCCATTTCCTCCTCAACGAGTTTGGTGATGTTGATTCGGTCGTAGATGGAGCGAATGGCAGTCAACTTCTCCTGTTCGTCAAGTCCTTGCGCCTTGAGCCATCGGTGCAGCGTGTGTCCCTCACGCGATTTGCCCAAGATTTCAAGTGCTCTGAGGAAGAGGAAAGTTTGTTTGCCCTCACGCACGTCGCCTCCAATTTTTTTTCCGAACGTTTTTTCGTCGCCGTACATGTCAAGATAGTCATCCATGACTTGGAAGGCGATGCCGAGTTCGACACCGTAGTCGTAGAGCATTTTTGCCTCTTCGTATTCGCTTCCGCCAATAAGAGCACCGATATAGGCGCTTTCACCAATGAGGATGGCAGTCTTTTTGCGAATCATTTCCATGTATTCAGGTAGCGTGACCTGTTCGCGGGTCTCGAAATCCATGTCTTCTTGTTGTCCTTCGCACAATTCCAGAGCCATGTGTGTGAAAGAGTTGAACAGGTTGGTCATGCATGCGGGAGGAGCGAGCGCAAGGATGCGGTAGGCTTCGAGGAGCATGGAGTCGCCGCTAAGAATGGCGGCATTCTCGCCAAACTGCTTCACAACGGTAGGTTTGCCGCGTCGCATGTCGCTGTGATCCATGATGTCGTCGTGAATGAGCGTGAAGTTATGAAACACTTCCACCGCCATGCAAGGGAAGACGGTGCGTTGCATGAACGTCTCGTCATGAGCATCGCAAAACAGGCTTGCGCACATGGTTGCCAAGGATGGTCGCAGGCGTTTGCCTCCCTGTTGCAATATGTAGCGCATGGGTTCGTATAGGTTAGCGGGTTCTTTTTCCAGCCATTTTATACCTTTAGTCATGGCGAGAGAAACAATTTCGCTCGCTTCAGCAAATGTTAGCATGGTTTTTGAATGTTTTCGTTCAAGAGAAAACTCATGGTAGCGAACGGGCAGAAAGAGAAGGTCCGCCAACTACTTCGCAAATATAAGAAAAGTGGGTTGTAATGGCGAATGCCCACGGGGGTAATTTGGACGTTCAAGCATTCGCAAAATGTTGAAGGGCTTTTAACAATCGAAGTTTCAGGCTATGTATAAAAAAACATAAATAATCTTTAGATTTGCATAAAAATGCAAGGAGAGTGATGAAGTATTGTTTTTTTGCTCGTTACAACCTAAATTTGCGACAAAACAACTATCAGCAAAAGAAATCAAACAAAAAATAAGTTATGAAGCACGTAGCATCAATAATCATTATGGCATTTGCCATGTTGCTATCCGTATCCGCTTATGCCGGAATGGTGGCGATAACCATTGGTCAAGACGCGGAGGGTGCGCAAGAGATGCACAAGAAAGCGGGAGCGGTCACTTCGCAAGCGATTCCGATTCGAGATAAGAATTACAACAAGGCAGTGTCCTCAAAATATAAAGACGCCGGAGGCACGTATTTGGTGACGGACGAGATAGCCCGTGGCGAGAAGGTGGTGTCGAAGCAAGCCATCGTATCGCTTAGTGGCGTTGACGACCTGAAGGGATTGGCAACGTGGTTCAACAAACAAGCCAATTATCAGGTGACGGGTGACAACCAGTGGACAACGGTGGTGGAGTCGGATACCGTCATGATTTATTACGCGCCAACCGAGGGTTACGGTGAGGGAATCATCATTGAGAAGTTGCGTTACAAATAAGAAGCGTGGCGCGGATGGTTCGTTTTTACTTTTTGTTTTTAGCGGTGTTGCTTTCAGTGAGCATGGAGGCGGCAGTGGGTCACATGTGGCTTGCGAAAGTCGATTATGAAATTAGTTATTCAGGGTTTGAGAGCGAGGAGTTGGACTTGATGCCGAAGCAGCAAACGATGCTTGTGAACGGAAGCAACACGCGACGCATCATGTCGGTGGGTGACACGAAGACTTACGTGATAGGCAATGCCGACTCATCGTTGCTCATCAACATGTCCGAAAACGAGGTGGATTGCATGGCGACGCTATGTGACAGTGCGGACATCGCATGGGGACGCTCGACGTTGCAAATAGTGGTGACACCGCTTGACGAGTCCCGCAACATTTTGGGTTATCCTTGTCACGGTTATGAGGTCAGCATACGTGACACGGTGGACGAGCAGACCTATAGTGAAGAGGTTTGGACAACCGACTACATAGGCGGTGAGAAGTTGAATTTTTATCTCTATCCCGAGGTGAAGGGGTGCGTGCTCTACAGCAAAAAGACGGATGGAGCCCGCGTCACCATCAGTAAGGCAAAAAAGGTGAGCAAACAGACCGCTATCCCGGCAAGGTCGTTTTTGCCTCCGTCGGACTGTGTCATAGAGTCCTGTCGTTAAGAATTAAGAGTTGAGAATTGGAAATTGAAAAAGGAAAATTTTCAACTCTAATTTGTAACTTTGCCTCCATCGTATGCGTCAAGTGAAGAACGCACGAGGGATATATCAAAAAGGATTCTAAATCATAGTGTATTATGTCTTACTCCGAGGAGAATATCGTCACGCTTGAAGGATTGGATCACGTGCGCATGCGTCCGGGCATGTATATCGGAAAATTAGGTGACGGTTCCGCTGACGATGACGGTATCTATGTGTTGCTGAAGGAGGTCATAGACAACTCGATAGACGAGTTCCGCATGAAGAGCGGCAACCGAATAGACATTACCATTGAGGATAACTACGTGACCGTGCGTGACTACGGTCGCGGCATACCGTTGGGCAAAATGGTTGACGCGGTCTCAATCATGAATACCGGCGGCAAGTTCGACAACCGCTCGTTCCACAAGTCAGTGGGACTGAATGGCGTGGGAACGAAGGCGGTGAACGCCTTGAGCGAACGTTTCATTGTTTCGAGCGTGCGCGAGGGACAAAAGAAGACAGCGGAGTTCTCGAAAGGGAAGTTGGTGAAAGAGTATCCGGTGGAGCCAACAAGCGAAAAATCCGGTACCATGGTTCAGTTCCTGCCGGACGCAAGCATCTTTCCGAACTATGCTTTCTCCATGCCTTTGGTGGAGAACCGATTGCGCAATTACGCTTATCTGAACTCGGGGCTCACGTTGACGCTGAACGGAGAGAAGTTCGCATCGGCAGACGGGCTCTTGGACTTGCTGAAGGAGAATATCTCGACCGACCCACTATATCCTATCGTTCACCTCAAGAATGAGGACATAGAAATAGCCTTCACGCACACCAACCAATATGGAGAGGAGTTTTATAGTTTCGTGAACGGACAGCACACGTCGCAGGGCGGCACGCACCAGTCGGCTTTCAGAGAGGCCATAGCGCGCGTGATACGCGACTTCTACGGCAAGAATCAGGAGTTCTCGGACATCAGGAACGGAATAGTAGCCGCCATATCAATCAACGTGGAGGAGCCGGTGTTCGAGAGCCAGACAAAGATAAAATTGGGAAGCAAGGACATGGGTCCGGAGGGTCCGTCAGTGCAGAAGTTCGTGCTTGACTTCGTGACACGTGAGGTGGACAACCTGCTGCATAGGGACAAGGAGATGGCGGAGGTGTTGCAGCACAAGATATTGCAGAATGAGCGCGAGCGCAAGGCGATGGCGGGCGTGTCGAAGTTGGCTCGGGAGCAACAACGTCGCGCCAACATACATAACGACAAGTTGCGCGACTGCCGATTCCACTTCAACGACACGAGGGTGAAGGACGAGCAGAAGAACGAGTATATGGAGCAGTCCTCGATATTCATCACCGAGGGTGACTCGGCATCAGGTACCATCACCAAGAGTCGCGACACGAACTTTCAAGCCGTGTTCGGTTTGAGGGGCAAGCCGCTCAACAGTTACGGCAAGTCGAAGAAGGTGGTGTATGAAAACCAAGAGTTCTTCTTGTTGCAGAACGCCTTGAACATAGAGGACGGATTGGACGGCTTGCGATATAACAAGATAATCATAGCGACGGATGCCGATGTGGACGGCATGCACATAAGGCTGTTGGCGCTTACCTTCTTCCTGCAATTTTTCCCGGAGTTGGTGAAGAAGGGACATATCTACATTCTGCAAACACCGTTGTTTCGCGTTCGAAAGACGACGCAAAAAGTCACGACCACGCGTTACTGCTATACGGAAGAAGAGCGCGTGGCAGCCATCAAAGAGTTGACACCGAATCCAGAGATTACGCGATTCAAAGGTCTCGGTGAGATTTCGTCCGACGAGTTCAAGGACTTCATTGGCGACGGTATGCGATTGGACCAAGTAATTCTGCGTAAGGGTGATATGATACAAGATGTATTGGGCTTCTATATGGGAGCCAACACGCAATACAGGCAAGACTTCATAGTCCAAAACCTGACCGTTCAGGAAGATATGCTCTAAAAAAGTTGGGTTAAGATATTGTCATATAGCAATAACTGACTACCTTTGCCCTCCCGATATCCTCGAAAGTTTAACTAATGCTGCCCCGTATGGACGACCCCGCAACGATACCGCCGGATGCAAGTAAGAGCAAAAAAATCGCTCGGGCAGCACTTCCTCACGTCTGAAGAAATTGCCGCCCGCATTGCCGCGAGCCTCGGTCTCACGGCACGAATGCCTGTTCTTGAAATAGGACCGGGCATGGGCATCTTGACTCGTCATCTGATGGAGGACGAGAATGTGAAACTCACTGCCGTGGAGGTGGATGGGGAGTCGGTGGCATATCTGAAAGAGAACATGCCGGAGTTGCGTGTGGTGGCGGGCGACTTTCTCAAACTGAATCCAACGGAGATGCTTGGGGAGAAGGATTCAAAGTCGTTCGCCGTCATCGGAAACTTTCCTTACAACATTTCGTCACAGATATTCTTCCGCATACTTGAGTATAAGGATCAGATACCTGTAGTGGCGGGAATGTTGCAAAAGGAAGTGGCGGAACGTCTTGCCTCGCCGCCGGGGTCGAAGGACTATGGCATCTTGTCGGTATTCCTGCAAGCGTATTATGACGTGGAGTATCTGTTCAGCGTTCCACCCGACGTGTTCGCCCCGCCACCGAAGGTCAATAGCGGTGTCATCAGGATGCGTCGCAATGGGGTAAAAAGCCTTAACTGCGATGAACGGTTGTTCCGAACGTTGGTGAAGACGGCGTTCAATCAAAGGAGGAAGACATTGCGCAATTCATTGAAACCGTTTTGGCTCAACGCCCGAGTGGCACCGGATGACCACCCCGAGTTCGCCTTGCGACCGGAGCAACTCTCGGTCAATCAGTTTGTGAACCTCACCAACCTCCTCTCCACCAACCGATAAAAAAGAAAAAGGCATGAGCGAAATAAAATTGTTCTACAAGGAAGACGCCAGAGTCAAGATGTCACGTGACATCAACACGCTGAAGCGCGTGCCGCTGTCAGACTTCATTTGGATAGACTTGAATGACGCCACGGATGAGATAGAGGATCAATTGGAGGAATTTCTGAAGATATACATCCAAGAGGAGGAAGAGATAGAGGAGATAGAGATCTCGGCACGTTACATGCAGACGGAAGACACGATAGTCGCCAATTCGCACTTCATGCAAGACGACTATGTGATGGAGCCCGTGTCGTTCATAATCAAGTCCAACATCTTGGTTTCCGTTCGATATGCCAGCCTAAAGGCGTTTCACGAGACGGTGCGCCGCATCTATGCCAACCCGCGGCAATACACGTCGGGCTATCACGTGCTCGCGTCGTTGTTGGAAACTCGTGTGGAGTTGGATGCCGACATGATTGAAGACATGACCTCGTATATCACCAATTTGTCCTCGACCATCAAGGACGAAGAGGTGGACAACGACATGCTCATCAACATCAAGGACCTGCAGGAAAAAACGATGCTGATTCGTGAGAACATCATAGACAAGCAACGCGTGGTGTCGAACATGCTCAAGTCGGGCAGGTTTCCGAAGGACACGCAGGGTCAGTTGTCAATGATCATCAAGGACATCAACTCGCTCATTGAGCACACGAACTTCTCGTTCGAGCGTTTGGACTACTTGCAGGACGCGTTCCTCGGTTTGGTGAACATTCAGCAGAACAAGATAATCAAGATATTCACCATCGTGTCGGTGGTGTTCATGCCTCCGACGCTTGTCGCCTCAATATATGGCATGAACTTCCAGAGCATGCCAGAGTTGTCGTGGGAGTATGGTTACCCACTGGCTTTGATATTGATGGTGGTGACGGTGGTGCTCATTCTCGTTGTCTTCTACAAGAAAAAGTGGTTGTAGTTTGTTGTAAGTGGAAATAATTCATATCTTTAACGCAATTATTAATCACAAAAAACATGAAACTATGACAAAAAGATTTTTTTTCGCCGCTTTGGCCCTTTGCCTCGGTGCGTTCACTTGCGTCTCGTGCAGCGATGACGATGACAAAAGTGTCGCTTCGTCTTCTGACACTTCCGTTTCTTCATCTGACCTTATTGGCACGTGGCGTGATTGGGACGGCACCATTTCCGCCACGATTACGCAAGATAATCTCACGGTGACACAGGGTGGCAATCCAATTTACAGCGGACCGTGGTCTTTGACTGGCAGCACGCTCGTCACGGGAGAGAAAAGTCAACAAGTAGAGTTGCTTCTTGGCAAGAAATTATTTTTGGGAACGGATGAAATAAATGGCAAGATGTACTTCCTCAAGGACGATGTTCGAGGCACGACCAAACTTTCTGACATCTATGGCACGTGGTATTATTATATCGACGCGGACGAGAGGGAGATTCGTTCCGCAATCACGTTCAACACGGACGGCACGTTTGAGTTGATTATCTGCGCATGGGCGGAACGATATGTCGGCACCTTCACCTATACCAACGACGTGGCGAGACTTCATACGATCGATTATTATTCCTCTCGCGGAACGTCGGGTGAAGGTTTCGGTCCTGGAACTTTGGACACGAAGACCTTGGAGGCAACGTGGTCGCCAAACCCATCGTATTCGACGTTCGGGAATTCGGTCATTGAATTGCCATTCGTCGCAGTGGGAGACAACGCTTATGGTCCATTCGTTGGGCTTCAGGCTTACTACTACAAGCAATAATTCAGTCACAAACAATAAAGAGAAGTCCCGAAGGCAGAACCTTCGGGACTTGTTGTTTTTAAGGTTTTGTTGTCAATTATAAGGAGTTGAACGCTTGTTGAATTTTTTGCGCTATGTCTTTCATCCGCTCTTCTGTCAGTTTCACCCGTGGTTTGCGGAAGTCCATGTCGGCTTCGGTTTGCAGCGGAACGAGGTGGATGTGGGTGTGTGGCACTTCCATGCCGAGCACGGCGATACCGACACGTTGGCATGGAACAGCGGCTTTGAGCGCGAGCGCGACCTTGCGCGCGAAGGAGGTCAGACCTTGGTAGGTGACGGGGTCGAGAGCGAAGATGTAGTCACACTCCGTCTTTTTCGGAATGACCAAGGTGTGTCCTTCCGCCATGGGTGAGATGTCAAGGAAGGCGAAGAAGTCGTCGTTTTCCGCTACCTTGTAACTCGGGATTTCGCCGTTGGCGATTTTCGTGAAGATGGTTGCCATAGAGTGAGAAGTTATAGTTGGTGTTTTGTTAAGTCGAAAGCGTGGATGTATAAGCGTTTTTCTCTCCGCAAATATACACTTTGCGACAAACAAATCAAAGGCTTGGAAGGGAGTGAAAGACAGAAAAACCAATCTGACGGTTGGTGTCGGAGCCGTGACTCAGCGTAAAAGGTCTTGCAGGAATTTTCGGATCGAAGTTCCAAGTCGTCATGGACGGCTCGACGTGAGGATAAGAAATTCGCGTTAAAAAATAAGCGAGGGCGCATAACGCACCCTCGCTTTTATTCTCGGTTTCAATAACCGAGTATTTGTTTATTTCAAGATAGCGCCTTGTGCGCTGTAAGTAACACCGTCCTTCTCAATCAGGAGAACGCCGTCAACCAAACGCTTGGTAGTCGTCTTTGCGTCAGCATCCGCTTCGGCATCGCTAACACCTGTCGATACTTCGAAAGTAGCAACCACATCTACATCCTGACCTGGCATCGTGAAGGAATAAGCACCTTCAACATCCACCAATTCATCACCGTTCACCGTAACAGTTGCTATTTTGTAGCCAGCATCGGGAGTAACGGTCAGGGTAATGGTCTCGTTTGGAATTCCCAATTTATATGGAGCGGCAACTGTACCGTTTGTCGCCTCTGCGCAGTTGATAGCGAACAGTTCAGGAGACCGCAGTTCCTCGTCGATCATAATCTGCTGGAAGACTACAGCGGAGGCGTCTGCCATCTTGATGCTTATGAGTTCGTCAGCGGCAGCAGTGTGGGTGTACACCTTATCCGTAATGCTCATGTCAGCATATTCGCCGCCATTGATAGAAACCAACGGAGTTTTAGCGATATTGCCGAACTTGATCTTTACGGTGCTGCCATTCTTGATCCAGAAGTTCAGAGCCGCACCGTTTTGCTTAACCTTCAGACCCAGATAAGCGTAGTTACGCAGGCCATCGGTCTTGCTGTTATCAAGACTATCAAGAGAACCTGTGATATCAGTTGCATAGCCGGATGTGCCAAGTAGCCCAATGATGTCAAAACTCTTGCCGTTATTCATAACGTTATTCTCAAAGTTGACAGACTCGGCGTAAGATTTATCGAACAAGCCATAAACGGTCAGGTCATTATTGACAGCAAATGTAGCCAAATCTACTGGATTCAGTTCTGCGTCGTACCAACCCGCGAACACAGTCAGCGGGTAAACCTGATACTCACCATACTTGGTTGCGGGGTCGCCCTTTTTAACAGTCTCGGTGCCCAGTACAGTCTCGCCGTCCATATAAGTAACGGTAGCGGTTGCAGGTTTGATGGCGGAAACGGTGTAGGTCACGGTGTTTAAAGTGTAAGAGGCCTCCCACGTAATGGGTGTTAGTCCCGTCGCCACTACGTGAATGCTATCGTTCTTGGTGGATGGTGTTGCTTCGCCCACATAATAGGTGTCAGTCTGCTTGATGAAGGTGACGGTTGGAGCTTCTACAAATTCCCGTGTAAGATTCAGTGTGTGCGATCCGTAGAACAAGGGATCAACTTCAGGACTTTCAATCTCGTCACCATTGACAGCTACACCGTTGAGAGTAACTTCTACATGGTCAACTTCTTTCGTTACGCACTCTTCATTGAGGGTATAAGAGAAACCAGTGATTTTGTAGTCGTAATAACTTCCTTCATTGTCAGCAGAAGAAAAACGAATGTAGTATTTCCCGTTATCCTCAAGAATGTCGTCAGCCGTAAAAGCAATAGCATCGCTGTACATGCTTTTCATGGCTACTTTGCGGCTTTCGTCACGCGCGGTACCATTGCTGCCCCAGATAGTAGCAAAACGACTTGTATTGGAACCAGATGAACGAAGATACAGATTACCATTAGCCGAAGCGCATGGTACTTCCACATCAATGTACAGCACTTTGTTCAGTTTCTGAGCATCACTAGTCAAACCTGTCTTTAAGTAATTCAATGGTTCATTAACAGTCAAATCTTCCAACGCATACGTGGTAGTTGCAGTCGGATACGCCGCCCACAAGCTAAAACTTGTCAGCAAGGCGACGCCTAAGGTTAATAATTTCTTCATTGTGTCTAAATTTTAATTGTTAAAAATGAAGTTGATTTTTTGTCACTGCGTTTTGTTTGTTTTGCTTATTTAAGCAAATAAAAACACATGCGTTAGTGTAACTAATGACACAAATGTAGGGAATGCGAAAGCTTTTTCCAAAAAGTTGGATATGTTGTGCAACACATTTTTTATAATCACTCCGCGTCAATGGTCATGCGGTTGGCGGTCATGCGGTCGATGTACTGCTGGACGACCGCCTTGATGAGGCGTTCGTAGTCCAGGCGCCGTTCCGCGGGGATCGAGGAGAGCAGGTTATCACGCTGTGGCACGTCGGTGACGAAGTTGTAGATGGCCGTGGTCTTGTCGCCATCGAACTGAATGAGGAGACTGTCACGGAAGAGTTGGAACGTCTGGTCGTAGTGGTTGATGGCGTAGTGTCGCGCGTAGGCGGTGTCGAGGAGGTTGTTGCCGTAGGCGAAATAAGGCTTGCGGTAGTTGAGATGTCCGAGAACGGTTGGCATGATATCGGCTTGGCTGGCGATGGCGGGGACGCGACCGGAGAGAGAGCCGTCGGGCGTGAAGAAAATGATGGGAACCTTGAAGTAGCCGGCATCGGTGAGGTACTCCTTGCGCGTGAGGGCGTTGGTGTGGTCGGCGGTGATGACGAAGAGGGTGTTGTCGTACCAGGGTTGTCGTCGCGCGTAGTCGAAGAAGAGACGGAGGGCGTTGTCGGTGTAGCGGATGCACTTGTGGAGCGGGTGTCCACCCTCCTCAACGAAGGTGTCCGCATAGCGAGCAGGAACGTGGAATGGGTGGTGGGAGGAGACGGAGAAGAGCGCCGCCATGAAAGGCTCGCGGAAGGTGGAGAGGGTGTGGCCATAGAACTGGAAGAACTCCTCGTCCCAGATGCCCCAGTGACCGTCGTAGTCGTCATTGCCAGGGTGGGCGTTGTCGTATTCGGTCTTGCCGTAGTAGTCCTGGAATCCGCTGACGTTGGCGAACGCCTCGAAGCCCATGGAACCGTTGGGAGCGCCGTGGAAGAAGGCGGTGTAGTAGCCCTCGTCATTCAGGACATCGGCGATGCCACTGACCCGGTTGTTGCTGTAGGAGGTGAGGAAATAAGGCTCGTAGAATCGGGGTATGCTGCTCAAAACGGACGGCATGGCATCGATGGACTTGCGCCCGTTGGCGAAAGTGTATTCGAACGTGAGAGAGTGGCGGATGAGGCTGTCGAGGAACGGCGTGTAGCCACGGTAGGAGCCATTGTCGAGGTCGCGGTTGAGTTCACCGACGAACTCCTTGCTGAACGATTCGAGAATGAAGATGACGACGTTCTTCTTGTTCATGGGTTCGGATTGCACGTCCCCTTGCTGGCGGAGCGGCGTATAGATGGACTCGAGTTCCTGCTTGTCGTCAAAGTAGTGCGGGTCCTTGTAAGGGTGCTTGCCGATGGTGCGGAGGAGGCAGAAAGGGGTGTTGAGCACGATGGAGGCTTCGAGGGGCTTGGAGACATACTGGTTGGCGTTGCTGAGCGTGATGGGGCGGACGAACGATCCGAAGCCGCCGCGCATGCCGTTGACGATGAGGAAGACCGCCGCGATAAGCGCAATGGAATTGCGAAGGCAGTAAGCGAGATTGGACGTCTTGGAAGGCTTGTGGGCTGATGACACAGACGGTTTGCGGTAGAGGAGTACGAGCGCGGTGATGAGAATGACGCCCGTGAGAACCACGTACCAATAGTTCAAGGCTCCGTCAGCGACGATGCCGCCGAGGTTGTTGTCGTTCTGAAACTCGGAGAAGAACGACATGGTGGTGCGTCGGCTGGTGAACTTGAAATAGATGGAGTCGCTGAGGTTGACGATGACCGCCAACGAGTTGACGATGATAAAAATCCACTTGGCGACCCGCTGGTAGGCGTGATTCTGTCGGAAACGGAAGGGAATGAGCATGAGGAGGAGGTAGAGGATGTTGGTGTATAGCACGGCTGAGAGGTCGAACTTCAGTCCTCCGGCAAAGATGGTGGGGAGGGTGGCGGTGTCAAGGTCGGGGAAGAAGTCGGCGGCATTGATGAGGTAGAACTCCAAACGACAAAGTGAATAGACGAGCATCGCCAGGACGATGTTGAGGGCGGTGGTGGCGTAGAGGTTGGAGCGGAGGCATTCGAAAAGCCGTTTCATAAAGTGTTCAGGAAAAATTTTTTGATTAAGTCAAGGAGGAGGAACTCGGCGTCAGGCGAAGTTGTCCACATCCGCTTTGGTAATGGTGTCAGAGCCGAGGATGATCAGTCGCTCGACGACGTTGCGCAATTGACGTATGTTGCCGGTCCAAGAGCGTTGTTGCAACGCCTTGATGGCGTCATCGCTAAACTTCTTTGGTGTCATGCCCTCGTCTTGGCAAATGCGTTCGCAGAAATGGAGCACGAGTTCGGGTATGTCGTCCTTGCGATCATCGAGGCAAGGGACATTGATGAGGATGACAGAGAGTCGGTGGTAGAGGTCCTCGCGGAAGTTGCCCTTGCGGATTTCCTCTTCGAGGTTCTTGTTGGTGGCGGCAAGGACGCGTACGTTGATTTTGATGTCCTTGTCACTGCCGACGGGCGAGATGACGTTCTCTTGCAAGCAGCGCAGAACCTTGGCTTGCGCCGCGAGCGACATGTCTCCAATCTCGTCGAGGAAGATGGTGCCCCCGTTGGCTTGTTCGAACTTGCCGGCGCGCTGTTTGACGGCACCCGTGAAAGAGCCTTTTTCATGCCCGAAGAGTTCGGACTCGATGAGTTCGGAAGGGATGGCGGCGCAATTGACCTCGACGAACGGTTGGTCGGCGCGGTTGCTACGCTCGTAGAGCGCGTGCGCGACGACCTCCTTGCCGGTGCCGTTGGCACCCGTGATGAGTACGCGCGCGTCAGTGGGAGCGACCTTGTCAATGATGTCACGGACGCGTTCAAGCGCGGCACTGGATCCGACCATGTTGTAGCGTCGAGCCACCTTCTTTTTCAACACCTTGACTTCGGTGGCAGTGTGCTTCTTGTCAAGGGCGTTGCGCAGCGTGATGAGCAGTCGGTTCATGTCCAAAGGTTTCTCGATGAAGTCGAAAGCCCCCTTCTTGATGCAAGCGACCGCCGTCTCGATGTCTCCGTGTCCGCTGATCATGACCACGGGGATGTCGTGGTGTTCGGCGCAAATCTTGTCCAACACTTCGATACCATCCATTTGCGGCATCTTGATGTCGCAGAAGATGATGTCGTAGTCCTTGGACCTGATGGCGAGCAGCCCCTCCATGCCATCGGCTGCGAGATCCACTTCGTTCTTGGGGTTGTCGGTGGTGAAGATGTCCTTGAGAGAGTTGCGAATGGGGCGTTCGTCGTCGATGATGAGAATGTTGGGCATGGTGCGCGGTGTTGGTTCAGAACGCGAAAATAAACATTTTTGTGTTGTGTTTTTTTGTCGTTGACAACGAATAAGAAAGGAAGAAGGGTGGGACCCGCATGGGTTCCACCCTTCTCTTCGTTATGGTGTTAAATCGAGAGTCGATTAAACGAGGCCTTGAGCGAGCATAGCGTCAGCCACCTTGATGAAGCCGCCGAGGTTGGCACCCTTCACGGAGTTGATGCGTCCGTCTTTCTCTTGACCGTAGGTTACGCAGGTCTTGTGGATGTTGACCATGATTTGGTGCAACTTAGCGTCCACTTCTTCGCTGCTCCAAGGGAGACGCTCGCTGTTCTGGGTCATTTCGAGACCTGAGGTAGCCACGCCGCCGGCGTTGGAAGCCTTGCCCGGGCTGTAGAGAATCTTAGCGTTTTGGTAAACCTCGATAGCCTCGTTGGTAGAAGGCATGTTGGCACCTTCGCTGACCATTTTGCAGCCGTTAGCGATGAGCGTCTTAGCGTCTTCTTCGTTGATTTCGTTTTGCGTTGCGCAAGGGAGAGCGATGTCGCACTTAACACCCCAAGGCTTCTTGCCCTCGAAGTATTGAGCATTCTTGTATTTCTCGACATACTCCTTAACACGACCACGACGAACGTTCTTGATTTCCATCATGTAAGCGAGCTTCTCAGCGTCGATACCGTCAGCATCGTAGATGAAGCCGTTAGAGTCGCTCATGGTGACAACCTTGCCGCCGAGTTGCGTAGCCTTTTGAACAGCGTATTGAGCCACGTTACCAGAACCGCTGACCACGATGGTCTTGCCCTTCATGTCGTCGCCCGCTTGGTGGAGCATTTCGCTCGCGAAGTAAACGAGACCGTAGCCGGTAGCCTCAGGACGGATGAGTGAACCACCATATTGGAGACCCTTGCCCGTGAGGACGCCCGTCCATTCGTTGCGGAGACGCTTGTATTGTCCGAAGAGGAAGCCGATTTCACGACCACCCACGCCTATGTCACCAGCAGGAACGTCGGTGTCAGGGCCGATGTGGCGGAAGAGTTCGGTCATGAAAGATTGGCAGAAACGCATCACTTCGTTGTCGCTCTTGCCCTTAGGGTCGAAGTCAGAACCACCCTTGGCACCACCCATAGGGAGCGTGGTGAGGCTATTCTTGAGAACCTACTCGAAGGCGAGGAACTTAAGAATACCCAAGTTAACGGTAGGGTGGAAACGGAGACCGCCCTTGTAAGGTCCGATAACGCTGTTCATCTGAACGCGGAAGCCACGGTTGATTTGGATTTCGCCCTTGTCGTCAATCCAAGGCACACGGAACATGATGACACGTTCAGGCTCAGCCATGCGTTCGAGGATTTTCGCCTTTTTGTACTTAGGGTTCTCGTTGATGAAACCCATAAGGCTTTCAGACACTTCTTTTACCGCTTGGTGAAACTCTCCTTCACCAGGGTTCTTGGCGATGATTTTCGCCATGAAGTCATTGACTTCGTTTTCCAAGTTTGCCATTGTTTGTTATTGTTTTTTGTTTGGGAGTTTGTCGCATGGGAAAGCGGCATTTCTCCCTCGGTTCATGGCGCAAAACTACACTTATAGGATGAGAATTGGTCAGAAAGGCGGGGAAATTTCCGTAAATTACCGAATTGGGAAAAAGAAAAAGGTATCGAGGAACGATACCTTAAGACATTATTTATTTTAATGTGTAGCCCCGCTGAGAATCGAACTCAAATTTAAAGTTTAGGAAACTTCCGTTCTATCCATTGAACTACAGGGCCAAGGAGCAAGTGGGGATTTGGGGAGTGCAAAGATAGTCGTTAATTTTTAATTCTCGGGGAATATTTTCAAATTGCTTGCGGAGCGTGAAGAAAGTCCTTGCTGTTTTGTCAGGGAAGAACGAGACTAAAAGGGCGTTCAGATGACGGTTCAGTTGAACAGGTCGTGAAGGACGGGCAGGGACTTGAGGACGAGCGGTCGGTCGAGGTGCCGGGCGTAGTAGTCGAGAAGCGAGTGGAGTTGGTGGGCGGGTTGGAGGCTGCGGGGCAAGGACTCATCCTGGAGTGCGAAGCCGAGGAGTTCGGCATAGCGGACGAGGAAAGAAACGGGAAGGTCACGGAGTGGCGATGTGGCGGAAGAGAGCGCGTCGGAGACGGAGAGCAAGTAGTCGAAGGTGGCGGCATCGGGTTGCGGGTCGGTCTGCGTGCGCATCAGCACCTCGGCGATGAAGCACGCGACGGCGTCAGCGGGCACGGAAGCGCAGGGAGAGGAGATCAACGAGGACTCGCGGACGGAGTGGAGTTCGGAATGGTTTTTGACAGACATGACGAGGTGCACGACCGTCATGGGTCGCAGAAAAGAGGAGGGGAAGCGCGCTTGCTTGCCCCGCACGGAACGCGTGAGGAAAGAAATGAGCCCGAAATGTTCGGTATAGACGCGGACGATGACGGCGGAGTCGTCGTAGCGGAGATGGTGCAAGATGATGGCGCGCGTCTTTTCGAGCATGTGTGGAAAAAGTTGAAGACAAATTTAGGCAGGAAAAAGAGAGAAAAAGACAGAAAATGAAAGAAAAATAAAGTTTTTTTTGTCAAAAAAGAAAAACGCCGTATCTTTGCAGCCGCTAAAAAACCCAGTGACGAGTAAAAAGTCGCGGTTGGAAGGCGAAACCGGTCCCTTCGTCTATCGGTTAGGACGAGAGATTTTCATTCTCTAAAGAGCAGTTCGATTCTGCTAGGGACTACTAAGAAAGAAAGAGAAACTCAAAAATTTTTAGGAAAGATTATGGCAAACCATAAGTCAGCGGAAAAGCGAATTCGTCAAACGGAAAAGCGCAACGAACGCAACAGTTACTTCCACAAGTCGGCACGTACCGCAATCAAGGAATTGCGTAACATGACAGACAAGGAAGAGGCACAAGCAAAGTTGGGCAAGGTTTCGTCGATGTTAGACAAGTTGGCTCAGAAGAACATTATTCACAAGAATAAGGCAGCGAACTTGAAATCCGGTCTTGCGAAGAAGATTAACGCCTTGGCGTAATCTTGATTCGGAGACACGTATCGCAAGAAAGAAAAAACTGAACGTACAGAGGTGGAATGGAAGGTTCCGCCTCTTTTTTATTCTTAGAAGAGATGGAAAGTCAGGTAGTCAAGAGCGAGAGCGTCATGCGCCGCATGGCGGAGGACGAGAAGCCCCGCGAACGACTGATAAAGATGGGGTGTTCGGGGTTGACGACGGTGGAGTTGATAGCCATTTTGGTGAGCGTGGGCACGGCGGAGGCGGACGTGATGCAACTGTCGCAGCAGATATTGGACGACTGCGGCGGTGACCTGAACGTGTTGGGTCAGAGGGATTACGAATACTTCAAGAAATATAAAGGGCTGGGTCCGGCTAAAATCACGAAGTTGATAGCGGCGTTGGAGTTGAGCCGTAGGCGACAGATAGCGCAGGTGTCGAAGCGTGAGCCAATGAGCGACAGCGGGACATTGTTTCAGTTGGTGCAGCCGATGATAGGTGACGGTCAGAGAGAGCAGTTCGTGATAGTGATGATGAACCACAGGAACGTGTTGATAGACACGAGAATAGTGAGCACGGGCGGTTATGCGGCGGTGATGGTGGACGTGAAGCAGTGTCTTGTGACGGCGTTGAAGAGCGGCGCGTCGGCGGTCGCCTTCGCCCACAATCATCCTGCAGGCTCGCTGATTCCGTCAATGGAGGATGACCGCCTGACCCAGCGGTTGAAGAAAGCCTTTGAGGCGGTGGAGATCAGGGTACTGGATCACCTGATAGTGTCGCCAGACGTGAAGAGTTACTATAGTTATTTGGACCGAGGACGTTTATGAGTGAAGACAAGACATCGTGGAAACGCAAAATGGCGAAGCGGTTGAGGGTGTTGGTGGCGGTTGCCGCGTGGGTGGCGTTGGCATGGATGGCGTGGAACGGTCGGGAGGACATGCGTGCGGTGGTCATGATGAAGTGGTCATGGTGCTGGCTGGCGTTAGCCGTGGCGTTGTCACCCGTGAACTGGGCGTTGGAGGCGTGGCGATGGCAGGTGCTGTGCGGCGGTCTGGAGCGTCAACGTTTCTGTCAGTCAATGCGCGGCGTGTTGGCGGGTTATGCCGGAAGGGTGTTCACACCGTTCGGTTTGGGAGAATATCCGTCACGCGCCTTGTGTCTGTCGGAGGGGAAGAGGACGATGGGCATGGGATTGGTAGTGGCAGGAAGCTACGCGCAAACGGTGATAATGGTAGCGGCGGGAGCGGTGGCGTTGTGCCTGACGGAAGAGTTGAGAGCCGTGGCGGAACAGAAAATAATTGTGGTGACGGTGGCGGCAGTAGTCGTGGCAGGCTATTTCCTTTTTCCAAGGTTGCTGCGACGGATGGAACGATTCAAGGTGGTGAGGGCGGCAGGAGCCCTCGAGACGGTAAGACTGACGGGCGTTCTCGTGATAGGCGCGGTGCGTTACGCGGTGATGTGCGCGCAGATGTATTGCGCTGTCATGGCGTTTGGCGGTGACGCGTCGTGGACGGACGGATTGCGCATGATAGCCATTTATTATTTATTTGTTACCTTTACACCCTCATTGGGCGTGACGGACCTCGCGTCGAGAGGTGTGTTAGGCGCGGTGGTTTCAGGTCAATGCTTTGGCATTGCCGGCATGGTGACATGGGTGTTGAACCAAGGCGTGGCAGCGGTGATAGGTAGCGCGTTGATATTGCCCAAAGGAGAAAAAACAATCAAGAACATCAAAAAAACAGAATAGATTATGCCTTCATTTGACTTTGAAAACATACGTCCGTATAGGGATGAAGAGGTGCATGACATCATCGTTTCGTTGCTTGGCGAACAGGAGTTGACAGAGCAGTTGCCCGTCCTGTTCAAAGGGAAAGACATGGAACAGTTGAAGGCGTATTTGCTGTCGTTGCGGACAGTAGATGAGTTTCAGATTCATGTGGTGGCGGCGTGGCTTGAGGGGTTGAAGAAAGTGGCGACGAAGGGCGTGGAGATGGACTTCACGGCATGCCCGGACGAGCGTCAAGCGTATATGTTCATCACGAATCATCGTGATATCGTGCTTGACAGCGCCTTTCTTCAGACGCTGTTGATAAACAGAGGCATGATGCTGACGGAGATAGCGATAGGCGACAACTTGCTGAAGCGTCCGTGGATAAAGAAATTGGTGCGGTTGAACCGCAGTTTCATCGTGGAGCGTGACCTTGGCGTGAAGGAGCAGATGATGAGTTCAATGCGTCTGAGCGCCTATATACGCACGACGCTGCATGAGCGACATCGTAGCATCTGGATAGCGCAACGAGAAGGACGCGCCAAGGACAGCAATGACCGCACACAACCCGCCTTGCTGAAGATGATGGCGATGAGCGACGAGGGCGGTGACTGGGCAGAGGGCATGAAGCAGTTGCGATTCTGTCCGACGGCGATTTCGTATGAGTATGATCCATGCGACTACTTGAAGGCGAAGGAGATGCAACAACGACGCGATGACGCTGAGTGGAAAAAAGGTCCGACGGATGACTTGGTGAGCATGAAGACGGGCATTTTCGGATGGAAAGGGAAGGTGCTGTACCGAATGGCGGGAACGATAGAAAAGGAGATAGACGAGATAGCGCAAGCGACAACGAGAAAGAACGAGCGCATCAACGCCTTGGCGGAAGTCATAGACCGGAAGATACACTCTAACTATGAATTGATGGTGACGCACCGGGTGGCGCATGACATCGTGACGGGTGAACGTACCTTTGCAGGAACCTATAGCGAAGAGGAGAAGGCGAAGTTCACGGAGTATGTGGCCTGTCAAGTTTCGAAGGTGGATTTGGCGTGTAGGGACGAGGAATTCTTGACCTCGAAGATAATGGAGATGTACGCCAATCCAGCAATCAATTACCTCGCCTCGAAACAGTAAAAACAAAAAAGACACTTAAAAATGACAACGAAATATAAAGAAATAGAAACGCGCCAGAAGTTGAGTCGCGTGATAGAAGAGTTGAGTGACGAAAGGAATTTGAAGACCGTGGTGTTCAGCGGTTCGAGCGGCATGTGCATGCCGTCGATGGCTGTGTTGAAAGAGATTATCAACTTGGCACGGAGCGTTCTCTTCCCGGGTTACTTTGAAGAAAAGACCTTGTCCGCCTACGACCGGAAGTATCATATAGGCGTGGCGATAGAGCGTTTGCACTCGTTGCTGCGCGATCAAGTGCTTGCCGGGATGTGCTTTGCGGAATGCGAGTGCGAGGACCTCGGTGAGTTGGAAAAGAAGGCGGATGAGATAGCGACGACCTTTTTAGAGCGGCTGCCGGAGATGCGTGAGACGCTGGCAAGCGACGTGGTGGCATCGTACAACGGTGACCCTGCGGCGAAGAGTTATGGCGAAGTGATTTTTTGCTACCCAGTGATGAAGGCGCTGACGAACTACAGGGTGGCGCACGAGTTGCTGCTGTTGGGCGTTCCGATCATTCCTCGCTTCATCAGCGAGATGGCGCATTCGGAGACGGGGATAGACATACACCCCGGGGCTAAGATTGGCAAGTCGTTCACGATAGACCACGGCACGGGCACCGTGATTGGTGAGACCGCCGTGATAGGCAACAACGTGAAGATATATCAAGGCGTGACGTTGGGTGCGAAGTCGTTTCCATTGGATGACAACGGGAATCCAATCAAGGGAATACCTCGTCACCCTCACCTTGAAGATGACATCATCGTGTATAGCAACGCCTCGATACTTGGTAACATCACCATAGGACGCGGCAGTATCATTGGCGGCAACACATGGATAGACTATGACGTGCCAGCGGGCAGTCGAATATTCAAACGGTAAAAAAAGAATCAACAACAATAGAGCCATGGAGAATGAAGTCTTTGCCATCATGGGCAAAACGTATAAGGGAATGGAAGAGGTGCTTGCCCGAGAACTGGAACAAGCCGGAGCGACGGAGATAGAGATTGGAAACCGCGCGGTGAGTTTCAAGGGCGACAAGAAGTTGCTGTATAAGGTGAACTTGTGCAGCCGTGTGGCAACACGCTTCTTGGTGCCTCTGTTGCAGTTCGAGGCGAACAATGCCGACGCTCTCTATGACCACGCCAAGTCGATAGACTGGTCGATGTATTTGGACACGAACATGACGTTTGCCGTGGATTCGACGGTGTACAGCGAGAGCTTCACGCACTCAAGGTTCGTGACGTACAGGGTCAAAGATGCGATAGCCGACTACTTCATGGAGAAAGAAGGTGAACGTCCGTCGGTGGGATTGACGAATCCAGACTTGATTGTGAACATTCACATAGCGGGGAACCACTGCACGTTGAGTTTGGACAGCACGGGCGAGAGCCTGCACAAGCGTGGATACCGGATGGTGCAGAACGAGGCACCCATCAGTGAAGCCATGGCAGCGGGAATGTTGCTGATGGCAGGATGGAACGGAGAGAGTGACTTCGTCGATCCAATGTGCGGAAGCGGAACTATCGTCATTGAAGCCGCTTTGATAGCCTTGAACATTCCGCCAGGCATCTTCAGAGACAGTTTTGCCTTTGAAAAATGGCATGACTTCGACAAGGAGTTGTTCCAGCGGTTGTATGAAGACGACAGCGAGCAGAAGGAGTTCACGCACAAGATTTACGCCCGCGACGTGTCGAAGCGCGCATTGGCGTTTGCTGAGGAGAACGCAAAGTCTGCTGGTGTTGCCAAGTATATAGAGTTCGAGCAAGCCGACATAGCGGATCAGCGATTGACGAACGAAGAGGAAGGCGAGGAGCGCAAGGACATGCTGTTGGTGACGAATCCACCTTACGGCGAGCGTATGCATGTGGAGAAGATACAGGATTTGTATGCCGCCCTGGGCAAGTTCCTGAAGCATGAGATAAAGAACGGCTATGCGTGGGTCATCAGTTCGAGCGAGGAGTTCTTGGCAGCCATAGGCATGAAGCCGGAGAAGAAGATAACGCTGCTGAACGGTGACATAGAGTGTCTATTCTGCTGCTACGAGATATTCCAAGGCAGCCGCCAGAAACATATCCAGCAACAAGTGGAGAGCGGTGAATACAAGCAAAGAGACACGACCGCGATAGAGGTGAAAAGCCAAGACGGAAGCGATTTCAAGCGTGCGGAGGACGGACAGTTGCGTTTTGACGCCATCAAGACCACGGAGCGTGACGGCATTCGCATGGGCGAGTGGAAACCTCGTGAGGTATTCCTGAACGAAGTGTTCGGAGACGAGGAGAAACCAGACATGAAAAGGGGCAAAGGACGGAAGGACTTTTCGAGAAAGCGGGATGATGAGGAAGAGAATGCCTATGCTGACCATCACCGTCGCTTTGTAAGGGCGTATAAGGAACAGCAAGAGAAAGAGCAAAAGGAACGGAAGCGTGCGGAGAAAGAAAATGAGGGGGAAGGAAAGCGTCGTGACTTTGAGAAGCGAGAAAAGAAATTTGGCGATCGCAAGTTTGGCGACAGGAAGTTCGGCGAAGGGAAGTTCGGTGATAGGAAATTCGGCGAAGGGAAGTTTGGCGACAGGAAATTCGGCGAAGGGAAGTTTGGCGACAGGAAATTCGGTGAAGGGAAGTTTGGCGACAGGAAATTCGGTGAAGGGAAGTTCGGTGACCGTAAATTCGGTGACAGGAAGTTCGGCGAAGGAAGGTTTGGTGACCGTAAATTCGGTGACAGGAAGTTCGGCGAAGGAAGGTTTGGTGACCGTAAATTCGGTGACAGGAAGTTCGGCGACAAACGTTTCGGTGGAAAGGACAAGCCGAGAGGCGGCAAAGGTAATTTCCGTAAGGGAGGAGAGAGAGAGTCGTGGGGTGACACGGAGGATTAGCAGCAAACAGAAATAAGGGGAAGGAAAATCGCTTTGAGAAAAGAAGCGAACGGGGGGCGTCACGGACGGACGCGGAGCATGCGCGGGCGAGAGAAGCGGTCGTGTCGCAGGCAGACGTCGGAGAAGCCAAGAGAACGGAAGAGAGCGGCTGTGTCGTTGGCAAAACGTTGGTTGACTTCGACGTAGAGAGCGTTGAAGCGCGACAGTTTGGAAGCGAGAAGACCTAACGCACGATAGAAAAGCAATGGGTCGCTGTCCGGAACAAAGAGAGCGAGGTGAGGTTCGTGGTCAAGGACAGCGGGATGAATGGATGTTTTTTCACTCTCAGTGACATAGGGAGGGTTGGAGACAAGGACAACGGGAGCAGACGGAGAAAGTCGCTCAATCGCCGTCAGAACGTTATCAGTGCGTTGTTCAGACAAAAGGTCAGACTGAAGGAAAGAAACGTCAGCACGAAGCGACGTGGCGTTAGCTTGCGCCACTGATAGAGCATCAGAGGAGATATCAACAGCAAGGACATGAGCATCGGAATGCTCCGGGCGCGTGCCGAAGAGGTCCAAGGCAAGCGAGATGGCGATGCATCCGCTTCCGGTGGCGATGTCAGCGAAACAAGGAGAAGGGGTTAGGGAAAAGTCAAGAAAATCGTCTTCAACCCAGGAGACAAGGTCCTCGGTTTCCGGTCGCGGAATGAGAACAAAGGGCGAGACAGAGAAGCGTCGTGAGCGAAAAAGTTCGTAGCCGAGGACGTATTGCAACGGTTCGGACGAAAGAAGACGTCGCACCGCGGAGTCGAACTCGTTTTGGCAAGCCGCAATGGCACGGTCACGGTCGCAGAGAAGCAGTGAGCGTGAGAGGTGTGTCAAGTGTTCCGAAAGCCGAAGTAAGATTTCGTTGCTTTCGCGTTCGTCATAGAGGCGTGAAAGAGCTTTTCTCGCTTCGTTGAAGGTCATCGCGCGACGATGAGGAAGTAATTCTTCTTGCCCTTCTGCGCCAAGAGATATTTGCCATTGAGCAGGAGGTCGGTGTTGATGATGGCGGCAGGATCGGTGAGTTTGTCCTTATTGAGACTGAATCCGTTGCTTTGAATCATTTTGCGTCCTTCGCCTTTGGAAGCGAAGACTTGCGTCTTCTCCGCCAAGAGGTCGAGTATGCCGATGCCCGCTTCCAATTCCGTCTTACTGACTTCAAATTGCGGTACACCTTCAAAAACTTGGAGGAAAGTGGCCTCATCCAGATTTTTGAGTTGCTCGCTGGTAGCCTTTCCGAAAAGGATGTTGGCAGCGGCAATGGCACTGTCAAGAGCCGCTTGCCCATGAACCATGATGGTGACTTCGTCCGCCAGTCGCTTTTGCAGCAGTCGTTGCTCGGGAGCGGTGCCATGTTGACTGATGAGGCTATCGATTTCGTCCTTAGGCAGCGACGTGAAAATCTTGATGTATTTGGCAGCGTCCGCATCGCTGACGTTGAGCCAGAACTGGTGGAACTTATAAGGCGAGGTGTATTGCGCCGAGAGCCAAACATTGCCGCTCTCGGTCTTTCCGAACTTGCCGCCATCTGCCTTGGTGATGAGCGGGCAAGTGAGTGCGAAGGCGTCTTCCTTGCCAAGCGTGCGTCGGATGAGTTCGGTGCCCGTGGTCATGTTGCCCCACTGGTCGTTGCCGCCCATCTGGAGTTGGCATCCCTTGTCCTGATAAAGGTGGAGGAAGTCGTAGCCTTGGAGCAGTTGGTAGGTGAACTCGGTGAAAGAGAGTCCGTCGCGCGCCTCGCCATTCAGTCGCTTCTGCACACTCTCCTTGGCCATCATATAATTGACGGTGATGTGCTTACCCACGTCACGCGCGAAGGCGAGGAAGGAGAAGTCTTTCATCCAGTCGTAGTTGTTGACCAGTTCAGCCCTGTTTGGAGCGTCGCTCTCGAAGTCAAGGAATCGCGCGAGTTGTTGTTTGATGGCCTCTTGGTTATGTCGCAGGGTGGCTTCGTCAAGCAGGTTTCGCTCGGCACTCTTGCCCGAAGGGTCTCCAATCATGCCAGTGGCACCGCCAATGAGAGCGACAGGCTTATGTCCGCAACGCTGGAGGTGGCGGAGCATCATGATGCCGCAAAGGTGACCGATGTGCAGGCTATCGGCGGTAGGGTCAATGCCAAGGTAGGCGGTGACTTGTCCACGTTTGAAAAGGTCTTCGGTGCCAGGCATTATTTGCGCGAGCATGCCGCGCCATTTGATTTCTTCGAGAAAATCAGTCATTTTTTCTTAGTATAATGTTTTTAGTTTTTCTTTTTTATCAACACGGAGGCAAGAATAGAAACGGCCAACACACCAATGATGACGGCGAGTGACCAACCAATAGGAATCTCAATGTCAATCCACTTCAATCCGATAATCATCTTTACGCCCACGAAGAAGAGAATGAAACCTAATCCATATTTCAAGAAACGGAAATATTGGGTGATGGCACTCAATGCGAAATAGAGGGCGCGCAGACCGAGTAACGCGAAGATGTTGGAGGTGAGCACGACAAAGGGGTCGTGGCTGACGGAGAAGACGGCAGGAATGCTGTCAACGGCAAAGGCGACATCGGTGGTCTCGATGACGATGAGGGTGATGAACAGCGGAGTGGCAAGGGTCTTACCGTTAACCTTGGCGAAAAACTTGTCGCCATGGTGCTGGTCCGTGACGGGAAAGAAACGCTTGAACAATCGCACGATGACATTCTTGGAAGGGTCCACGTTCTCATCTTTGCTAACGAACATCTTGATGCCCGTATAGAGGAGGAAGAGTCCGAAGATGGCGAGCACCCATTCAAAGCGCGTGATGACAGCCACGCCCGCAAAGATGAAAACAGAGCGTAGCACCAAGGCACCAAAGATGCCCCAGAAAAGCACTTCGTGCTGATATTTGCGTTCGATGCCGAAATAGGAAAAGAGCATCAAGAACACAAACAAGTTGTCCATTGAGAGGGACTTCTCAATGAGGTAGCCAGCAAAATACTCCATGGCACGTTTGGTGCCATGAAACAGACCTTCCTGTCCCGGGTCGGCATCGAAAACGTAAATGCCCAAGCCAAACAAGATGGAGACAACAATCCACACCACCGTCATACGCAGGCTTTCTTTGATGCCTACTTCGTGTTGACCTTTCTTACCAAAACTGAAGAGGTCGATTGCCAACATGGCAAGGACAAGGATATAGAATCCAACCCACACCCAGATGTTCATTCCGCCAAGTTCCATAAACAGAAGTGCCTTTTATAAAATTGAGAGGCAAAGGTAAGAAAAAGGAGCGGTACTAATGCGCATTTATTGTCTTTTCCGCTTTGAGTCGGTCGTACATGGAGTCGATAAGGTCAGCATATTTTTGCGTGATGACAGCACGTCGCAACTTGAGCGTGTTGGAGAGTTCGCCCCCCTCGAGCGAGAATCCTTTGCGAATGAGGGTGAACTTCTTGACCTGCTCGAAAGGCGCCAACCCTTGCAACGCTTGCGCAATGGCACTTTCAAAGACTTGAAGGACTGTTTTTTCGTTGATGAGTTGTTCGTCAGAAGCCGTCTCAAGGTGGTTAGCGATGATGTCCGGGTGTTGGCGCAGGGACTCGAAGTCAGGAACGATGATGGCGGTGACGTAAGGTCGTCGGTCGCCAATGACGGCGGCTTGCTCGATGACGGGGCATGCACTAAGTCGCACTTCGATTTGCTGCGGGGCGATGTATTTTCCGTTGCTGGTCTTCATGAGGTCCTTGATGCGGTCGGTCATGAAGAGGTGGCGACCTTCTAACCGTCCGGCATCGCCAGTACGAAAGTAGCCGTCGGCAGTGAAAGCGGCGGCATTGGCTTCTGGCCGCTTGTAGTAGCCTTGAGTAATGGTAGGTCCCTTGACAAGTATTTCGCCTTCATCTCCAATCTTGACGTCCACACCGTCAAGCACTTCACCGATAGACCCGATTCGGAAGTTGTGGTTTGTGAAGCAGCTGACAGTGGCGGTGGTTTCGGTAAGTCCGTAGCCATAGAGGAGCGGAATGCCGAGCGACTTGAGAAACACAAGGATATGGTTGCTAAGGCTGCTGCCTGCCACTGGGAAGAAGTTGCCTCGGTCAACGCCAAGAACCCGTCGGAGACGGCGCAGAAAGAGTCGTTCGCTAAGGAAGAAACCGAAACGAAACCAGAAATTAGGTTTCTGGTTTTTGTTTTTGTAGATGAGATGATACTTGCGTCCCATGTCGAACGCCCAAACGGCGAACGCCTTCATGGGCGAAGGAGCACTGAGCGCCTTGCGCATGACTCCGAGGTAAACCTTTTCCCAAAATCGAGGTACGGCGCACATGGTGGTAGGTCGCACTTCACGCAGTGATTGGAGTACGTCTTTAGGGTTGTAGTTGACATAGACTTGCGCTCCCGCACCAAGGCAGAGGTAACTCCAAGCGCGTTCGAAGACGTGGCTGATGGGGAGGAAGCAGAGCGAACGATCCGTATTGTCGAAAGAGAGTCGGTTCTGATTGAAGTTGAGCGCGGCGGTGTAGTTGCCGTGGGTGAGCATGACCCCTTTGGGGTTGCCCGTGGTACCGGAGGTATAGATGAGCGTGGCAAGTTCGTCGGGCGTTTCGGAGCCGTCATCGTCAACGGAATTGCCTGCGTTGGCTTCGGCTTCCAAAAGGCGAGAGAAACTGTCAGGTTCGTTGCCATAGAGTCGAATGACATTCGTGACCGAGGGTATGTTGGCCCGTTGGGCGGAGGCGGCTTGGAATTGTCGTTCGTCACCGACAAAAATCAATTTGACCGAAGCGTCGTTGGCGATGTAAGCCACTTGTTCGGGGCTTGAGGTGGCGTACATGGGAACGGTGACACCATGGAGTCGGAAGTTGGCGAAGTCGAGAATGAAACTCTCAACGCGGTTTTGGCTGTAAATGGCCAGTTTGTCACCAGAGGAGATGCCTAACCGTCGGAGAGCGGCTGCCGCCAGTCCTACTTGACGGTTGAAGTCGTTCCAAGAAAGAGGAATCCACCGCTTGTTGTCAAGATCGGAACGCTTGGCGTTCTCTTGGTTGCGCTTGAAGAAGAGGGCAGGTCGTTCACCATAACGTCGCGCGCCATAGGCTGGGATGTGACGCAGGTTGAAACAGTGCTCATTTTCTGCCATTGTGTGCTGAAACTTTGATGTTTACCCTACAAATATAACAAATAAAAAAGATAGTGTTTCTGTTTGGAGGGAAAGACATTTCAAGTTTATGCGCTATGTGGCGCGGAGATGAGGGTGCGGGTCAGGATTCGGGAGGAATTGGAGGTGTCTGGACGACGGATTGGAGGTGGGTGTGGGTGAAGAGTTCACGCATGGCGTAGCGGGCGGCGGTTTGTTCGGATTGCTTCTTGGTGTCACCCCAGGCTTCGCTCAGGTGGTGTCCGTTGACGAGGAGGGTGCAGTAGAAGGCTTGTCGTTTGTCGGCTGGCCGTATGCGTTTCTCGCAAACGTAGTCGATGGAGAGGTTGCGCGGTTGGCACCACTCGAGCAGTTGGCTCTTGAAGTTGACGGTGGTGTTGGCGACACGCTCGAGATCGAGGGTGTCGAGGAAGTGGGTGTGGATGAATGAGCGGGCGGTTTCGTAGCCTTGATCAAGGTAGATGGCTCCGATGAGAGATTCGAATGCGTTGCCGTAGATGTCTTCGCTGTTTTGTCGAATGGAGTCTTGGACAAGGAGCAGTCGGTCGATGCCGAGGCGTAGCGCGGTGGCGTTGAGGGTGCTGCGTCGAACAATTTTGCTTCGTGTCTCGGTGAGAAAGCCTTCACGTCGGTCGGGGAAGTGAGTGAAAAGGAAGTGGGAAACGACGCTTTCGATGACAGCGTCACCGAGGTATTCAAGTCGTTCGTTGTCAAAGTCACGACGGTTCGCCTTGGAGCGCATGGAGATGTGGGTGAACGCCTCGTCGTAGAGACGTGGGTCAGAAATACGTATGCCGAGGACTTCTTCGTAGATAGAAGAAGGCTTGCGCTCAAGCGCAAGCCTTAATTTGTTGAGAATAGACATTGCAATGAATGGTCTTTGTTCTTCGTCGTCTTTTGGCTACTCGTAGCGTTTCATGATGACGCTGGCGTTGTGTCCGCCAAAGCCGAAAGTGTTGCTGAGAGCGACACGGACATTGCGCTTCTGCGCCTTGTTGAAGGTGAAGTTGAGTCGGTAGTCGATTTCAGGATCTTCGTCGCCATCGGCATGGTTGATGGTAGGCGGAATGATGCCAGTGCGTATGGCCATGATGCTGGCGAGCGCCTCGGTGGCTCCTGCGGCACCCAACATGTGTCCGGTCATGGACTTGGTGGAGGAGATATTGAGCTTGTAGGCGTGGTCGCCAAAGTATTCGATGATGGCTTTGGCCTCGCTACGGTCGCCGGCTCCGGTTGATGTGCCATGGACGTTGATGTAGTCCACTTCTTCAGGAGCGATGCCGGCGTCGTTGATGGCGCGTTTCATGACAAGTTTGGCACCTTCAGGGTGTGGCAGTGTGATGTGGTATGCATCGGCACTGAGTCCGCCACCGATGATTTCGCAAAGGATGTTGGCACCGCGCGCCTTGGCATGCTCGAGTTCCTCGAAAACGAGGATGGTGCTACCTTCGCCCATGACGAAGCCGTCGCGCGAAGCACTGAAAGGTCGGCTTGCGGTCTCAGGGCTGTCGTTGCGCGTGGAGAGAGCGGTCATGGAGTTGAAACCACCGACACCGGAAGGGATGATAGCGGCTTCGCTACCACCGGTCACGATGGCGTTAGCCTTGCCCAGTCGGATGTAGTTGAATGCATCGACCATGGCGTTGTTGGAGCTTGCACATGCGCTCTGCGTGGAGAAGTTAGGTCCACGGAATCCGTAGCGAATGGCAATTTGTCCAGCGGCGATGTCGCCAATGAACATAGGGATGAAGAAAGGAGAGAACTTTGGTCCGAGTTCAGGGTGCGTGGCGAAGAATTTCTCTTCGTTTTCCATGGTGAGCATGCCACCGATGCCGCTCGCCACGATGACTCCTATTTCGTCCTTGTCTTCCTTCTCGAGGTCGAAGCCAGCACTTTCGATGGCCTCTTTCGCCGCTACGAGTGCGTATTGGCAGTAGTTGTCAAGGTGTCGCAATTCCTTGCGATCGAAGTAGTCAGCAGGGTTGAAGTTCTTGACTTCACAAGCGAACTTGGTTTTGAAGTCGGTGGTGTCGAAGTGCGTGATGGGTGCAGCACCGCTGACACCGGCAGCCATGGCTTGCCAAGTCTTCTCGACACCCGTGGCAAGTGGGTTGATGGTACCCATGCCAGTAACGACGACGCGTTTCAGTTCCATGAGAGTATTAACTTTATATTTTAGGGTGGATATAAAAAAAGTGGAAATCGTGAGTCACGACGTGGCAACCACACTATTCCACTTTGTTTTATCGAATGGTTGACGAATTACTTCGTGTTAGCAGCGATGTAGTTCTCTACATCAGCAACGGTTTGAAGTTTGTCAGCTTGGTCTTCAGGTACGCTGATACCAAATTCCTTTTCGAGCTCCATAATCAACTCAACGGTGTCAAGGGAATCAGCACCGAGGTCGTTAGAGAAAGAAGCTTCAGGAGTTACTTCGCTGGCTTCAACACCCAATTTGTCAACGATGATAGCTTTAACTTTTTCAGAGATTTCTGCTTTTTCCATTTTTGGTAAGTTAAGATTAATATAAAGTTTGTTTTTTCGTAGATTTGTACGCAATAAGGATAGCATGAAGATGCCTCATCCTAATTGTGAGCGCGAAGTAACACTAAAAGGCGTAAAATGCGCAAAATTTAAGTGTAAAAACTAAGAAATGGCGCAATAAACATATTAGTGTGCAATTTTTTCACATTTGTTAGTAAATAAATAAAGGATTATGGGAAAGAAAATCGCAATTTTGGCATCGGGCAACGGGTCGAACGCTGAGAACATCATGAATTACTTCAAGGATAAGGAGGAGGTGGGCAAGGTGGTGGTGCTGTTGGCAAACCACGATGACGCTCCTGTGCTGAAGCGGGCGGAGAAGTTTGGCGTTCCGACGGTGACGTTCAGCAAGAAAGAGTTGGAGGAGACGACGAAGGTGGACGAGGCGTTGAAGTCGTATGGCGCGGAGTTCGTGGTGCTGTCAGGTTTCATGTTGAAGATGCCGGAGCGGTTGGTGGCGCAGTATCCGAACGCGATGGTGAACATTCATCCGGCGTTGTTGCCGAAGTTCGGCGGCAAGGGCATGTACGGCCATCACGTGCATGAGGCGGTGATAGCCGCGGGCGAGAAGGAGAGCGGCATCACGATTCACTATGTGAATGAGCATTATGACAGCGGGAATATCATCTTCCAAGCCAAATGTCCGGTTGAGCCAACGGACACGGCGGACACGCTTGCCGCGCGAGTCCACGAACTGGAGTATCGGTGGTTTCCGGAAGTGATAGCGGAAACGCTTTAAGGATAAAAGAAAAAAGAGAACGCCTTTTCAGGCGTTCTCTTTTTTTCATGGTTATGCTGTGCCGCAAAGCGCAATTACTTCACTTCCCAGATGTCGTTGGTTTCGAGGAGTTCGGCGAAGTTGTGGTAAGGTTTTTTCGCGGCGACTTCGTCGAGTTGGGCATAGACGGCATCATCGTAGGTAGGCGCGTCCACGTCACGGATGACTCCGAGTGCGATAGGGAAGTCCGGTCCTTCCATCATGGCGAGTTTGAGTTGGAGGGTGTTGTCCTCGCAATGAGCGTCGTGAACGAGCACGTCGTCGAGGGTGTATCCGTCCTTACCAATTTCGACTACTTTGAGTCCAAAGCCCTGTTGCACAAGTCCGAACTCATTGTTCTCTCCGAAGACGAGTTTCTCGCCATGGCGCACGTAAATGGCGTTCTTCTTGCGTCCTTCGTTGTTATAGATAGGTTCGTAGGCACCGTTGTTGAAGATGACGCAGTTTTGAAGTATTTCGCAAACGGCGGCACCGTGGTGCTTGTAGGCAGCTTGAAGGACTTCAATGGTGCCTTTAGCATCGGTGGCGACGGCACGGGCGAAGAAGTGTCCGCGCGCTCCGAAGCAGAGTTCAGCTGGGCGGAACGGGTCCTCAACCGTGCCATAAGGCGAAGACTTGCTGACAAATCCGCGTGGGGATGTTGGGGAGTATTGTCCCTTGGTGAGTCCATAGATGCGGTTGTTCAGCAAGATCATGTTGAGGTTGATGTTGCGTCGGTTGGCGTGGATGAAGTGGTTACCTCCGATGGCGAGTCCGTCACCGTCACCGCTAACTTGCCAAACGGTGAGGTTTGGGTTGGCGACTTTGCATCCTGTGGCGATGGCGGCGGCACGTCCGTGGATGGTGTTCATGCCGTAGGTGGCCATGTAGTGAGGCAGACGGCTGGAGCATCCGATGCCGGAGATGACGGCTGTGTCATGAGGAGCGACACCGATTTCAGCCATGGCTTTCTGAAGCGAGGCGAGGAAGGAGTGGTCGCCACAACCCGGACACCAACGCGGTTGTCCTTTTTTATAGTCTTGTACAGTATAGTTGCTCATAATGAAAAAGTCAGTTAAAGTTGTGTCAAGAGTTATTTGTCAAGAATGTCGTTGAAAGCCTTGACGAGTTCAGCGACCACGAAAGGTTGTCCTTTGACTTGGTTGAACTGGTAAGGTGTGAATCCGTTGACCTTCATGCGGAGGAAAGCGGCGAACTGTCCGAGGTTCTGCTCGGCGACGACCACTTTCTTGTACTTGCTCAGTACTTGAGCCGTGTTGGCAGGCAGCGGGTTGATGAATTTGAACTGCGCAAGGGCGACCTTCTTGCCATCGGCACGGAGTTCGTCCATGGCGGCGTGGAGGTGTCCGTAGGTGGAACCGAAGCCCACGATGAGGAGGTCAGCGTCGTTGTCGCCTTCGATCTCGATGTCAGGGACTTGGATTTTGTCAACCTTGGCTTGTCGCAGTCCGACCATGAGGTGGTGGTTTTCTGGGTCGGTGGAGATGGCACCAGTCTTGTTGTCCTTCTCCAGTCCGCCGAGGATGTGTTGGAATCCTTCACGTCCCGGAACCGCCCAGTAGCGGCTGCCCGTCTTCTCGTCCCGCATATAAGGTGTCCATGAGCCCTTGAGGCTTTCAGGGACGTAAGGCGGGTTGATAGCCGTCATGGCGTTGAGGTCAGGCAACTTGAACGCCGCGCTGCCGTTGGCGATGAAGGCATCGGTGAGGAGCACGACAGGGGTCATGTGCTCGAGTGCTATCTTGGACGCTTGGTATGCTGCGTCGAAGCAGTCAACAGGGCTGAGAGCGGCGATGACCGGCATAGGGCTCTCACCGTTGCGCCCGAAGAGGGCTTGGAGGAGGTCGGTCTGTTCGCTCTTGGTAGGAAGTCCGGTGGCAGGACCGCCGCGTTGCACGTCAATGACGACGAGCGGGAGCTCGAGGATGACGGCGAGGTTCATGGCTTCGCTCTTGAGGCAGATGCCCGGTCCGGAGGTGGAGGTGACGGCAAGCGCACCAGCGAAAGAGGCACCGATGGCAGAGGCGCATCCCGCAAGTTCGTCCTCGCACTGTACGGTAATCACGCCACAACTCTTGTGCTTGGAGAGCTCGTGGAGGATGTCGGTGGCAGGGGTGATAGGGTAAGAACCAAGGTAGAGACGCAACCCCGCCTTCTCGGCAGCGGCGATGAGACCATAGGCAGTAGCCTTATTGCCGGTGATGTCCATGTAGCGACCTTTCTCCTTGGTCTTGCTCTCGATGCGGTAGGTGGCAGGCACGCTGGCGTGGGTGTTGGCACCGTAGTCATAGCCAGCACGCACGACTTTGATATTGTTTTCGGCAATGGCGGGTTTCTTGGCGAACTTCTCACGCAGGTAGTTGTCCACAAGGTTTTCGTCGCGGTTGAAGAGCCAGCAAACGAGACCGAGCGCGAACATATTGCGGCACTTGAGGACGCTTTTGGCATCGAGTCCACTGTCCTTGAGCGTCTCCTTGACTATCGAGGTGACAGGACAAGCGACAACTCGGTCAGGGTCGATGCCCATCTCGCCGAGGTAGTCGTCGGTCTTGAACTGCGCCTTGGCGAGGTCATTAGGACCAAAACTGTCGGTGTCGATGATGATGGTGGCTTGCGGTTTGGCGTATTTGTATTGCGTCTTGAGCGCGGCGGCGTTCATGGCGACAAGGACGTCGCATTTGTCACCAGGGGTATAGACTTTGCCTTCACCAATGTGTACTTGGAAGCCGCTGACACCGGTGAGCGATCCCTGAGGGGCGCGGATGTCGGCGGGATAGTCCGGGAAGGTGGAAATGCCGTTACCGACGGTGGCGGAAACGGTTGAGAAGATGTTGCCTGCAAGTTGCATGCCGTCGCCGGAGTCGCCGGAGAAGCGCACGACGACTTGTGAAAGTTCTTTCACTTCGAGTTTTTCAGCCATTATGAAAATATGATTGGTTGTTTTTTTAGATTCGTGGCGCGAAATTACGGCATATTTTTATAATGCGTTGTTATCAAGTGTCTAATTTCATCAAAACCCTTAAAAGAAGAAAAACAGCAACCGCCGCGGCAAGCGAAGGCGCACGGCGGTTGACCTATCATTAGGAGAAAAAATATCTTTGCTATTGGAGGTGATAGGAATTTTAGGAAGACATAGGAGGGGTTTTGATTAGTTCAGCGAGATGGTGAGGCCTGGGTCGGTGCAGAAGTCTTCTACCCACTTGGCATAGAGGGTGGTGTTGGCAGCGATGCTGCTTATGGTTGCACCTACGGCATAGTTGGTGCCGGAACCATTGGGCGCCGTGTTCCATCCATCAAAAGTATATCCCGTTTTTACTAAAGAGCCGGTGTTGCCTAACACAGTGACGTTAGAACCAGCGGTATAAGGGCTGCTTGCGTCGGTTGGCGCGGTACCGCCCGTGTTGCCGTTTCCATTGTAAGTGACGGTGTAGGTAGTAGAACCGCCAGAGGTAGAATATACCAAATCAATGGAGGTGATGGTTGTGTTTCTGTTAGAAGAAGAGGATGTTGCATCGGTACAAGTCAAAGTAAAAGTCATGCTTGACGTTATAGAAAGACCTGTTATGGCTGTTCCGAAGGTTGATACTGAAGTGCCGTTTAAGTCGTATGTCGTATTATTATTTTTTGTTCCGTTAACAGTGAAACTTGTTATGGTAACTCCAGATGCAATTGTGAAAGTGATTGTAGCAACCTTTTTTTCAGTTTTTCCTTGTACGGTAATTTTTGAACCCGAATTATATGCAACTTGGTGTCCTCCTGCTCCTGCAATTGCAGTTACTGCTGTTCCATCTGCTATAAAAAAGAATGAACCTGCTGAACCAGTAGGACTGCTGGCAGTTGATATAGTTGCATTTGCTGCCCACGCAGTGACGGAGCAGAGGAGGGTGGTAAGTAAGGTCAATAAGATTTTTCTCATAATGATTATGGTATTTGGTTATTGTTCGCGAGTGAAAAGTATAAAAACAAGTCACGCCCGGACGCAAAAGTGTCCGAGCGTGATAAAAAAGTGTGTAAAAATAAGGTTATAAACGGTTGAGAGAGTGGAAATTACCCCCCCGTGCTGCGCACAACTAATTGATAATTAGTTGTTTGCGTGTAATATTTGATTGTGTTGTTCAAGAGATAGCGTTGAATGTCAGCGGCAAAGTTAAGGATATAATTGAGAAAAGGAGGGAGAAGTTGATAATTTAACATTTGGAGGAAGGAAAGGGAGGACGCGAAAAGGGCTTGGCGGTTTTGAAGCGGGCGGCATCGGTGGAGCCATAACCGTGAGGGGGATGTTAGGATTCGGTAGGGGAGAAGAGGGCACGGAGTTCGTCACGGCTGTAGAAGCGTCGTTTGAAGCGCAGGATGCCATGGATGAGTCCTTTGCGTCGGTAGCGTCGGAGTGTCTCGACGGTGGTGCCATAGAGTCGTGCGGCATCGTCGGCATTGATGTATCCGTTGTAGGGGTCGATTGTGTCAAGCGGGCGTGCCGCGGAGTTGTCAATGGAAGGGTTCATGAATAAAATAATTTTTTTGGTTAAATGGTTGATAGTGTAGAGGTTAATGCGAATTGGGCGTGTCGATAGGGAGAAGGCAATCGGGTCACGTTCCTTTGCAAAGGTGGTGGAATTTTTTTGAAAGAGAAAGTTAAAAAGAGGGAAAAAATTCAGAAAAAAAATGGACGGGAAAGAGCGAGGGCGATCCGATAAGGGTCGCCCTCGCGAGAGAGAAAGAGGAGAGCGGAGAGGGCTATTCGTTGCCGCCGTCCCAAGCGGCGATGGTGCGCAATGCGTTGGCGTCCTTGAGGACGTAGTTGACGCCGCCTATCTGCTGGTAGAAGACGATGGCGACGGACGCCACGAGGGTGGCGGAGTCGAGCGCGGCGACAGGGTTGGCGAGCGTGACGGTCTGAGTCTCGGTGGATTCGGAGAGGGAGGTGAGGTTGCCCAGCGAGAGCGCGGACCGCATGTCAGCGGCAGCGTTGGCTGGAGCGTAGTCGTTCTCGCCATCGGAGAAGGTGAGGTCGGAAACGGAACTGACGAGGAAGACAAGCCGGTAGTGGGTGGCACCCGAAGGAGGAGCGATATGCTCGGTAGGCGAGAGCGCGGGCACGGTGAAGGTGACGGAGGCACCAGAGCGTGAGGCAGTGACAGGCGCGAAGAGGAGTGACTGGAAGGGGTTGTTGACATTCCAGTCGAAGCCGACAAGGAGCGCGGGGTTGCGCGAGAGGGCGAAGGAGCGTTTGCCACGCACGGAGACGGTGTCGAGGAATCGCAGTGGCGAGAGGAGGTGGGTGAGGCGACTCTGGATGTTGAGTTTGCTGACGGCACTGGGCTCGACTGAGGCGGTCATCTTGCGCACGGCGGCGGCGAGTCGCGTGAGGGCGGCGAACTCGGAGGCGTTTTCACGCACGCGGACGAAGTTGGAGGAAGAGCGGAAGGTGTTGAGGTTGCTGCCCGCCGCCTTGCGGGCGAAGATTTTGCCACCACGCTTGAAGAAGACGATGTCTCCGATTTTGCCACGGAGATCGACAATGCTTGAAGTTTTAGCCATAATAAAAAAAGATTTTGGTTAATGAAAAAGTGTTCGTGACGAAGGCGAAGGGTGGTACCGAGTCCTTGACTTGTCACGACGCAAAGGTAGGTTGAGGGAAAGATACGGGAAGAAAAAAGCCGCCCACAAAGAGCGGCGAAAGACGGACAAACGCGGACGAAGCAAGTCATCGGCAAGCGGAAAGTCGTTGGCATGTCGGTTTTGAGTGAAAAAGGGAAACTAACTTCAACTTAAACATAAAAGGGTGAGAATGCGGAAGGGGGATGTCGCAGTGGCAGAGGAGATGGATTGTGGAGGCAATCTCAAGTGTTTTTTTGCGTTCATGATATGTTTTTATTTGTTATTTTTTGGGGGGGTGATTAGAAAAAAAGCATGAAAAGATTCTTTTTATCGTTACGGGCGCGATACGTCAGGACAAGTCCGGAATCTCGTTGCCGAACTTCTTCTACCGTTTGGATTTTTAATCAGGATAGAATTGCGGAGAGGGGCGGTGCGGTTACTCGAGTTGGAGGAGGAACCAGTCCCAGTCGAAACCCCATGGGTCGGTCTTGCGTCGTGGCGCTATGTCGCTGTGGCGGAGGATGTGGATGATGGGGTATCGGCGTTGGAGGTGACGGACAAGGCGGATGAGGGCGTCGTATTGTTCGGGCGTGGGACCTTGCGATGGCGTGGAGGCGACTTCGATGCCGATGGAGCGGCGGTTGAGGTGCCCTTCGCCAGTGGCGGGGATGGTGCCACGCCCGGCATGGTGGGCGATGTGTGATTCGGGGACGAGCGAGAGTATGCGTGCGTCGCGCGTGATGAAATAGTGGGGCGAGACGCGGTAGCGTTGCCAGAGGCGAAGGATGGATTGTGTGTTGAAAGTGTCGTTCCTGACGGGATTGTAGGAGGAGTGGATGATGACGCAATCGATGAGTCGCGGCGCGGTGGGGATGTCGTAGCCATGGCGCACGGGTTGGAGGGTGACGGGCGGCAGAGAGTCGAAGTCGTTGCGCACGTCAAGGACAGAGGTGGTGCGTTTGGCGTTGGCGAATGCGCACAGGAAGAGTAGTAGAAATGGAAACGGAAAATGATTACCTTTGCGCATTATGAAGAAAATATTGATTATTAACGGTCCGAACTTGAATCTTGTGGGTGTTCGCGAACCCGGGATATACGGGAACCGGAACATGGACGAATATATCAAGGAGTTGACGGCAAAGTTACAGAAAAGAGTTGAAGTGCTCTACTTCCAAAGTAACCATGAAGGGGCGATAGTGGATAAGTTGCACGAGGTGGGTTTCGGTGGCGTGGATGGCGTGGTTCTGAACGCGGGCGCGTACACGCACACGTCGTTGGCGATAGCGGATGCCATTAAAGGGATAAAAGTCCCTGTGGTGGAGGTTCACATCTCGAACATAGCGGCTCGCGAGGAGGTGAGGAAGCATTCGTTCCTGTCGCCGGTGTGCGCCGGGTGCGTGTTCGGTTTCGGGTTGAAGAGTTACGAGTTGGCGATCGAGGCTTTGCTGTAGAAAAAAGATTTCACTGTTCCGCTGGCGCAAGGGTGTTGTTGGCATCCTTGCGCACGAAGAGCCACAGGTTGCAGACGGATGGGTCTGTCTGGGCTACGAAGTCGTAGTCGTTCATGATGACTTGCGAATCCCAAGGCATGACGGCGGAGTTGTCACAAATGAGCAGGTAGAGAGGACGATGCAGACGCAGGTCGTCCTTTTTTTGTAGTTCGACGTCGGAATCAATCATAGGGCGGTCCCGATAGGTGAAGAAGGAGCAAGGTATGATGTCGTTGCGCCAGAGGGAGGAGAAGTAGATTTTCTCTCCCCAAGAGAGGTTGTAGTTCCAAACGCTGTCACGGCATTGCTGCGGTATTTGCGCTATGAGTGCGTCAACCTCGCGATAGAAAGGTTTGAGTTCGCGGTCCTGACGGTGGTGGAGTTTGGAGCGCATGGAGATTTGTTTGAAGCAGTAAGGGAGCGTCATCTTGTGCTCGTTGCGGTCGCGCGTGATGGGGAAGACGCAGAGGAGAGCGATGAGGAGCGTCGTGTAGAGAGGTTTGGACGCGAGGAACGCGGCGGTGAGGAAGAGGCAGATGAGCGGCAGGGTGGTGATGTAGTAGTGCGGGTAGAGTCGGCTGCCGATGAGCAGCGCAGTGAAGAGAGCCACAGGGAGGAGGATGAAGAGTTCGCGTCGGAAGTTGTTGCGGAAGGCGAAGAAGGAGAAGACCCCCCCACCCAGTAGTAGGATCGTCATTCGCGCGAAACGGACGTTCAGGTCAGAATTGAATGCGTCGCCCGTGCCCGCATAACGGAGGTTGAAAAGAAGGAGACCATCGAGGAGGTTCATGAACGCGGAGTGGTAGGCGAACCAAGCGACAAACGGGATGAGGACAAGCACGGCACCGATGGCGGCGAAGGCAAAGGCGGTGAACGCCTTGGGACGTGCGGAACGGATGAACCAGAAGAGGAGAACGCCGAAGAAGGAGGCTCCGGTGACGGAAACGGCATCGTTGGGCCGGATGAGGAATCCCGCTGCGAAGCAAGCACCGATGATGAAGGAGAAAAGGCGAAGGTGGCGCATGTCGTCAAGGTCAGCACGGAGAAGTCGAAGGCAGAGATAGAGTGCCGGCACGGAGAAGTAGAGTCCCCACTCCTCGCATTGTCCGCCCTCCTCGATGAAGGCGGTGAGGAAGAAGAGGGAGAGGAGCACGACGAGGAATGACTTGGCAGGGGAAATGAAAGATTTGGCGATGAGGAAAAGGAACGTCAGCAGTGACGCGGCACAGAGCGTCTGGATGATGAAGATGCCCCAGTTGCCAGGATGCAGAAACTGTCCGAGGGCGAAGATGGCGTAGAGGACGGGTCCCTTGTGGTCGAAGATGTCAACGTAGGGAACCTTGCCGTGCAGGAGCGCAAGTCCCATGGTCTTGAAGACGGAGGTGTCCATGCCCTCGTGGAGGAAAAAAGGCGAGGTGGCATAGGAGAAGAAGGAGAGGTAGAGCGCGGCGATGGGCAGGAAGACGAGGGGGAAAAACTTGTTGGCGCACAGGGCTGCGAAAGCGGTGGAGAATCGGTTCATGACAGGTTAACGTAGTTTTGTGCAAAGATAGGGGAAAAATGCGTACCTTTGTGGTTTAAGAACCCAAAGAGATATGACAAACGACTGGAAAGAGCGCGCGAAACGCGCGGCGGACTTTTTGACTGGCGTGAAGGAGCCAGAGATAAACGCCCTGCTGCTGAAGTTGGCGGACGAGGTTGAGGACGCTAAGAACGCATCGGTGATATTGGCGGCGAACAAAAAGGACTTGGCGCGGATGGAAAAGTCGAATCCCAATTACGACCGTTTGCAGTTGACGGAAAAGCGTTTGTCGGACATAGCGAACGACATGCGCAAGGTGGCGACGCTGCCTATGCCGACGGGGAGGGTGATAGAGGAGCGCGTGTTGCCCAACGGTTTGCGGTTGCGTAAGGTGAGCGTGGCGTTCGGGGTGATAGGCGTGATATATGAAGCGCGTCCGAACGTGAGTTTCGACGTGTTCTCGCTGTGCGTGAAGAGCGGCAACGCTTGCGTGCTGAAGGGCGGGACGGACGCTTACGAGAGCAACAGAGCCATTGTGGATTTGATAGAGAAGACGTTGCGTGAGCAAGGC
Source organism: Paludibacteraceae bacterium (assembly GCA_017446585.1). GTDB lineage: Bacteria > Bacteroidota > Bacteroidia > Bacteroidales > Paludibacteraceae > UBA4363. The sequence continues at coordinate 60,547 of JAFSQL010000005.1, forward strand.
ATGGACGAAGGCATCGTGACATTGATGCCCGCCGGCAGGGACGCCACCGCGGAGTTGATGGCGGCGAGGGGCACGGTGGACCTGATCATTCCGCGCGGCGGTTCGGGACTGATCAACTTCGTGAGGGGAAACAGCAAGGTGCCTGTGATAGAGACGGGTGCGGGAGTGTGCAACACCTATTTCGACAAGACGGGTGACGTGGAGAAGGGGCGTGCCATCGTGAACAACGCCAAGACACGTCGCGTGAGCGTGTGCAACGCTCTTGATACCCTGATAATACACGAAGGGAGGTTGAATGACTTGGCGGCAGTGTGCGAGCCGCTCGCCAAGAACCGAGTGGTGATAGAGGCGGACGAGAGGTCGTACGGAGCGTTGGAGGGGAAGTATCCCGCTGAATTGTTGGAGCACGCCACGGGCGAGAGTTTCGGAACGGAGTTTAGGGATTACCGCATGAGCATAAAGACGGTGGGGAGTCTGGATGAGGCTATAGAGCACATCGGACGGTACGGTTCCGGGCACAGCGAGAGCATCGTGACGGAAGACGCGGTGGCAGGCGAGACATTCCAAAGGAGGGTAGACGCGGCGTGCGTGTATGTGAACGCGCCGACGTCGTTTTCGGACGGAGGTCAGTTTGGCATGGGGGCAGAGATAGGCATCAGCACGCAGAAGTTGCACGCGAGGGGTCCGATGGCGTTGCCAGAGATGACGACCTACAAGTGGTTGGTGAACGGTGACGGTCAGGTAAGAGAATAAGACGGATATTGGCAAGGATAGTCTTCATATTGGCGATGGTGATGGCGGCGACAGCGTGTTTCGCTGTCGGCGACGGAGGAATGGCATCGGGCAACGTTGCACGGTTGGACTTGCGTCCAGGTTTTCGGGAGTTCAAGTTCAAGTCGCGGGCGGAGGGCTACATAGGCATGTTCAACATGCACAAGACGGATGTGTATGCCTGGCCAGACATCGTTCAGGTGTATTCGTGTTCGTATCACGCCACGATAGGGAACACGAAGATAGACAGCGTGCATGTGTTCTTCTTGGGGAACTCGTTGGTGAGAACCTTGGTGTTTCTGCATGACACGTTGAGCGACGCGTACTTGAACCGATATTTCGGCACGCCAATGGTGAAGGGGACGTATGCGGAGCGGAAGGACGGTGACAGAAGCCGTCCGAGGCAGGGCAGGCAGGAGGTGAAGGTGTGTCCGTTTCAGTACGTGCCAGAAAAACGATGGGAGGCGGATATGGTGCGAATGGAAATCATGAAGGCAAACGGGTTGCCTGTGATGGACGTGTACATGAAGGACTTTGGCGACATGATGGAGATTTTGGACAAGTGAGAGGGAGTTAAGAACAGAAATTATAGAACAACAAATAAAAAATAGACAGGTATGCGAACATTTACGAACGTGAAGGACTTGGGCAATCTGAAAGCCGCCGTAGCCGAGGCGTTGGAGGTGAAGAAGAACCGATATGCCTACAAGAATCTGGGAGAGAACAAAACGGCGTTGTTGGTGTTTTTCAACAACAGTTTGAGAACGCGTCTATCAACGCAGAAGGCGGCGATGAACTTGGGCATGAACGTGATGGTGTTGGACGTGAACCAAGGGGCGTGGAAGTTAGAGACGGAGCGCGGCGTGGTGATGGACGGCGACAAGAGCGAACACCTGCTGGAAGCCATTCCTGTAATGGGCAACTTCTGTGACGTGATAGGCGTTCGTTCGTTCGCACGTTTTGAGGACAAGGACTTTGACTATCAGGAAACCATTTTGAACCAATTCATACACTTGTCGGGTCGTCCGGTGTTCTCGATGGAGAGTGGCACGGTGCATCCGTTGCAGGCTTTCGCGGACTTGATCACGATAGAGGAATATAAGGAGCGCGAGCGTCCGAAGGTAGTTCTGACGTGGGCTCCGCATCCAAGGGCACTGCCTCAGGCCGTCCCGAACTCGTTCGCAGACTTCATGAACGAGGCTGATGTTGAGTTTGTGATTACGTGTCCGAAGGGTTACGAATTGGCACCGCAGTTCGCCCGCAACGCGAGGGTGGAGTATGATCAGGACAAGGCGTTTGAGGGGGCGGACTTTATCTACGCCAAGAACTGGTCGGCATACGCAGACCCGAACTACGGCAAGATACTGTCGAAGGACATGAGTTGGATGGTGACGGAGGAGAAGATGGCGTTGACGAACAACGCTCACTTCATGCACTGCCTGCCAGTGAGAAGAAACATGATCATGACGGACGACGTGATAGAGAGCGAGCGTAGCCTCGTGATTCAAGAAGCCGCCAACAGGGAGATTTCGGCACAGGTGGTGTTGAAACGCATTCTTGAGGATTAGTTGAGAGTTAAATAAGAATAAAAGGCATATAGTTTAATGGAAAAAAAGATGACGAAGATAATCGCAAGCGTGAGCGACTTGCGATGTGACGTGGAGTTTATTCGCTCGCTGTATGAAGCAGGAATGAACGTGGTGCGCATGAACACGGCGCACATTGAGGATGAGGGTTTCCTGCGCGTGATAGCGAACACGCGCGCCGTGTCGAAGGACATAGCCATCATGGTAGATACGAAAGGTCCGGAAATCCGCACGACAAAGACCGAGACGGGCGAGGGCTTGAAGATGGTGGCTGGCAGACGGACGAAGATAGTGGGCAATCCTGACCAATTGACTTCGGAGGAGTGCATAGCGGTGTCGTACAAGAAGATAGCCGAGGACCTGAACGTGGGTGACAGCCTGCTGCTTGACGACGGCGAGATAGAGATCAAGGTGGTGGAGAAGTTGAGCGACGCGTTGATAGGTGAGGTGCAGAACGACGGTGTGCTGGGTTCGCGCAAGAGCGTGAACGTTCCGGGCGTGCGCATCAACCTGCCGTCGGTGACGGGCAAGGACTTGCACTTCTTGAAGATGGCGATAGAGAACGACGTGGACTTCATAGCCCACAGCTTCGTGCGGAACAAGGAGGACGTGGCGGAGATTCAGAAAATACTTGACGAGTACAACAGTGACATCAAGATCATAGCGAAGATAGAGAACCAGGAGGGCGTGGACAAGATAGACGAGATATTGAACGTGGCATATGGCGTGATGGTGGCTCGCGGTGACTTGGGCATCGAGGTGCCGCAGGAGAAGATTCCGGGCATACAACGCGCCATCATTCGTCGTGCCGTGCGTCACAAGAAGCCGGTCATCGTGGCGACACAGATGTTGCAGTCGATGATAGAGAATCCGCGTCCGACGCGCGCTGAGGTGACGGACGTGGCGAACGCCATCTACTATCGTACAGACGCCATCATGTTGAGCGGCGAGACGGCGTACGGAAAATATCCGGTGGAGGCGGTGAGGACGATGGCGAAGATAGCTAAGGAGGCAGAGTTGAGCAAGGTGCGCGAGAATGACATCAAGGTGACGTTTGAACCAGAGGAGCACGACACGACGATGTTCCTTGCGGAGACGGCAGCGGCGGCGGCGTGGGAGATGGGCACGAAAGCCATCATTACGGACAGCTATACGGGCAAGACCGCCCGATATCTTGCCGCCTACAGAAGTCCGAACCCGATATTCGCGCTGTGCTATAAGGAGCGCGTGACGAGGCAATTGGCGTTGAGTTACGGCGTGTTTGCGTCCTACCAACCCAAGAGGGACACGAACAGGGAGTATCTGTTGGAGGCGATGAAGGACTTCCACGGGAGCGGTTTGATTTCGGACGACGACTTCATCTGCTATTTGTCAGGTTCGTTTGGCGTGGGCAATGGAACGACCTTCTTGGAAATCAATCAGGTGAAACGCTTGTTGGGAGACCAAGAAAAGTATCAGTTGCCAGTGTTCTCGCGCAAGGACCAAGCGGAAAAGCAAGCGAAGGGCGGAGAGTAGGTTAGAAGGAATTGGAAATAGGGATAAGGAAAAAGGGCTTTGGCACGCCAAAGTCCTTTTTTTTACGTGAAAAATGGTTGAATAAATTTATTTTTATATTTGTGTGGCAAGGATGAGTTTTTTCGCGCATTGCGGAATGCGTATGCGCAAAAACACAGCCAAGTTTGCACAAAACGAACAAAAATATATAGAAACATGAAATTGGTCATAGTAGGAGCCGGGAACATAGGCGGCGCAGTGGCATGCGGACTGTTGGAAAAAAACAGCGTGAAGGCAAGCGACGTGTCAATAGTGGATGTGAACGAGGGCAGGCTGAAGGAGATGGCGGCACAGTATGCCGGCATCCGGGTGTCGAGCAGCAATGAGGATAGGGATGCATGGGTGAAGGAGTCGGACGTGGTTATCGTGGCAGTGAAGCCGTGGTTGGTGGATGAGGTGATAGGCGGCATAGCGTCATCGCTGACGGGGAAGCAGTCGCTGTGCGTGATAGCCGCCGGCGTGGATTTCAAGCAAATAGACGCGCGGTTGAAGACGAAGGTGGCATCCTTTCGCGTGATGCCGAATACGGCAATGACCATAGGCGAGAGCATGACGTTGATTTCGTCGCAACGCGCGACGAAAGAGCAGGAGGAGCAAGTGATGTGGATATTCAACTGTCTGGGCAAGGCGGTGCTGATACCGGAGAACATGCAAGGCGCGGCGACGAGCGTCTGCTCGTGTGGCATAGCGTATGCCTTGCGCTACTTGAGAGCTGCGGTCGAAGGAGCCGTGGAGATGGGTTTCAGAGCGGACGTGGCGCACGAGATGGTGGCGCAAACGATGAAGGGCGCAGCGGAACTCATCCTGAAGAACCATAGCCATGCGGAAGCGGAGATAGACAAGGTATGCACGCCGGGCGGATGGACGATAAAGGGTCTGAACGAAATGGAGGCGCAGGGGTTCACGAACAGTGTGATAAAAGGAATTACCATAAATAAATAAGTCAGTCAGTATGGGAAACAGACTAAATGAGATAAAAGAAGTGTCGGAAAGGCTGCGCGGGTTGCGTGACGCATTGGATCTAAGCGTGGCAGAGGCAGCCGCCAGGGTAAAGGTGTCGGAAGAACAGTATGCCAGTTATGAGAGCGGCGAGGCGGACATTCCGATGAGTTTCTTATGGAACGTGGCGCACAGTTTCGGCGTGGAGATGACGGCGCTGATCAGCGGCAGCAGCAACCGTCAGGTGGCGTATTCGGTAGTCAGGAAGGGGAAAGGAATAGCGGTGAACAGGGGTAATAACTACCATTACCAGTCGCTGACGGGGGTATTTAAAAATCCAAAGGGAAGCCCGTTCTACGTGACGGCGGAACCGAAGTCGGAGGGAACTCCGTTCCATTTGAACACGCATGAGAGCGAGGAGTTGGACTTTGTGATAGAAGGAACGGTGGATATTTGCATTGACGGCAAGATGGAACGTTTGGAGGCTGGCGACAGCATCTATTTCGACGCTCGTCGTCCGCATGGTTTGAAAGCCGTGGGCGAGACGGTCGCCAAATTAATCAGCATAGCGTTTTGAGACAAGAGGCGCACCAATCAATTAAAAAAGACGAAAAACAATGAATAGGATAGTGGAGCGATTTCTGGAGCAGACGGAGTTCAAAGATTATGACGACTTCAAGAACCATTACAGAGTAAAGATTCCGAAGAACTTCAATTTCGCATACGACGTCGTGGACGCATACGCTGCCGAGTCGCCAGAGAAATTGGCCATCTGCTGGACGAATGACCAGGGCGAACACATAGACTTCACGTACGGAAGATTGAAGGAATTGACGGACAAAACCGCCGGATATCTGCACGAGTTGGGAATAGGCAAGGGCGACATGGTGATGCTGATACTCAAGCGTCGGTATGAATGGTGGTTGTGTATGATAGCCTTGTGCAAGTTGGGAGCGGTGGCGATACCCGCCACGCACTTGCTGACGGACGAGGACATCGTGTACAGGTGTCACCGGGCGGACATCAAAGCCATCGTGGCGGAAGGGAATGACGTGATAACGGGTCATGTGGACAAAGCAGTGGCAAAGAGCCCGTCGGTGGAGCGCAAGATAAGCATAGGTCCGAAGGTTCCGGAGGGGTGGTTGGATTTTCATGAGGGAATAGAGTCTGCATCACCGTATGTGAAACCCGAACATGTAAACGAAAACGGCGACATGATGTTGCTCTACTTCACTTCCGGCACGACGGGAGAGCCCAAGATGGTGGCGCACGACTTCACCTACGCCTTGGGACACATCTCGACGGGGTTCATTTGGCACCATTTGAAACCAGACGACTTGCACCTGACCATAGCCGACACGGGTTGGGGAAAGGCAGTGTGGGGAAAACTGTACGGGCAAATGTTCAGCGGCGCGACGGTGTTTGTGTATGACCATGAGAAGTTCACGCCATCGGACATCTTGGACATGATTGTGAAGTATAAGGTGACATCGCTATGCGCGCCACCGACGATATTCCGGTTTCTGATAAAAGAAGACTTATCGAAATATGACTTGTCGTGTCTGAAGAAATGCACGATAGCGGGCGAGGCGTTGAATCCGAGCGTGTATAACGAGTTTTACAAGTTGACGGGCATCAAGTTGCGCGAGGGGTTCGGTCAGACGGAAACGACGTGCGCCTTGATGACCAACCCATGGATAGAGCCGAAGCCCGGCTCGATGGGTTTGCCGTCGCCACAGTATGACGTGGACTTGCTGACATCGGACGGTCGCAGTGCGGAGGTTGGCGAGCAGGGAGAGATAATCATTCGCACGGACAAGGGGAAGCCGGTGGGATTGTTTTCAGGTTACTACAGGGACGAGGAGTTGACACGTGAGGCATGGCATGACAACATTTACCACACGGGTGACTTGGCGTGGCGTGACGAGGACGGGTATTATTGGTATGTGGGTCGCAACGATGATGTCATCAAGTCGAGCGGCTATCGCATAGGACCGTTTGAGGTGGAGAGCGCGGTAATGACCCATCCTGCCGTGGTGGAGTGCGCCATCACGGGTGTTCCTGACCCTATCAGAGGTCAGATAGTGAAGGCGACCATCGTGTTGGCGAAGGACTGGAAAGACAAGGCGGGTGAAGCCTTGATGAAGGAGATTCAGAATCACGTGAAGAGCGTGACCGCCCCTTATAAATATCCGAGAGTGATAGAGTTTGTGGATGAGTTGCCGAAGACCATTAGCGGGAAGATAAGACGCGTGGAGATTCGGGCGAAAGATAGGGGTTGAGTTCCTTCCAAGTGAGCGTGACAGAAACGGAGCCAACAGCGTAGCATGCGATGGCGTAGGGAGCGTAGGTAAAGACGAGCCCATCGGAGTCGGGGTAGATGGCGGTCACATCACGCAGGTAGTTGACATCCTCGCTTGAAGCCCAAAAACCAGCCGCCTCGAGTTCGTCATCGTCGGACGCTCCCGCCTCGGCAAGTATTTTCTTTTTGAGCAGTGCTTGGATGGACGCTTCGCATCCGTGGCGCAGGAAGTCGTATAGCCCCAAGGTGTCGCCCGTGGCGAGGTCGAAGGTGAGCGCGAGCGGTATGTTCATGCCGTGGGCACCTCCTGAGAAGAAGTAGAAATGTCCTGTCCAAGTGGCAATATTGCCTGGCAGTATGGAAATGACGGCATAGGTTTCCTCCTCGAAGGTATAGGCTTGCAGGAAGGCATCGGTGTCAGTGGCAAAGGTTCGAAATTCGCTGACATATTCGTCTTTGAGTTGTTGCGAGAAGGTTTGCAGGGTGGCTTTGAGGTCGCCTGAGAAGCGATATTGCTCTTGCCAGAATTGTTTTGAATTCTCTTGGTCTTCTTCGTTTTCGGGGTCACCCCAGATTTTGACGGCATGCGTCACCTCGTGGACGATGGCTTCGTTCATCTTGTTCGCCCATTGGCAGTTTTTGAAGTAGGCAACATTGAAATTGACGTTGAAGTAGGGAGATTCACCATCGTTCACGGGTTTGTAGTTGAGCGAGACGAGCGCGCTGTCAATGTCAACATGGACGGTGGTGTCCGCATTTGCCACAGGGTCGGTGCCCTCGTCAGGAGAAGCGGTTCCGCCCTGGAAGTGAAGGAATGCGAGGATTCCCGCAACAATCAAAAGCAGAATGACGGCGGCAATGAGAATGTTTCTTTTCATATCGGTGGATTAGGTGTTTTCGTTCCGTTTCTTCGAGATGTGGAAACGTGAATCATGCAATTATAAGAAAAAATTGCTGAAATCGAAAAGGGTGTTGAAAAACATAGTGTTGTGAGCAAGTCTAATGAAGATATGTGTATATCTTTGAGAACCTATTTTTTGATGACCGAAACGAACAAAAAATTCGTATGGGGTGCTGACCTTTGCGAAAAAAAGAGAGATATGGGAGGGTATTCAGTATAATAAAGAATCCTCCTTGAAGCAAATTGATAATGCTCTTAAAGATACGTCCTCAAAGTTAAAGGTCTCAGTGAATGAGACTGGTGATACATGTGGCATATCGGTTATATATCAATCCCAGAATTCCATTCAAAGCTACGAAGTTGAAGTGCAAGATGTTAGATGTAATAACTTTATTAGTAATAACTCTATTAGTAATAATCTTGTTAGTAATAGTTTTGTTTTGTACTCAGTATTGCGAACATTCGCTTCTCAAATATAATCGCCAGTCTCTTGTAGTCCATGTTTTTTTTCTTTCCAATTCTTTCCAATCTTTAAAACATTGGAAAGAATTGGAAAGTTTCGGAGTGTAGTGCCCTGACTTATCAAAAGGCTTCAAAAAGTCATTTGGAGGTTATCGACAACGAAATTATCGGAGTATATTCCGATAAAATTCAAAAATATCGGAGTATAGTTCCCTTATTTTTCAAAAATATCGGAATAGGAGAAGGTTTTTGTTAAAACTTGCCGATAACGGCAAAAATTGGTATCTTGGCAACGGAAAATAAGAAAAAACTTGCCGATAGATGGAATATATAAGAATGGAAAGATGGTAAGGATGTGGTTTGCCAGTATGGTGTTGATGGTGTGTGGTGTGGTGTCGTGCGGAAGGGGCGTGGCGCAGGAAGAGGATTGGGAAGTGATGCCAGAGGCGGCGGTGAGGTTGTGCGAGGTGAAGATGCCAGAGGATGAGGCTCAAGTGTTGTTGGTACGGAAGGCGTATGTGGCATCGTACAACAAAGAGAAAAAAGTTCCGAACTGGGTGGGGTGGCTGTTGACGGCATCGCACACGGAGGGTCCGTACAAAAGAAATGTGTTTTTTCATGAGGATGAGGAGGTGGAGACGCCTCGTGCGACGTTGACGGACTATCGCGGTAGCGGATGGTCAAGAGGTCACATCTGTCCGGCAGGGGACAACAAGTGGGATGAACAGGCGATGTTTGAGTCGTTCGCCCTGACGAACGTGTGTCCGCAAAACGCTAATTTGAACCAAGGCGTGTGGAACTCGATAGAGATGAAGTGCCGGATGTGGGCACGGAAGTTCGGGGAGATTTATGTGGTAAGCGGACCTTTGTATTATCGTGGGGATCATGAGACGATAGGCGAAAACAAAGTGGCGGTTCCGGAAGCGTTTTTCAAGGTCGTGCTAAGCATGGAAGGGGAGCCAAAGGCGATGGGCGTGGTGGTCAAGAACACGGACGGAAACAGTGTGCGTGACGTTCGTTATCATTCAGTGGACGAGGTGGAGCGCATCACGGGTTATGATTTCTTCTCCGCCCTCGAGGACGAAGTGGAGGAAAGGGTGGAGGCAAGGTATGACGAATGGTTGTGGCGGTAGTCATAAAGAATGGGTTTTTGCATAGTATGGCACGGAAAATGAGGGGATATGAATAAAAAAGTTTATATTTGTCCTTAAATGTTGCTCTAACCCTATTTACACAAAAAAACTATGAAGAAATTATTGTTGGCATTGGCGGCAATGTTATGCCTGTCAGCGACCGCCAAGGTCAAGGAAGTGAAAATCACGGACGAGCCGTGGAAAGACGTGAAAAAGGTTCTGAAACAAATAAAAGAACCAAAGTTCAAGGAAAAGAAATTGTTTAACATTGAGGCCTACGGTGCGAAGGAAGGGGTGGAAGACTACACGACGAATGCCGTGAACAAGGCGATAGACGCAGCCAATGCCGCCGGAGGCGGAATCGTGATAGTGCCAAAAGGCGTGTACTACACGGGAGCAATCACGTTGAAATCGAATGTGTGTCTGCACTTGGAAGAAGGCGCGGTGTTGAAGTTCTCCACCGAGCCATCGGACTATCTGCCAATGGTGCTCACGTCATGGGAAGGCTGGGACTGTATCAACTATCGCCCTCTGATTTACGCGTACGGATGCAAGAACGTGGGCGTGACGGGTAATGGCGTGATAGACGGTCAGGCGAGCGCAGCAAATTGGTGGCCATGGAAGGGCAAGAAAGAATATGGTTGGAAAGAGGGCATCGTGTGCCAAGAGTGGAACGGAACGAAGGAGAATGGCGGAAGGAACCGTCTGAGCAAGATGGAGGAGGATCGCGTGCCAGTGGCACAGCGCGTGATGAAGCCGGAAGATAAGTTGCGTCCCGCTTTCGTGGAAATACAAAATTGTGAGAACGTGATTTTGGAGGGATTCACCTTGAGAAACTCTCCATTCTGGTGTCTGCATCCAATGCTCTGCACGAACGTGATTGTGCGCGGCGTGACGGTGAGCAGCCACGGTCCAAACAATGACGGATGTGACCCGGAGAGTTGCAACTTAGTGTTGATAGAAAAATGCAAGTTCGACACGGGTGACGACTGCATCGCCATCAAGAGCGGAAAGAACAATGACGGTCGCGCCCGTGGCGTGCCATGCAAGAACATCGTGGTTCGCAACTGCGAGATGAAGGACGGTCACGGTGGCGTGGTATTAGGCAGTGAAATCAGCGGCAACGTGGAGAACGTATGGGCGGAGAATTGCGCAATGGACAGCCCTAACCTTGACCGTGTGATTCGCATCAAGAGCAACCCTGTGCGTGGTGGAGAATTGCGTAATTTCTTCATTCGCAATATTGAGGTGGGACAGTGCAAGGAAGCCATCTTTCGCGTGGAGATGAAGTATGAGCACGTGACCGAGGGTCCGAACTTGCCGTTGGTTGAGAATTTCGTGATGGAGAACGTGAAGAGCAAGAAGAGCAAGTATGGCGTGTGGATAGACGGACTGGTGAACACAAGCCGTCCGCAAGTGACAGGCGTGACGTTCCGCAATTGTGAGTTTGGTGACGTGAAGATTCCGACGAAGATTGTCGGCGCGGAGAAGGTGACGTTTGACAATGTGAAAATCAATGGTGAGGAAGTGAAGTTCTAAGCCCAATCCCCCAAAAGGATTCAATAAAAAAAAGAGTGCCGATGCGGAAAGCGTCGGCACTTCTGTTTTTTTAAGGAAAAATCGGTTAGAAAAGTGATGGCAGGTCGTCAGCGCGTCGGTGGCGAGGGGAGCGTTGGCGATGCAGGTGTTCATAGGCAAGGTCGGTGACTTCGCGTCCGCGTGGCGTGCGCATGAGGAAACCTTCCTTGATGAGGTAGGGTTCGTAAACCTCCTCAATGGTGCCTATGTCTTCGCTAAGAGCCGTGGCGATAGTGCCAACGCCGACGGGACCGCCATGGAACTTGTCGATGAGCGTGAGCAGAATCTTGTTGTCGATTTCGTCCAATCCGTAGCGGTCGATGTTGAGCGCTTCGAGTGCGTAGTTGGCGATGTCGGCATTGATGCGTCCGTCACCCTTGACTTGGGCGAAGTCGCGCACGCGCCGAAGCAGGGCGTTGGCGATGCGCGGCGTGCCTCGGCTGCGTGAGGCTATCTCGCCGGCCGCGTCAGCGTCAATCTCGACGTTGAGGAGTTCGGCACTGCGGCATACGATGCGGGTGAGGATGTTAATGTCGTAGTATTCGAGGTGGCAGTTGATGCCGAAACGAGCGCGTAGTGGGCTGGTGAGCAGTCCGCTGCGCGTGGTGGCACCAATGAGCGTGAAGGGGCAGAGGTCGATGGAGACGGAGCGCGCGGCTGGTCCCTTATCAATCATGATGTCGATGCGATAGTCCTCCATGGCGGAGTAGAGATACTCCTCGACAACGGGGGAGAGGCGGTGGATTTCGTCGATGAAGAGAACGTCGTTCTCCTCGAGCGAGGTGAGGATGCCGGCGAGGTCGCCTGGTTTGGCGAGCACGGGACCGGAGGTGAGTTTGAAGCCCACGCCGAGTTCGTTGGCGATGATGTTGCTGAGGGTGGTCTTTCCCAAGCCCGGAGGTCCGTGCAGGAGAACATGGTCAAGCGACTCCTGACGCAAGCGAGCGGCGTTGACAAAAATCTTAAGGTTCTCAACTATCTTGTTCTGCCCGTTGAAGTCATCGAAACGCAGCGGTCGCAGTGCGTTCTCGAAGTCTTTCTCGCCTTGCTGGTGCCGTATGTCGAAAGGTTGGGCGTCGTTGACGCTTGATATGTCGTTGTCGTTGTCGATCACTGCTGGGAAAGGGGTTCTTCTTCTTGGTTGGTGAGCGTGTGGAAGACTTCTTCCATGTCACGTTGTTTCTTGTTGATGGAGCGAATGTCAAGTCCGGCGTCGATGAGGGCTTGCGTGGCCCGTTGCTGTTCCGCGCTGCCACCTTTGACTTCGATGAGGAAGGAGTGGCTGTCGTTGTCAGTGAGCATGTCGCTCTCGCTCTGATTGGCGACGATTTGTCCGTGGTTGATGACGATGACGGAGTCGCAGATGGCGGCAACCTCTTGCATGATGTGGGTGGAGAGGATGACTGTCTTGCTCTTGCCCATGTCACGAATGAGTTGCCGGATTTCGACAATCTGGTTGGGGTCCAGACCTGTGGTTGGCTCGTCAAGGATGAGCACTTGCGGGTCGTGGATGATGGCTTGCGCCAGTCCCACGCGTTGTCGGTAGCCCTTGCTGAGTTGTGAGATGCGTTTGGCGCGTTCAGGCGTGAGCCCGACTTGCTCAATGACTTCGTCAACTCGTTGTACGACGTTGGAAAGTCGGTAGAGCCTGGCGACGTATTGCAAGTATTCGCGAACGTACATTTCGAGGTAGAGGGGATTGTGTTCCGGAAGGTAGCCAATCAGTCGCTTCGCCTCGATGGGATGTTGTCGAACGTCTATGCCGCACACGCTTATGCTGCCGCTGTCAAAGGGGATGTAGCCGGTGACGCACTTCATGGTAGTGCTTTTGCCCGCTCCGTTGGGACCGATGAAAGCAACGACCTTGCCGCTGTCAATGGATAGGGAAATGTCACGCAACACGTGTTGCTCGCCGTAGAACTTGTTGAGGTTATGAATGGAGATGGACACGGTGGTAACGCTTTTTTGTATAGTGCAAAGATAGGCTATTTTTTGTCGGTGTCGGAGTCCTCTTTCATCCAAAAAGAAATCAGCAGAGTGAGGCAGAAGATATAGATCGGGGCAAAGCGCGATAGGAACGGTTCGGTAAGGGTGTAGAGAATCCAGATGGCAGTAAACGTGAGCATGAATATCTGTTGTTCTCGTCGCTTGAAATGGAGGCAATTGGTGATAAAGAAGGCGAGCAGCAACAGGCACCCGATGATGCCGAACTCAAGAGTGCCGTCAATCCAGATGCAGTGGGCGGACTCAACATCGAAGAAGTATTTGGCGAACGTAGGGCGGGCATGCACGGCGTTGAACGTGTCCGTTCCGTCACCTACGCCCACGCCAATGATGGGGTTGTTTTCTGATATAGCCATGAATCCGCATCGCCATTGCTCGTAGCGCGGGTCAAACTCTTGCATTTTCTTCCATTCAAAGTTTTCCATGCGAGGGTTGTTGAGCAACACTGCCGCTCCCGCAATAGTGATGAGGGCAATGGCGGCGAACATGATTTTGCGGTGGTGGCGATTCCATAGGTAAACGATGACCACGATGGCGGAGACGGCAAAGAAAATGATGAGTGCCATGCGCGCCAAGGACGCATAGATGAGGAACAGGAATAAGGCATAGACCGCGGCGAAGAAGATGTAGTAGAGTGCGGTGCTTTTCTTGCCTTTGATAAACAGAGGTCGTTTCAAGTAGGCAAGCGCAGCAATGGCGTAGCATTGCAACACACCCATGATGGTAGGGTGGATGAGTTGCATGTTCCATCTGTTGGGGAAGTCACCGCGATAGGTCCAGACCCATTGAAGTCGTAGTTGTTCGAAGTCTTGGTCGAGGTTGGTGGGTATGGAGATGAAGAAACGTAGGACGCTCATGACAAGCACGCCAAGGAAGAGCGTGAACAACACCTTGTTGTAGTCGTATCGTTCGCCAGGAACACGGAGGAGTGCCAGCAATGGCACGACGAGGATGGTCAGTCGCTTGCTCAACACATGAAAGCCTTCATCGGTGTTTCCCGTCCAAAACATCGTGATGGTCACCCACAGGAAAAACGCTATTATCAGATAGAGCGGCAGGGTGGCGCGTGAAGGTTTGCGCCAAGTGAGTCGCGGCAAGTGGACGAGACGTGTGAGGGCGAAGGCGGCGACGAAGATGATGAATGTCACCTTGCACGCCTCCGAAAAGGGCATGAAGAATGCCGCCACGAAAAGGGAGAGCGTGGATAGCGTGAGCGAGAAAGAACGCATGGAACGCAAGACGTTGTTCATGGGGAGATGTGTTGTGGATTAAGGAATGGCGTTTTCAAGTCCTTCGTCGAGGTTGGCGGCTTCTTGTATTTTCTGTTCCAGGCCGCGCGTGCGCATGAGTTGTTCCCAACCCTTGCGGTGACGTTTCCATCGGTTGTGTGTCCAAAGCCAGTATTCCGGTTTGCGGAGGATGGTTTGTTCCATGTGGCGCATGTAGAGGCGGGTAAGGTCGTAAGGTCGTTCGCCAAGAGGCAGAGGAATGAAGCGCGCGGAGTAGTAGCCTCGGCGAATGACTTTGACATCAATGTAGAGGATGTCAAAACCCGTTTGTCTCGCGATTTTTTCGGGTCCGATGATAGGGGCGGTTTCTCGGTTGAGCCATTTCATCCAGAAGGTGATGGCCTCGTTGAGCGGTCCTTGGTCCGCAATGAAGCAGTACATGGCAGGTTCGCCAGTCTTGCGTTGGTTGACGAGGGTGCGAAGCAGTTTGTTGCGCGGAACGAGGACGCTTTGTGAACGAGAGCGAAGGCGGAGGTAGAACTTGTCCATGACACTGCCTTCAAGTTCATGATAGACGCTGTAGCTGGTAAATTCGGGATGAAGCGGGTGGCGCGCTATTTGGGCGAAGGTGATCCACTCCCAGTTGCCGAAGTGTCCGAGCGTGAGGATGAGGCTTTTGCGTTGTTCATAGTATTGGTCGAGAATTTCACCGTTTTCGAAGACAAAGCGTCGTGCCATTTCTTCATCGGACATGGAGAGGGTTTTGATGGTTTCGACGAAGATGTTGCAGAAATGGTGGTAGAAGCGACGTTCGATGCGTATTCTTTCTTTCTTGTCCTTGTCGGGGAAGCACTTGGCGAGGTTGGAGCGCACGAGGGAACGGCGGTAGCGGGCGATATAATAGACAAGGACGTAGGCGCAATCTGCCATCCAATAGAGAACCCGAAGCGGGAGGAGAGAGAATGCCCAAGCAATGGCGTAGATGACTTTGTCCATGTAGAGGGTGTTTTTTTAGTTTTTGCGTCCGAAGTCGGCAGGAATTTCGCCCCATTGCTCGGTAGGCCACTTGACGATAGGCGTGTCGTAGCGGTGGCTGTTGAGCCAGTTGAGAGCGCGTTGGAGCAGTTCGAATGAGTCCTTGTTTTTATCGTTGCTTTGAAGCGTTGTCTTGCAGCGTTTGTTTTTGACCCACGTCATTCCTGTCTTACTATCGGAGTAGATGATGATTCGTTTCCACTTCTCGCCTTCGTCACCACCGCGTTGTATTTCACGCTGAATGAGAGCAAGTGCGTGGACGATGGCGAGGAATTCTCCGATGTTATTGGTGGAGTGTTCGAAAGGCCCGACGTGAAACAACTGTTGCCCGTTGGCGACATAGACCCCGCGATATTCCATTCGTCCGGGGTTGCCGCTGCATGCGGCATCGACAGCAATGGCGTTGGGGTTGGCACCTGCAGGCGGTGTGTAATATTTCTTGTCAGGCTTAGTAGGCATATTTATGCAAAGATATGAAATCTTTCCTATCTTTGCGCCCGAAAAAAGAGCGGACGTGGCGTAATGGTAGCCGCGCTGGCCTTAGGAGCCAGTGGTTTCGGCCGTGTGGGTTCGAGTCCCACCGTCCGCACAAGAATTAACTGATGATGGCGGCGCGCGCTACTTGTTGAGCGGTGTCGCGGTCAGTGAGCGCTTCGAGAAGCGCGACTCCGAAGTGTTGTGACACTCCCATGCCTTTTGCCGTGATGATGTTGCCGTCACGCACGACGCCTTGATTCGTGACGATGGCTCCCGTCAGCCCCTCTTCCATGCCTGGGTAGCACACGGCATGTTTGCCGTTGAGCAGTCCGAGTTTCCCGAAGATGGTGGGAGCGGCGCAGATGGCAGCGATGAGTTTTCCCTTTTGATGGTATTGAAGAACAAGGTCGAGCAGAGGTTGGTATTTGCCGAGGTTGATGGTTCCTGGCATTCCACCCGGCAAGACGATGAGGTCGGCATCGTCAAGCGGTTGCTTGTCGAACAGCAGGTCGGCAATGACGGTCGTTTGGTTGCTGGCGGTGACTTGGAGAGAGTCGGAGATGGAGACGGTGAGGGTGTTTATCTTGCCGCGTCGCAACACGTCAACGGTGGCGAGCGCCTCGGTAATCTCAAAACCTTCGGCAAGAAAAACGTAGGATTTCATAGGGAGTTAAGAATTAAGAGTTAGGACTTGGAGGTCTTTAATGATACGGGCAAGTCGGTAATAAGCAAGTAATTATTGTTCCTTGAAGTGATAGGTGATAGTACCGATAGCGTTACCGGTGCGTTGTGTGGAGGTGAATCTTGCTTGACGCGCGGCGTTTTTGCAGGCATCACGAATGTCCTTGTCCGTAATGGTTGTTCCTTGAAGTTTGATGTCGGCTCCGATGACCGTACCTTGCGGATTGACGGTGATTTGGACAATGACTTTGCCTTCTTGTTTGCCAACGTAAGGAGGTTTTGACCATTTGGTTATGTCTCGTCCAGCAAGGCTCCACGAAAGATTGCCAATATTGCCAGAGCCTTGTCCCAGCGGATTGCCCGGTGTGGTGGCGTTGCCACCCCCTCCAGGACCAGAGCCTTGGGTGACACCGCCTCCGCCAAAGGCACCGCTTGCAAGGGCGTTGGCCTTGTCGGTTTTGGCTTGTCGTTCAGCCGCCGCTTTTTGCTCGGCAGCTATGCGCGCTTGTTCCGCTCGTTGCGCTTCGAGTCGTTGGCGACGTTCTTCTTGACGACGGCGACGTTCTTCCGCACGTGCCGCGGCGACCGAAGGGTCTTCAGCCGTGAGTTGCGGCTCGTTAGCCTCGGGTTCGGCAACGCTTGACGCTGAGGGAGGAGCCGCGAAGGGTTCGGACATTTCGGCAGGAGAGGGAGCGGGCGAGCCTTCGGCACCGTCGCCGAAAGCAATTTCAATTTCGTTTTCGCTGAGTTCGGGGCGTTCCATCGTGATTTTGAAGTACAACAACACGAGCACGATGAGCGTGGTGAAGACCACGGTCCACAATGAAGCCCATTTTTGTTCGGACGTGAAGGATATGTTGTTGTCGTTAGTCATGATGTCGGAGCGTCAGCGTTGGTAGGTGTCATTCGACAGGTTTGGTGGCAATGACCATCTTGAGGTGGTGCTTGTTGGCTATGTCAAGCACGTCCACGACTTCGCGGTAGGCGATGTTCTGGTCGGCATGGAGGGAGACGAATTGGGTGGTGTCTTGTTCCATGGCCTGCAAGATGAGCGTTTCGAGTTGTTCCTTCTCGACGGGATAGGCCTTGCCGTTGCCTTGAGCGAAGGAGTATTGTCCGTTTTGGTCAATGCTGACCTTGGCAAGCACAACCTTGGTGGAAGCCTTGCTATGGCTCTGCGGCAACTTGATTTTGAGGTCGTTGGGCGCGGACATGGTGGAGGCGATCATGAAAAAGAGCAAAAGGAGGAACATCATGTCGGTCATGGACGACATGCTGAAAGAAGCACTGAGTTTGTTGCGTCGTTTGAGCGCCATGAGTATATGTTATTTTGCGGGTTCGTTGAGCATGTCCATGAAGGCGACGTTTTTCGCCTCAAGGTTGTGCATGATTTTATCCACCTTCATGGTGAGGTAGTTGTAGCCGAAGTAGGCGATGATGCCCACGAAGAGACCCGCCACGGTGGTGACCATGGCGGTGTAGATGCCTCCTGCCAAGTCGGAGAGGACGATGGTGTTGTCGCCCTTGCTTGCCATGTTGGCAAAGGCTTGTACCATACCAATGACCGTTCCGAAGAATCCGAGCATTGGCGCGCCGCCCGAGATGGTGGCAAGCCATCCAAGTCCTTTTTCAAGTTCTGCAATCTCCATATTGCCGACGTTTTCGATGGCAACGAGCACATCTTGCATAGGTCTGCCAAGTCGGGAAATGCCTTTTTTTATCATTCGCGCGGAAGGCGTGTTCTGTTGGTCGCAGAGGTTGTAGGCACTATCGATTTTGCCGTCAACGATGTAGTCCTTCACTCGGCTCATGAAAGAAGCGTCTTCGACTGCCGCCTTGCGCAGCACGAGGTAGCGCTCGATGATGAGGTAGATGGCAAGGATGAGCAGGAGCGCGAGCGGTATCATGGTGATGCCACCAGAGAGCGCAAGTTCCCAAAGAGACATGTCGTTGTTGCTCACTGCGGCTTGCGTCGCAAGGTCGTTGGCATCGGTTGTGACTTGAAGAAGTGTCATTGTCGGCAAAAGGTTAGAAATTAGAGAAAACTATTATTTTTTTTAATTTTGCACAAAAGTAGCAATTTAAGTTAAGAATTAAGGGTTAAGAGTTAAGAGTTTTATTAGGAAGACCTAAGAAATCCTAAGAAGGACGAGGAGTAAAGAATTAAGAAGCAATTGTGGATTATGAAGGTAATCATTTTCGGAAATAGTTATAAGAAGGAGAACTTGTCGTTGCTGCCCGTCCTGTTTGACGTGTTGACGGCAAGCGGGAGCGAGGTGGAGATAGAACCAGACTTTCTGCGCTTCATCAAGGAGAGCGGCTGGGGAGATTTTCCCGGTTGGCGACGTCAGGAGATGGGTGAGATGGAGCGGTATGACTTGGCTATCAGCATGGGTGGTGACGGAACCTTTCTGCGCACGGCGGCAAGGATAGGTCGCAGCGGAGTTCCGATAGTGGGCGTGAACACGGGCAGGTTGGGTTTCCTGACAGCGATAGCGAGCCAAGATGCGCGTGAGCCTTTGGAACGGGTGATGAGCGGAGACTATCACATCTCGGAGCGAACGCCAATCTTGGTGGAGTGCGTGCGTGACGGCAAGGTGCAGAAGGGGTGTTTCGGTGGCGAGGCGATGGGGCTGAATGAAGTGGCGGTGATGAAGGAGGGAACGGGTTCGATGGTGAAGATTTCCGCCTATTTGGATGACGTGCATTTGTTGGACTATCAGTCGGACGGGTTGGTGGTGTCAACCCCGACGGGTAGCACGGCATATAACATGAGCGTAGGCGGTCCCATAGTGATGCCAGGAAGTCACAATTTGACGCTATCGCCGATAGCACCGCATAGCCTGACATTGCGTCCGTTGGTGATTACGGATGATTATGTGGTGAGACTTCGGGTGCAGTCGAGGACGGGACGGTTTTTGGCATCGGTTGACGGCAGGAGCGAGGCGATGGACGAGGGAACGGAAATCGTGATCAAGCGCGCGCCGTTCAAGATGAAAGTCGTGTTCTTGCAGGAGAATGCCTTTATCGCGACCTTGAAGGACAAATTGCTTTGGGGCGCGGATAGCAGGGCGAAGAGTTAAGAGCAATGAACAATGAAGAGTTGTTAAGAATTAAGAGTTAAGAATGAACAAGTTGGAGAAGTTTGCCGCCATGAAGACGTATGAAAACGTCTTTGAGCCAAAGATAGAGAGAACCTTCTATCAGGAGGGCGGTGGCAAGCACGTGTTGGAGGACTTGATGGCGCGTGTTGGCGAAAGGCGACTGTGTTTGGAGTTGGGATGTGGCAGGGGAGAGTACACGGTGGCGTTGGCGCGTGAGGACAAGACGACGTTTTATGTCGGCGTGGATATCAAAGGGGCGCGCATGTACACGGGGGCGACGGAGGCGATAGAGACGGGGGTGGAGAATTGCGCATTCCTGCGGACGAGGATCGAGTTGATAGACGTGTTCTTTCCCGAGGAATCGGTGGACGAGGTGTGGATAACCTTTCCAGACCCACAGATGAGCAACGCAAGGAAGCGACTGACATCGACCTACTTCATGAAGCGATATGCGAGGTTCTTGAAAAAAGGGGCTCGGGTGCATTTGAAGACGGACAGCAACTTTCTGTTCACGTACACGTGCGAGATGCTGAAGGCAAATGGCATAGAGGCTTTGGCGAAAACGAGCGACCTGTATGGAGAAGAAGAGCGAGAGGATTTGCCACGGTCGTTGAGGACAATACAGACGGCGTATGAAAAACAGTGGTTGAGCAGAGGGTTGACTATCAAATATTTGTCGTTTGTGGCACCGGTGGGGGCGGATGCGTTGGAAGAACCGAACGTAGAGATAGAGTTGGACGCTTATCGCAGTTATGGCAAGACCCAAAACTCAACATTAAAAAAACACGCGTGAGAGGCGTTAGAAAAATGAACAATGAAGAGTTGTTGAGAATTAAGAAACGTTGGGAGTTTATTTGTAAATTTGCGTTTTTGAGTAAAGAAAGTCCGGAACAAGAAAATTAAGGTATGAAGGAGATAGGGAAACGCTTTTTGCCTCATGTGGTAGCGATAGTGACGTTTTTCGTGCTGACATTGGTGTATTTCAGCCCCGTGCTTGACGGGAAGCAGTTGACAGGTCCGGACACGGAGAGTTGGGAAGGCATGGCACAAGAGATGATGGCGTGGGACGAGGCTCATCCGGACGATCCGACATCATGGACGGACGCCATGTTTGGCGGTATGCCAACCTATCAGATAGGAACACACCAGAAGCCAGACGTGGTAGGCGCGGTGGCGAACAACACGCTGTATTGGATGCCAACGGTGGTGTTCACGATGTTCGTGTACTTGTTCGGCGCTTACCTCATGTTGTTGTGCTTGGGCTTGAATCCGTGGCTGAGTCTCGCCATGAGCGTGGGATTCTGTTTCTGCAGTTACAACTATATTATATTGGCGGTGGGTCACAACACGAAGGCGTTGACGATAGCGTGGTTGCCAGCGTTGGTGGGAAGCATTGCCTACACCTACAGGAGAAACAAGTGGATAGGCGCGATATTGGCAACCGTGTTTGCCGCGCTGGTGATTAAGAGCGGACACTATCAGATTGTTTATTACGGTCTGTTGATGATAGGTTTGCTGGTGGTGAGCGAGGCGGTCTATGCCGTGAAGGAAAAGCGCGTGAAAGGCTTTCTGGGAGCGTCGGGGTTGCTCTTGGTGGCTGCCGTCTTGGCGACCGCACTTGACGCGACGACACTCTTGACCACGAGAGAGTATAGCGAATACACGATGCGCGGCAAGAGCAACGGGTTGACCGAGAAAGTGAACACGACGGGTGACATGGGCGAACGCCACGGATTGGACAAGGATTATATCACCGCGTGGAGTTACGACAAGTCGGAGACGATGACGTTGTTGATTCCGAACGCCATGGGCGGTGGCAGCGTGGAGCCGGTAGTGGAGGAAGGCGAGGTATGGAAACAGATGAGGGCGCAGGGCTATCCTGCCCGTGAAATAAAGAAGTTGCAAGTTCCCACTTACTGGGGTGACCAACCGTTCACGTCAGGACCTGTCTATGCGGGGGTGATAGTGTTCTTCCTCGCCGTGATAGGTTTGATGCTCGTGAAGGCTCGTGACCGTTGGTGGTTAGTGGCAGCGTTGGTGTTGTCGTTGTTGTTGAGTTGGGGTCGCCACTTCATGCCGTTGACGGAGTTCTTCATAGACTACTTCCCAATGTATAACATGTTCCGAACGGTTTCGATGACATTGGTGATTACGTGCTTGTGTCTTGCCACGCTTGCGGCATTGGGCATGAAGGAATGGTTCTCGCAAGAGGTGGAAGAGGTGAAGAAGAAACGAGCGTTATATGTCGGTTTGGGTGTGACGGCAGGTGTCCTTGTCTTGGGAGGTTTGGCGTTCTCGTTGTTCGCTGACTTCGCGTCGCCTAATGATCCGGAATGGTTGGCGTCGGCATTGAGCGAAGATCGTCGTACGATGCTCTGGGATGACGCTATCCGCAGTCTTGTTTTGACGTTGTTCGCTTTCGGAGCGTTGTGGTTCTCGCTCAGGAAGTCGCCTGTGGGTAAGGGATGGATATGGGCGGCCTTGGGCGTGTTGATGCTTGTGGATATGGCACCGGTAGCCAAGCGGTATTTGAACAACGAAATGTTCGTTTCGAAACGCATGAAACGTCACCAGCCTCGTCCGGTGGATAATTACATTTTGTCGCAAGACAAGATGGGTGACAACCCGCGCGTGCTGGACTTGACGGTGAATGTCTTCAACAGCAGTGCCCCCGCTTACTATCACCACTTGGTGGGAGGGTATCATGCCGCTAAGTTGCGCCGCTATCAGGAGTTGATAGACAGCTGTCTGCAACCGGAAATTCAATATATAGGAATGCAGTTGAGCAGTCCGACGAGCGGCATGACGATGGAGTCGTTTCAAGAAATGATGAAGAACATGCAAGCCCTGAACATGATGAACACGAAGTGGATCGTGTTGAACGGGGAAAACGGTGTCATAGAAAACACCCATCGAAATGGAGCGGTTTGGCTTGTGGACAGCATTGTGGTGGCGGAGAATGCGGATGAGGAAATAGGCAGCATAGAAAAGATAAACACGAAGACCACGGTGGTGATGGACAAAAACGAGGCGGAGCGTTTGGGGTTGAAGGCGGGCGCATGTGGCGTGGCGGACCATTCGGACAGAATAGTCCTAAGAGAATACAGACCGAACCGATTGACTTATCTGTACAGAGGTAAGGAGGGACGAGTTGCCGTGTTCTCGGAAGTGTTTTATGACGCGGGCTGGAACGTTTACATAGATGGCGAAAAGGCGGAATATGGTCGTGGAGACTACTTGCTGCGCGTGATGTCGTTGCCGTCAGGAAGTCACACGATAGAGTGGCGATTTGAGCCGGAAAGCCAGACGAAGGGAGACTTGATAAGGACGGTGGCGAGCGTCGTGTTGATTCTCGGCATAGTGGGAGTCGTGACGGTGGTTGTGGTTCGTCGCCGAAAGAGACAGAAGAAACAAGAAAAATAAGATATGAACAAACTTGTAAAAAGCATTCCAAACACGTTGACGTGTTGCAACTTGTTTAGCGGTTGCGTTGCTGCGGTGTTTGCCTTTTGGGGTGATTTTGACTATGCCGCCATAGCGGTTGTCGTCGCCGCCGTATTTGACTTTTTTGACGGCTTTGCCGCCCGTGGTCTGAAAGCCTTCTCCCCATTGGGTGGGGATTTGGACAGTTTGGCGGACATGGTTAGTTTCGGATTGGCACCGGGGGTGGTATTGTATAGTTATCTGTGCGCCACGAAGACGGGTACGGCACACGAGGTGTTGCCTTTCGTGGCTTTTCTGATACCTGTGTTTTCGGCATTGCGTTTGGCGAAGTTCAATATTGACACGCGACAAACAACCTCGTTCATCGGGTTGCCAACGCCAGCCAATGCCTTGTTCTGGGTGTTCGCGATAGCCACGCTCGGCCATCACGGGTTGAGCCTTTCGCCATTGGGAATAGTAGTTGTTGTCGCCATTGAGTTGTTGACGTGCTATCTGATGGTGAGTGAGTTGCCCATGTTCTCGTTGAAGTTTCATGACTTCAGTTGGGCGAACAATAAGATTCGCTATGTCTTCTTGGCACTCTCGTTGATATTGATTCTCGTGCTCAGGATGGAATCAATGCCTATCATTATTGTAATGTACATCTTGATGTCGATAGTGGAGGACATCGCGATGAAAACAAATTCACCATCGAATTGAAGTATGCGCGTTGTGAAAGAAATAAGGAATTTGCTTTTTGTTGCCCTTCTTGGCATGATGTGCGTGTCCGTGCTGTCGTCGTGTGACGATGAGTATGACGACACGTTAAGGGCGGGAAAGTCGTATTTGAAGTCGGTGCAAAGTGAAGATGGCGTGGTGACGTTGCCTTCGGGACTGATGTATAAAAAGATGTATGCGGACAACGAGACTTGGCCCAAGGTGAATGGCATGCCGACGTTCGTGTATGCTTATTACACCGTCCGGTTCATAAACGGTGACACCTTGTCCTCGCACGAGCGGACGATAGACTCGTTGGATTACGACACTTGCAAGGCGATAGACGGGGTGACCGATTCAATCTATGTGGCGGACACGGTGTATGTTCAGCCTGCCACGTTTGGTTTCGGTTACATGCTCAGCGGCGTGCAACAAGCCGTGAGGCTGATGCACATCGGAAGCCGTTGGCGTTTGTGGATTCCGTCGGACTTGGCTTACGGCAGTGACGGGTCGGACAATGTGGATCCGAACACGGCGTTGATATATGATTTTGAACTTATGGGAGCGGACTAATAGGGTAGGATATGAGAAAGATTGTCTTTTTGCTATTGACGTTGAACGTTTGCTTGGTAGTCAATGCCCAGCGCGTCGGATTGGAAGGAAGTTACGTTGGCGACATTTTGTATCAGAAGGAGGGCGGCAAGAGCGCGACGGACTACGTTTCGGGATGGAACGCGGGGTTCATGTACGAGCAGTTTTTCGTGAAAGAGCGGGGTGCGGGCAAGTGGTCGTTGGAGACGGGTTTGCTGTGGGAGATGCGTGGCGGTCGTTATGGCATTGAGTGGTATCAGGAGGCGACGACATGCACTCGTTTCATGCATTATGTTGAGGTTCCGTTGAACGTGAACCGCTATTTCGTGTTGGGCAAGGAGTCGTGGAAGTTGAAGGCGTTCGCCTTTGGCGGTCCGCGTCTGTATGTCGGAACGGCAGGTAAGTATGGCAATCACTATTATTTGGCGACTCGCCCTTACAAGAGGCATAACCCATATAACGACAAGTTCAGCGGTCGGTACATGCACCGTTTTGACGCGCAATTGGGCATTGGCGGTGGCGTGGAGTGGCACTTTGTCCGCCTGAAGGTGGAATATGACTTCCCGCTCACGAACTCATCGGCGGATGGCAATCCGGACTACTTGTATCAGCATGGGCTGAAAGTAGGATTGGGACTGCGCTTAGACTTGCGTCGGGAGTCGGAGGAACGTTGAGTTAGACAAGACTCTTTTTAGTCTTCTTCGGTCGGGGTAAGGAGTTTCTCGTATGCGTTCTTGTCCGAAAGCGTTTCGATGGCTTTCGTCACGACGGGATCAAAGGAAATGCTCTTGCGAATGCCACCCTTTTGCAGGTAGTAGCGTTTGGAGATTTCTTCTTCCAACAGTTGCGTGATAGGGGTGCGGAAATGCTCCATGTCAGTTGCCACGTCCACTTTCAGTTTCTCTTTGAGGGCATCAAATTCCTTTTTGGAGCGTTCGTCATAGCCTTCCCATTGCATCACTTCAGCGAGCCGATCCATGTATTCGGCTGAGGCAAGGTGGTAGGTGAAGTGGCGTTGGCGGATGGTGTAGTCCTTGAAGTCGTTCCAAGTGGCGGAGTCGATGGTGAACGCCTCGGGTTGCGGAATGGACTTGTGACGTTGCGCATAGAGGGTGGCGTAGTCGAAGATGATGTTTTTGGTGAAGAGGTAGTAAGAAATGTCCAATTTCTGTTCGTTCTTGACTTCAATGTCTGGCATGATGCCACCGCCGTCCTTGACCGTGCGACCATTGTCAGTTTTGAATTCCTTCATCAGGCTGTCAGGCACTTTGCCTACGGATCCGTCCTCGTTGCGATGGGTATAGTCGATGGCTTGGATGCATCGGCCGGAAGGAATGTAGTATTTGGCAGTGGTGAGTTTGATGTGGGCTCCGTAAGGCATGTTGCGCGTGGACTGAACGAGTCCCTTGCCATAGCTGCGTGAGCCGATGATAACCGCTCGGTCGTGGTCTTGCAACGCTCCTGACACGATTTCAGAAGCGGAAGCGGACGACGAGTTGATGAGCACGGCAAGCGGAAGGTTAGGCAAGATGGGTTGTTCGGTCGTCTTCAGGGTTTGGTCCCATTGCGAGTATTTGCCTTTCATGGACAGCACTTCCTTGTTTTGCGGCAGGAAGAGGTTGGCTATTTCTACCGCTTGGTCAAGCAGTCCTCCCGGATTGCCTCGAAGGTCAAGGATGAGGGCGGCAATTCGCTTTTGGTTTTGCAGGTTGATAAGCGCACCCTTGACGGCATCTGCCGCCTTGTCGGTGAATTGTGACAACAGGATGTAGGCTATGGAGTCGTTCAGGAAACCATAGTAGGAGACAGGATTGATTTGAATCTTTTCGCGCAGGATTTTCTTAGTAATCTCCTTGTCCGACCGTTGCACGGTGACCTTGACAAAGGTTTCAGGCGTACCGCGCAAGAGTTCGCTGACTTCGTTGACGGATTTGCCTTTGACGCTTTTTCCATCAACAGCGGTGATGATATCACCCGCCTTGAGGTCCATCTTTTGGGCTGGCATGCCTTCGTAAGGGTCAGAGATGACTACGTTGAACGTTTTGTTGGTCGTGTCTTCGGGCAAGTAATGTTGCGCCACAACGGCTCCGATGCCACCGTATTCGCCTGAGATGAGGTACTTGAAGTCGTCGGACTTCTCCTTCGGGATGTAGGATGTATAAGGGTCTAATGACTCAAGCAGTTGGTCGATGGAACGTTGCACCAATTGTTGGGTGGAGACGGAATCGACATAGTAGAGCGAGAGGTTGCGAAGTAGGGCTCCGTAGGTGTCAATGGCTTGTGAGGTGGTGAAACTTACGGAGTCACGCGGTTCGGCGTTCATCACGTTAGGGATGAATGCCAGAACCAAGCATTGCAGGCAAAGAAGAAGTTTGCGCATGTGAGAATCAGTCTTTGAGAATGAGCAAGGAGTCGCCGTAGCATCCGAACTTGTAGCCTTCCTTGACAGCGGTGTCATAGGCTTTCATGATGTTGTCAAAGCCTCCGAAGGCGCACGTGGCGATGAGGAAAGGGGTGTAAGGCAAGTGGAAGTTGGTGACGAGCGCGTCCGGAACGACGCAGTCGTAAGGAGGGTAGATGAACTTGTTGGTCCATCCGTCAAACGGCTTGAGGTTGCGCATGCTGCCTACCGAAGTTTCCAAGCCTTTGAGCGTGGTGATGCCAACGCAAAGCACCTTGTTGCCATTGGCATGGGCTTGGTTGATGTTGTCGGCGGTTTGTTCGGAGATGATGAGTTGTTCGGATGTCATCTTGTGCTTGGTGAGGTCTTCGACATCGATGTCCTTGAAGTTGCCCAATCCGGCGTGCAAGGTAATCTCTTCGAAGCGTATGCCTTTGAGTTCGGCACGCTTGAGGAGGAATCGTGAGAGGTGGCATCCTGCGGCAGGAGCGACCACGGCTCCTTCTTGCGTGGCGAAGATGGTTTGGTAGTTGTCGGCATCTTCGGGCGTGACATCACGCTGCGAACGGATATAGTCAGGAATAGGTGTCTCACCGAGCGAGAAGAGCGTGCGCTTGAATTCCTCATGCGTGCCGTCGAAGAGGAATCGAACGGAACGTCCGCGCGAGGTGGTGTTGTCGATGACTTCGGCAACGAGGCTTTCGTCCGGTCCGAAGTAAAGTTTGTTGCCAATGCGAATTTTGCGCGCCGGGTCAACGAGCACGTCCCAGAGCAACGTGGTGGCGTTCAGCTCACGGAGCAGGAACACGTCAATCATGGCGTCGGTTTTCTCCTTGTTGCCATGCAGACGCGCAGGGAAGACGCGGGTGTTATTGAGAACGAAGATGTCCTTGTCGTCAAAATAGTCGATGATGTCAGAGAAGAGTCGGTGTTCAATTTCGCCAGAGGAGAGGTGCAGCACCATGAGTCGAGAGGCGTCGCGTTCCTCGGTAGGTTGGAGGGCGATGAGGCTGTCGTTGAACTTGAAGTTGAATTTGCTAAGTTTCATCGTATATGAGAATTGGTTCGTTGTGCTATAGATAATTATGTGCGTGGCAAAGATACGATAAGCGAACCCCCGTTGTCAAGAGTTGAAATGCCAAAGTTTCTTAAATAATTTTGGCGGAGGAGGTGGATGGAAGCGAAAAAAGTTCTAATTTTGCAGTCGCTTTGTCGGAAAATGGCGGAGCAAAAACAAATTATTTTCATCACAATTTTATCTTCTATGTATTTAGATCCAGCAAAGAAGCAAGAGATCTTCGGTGAATACGGGAAGTCTAACACTGACACTGGCAGCGTAGAAAGCCAGGTGGCATTGTTCTCCTACCGTATCAGCCATTTGACTGAGCATCTCAAGTCAAATCACAAAGATCATACAACGGCAAGAGCGTTGGACATGCTTGTGGGCAAGCGTCGTCGTTTGCTCGACTACTTGAAGGAGCGCGACATTGAGCGCTACCGCGCTTTGATTAAGAAGCTCGGTCTCCGCAAGTAATCGAGAGATTTCGCTTGTGAAACAAAGGTCTCGTGACGAGAGTCACGAGACCTTTTTCTTTGGAAGGCACTTAAAGAAGGACAAATAAACATTTCCGGCACTCATGATAAAGTTCTGTCCACGGAGAGCGACTAAGGTCTGATAAACGCAGACGAAGCATGCGCTAGCGTTTGCGGACGGGAGTTCCGGCGCAGGAGGCGTTGTAATGTTCCAACAGGTTGGAACTGTAGTACAACGAGGTAATCAGAAATGGTAATGAAAGCATAGACGAAATGCCCAAGACGGCAGGGGCGACCAATGGTTCTTCGATCATCAGGATGGGGAAAATTACCAAACCACTAAAAAGAATGGTTGAACCAGTCAAATAAAAAAGAGATGCTTTAAGGTTTCTTTGGTAAACTCCATGACAATAGGCATCGAGGAATTTTTCAAATTCAGAAGGTTTCAGCACCATGTTGCCACCGACGAAGCGTTTCTTCATTTTTCCTTTTTCTGGAATGAAAACCTTTTTGTATTCAAAATGCGGGAGCGTGTCACCTGAAAATTCGGCGGCGGTATAGATTATTTTTTCGTTGGCGGATTCAGCGGCAAGCGAAGAAGGGGTCGCTTGCGCAGAAGGCGTTTGTGAAGGAGTCTTGTTGGCTTCCATCCCGAAAGACTGGACCTCGCCGTCACGATAGACCACGGAGGTGATGTCAGAGACAGGAATCACGAAGACGGGACCGTCGGTGGAGTTCGCCTTCTTGTAACGAATGGCATCGTTGGCGACTTCGGTGATGTTAGCCTCGATGAGTTTGTTGTCACGGGTGACAATCAAGTCTTGCGCAAAGGTCGCAAGGGAAAGTGACAGGAAAAGGAAGGTCAAGATTGTTCTCATGGTCGTAATGCTTTGATGTTTTAATATAGTCAAAGCAAAAATAGCGACGAGAAAAATCGAAGTTGGAGTTTGTCAACGTTGACAAACTATCGCATGAGTGTGTGGAGGTGGCAGCGGAGCACTTGTGAGTAGTCTTGACCTTCTTCCTCATAGATTTCACCGTCGTTGCCTCTGAAGAAGCGAATCCAAGTGTTGTCGGCGAAGTTGTAGATGAAGGATTCGAGGAGGGAAGAGACGATGTCAAAGGACATCAGGATGGTCTTGCCCGAGTAACGGTCGTTGCGGCGGGTGTGGGTGATTTCGATGGAGAGAACCGGGCGTTCGACAACTTTGTTTTTGATTTGAAAGTTCTGCCAAATGGAGATGTCGGGAGTAATCCAAACGCGGTCAGAGAGTCGTGTTTCCGTGAGGATTTCTACGTTAAATCCAAAGCGTTTCAGAAAGTTCCTGACAAATCTCATTTGGATTTTCTGATGTGTCATGACATTGGCGGGAGCCATGCCGAGCCCAGGATTGGCGCAGAGGTTTTCGTAGTTCTCCTTTTCGTAAAGAGACTGGAGGTAGCGGAGTTCGTCATGTGTGTATTCTTGCATAGCGGTAAAAAGAATGATTTCCGGTAGCAAAGGTGAAGAAAAAAGGGGGAGGTGACAGCAGTTTGTCAACGTTGACAAGCGGGACGAAGAATGTCGGGGAGGGAGACGAGCTCGCGGGGGAGGCGGATGGTGCTGAGGTTGGACCTGTCATTAGAGATGACGTAGTGTTCGGAGAGTTTGAAACTGAGTTTGTCCCGGAATGATTTGTTGGCACGAGAGATGTATTGATAGAGGAGCGCAGGGTCCTCGAGGTCAATGGCGGCATCGATGGAGGCGGTCATCTTGTTGATGTCGAGACGATTGGAGATGGTCTTGTAGATGAAAAGGAGTTCGTCACGGTAGTCGGCAATTTCCTTGAGGCGGATGCCTTCGGGGTGTCGCAAGAAGAGGATGTAGAATACCTTGCAGAGCGTTCGGTTCATGTGGACATTGAGGTCGTAGTCGGGGAGCAGGAAATGGAAGTTGTCGGTAATCACAAGGCGACTAAGGTCGGAAGGGGCGGGGTCAGAGCGGAGGACTTGGAGCGTGTCCTCGGCAAGCATCTCGTGGAGGAAGTTGATGCCGCCTTCACGTTGCAGCCGCTCGATGGCGGCGTTGATACGTTTGGCTCGAGCAATGAGTTTCGCTTTTTCTCGTTTTCTTTGTTTGTATTCATCGTCGTCATCGATGCCGTTCAGCGGGTGTTGTCCCTTCTTGTATTTGAGAGTGATGATACCTTCGTAAGGATTGAAGAAAACGAAAAGATTCCGGAGGAATTGGAATCCATAGTCATCAGGTTTTTTGCCACTGATGAGGTCAATATTAAAGTTGTTGACCTTGTGCGTGTAAGAGTGCAGAAAAAACGGAAAATCATCAGGTGACACGTTGGTGACATCTGTCTGAAAGAAGATGCTCTCGGGGTCATGGATGGTGTGTGGTATGAGGCGGCAAATCACGGAGTTGTCGAAGGTTGTGAAGTCGTCAATAGGGGTGCCACTTTGGTTGGCATCGCTGGCTTTCAGGTCGGGTCGCAAGGAAAGGAGGGTGTGGGCATAACCGTCGTCAAAGGAATGTCGCGGCACGTAGATAAGTTTGTAACGGAACTCAAGGGGATTGTTTTCGAGAGCGCGGTTGATGAAGGCGTTGATGGAGGTGATGTTGTCACGGACGAAGGCATTGAGCGATGCGTTGGAACGGCTCTCGATGAAGTAGATGGTGTTGGCGGGTATGTTGAAAGCGTCACCGCAACGGGTGAGGAAGTGAGAGTCGAGTTCAAATGATTTCATAGGCGTGCAAGGCGGAAGGGATGGTTGCTATTTGAGAGGAGAAAGGTTTTGTAAAAATATTGATTTTCGGTGGAAAAGAAGAGTTCGGAGTTAAGAATTAAGAGTTGGTCATGTCTTTGCGTTAAGGCAATTGTATCTTTTATGAAAAAAGCCGCAGCGGTCGGGCTGCGGCTTTTGCATTTTTTTGGGGGGAAGGAATGAGACTTAAAACTCGGCGTTTTTAGGTGTGCGAGGGAATGGGATGACATCACGGATGTTTTGCATGCCAGTGACGAAGAGGAGGAGGCGTTCGAAACCGAGTCCGAATCCACTATGAGGAGCGGATCCGAAGCGACGGGTGTCGAGATACCACCACATGTCCTTCATCGGGATGCCGAGTTGGTCAATGCGTGTCTTGAGTTTGTCGTAGTCCGCCTCACGCTCGCTGCCACCGATGATTTCACCAATGCGCGGGAAGAGCACGTCCATGGCACGTACGGTCTTGCCGTCGTCGTTCTGCTTCATGTAGAACGCTTTGATTTCCTTAGGGTAGTCGGTGAGAATGACAGGACGACGGAAGTGCTGTTCGACGAGGAATCGTTCATGTTCGCTCTGGAGGTCAGTGCCCCAAGAGACGGGGAATTCGAACTTCACGCCATTGGCTTGCGCCTCCTCAAGAATCTTGATGCCCTCGGTATAGGTGACGCGGGCGAAATTCTCAGCCACGACGCTCTGGAGTCGTGTGATGAGTTCGTTGTCCCAATGGTCGTTGAGGAAACGGAGGTCATCCTGACAGTTGTCAAGGGCGTAGCGGATGAGGTATTTGAGGAAATCCTCGGCGAGGTCCATGTTGTCGTTGATATCGTAGAACGCCATTTCGGGTTCGATCATCCAGAATTCGGCAAGGTGGCGCGGCGTGTTGCTCTCCTCGGCACGGAAGGTAGGTCCGAAGGTGTAGATTTGTCCGATGGCCAGTGCGCCAAGTTCGCCTTCCAATTGTCCGGAGACGGTGAGTCGGGTGGATTTGCCAAAGAAGTCTTGCGAGTAGTCGATTTTGCCATCATCGGTCTTAGGCGCGTTGGCGAGGTCGAGCGTAGTGACTTGAAACATTTGTCCAGCCCCTTCGGCATCGCTGCTGGTGATGAGCGGCGTGTGGAGGTAGAAGAAGCGACGATCGTTGAAGAACTTGTGGATGGCGAAAGCCATGTGGTGACGCATGCGGAGGACGGCACCGAAGGTGTTGGTGCGCGGGCGGAGGTGAGCGATGGTGCGCAGGTATTCGAGCGTGTGTCCTTTCTTCTGCAAAGGGTATTCGAGCGGGTCCGCCTCGCCATAGACGGTGATGTCGGTGGCTTGGATTTCGACGGACTGCCCTTTGCCTTGGCTCTCGACGAGGTTGCCGACGGCACTGATGCAGGCACCCGTGGCGATGCTCTTGATGAGCGTCTCGTCAAAGCGCGCGAGGTCAACGACTATCTGTATGGTGTTGACGGTGCTGCCGTCGTTGAGTGCGATGAAGTTGACGTTCTTGTTGCCGCGTCGGGAACGAACCCAACCTTTGACGTTGATGACTTGGTTTTCGCCTTTGGCAGAGAGTGCGTCGGCGACGCTTGTCCGTCTGATATTTTCCATAATGGTAAGTGTGTCAAAAAAAGTGTGCGCAAAGTTAAAAAAAATATACAGAAAAAGTTGAGGGCATCAGATTTGTTCCGATGCCCTCCACGAGTATTATGGTATGTGCTTATGAAAGTTTGTCGTGTTGACGTGTTACTCTTGGTCGCCGAGGCGTGTCATAGCGCAACGGAAGCCGATGTCGCTGGTGGACTTGCCTTGGTCGAGGTAGCGACGTTGTGAAGGGTTGAGCCAGAAGACACGGTCTTTCCAGCTACCGCCTTTGTAGACGCGGCTTCGGTTGGTGATCTTGGAAGAAAGGAGTCCTTCGGCTTGCTCGTCAGGGTCATACATGAGTTTGGCGGCGTTGTCAGGATCCATAGGGGTCTTCCAAGCCTCTTTGTTCATAGAGGAGCGCGCGTCGCCATCACCGTAGTTGCGGACATCGAATTTAGCGTATTTAGCCACGCTGTCACGCTCGGCAGGGATGACGTAAGCCACGCGTCCGAGGCTGTCGATGACCGGAACCAAGACTTTCTTTCCCTCTTGGGTGTTCTCATTGAGGAGCGGAGCCTTGTATTCGTTACCACGGAAGGAGTTGTATTCTTCCACTTGCTCAGGCGAGAGTTGACGATAAACGTCCATAACCCACTCGTTGACGTTGCCCGCCATGTTGTAGAGGCCGAAGCTGTTAGGCCAATAAGCGTCAACACGGTTGGTGATGGTGGCTTTGTCGTTGAGCTTGCCGCCCATACCCATCATGTCGCCTCGTCCGCGAACGTAGTTGGCCATCATTTGACCACGATATTTCTTTTCAGGGTTACGCATTTGGTGACCAGGCCAAGGGAACATTTGCTTCTCGCCGGAGTTCTCTTCGCCTTCCTTGGCTTCAACGCCATAGGCGGCGTATTCCCACTCAGCCTCAGTAGGGAGACGGAAGTCAGGGAACATGAGTCCATCGCTCATGGTGACTTTGCGGTTTTCACCGTAGAGGTCAAGTTTAGGACGTTTGCCTTCCTCAGGGTTGTATTCAGAGCTCATCATGTATTTGCGGGTGTTGAAGACAATGTTGTTGCGAATTTCGTCCGCATCTTCATTGTCCTTGACACCTTCGAAGTCAGGGAGGGTGATGATGCCCGCCTTAGCCATGATAAGTTCGTTGGTGCGGTCGGTACGCCATTGGCAGTAGTCGTTGGCTTGTTCCCAGCTAACGCCGACAACAGGGTAGTCGTTGTAAGCGACGTGGGTGAAGTAGTATTCAACGTAAGGCTCGTTGTAGGCGAGTTCGGTGCGCCAAACGAGGCTGTCAGGAGTTGCCTTGGCAATGACTTCAGGGTAGTTGTGCATGACGAGGCGCATCCAGTGGAGGTATTCGTTCCAGTTGAGGTTGGAGATTTCGTATTGGTCCATGTAGAAGGAACTAACCGTGACGCGACGTGGAATATTGTTCCAGTCACCCGGGATATCTTCTTGTGTGCGACCCATGGTAAAGGTACCACCTTGGATGAATACCATTCCAGGAGGGGTTTGCTGCTCGTACTCGGTGTTTACTTCAAAACCGCCTTGGGTTTTGTCGTTGTAAGCCCACCCCGTAACGTTGGAGACCTCTTTCTTGCCTCCGCAGGAAGCCAAGGCGATAAGTCCGACGAGGAGAGCCGATTTAGCAAAAAAATGAACTTTCATAGCTATAAGGCTGTTTATAATTTGTGTTCAGACAGAATTGAAGCAATGGAGTTATACTCCTATTTGCGGGTCAAAGTTAGATATTTATTTTATAAAGCGGTTATAAAAAAGTTAATTTTTTTTACTTTTTAACAACTTATTTTTATAAAACACTGATTATTACATTGATAAAGATTTAATAAAAGTTATGACTATTAAAGAAGGGTAGCGGGCGGTAGGGAATAGCGTGGCGAATGACTATCTTTGTCAATGAACAATGAAAGGTCCTACCGACAGGCAGGAAAGAATTAAGAATGAGCATATGTTTATAGAATTTGGAATAAAAGATGTCGTTGACATCGTGTTGGTGGCGGCTTTGCTGTTCGGGACATGGCGTCTGCTGCGCGGGACGAACGCTGTGAACGTGTTCGTGGGTGTGATCGCGTTCGTGTTCTGCTGGTTTCTTGTGTCGTTCGTGTTCAAGATGCAGTTGTTCGGGTCGATATTGGACAAAGTGATGTCGGTGGGAGCGATAGCATTGATCGTATTGTTCAAGGATGAGATAAGGAGTTTTTTCTCGCTGATAGGAACCCAGCGAAGGTTGCGGTATTTGCGATGGTTTTATGACAAGACGGGGAGCAAGGCGGACACGTATCTGAACGAGGCATCGATAAAAGCCTTGGTGCAGGCGTGTCGCGACATGTCGAAAAACAAGGAGGGCGCATTGATAGTGGTGGAGGAGAGTGCGGGACTTGACATGTATATCAGGACGGGTGAGGAAGTGGACGCGAAGTTGAGCAGCCGACTTGTTGAAAACATCTTTTTCAAAAATTCTCCGTTGCATGACGGGGCGATGATAATCAAGGAGAACCGCGTGGCGGCGTGCGGGTGCATACTGCCCGTGTCGAAGAGCACGTCGCTGCCGTCACAATTCGGGTTGCGGCATCGCTCGGCGTTGGGGTTGTCGGAACAGACGGACGCATTGGTGATAGTGGTGAGCGAGCAGACGGGCGAGATAAGCGTGATGAAGGACGGCGCGGCAAGGGCGAACGTGACCGCGGAGGAGTTGTCGAACGTGCTGTCGGAACAGATTCGATTGTAAGGTCACACATAAATATAAATAGCGAAGTCGATGGCAAAGGAGATAGAACGGAAATTTCTGGTACGTTCGGACGCATACAAGCAAGGGGGGCGAAGGAAGTATGTGAAGCAAGGTTATTTGTGCTTCGAGGCGGAACGGACGGTGCGCGTGCGCGTGACGGAGGAGGAGGGAGTGAGGCGAGGATTTCTGACCGTGAAAGGGAAGAACAAGGGGATAGAGCGCACGGAGTATGAGTATGAGATAGCGGCGGAGGACGCAGAGGAAATGATAGAGGGACTTGTGGAGTCGGGGACGGTGATAGAGAAATGGCGATGGACAGTGGAGGAGAAAGGAGGGACGTGGGAGGTGGACGAGTTCAAGGGTCGGCATGAGGGGTTGGTGATAGCGGAGGTGGAATTGAAGAATGCGGACGAGGAAGTGGCGTTGCCAGAGTGGGTAGGCGAGGAGGTGAGCGGTGACGCACGGTATTACAATTCAAACTTGGCAAAGAGTTCGAAGTGAGGATGGACGATGAGTTCTGGATAAAAAAGTAAAGAATAAGAGGTGCATCCTTTTTCGGGATGCACCTCTTGTTCTTTATAGTATCTCTTTTTATCGTGCCTCAACAAGCAGGGTTGAGGAAAACGAGATTATCACTCAGCGAATTGAGGAACCGGAGCGGCAGCCTTAGGCTCGATGGAAACGAGCTCAACCTCGAAGATGAGGGCGCTGAAAGGCTTGATGTCCTCGCCGGCACCGCGAACGCCATAGGCGAGTTCTTGAGGAATGTAGAATTTGTATTTGTCGCCCACGGACATGAGTTGCAGACCCTCGGCGAAGCCACGAACGACGCCCGCAACAGGGAATTTGGCAGGCGCATCGCCATGACGCTTGCTGTCGTCGAATACGGTTCCGTCGGTGAGAGTTCCGACGTAGTTGACGGAAACGATGTCGTTGTCAGAAGGTTTGGCACCGCCCTTGCCTTGCTTGATGACTTCGTATTGGAGACCAGAAGGGGTGACCTTGACAGAAGCCTTTTTTGCGTTTTGCTTGAGGAAGTTTTCGCCATCAAGTTTGTTTTGGGCGTGGTTCTTCAGAGCGTTTTGCTCCTCGATGCGTTGTTGGATGGATTGGATGACCTCCTGAGCAGTGTCAGCGTCGATGAGTGTCTCCTTGCCTTTGATTTCAGCCTTCATGGCAGCGATGAAGGTGTTGCTGTTGAGCGGCATGACGGTGTCTTGCTCCATGTGATTGAGCGCGCCACCGAATTGGAGGGCTTGGAGGTAGATTTGGAGGAGGCTGTCAGGCATGTCGGCAGCGGTTTCGATACCCTTCATGAAGGTTTCGTATTTGGCACCGGAAGCCTCACCGTCAAGGATGTTTTCGAGAATGCCTTGTCCGTTGTAAACACCAAAGGCGTAGGAGAGCGAGTCTTCGTCAGAGTCGAGCGAAGAAACGGAGGAAGAGCATCCTGTCATGACGAAAGCGAGCGTCGCGGCAGAAATGGCGAAAAGAATCTTTTTCATTGTGTAGATAATAGATGTGATTTTATATAGGTTGTTTTATTTGACGATGGAGATGAACTCGATGTCGAAGATGAGCGTGGCGTAAGGAGG
Source organism: Paludibacteraceae bacterium (assembly GCA_017446585.1). Taxonomy (GTDB): domain Bacteria; phylum Bacteroidota; class Bacteroidia; order Bacteroidales; family Paludibacteraceae; genus UBA4363. The sequence continues at coordinate 97,653 of JAFSQL010000005.1, forward strand.
GATGTTGTGCATGCCGTGTTCACCGTAGCCAAGGTTGTAAGGGATGTAGAGCGTTGCCTTGGAGCCCTCGGGGAGGAGTTGAAGACCTTCGGACCAGCCTTGGATGACTTGGTTGAGCGCAAATTCGGAAGGCGTTCCGCGCTTGTAGCTGCTGTCGAACTCGGAGCCGTCGATGAGTCGTCCGGCGTAGTGGACGCGCACTCGGTCGGTGGCTTGAGGTCGAGAACCGGCCCCGAGGGTGGTGATTTTGACCATGAGTCCGGACTCGGTGGTGAGGATGCTGTCCTTGCCTTGCTTAGCCACACTGTCAAGAAATGCGGAGTTGCGCTTGCGGAAGTTGACTTCATGTTTCTTGCCGAGGTCTTCGAGGAATACTCGCAAGAGGCTATCGCACTGCACGTCAGAGATGAGCGGCTTGCCGTCGTTGAGTTCGTAGAGCAGTGACTGCGTGATGGTGGTGGTGTTCATGACGGTGTCTTCGTTCATCTTTTTGAGGTCGTTCTTGACGATGGCACCATAGCGTGAGCCGAGCGAGTAGGAAACGCTGTCCATGGCGGTCTTGAGTTTTGGCGCTTTCGCCTTTTGCGCCATGAGGTTGATGCCGAGGATCGCGATGAGGGAAGTGAGGAAAAGTCGTTTGATCATAATCTTTTTTATTTAGAAGTCAGAAGGGTTAGAGCACCTTAATGAGTTCGACATCGAAGATGAGCGTGGCGTAAGGTGGAATAGAGTTGCCCGCCCCATGTGCACCGTAGCCGAGGTTGTAAGGAATGAAGAGTCTCCACTTGGAGCCCTCGTTCATGAGTTGGAGCGCTTCGACCCATCCTTGGATGACTTGATTGACCCCGAAGACGGCAGGTTCGCCTCTCTTGTAGCTGCTATCAAATACCGTGCCGTCAATGAGCGTACCCTCATAGTGGCAACGTACGCGGTCGGTGGCTTGAGGACGCTTGCCGTCGCCCGTCTTGAGCACCGTGTATTGAAGTCCGGAAGCGGTGGTGATGACTCCTTGCTTCTTGGCGTTGGCCTCAAGGAACGCCTGTCCTTCCTTCTTTGCTTCGGAGCCTTGTTGCTCCTGCAGTTGGGTGAAGAACGTGTTGAGGAGCCGTTGCGCCTCATTGGCCTCGAGTTGCGGCTTGCGCTTGTTAAAGATGTCGTCGATGGCTTGGGTGAAGTTGTTGATGTCAAGAGAGGTGATGCCGCCCTGCAAGAGGTTGGAAGCGACGTTGAGCCCGAGGGCGTAGCTGGTTTTGGAGTCCATGTTGGAAAAGTTGATGTTCGAATAAAAAGCGGTTGCAAAGATAAGGAAAAAATGGCGTGGGGAGGTTTTTAGAACTCCTCGACGTTGTCGAAGACGGTAGGCTCGTCATCGTCGGAGCGTCGGTCGCCTTTCTTCTTAGACTTGTTGTTGCCGAAGTTGTAAGTGAGGTTGATTCGGAATCGCGGTCCGAAAGGTCGTCGGGTGGAGACTTGAGAGAAGCCTTCGGAGTGTGTGCGTTGAACAATCTTGCGGGTGTAGAGGAGGTCGCGCACGGTGAAGGAAGTGGCGAGGCGTTTGTTCCAGAAAGTTTTGCGCAGTCCGAGGTCGAGGGTGAAGAAGCCGTCTTGCTTGCCTTGCGCTATGATCTTGGAGCTGTTGTAGTTGGCGGTGAGTTGTCCGGAGAACGTCTTGGTGATCATGACATTGGCGAGCATCTTTGCCGTCCAGGAGAAATCCTCGTCGCCGTCAAGGTGGACGGAGGAGTGGAGCGGCGTGGCGGACTGGAGCATGGTAGGCGGAAGCGTGAAGTCACAGTCTTCGATGCGGTCGTAGTAGAGGTTGAACGTGGATGTGAGATTGAGGTATTTGGTGATGGAGTTTTTCAGCACGAGTTCGGCACCCATGCGGTTGCGCTTGGTGAGGTTGAGGAAGGATGTGTAGAGCGTGCTATCGTTGCCGAGGAAGGAAAAACGTTGGATGACATCGGAGGTGTGCTGATAGTAGAGCGATGCACTGAAGGTGTGTTGCGTCCACTGCTTGATGTAGTTGAGCTCGATGGCAGAAACAAATTCGGGGTCGAGGTCGGGGTTACCGAAGGTGATGTTGGAGGAGTCGGAGAAGTCCTTGTAAGAGTTGAGGTTGCTGCCGCGAGGTCGGTTGATGCGTCGCGTGTAACTGAGTTGGATTTCATTGTCGGCAGGGAGAGCGTAGCTGAGGAAGACGGTAGGGAAGGGTTCGAAGTAGCCCTTGCGAGGGTTGGCGACATCGTTGGTGTAACTGCGGATGTCAATGTATTCGCCCCGGAGTCCGATGCTGTAGCTGAAGGCGCGGATGCGCGAGCCGTAGCTGAGGTAGGCGGCGTAGAGCGCCTCCTTATAGCGGTAGTCATTTCGGAGGAGCGGGTCGGTGACGTAGGAGCCAGCGACGTTGTTCTCGATGTTGCTGAGGTTGTGTCGATCGACGTATTTGAAGTCGATGCCCGCATCGAAGACACGCTTGCCCCTTCGGAGGGAGAAGTCGCTCTTGAATTCGTAAGTGTTATTGTTGTTGTGCGAGACTTGGTTCTGGTCAAGGTTGCCGCCAGCGGTCTGGAGGTAGTTGTAGTTCTTCTCGGCATAGTAGTTGCTGTAGCCGGCGGAGGAGGTGAGCGTGGAGCCGAAGGAATCGACCTTCCATGTGTGGTTGAGGGAGGCGTTGATGTAGCGAGGCTCGTTGACACCGTCGGTGTAGCGCGAGTAGGAGCGTTCGACGCTGTCATTGGCGACGGCGGTCTTGGTGTAGCGGAGCTTGCGCTCGTAGTCCCAGTGGCGTTGGCTGACGGAGGCGAGGACACCGAGGGAGTGGTTGTCGGCAAGGCGGTAGTTGAGTTGCGTGCTGATGTTGACACCCTGTCGTCGGTTGCGCGTGTAGCGGTTTTGGTCGATGACGGAGGCGACGTTGCCTGCGGCGTCGTTGAGTTTACGTTCGGAGTTGTAGTTGTCGCCTCGGTAGTTGTCGTCGTAGGTGGCGTTGAAGGTTCCGTCCCAACGCTTGACATTGAAGTTGAGAGCCGCACCGACTTTGCCGCCTACGCGGTCGCTGTGCGCATTGTGGCTAAGCGCAGATGTGACGCTGCCATAGACGCCCGCCTTGCGGTCCTTCTTGAGGACGATGTTGATGATGCCGCTGGAGCCTTCGGGCGAGTATTTGGCACCCGGGTTGGTGATGATTTCGATGCTTTCGATGTTCTCCGCCGGCATTTGTTCAAGGACTTGGGCACGGTTCTCCTCGTCAAGTCCAGAGGGTTTGCCGTTGATCCAGATTTCGACGTTGCTGTTGTTGCGTAGCGAGATTTCGCCGTCAGGGTCCACCTCGACGGACGGGATGCCTTGCAGCACCTCGGTGGCGTCGCCACCGGCGGCGGCGATGCTCTGGTCAACGGAGAAGACCTTCTTGTCGATGTCGAAGCGGGCTTGGCTGGCTTGTGCGACGACTTCGACCTCCTGAAGCATTTGCGTGTCCTCATGCATGAGGATGTTGCCGAGGTTGGCTTGCTTGGACTTGCCGGAGAGGTTGAATCGTTTGATGGCGGGGGTGTAGCCCATCATGGTGGCTTCGATGGAGTAAGTGCCTGGGGTGAGGTCGGTGATTTCCCACTCTCCGAGTTCGTTGCTCATGGAACCACGCAGCACCTTGGTGCCCTGTTTGAGAGCGATGGCAGCGTAGGGGATGGGTTCGTTGGTGGACTCGTCGATGAGGACACCGACGACGGTGATGGCACTTACCCAAAGGGAGCAGCAGAAAGAGATGAGGAGGGTGGCGAGGACGCGAAATAAGGCACGGCGAGAAGTCGCTGTCATGGTCATGATTGGCATAAAAACGTTATATAAGAGGAGAGAGAATTGACGAAATTTTAGGGTGGCAAAGATACTATGATAATGATACTTAGCGCATAAAAGGGGAATAAAAATCGAAAATTTGCGGAAGAAAATCCACGAAAAGAGGATAGTAATGATTATATTTGCAGATAGTTCGGAAATCACTAACAACACAATAAACATAAAACAGTATGAATTTGGTAGAGAAAATCATTGCTCGCGCAAAGAGCAACAAGCAGCGCATCGTGCTGCCAGAGGCAACGGAAGAACGCACGTTGAGGGCGGCAGACGCGGCGTTGCGTGACGAGTTGGCGGAATTGGTCTTGATAGGAAATCCTGAAGAGATCAAGAAGTTGGGAGCGCAGTGGGGATTGACGCACCTTGACAAGGCGACCATCATTGACCCAGAGAACAATCCCAAGAGCGAAGAGTATGCGGCGTTGCTCGCCGAACTGCGCAAGAGCAAGGGCATGACCATAGAGCAAGCGCGTGAGTTGGTGAAGAATCCTCTCTACTTGGGTTGCATGATTATCAAGACTGAAGGTGCAGACGGACAAATCTCGGGCGCATTATCAACGACGGGTGACACGTTGCGTCCTGCATTGCAAATTATTAAGTGCGCTCCTGGCATCAGTTGCGTTTCGGGAGCCATGCTGCTCATCACCAAGGAAAAGGAGTTTGGAGAGGACGGTGTGATCGTGATGGGTGACGTTGCCGTCACACCAATGCCAGATGCGGACCAACTCAGCCAAATAGCCATCTGCACGGCTCAGACGGCAAAGTCGGTGGCTGGATTCGAGGACCCAAGAGTGGCGATGTTGAGCTTCTCCACGAAGGGCAGCGCGAAACATGAGGTGGTAGATAAGGTGGTTGAGGCTACCCGTTTGGTACATGAAAAAGCACCTGAGTTGAAAGTTGACGGAGAGTTGCAGGCAGACGCGGCCTTGGTGGCAAGCGTTGGAGCAAAGAAGGCTCCGGGCAGTGAAATAGCCGGAAAGGCTAACGTGCTCATAGCTCCGTGCCTCGAAGTGGGCAACATTGGCTATAAGCTCGTGCAACGACTTGGTGGCGCGGAGGCGTTGGGTCCAATTCTCCAAGGCATCGCACGTCCGGTGAACGACTTGAGCCGCGGTTGCTCGGTAGATGACATTTACAAGATGATTGCCATCACCGCATGCCAAGCGATGGACGCAAAGAAGTGATTGTAAACGAAAAATCATCAAAAACTTAGAACAAAGAATCAGAATGAAGATATTGGTATTGAACTGCGGTTCGTCATCCATCAAGTACAAGTTGTTTAACATGGACGACCGCTCGGTGATGGCGCAAGGCGGAATTGAGAAGATAGGAATGAAGGATTCGTTCCTCAAGTTCACCGCCCCAAGCGGAGAGAAGAAAGTCATCGAAAAGGAAATCATGGAGCATACCGCTGGCGTAGAGTTGATTTTCAGCGTGCTGACCGACAAAAACGACGGCGTGTTGAAGAGCCTTGAAGAACTTGATGCTGTGGGTCATCGCGTGCTGCACGGAGGTCAGAAATTCAGCAAGAGCGTGTTGGTTGATGACAGCGTGATTGCGGCTATTGAGGAGAACATTCCTCTGGGTCCGCTTCACAATCCAGCCAACTTGATGGGTATCAATGCCGTTGCAAAGATATTGCCGAACATTCCGCAAGTGGCAGTGTTCGACACGGCATTCCATCAGACAATGCCAGAGAAGGCGTTCCTGTACGCTCTGCCTTACGAGTATTATGAGAAATATGCGGTTCGCCGCTACGGATTTCACGGAACGAGCCACAGGTACGTGTCGAAGCGCGTGTGCGATTTCCTCGGTGTGAAGCAGGAGGGTACGAAGGTTATCACCGCACACGTCGGCAACGGCGGCTCGTTAGCTGCCGTGAAAGACGGCAAGTGCGTTGACACGACTATGGGTATGACTCCGGCTGAAGGTCTGATGATGGGAACGAGGGCAGGTGAAGCTGACCCTGGCATGTTGCCTTACGTCTTCGAGAAGGGTGGTTTGGACGTGAACAGTTGGAACACGCTCGTGAACAAGAAGAGCGGTCTGTTGGGTGTGTCGGGCGTGAGCAGTGACATGCGCGACGTGACCGATGCTGCCAAGGGTGGCAACAAACGCGCCCAGTTGGCTCTTGATATGTTCATCTATCGTTTGGTGAAGCTCATCGGTAGTTTTGTCGCCGCCATGAACGGTACTGATATCTTAGTTTTCACAGGTGGTATTGGCGAGAACGCCGCTCACATCCGCAAGGGAGTGTGCGACGGCTTGGCTTACCTCGGCGTGAAGATTGACGAGGAGAAGAATGCGAACAGCCATGGTGAGGAGATAGTTCTCTCCACCGCTGACAGCAAGATGAAGGTGGTGGTGATTCCAACCGACGAGGAGTTGATGATTGCCAGCGACACTGAGTGCATCGTAAAGGGTGAACCTATACTGAACTAATAGTTGTAAGAAAAAGAAGGAAGCCATCGGCAAGAGATTGCCGGTGGCTTGTTGTTTTCTTTTTGTCATTTTAGTCTTCAATTGAAGATTTTCTGTTTTAAATTTAGAAAAGGAGGGGGAGTTAAGGAAAATCTAAAACGGGAAGACCGAGAAGATGTCCGTGGTTTTTTGCTTGATGGAAGTGGCGAGGTCGTGCGGTTTTACTTCTTGTGTTTCTTTGTGAATATGAAGATTGCCAAAGTTGGAAGGATGACCAGGAGTAAAAGTGCGGTCTCCACCAAGGCATAGGAGCCAAAATGGTCAACCAAGGTTTGGAAGCCCAAGAAGCCATCGACCAGAACGACCAAGAATGTGAACCAGCAGAGGAAGAATAGGGCTGAATATTTGAATTTCCGTTTGTTCAGTTTCATATCAGTAAGTGTAAACTAATTCGTATTTCTGATGCAGGTGGCGAAGGGTGCCGTCTGATTTCATCTTTTGAATGGTGTTGTTGACCATTCGCAACAGGTCTTCCTGTCCCTTCCGCATCAGTATGCCAATCTCTCCATGGGTGAAGGGCTCGTTCAGGAGGGGAGCGGCGAGTCTGGTGTCAGTCTGGACATAATAGGGAGCCTCCGTTATTTCCGTAATCATGATGTCTGCCTGTCCTTCCGCTATGAGTGTGGGTATCTCCTCGTTCTTCGGGTGGACTATGACTGTGGCGCGTGTCAGGTTTTCGTTAGCGAATTTCTCGTTCAGTCCACCTGGGTTTACCATCACGCGCACGTCTGGTTTGTCAATGTCGCTGAGTGAATGGTAGCGATCGCTCTCCGTCGCGCGGCAGAGGATGGTCTTGCCATTCGCCAGGTAGCCTTCGCTCATAAGCATTGTCTCACGTCGGGTGTCAGTGATGGTGATTCCGCCAATAGCGAAATCGAACATTTGTGGTTCTGCCAACACGTCGGCAGTGAGCGTGGACCAGGATGTTGGGACTAATGACAAAGGAACGCCCAGTGCGTCCGCAATCGTCTTTGCTATTTCGATGCCAAAGCCCCAGTAGGTTCCGTCCGGTTCTCGGAAGGAGAGCGGTCGGTAGTCGCCAGTAGTGCCTACGAGTAATGCGCCTCGCTCCACAACTTCGGCAATCTTTCCGTCAAGGGGGATGTTTGTTTGGGTTGAAAGGATGAAGATGGAGTGCTGTTCGTTTTGTTTGCCAAATCGTATGGCTTCTTTCAGTGCGGTTTCAGGAAAGAGTTTTGAACTGTCAAAGTAGTAGAGTCCCTTGTCCGTGTTGAGCCAGCCGCCAACATAACCATCGTGAGTGAGCGCATGGAAAACGACTTGACCGAGTTGGCGTCGGGAGTAACTGTCCTGTGTTTCGGCATGGCAGACTGCGATTCCCTCGGTCGGTTCCGTCATGGTGCGGATGTTGAGGGTGAATCTGTCGGGGTGGGTTTGTGAGAGATTCCAGACCTTGTCGGTAATGGTTGCGATGTCCACGTGCTGCGTGGAGGTGTCGCTGTTTGAGCATGCGGAGAAGACGGCCGCGCAGCAAAGGGTCAACAGGAGGTGGAGTGTCCAAAGTGTTGTGGCTCTCTTATTCATGGATGGGTTAATTGTCAACTCCGCGTGTCTTGTCGCCCCTTGTCGTTTTCTCATTTGAGCGAGTGTTGAAATATTTGTTCAAAGATAGTTATTTCTCGATTGTCACATGTACACATGTGTTTGAAGTCAAGTGATGAGAGTTTAGTCGTGTGCGATTATATTATTAAAAGATATTAAATAACTCAATTATTCGATGATTTTCGTAAAATAATCCATAGTTTTGTATCGTAAACGATTAAAGGTGTCGCATGGGCAATGGAGATTTGAGATTGAGTCAACAAGGTTGCTTCCGTCTTTACACGGCGGCACGACTGATGATGCAGGCCTATCAGCCCCTGCTGGCTCCGCTTGGTATCACCTACACGCAATATCTGGTGCTGATGGTGCTCTGGGAGCAGGACGTCCAGCCGTTGAGCGCCATCTCGCAGCGTCTCTACTTGGAGAGCAACACGCTCACTCCTCTTATCAAGCGCATGGAGGCTATGAAGATATTGACACGTAAGAAGAGTAAGGACGATGCGCGCCGGACCATCATCGCGCTGACCGAGCACGGAAGGGCTCTGAAACGACAAGCGTCAGCCATTCCTGAGTGCATGACTTCCACACTCCGCAAGAAGGGACTGAACGCGGAGGACTTTGCGACCGTCAATCCCAAGCTTGACCACCTGATAGAAATACTGTCAAAATAACAATACATCGTATAACTATTAAAACAAAAAACAGCATTATGACTAAAGAAGAAGCATTGAAGCAGTTTGCCGAACTTGGCGCTGTTTGGTTTGGAAACAGTAAGCAACATTTTGCATTCTCTGCCTATTGCCGTCTGCAGGGTTGGAACAAGTTGGCAGACAAGTGGAAGGAAGAGGCCGAGGAAGAATGGGAAGAGGCGGAAGAGGTGCTGCAGCGTCTGGTGGAGCTCGGTTGCAAACCTGCTGACCTACAGGAGGCAATGAAGACTGTCGAGTTCCCTTTCTATGACGATCCGAAGCAGCAGATCGAGACCGACTTCGAACCCGAGGCTATCAAACAATTGAGCGAGTTGGCCGAGGCATTCAATGATGACTATCCTACCAAGAAACTTATCGAGAAGTGGATTGAGGGCGAGAAGAACCACATGGCTTGGGAGGCTCAGTATCTGAACTACATCAAGAAGCTTGGTTACGAGAATTTTTTGGCTGCAATGATGTGATCGAATCCGTGATTGTTAATATTTTATTTGAACATTATGGAGGGTATAAAAAAAGTGTACGATTTCCTGGAGAAGGCAGGAACATTTTATCTCGCCACGGTCGAGGGCGACCAGCCTCGCGTGCGTCCTTACGGAGCAATGCTCTTTTTTGAAAATAAAATCTATATCATGGCATTCGGCAAGACGAATGCAACTCGTCAGATTGCGGCGAACCAGAAAGCAGAGATCTGTGCCTTCAAGGGGCAGACATTGCGCATAGCGTGCACTCTGGTGGAGGACAACCGTCCCGAGGTTGGCAAAGCACTTGTTGACAAGATGCCCGTGCTGAAACCTGCCCTTGGCGAGAGCGGTGAGAATGGCGTGATGTATTACCTGAAAGATGTCAAAGCCGACTTCTTTAAGATGATGGAGTTGGTAGAGACCATTAATTTCTAAAACACTAAAAACTCAAGTCAATATGAAAGAACAGCTTTTACAAGCTATGCGCGAGGCTGGCAAGCCAGTCTCGGCAGGTGAGGTGACGAAAGCGTTGGGCGCCGACCGTAAGGAGGTTGACAAGGCTTTCGCTGAATTGAAGAAGGAGGGTGCCATCGTGTCGCCCGTCCGCTGCAAGTGGACTCCGGCTCAGTGATATTAGTTAGAAAAAAGAAGGAAGCCATCGGCAAGATTGCCGGTGGCTTTTTTTGAGAAAAAGGGAAGCATCAAAGGGGGGCGCATTTATGATTGTTTGTATATACCTTCCGCCATTCTCTTTCCTGCATCAAATGCCTTTTGCAAGTCTTCCTCCCAATGAGCCTCGCGATATTTCCGTTTGTCAGGCTCCGAGAATCCCCGCAGTTCGTAGTTGTCGTAGTTCTTCACCTGGTAGGTGTTGTAGGCTGTCAGTTTCTCAGGTTCTCCGAGGGCTTGGGAGATGCAGTATTCCATTGAGCCGTAGCCGTTGCAGTTGTTGGACTCTTTGGTGCCGTTTTGGGTTTCTACGAGAACCACAGGCATTCGTTTCGGCGCCGTCAAACTATAGTCGTTATAGGAGAGCCAAGAAAAAGTCAACCGCTCCAGAAACGCACGCATCTGTGCCGTGATCTCGCCGAAATAATTTGGAGAACCGAGCACCAGTCCATCGGCTTCTGCCACTTCCTGCAGCACAGAAGTTAGGGCATCCTTGAACTTGCAGACATTCGAGGCCTTGCCTCTGATCTTACATGCCATACACGACATGCAACCTTTATAGTCGAGGTCATACAAGCGCACGGTCTTTACTTCGATTTGGTCACTTACCGAAGTGGCACCTTCGGTAAACTTCTGTAGCATCGAGGCCGTATTGAATGTTTTTCTCGGACCTCCGTCGATAATCATAATCTTTTTCATCGTGTTAAATTTTCAGTAATGTATGTAGAAATAAATTCTCCGTAATAGCAGAAGAGGTTGTCTGTTGCGAAGTTGTGATTCACGTGGAATGTCGCGTACTTTAGTGTAAAGATAAGGAAAGAAGATGAGATGAAATGTGGTTTCACGTAGAAAAAGTGGGGTTCAGTGGCGTGCAGGCATGGGAGGTCGGAAAAAGGTGTAGATTCGCGCAAAAAAGAACAGGGAATGGAAGAACAAGAGAAATTGGATTTGGCATCGTACATGAGCGGTACCATAGGTCGCATTATGCAGAAGGCATATATGAACGTGCTGTCAAATCCTCGGGAGGCACGGTTCGCATACCGAATGCAACGGCTATTCGCAAAGTCAGAGAAGTTGCGCAAGAAAGTGAAGGAGACTGAGGGCTTTGATGTCCCGCCGTTTCTCATCAGTAGCATCGCCACCACGTGCAACCTGCACTGCAAAGGGTGTTATGCTCGCAGCAACGGTATAGCCGAAGACGAGAAGGAGAGTCAGAAGGCAACGCTTACGCCTGAGGCGTGGAAGAAGATTTTCGAGGAGGCGGCAGGGATGGGAATCAATTTCTCACTCCTGGCCGGAGGGGAGCCAATGATGCGTAAAGACATTCTGGAAGCCGTGAGCGAGGTTAAGAACATGATTTTTCCAATCTTCACGAACGGCACGCTCATTGGTCCGTCGTATCTTGATTTTCTGAGGAAAAACCTCAATATGGTGCCAATTATCAGCATAGAAGGAACGGCAATGGGAACGGATGAACGCCGCGGGAAAGGCGTGTTCAAGCGAGCGATGCAGTCGATGGAAATGCTGAAAGTGGAAGACCTCTTTTTCGGCACCAGCATCACCGTCACAACGGAAAATTATAGAATGGTCACATCACGTGATTTTATTGACCAACTGAGATGTTATGGTTGCAAGATAGTGTTCTATGTCGAGTATGTGCCAACGGAATCGGGAACGGAGCATTTGGCTTTTGGTGACGAGGAAGTGGCGGAGATGGAACGTCTGCTTGCGGAACGACGTGAGGAGTATGGCGACATCATATTCCTTTCATTCCCGGGTGACGAGAAGGCTCTTGGTGGTTGTTTGGCATCTGGGAGAGGATTCTTCCATATCGGTCCGGACGGCAGTGCCGAGCCATGTCCGTTCTCTCCATTCAGCGACAGCAACGTGGCTGAAATGGGTGTTCGCCGCGCCTTGCAATCGCCATTGTTCCGTAAGATTAGAGCCGCTCACGCTCTCGGTTGGGAGCATACGGGAGGTTGCACGCTCTTTGAGCATCGAGAGGAAATAGAGGGATTTTTGCATAGCAATGAAAATTAGTTATTTTTGCAAATTAAAGTGGATTAAAGTTGCGGAATGTGGTTTTTGTATGAAATAGGGATTCGTGTTTATGGGGCGTTGATATGGCTTGCCGGTCGATGGAACGTCAAGGCACGTAAGCGTGCTGAGGGTGGAGACCAGTTGTCGCGAAACGCGAACCGATTGAAAAAGAATTTGGCAGGACATCGTGTGGTATGGTTCCATGTGGCGTCGCTTGGTGAGTTTGAACAGGCACGTCCTGTGATGGAACGTTGGCGCAAGGAGCATGAGGAATGGAAGATAGTGCTTACGTTCTTCTCTCCTTCAGGCTACGAGGTACGCAAGGATTATGCGCTGGCGGATGAGGTTCTGTATCTGCCGATGGATACGCGTAAGGCGGCACGGCTGTTTATGAACACGATAAAGCCAGAGGTTGCCATCTACGTGAAATATGAGATTTGGGCGAACATGTTGCGTGAGGGAAAGCGTGCCGGAGTGAAGAGTTACTTGATTTCAGCCTACTTCAGGGAGAGTCAGTTGTTCTTTAAGCCGTATGGTAGTTGGTACGCAAGCTTGCTTCGCTACTTTGACGAGATATTTGTTCAAGAGAAGTCGTCGAAAGCCCTGTTGGAGAGTATAGGTATCGAGCATGTGGCGGTGAGTGGCGACACGCGCTATGACCGTGTGACAAAAATAGCGCAAGAGAGGAAGAATCTGACGGTTGTGGTATCGTTCAAAGGGCAGTCGAAGATGATTGTGGCGGGAAGCAGTTGGGGACCGGATGAGGATTTGCTCATTCCGTATGCCGCAAAGAAGGGTGTGAAACTGTTGTTGGCACCGCACGAGATAGACGAAGGACATTTGGAGACGATTGAGCGCATGGTGCAACGTGAGGGTATGAAGTCTTTGCGTTACACGGAGGCTGACGAGGCGAAGGTGAAAGATGTAGATGTGTTGATTATCAACAATTTCGGAATGTTGTCGTCGGTGTATTATTACGCTGACGTGGCGTATGTGGGTGGTGGTTTCGGCGTGGGGATTCATAATACGTTGGAGGCTGCCGTCTATGGTGTGCCAGTGGTGTGGGGACCCAACTATTTGACGTTTGATGAGGCCAAAAAGCTTGTGGCTGCGGGAGGTGGATTCAGTGTAGATGGAAAAGTCACGTTTGAGGAAACAATGAATGGTTTGCTCGCAGATGGCGAAGCGGCTGGAGCGGCTGCTGGTAAGTTCGTCGCAGAGCATACGGGGGCGACGGACGTAATCTTTGAGGAGTTAAGAATTAAGTAATTAAGAATTGGGATAAGGATGCCAACAATTTTGAAACGAAGTCTGAGCGGAGCGGTTTATGTGGCTCTTGTGGTCTGTTCCATACTGGCTGGACCGATGTATAGCGGTGTAGTCTTTCTTCTGCTTGCCGTGCTGGCATTGATGGAGTTGAACCGCATGATGGTCACGAAGTTCGGGTCAAGTGTACCCATGTGGCAGCATGTCGTGGCGTGCATCTTGATGTCGGTAGTGACGATGTTCCTCACGGGACAAGAAGTAAGGGTGGACGGAAATGTCGAGTTGCAAGAATTTGTGCGCAATAACTATATTGTGGTGGGCGCTCAGGCGGTGTATCTCTTGTTCGTGTTTGGTTGCATGGTTGGCGAATTGTTCAGGAAGAAGGATCCTATCGTCAACTGGATGACCTTGATTTTGGGACAATTTTATATTTCGTTGCCAATGTCGTTGCTGAACACTATCTCGACCGACGGCAGTTACCAATGGGCGGTTGTCTTGGCGGTTTTTGTGGTGATTTGGGTAAACGACACGGGTGCCTACTTGAGCGGCATGGCGTTGGGGCGTCATAAGATGTTTCCGCGTGTGTCGCCAAAGAAGTCGTGGGAGGGCTTGATAGGCGGAGCCGTGTTGGCGGTAGGCGCAGCGATGTGTTTCGCTTATTACACGGAGTATTTGAGTTATTTCGAATGGATGTTGTTCGCTTTGGTAGTGGTCGTATGCGGAACGTTTGGCGACTTGGTTGAGTCGATTATGAAGCGTACGGTGGGCGTGAAGGATAGCGGCAACATCATGCCGGGACATGGAGGCATACTGGATCGTATAGATAGCGTGTTGCTCGCTTCGATAGGTGCGTATGCTTACTTGCACATCCTCTATTTGGTGGACTAAGGAAAGTTAAGAGTTAAGAATTAATACATAAAGAATTTACAGTTTCAAGATATGCGTAGAGTAAGAATACATCAGGAAGGGAAAATTATATTGACATGCCTTCTCGTCGTGCTTTGTTTGATTAACATACCATTGTGGCTCCTGTTGGGTTCCAGTCCCGTGGTGTTTGTCAATATGATTATTTCGGTAGTCGTGTTGTGTTACTTCGTTTATTTCTTTCGCAATCCGAGACGCATTGTCACTATTGGAGACCCAAGCACGTTGATTTCGCCAGCAGATGGAAAAATTGTGGTTATAGAGCCAACGATGGAGGACGAGTATTTCCACGAAAAGCGTTTGCAGGTAAGCATCTTCATGTCGCTGATTTCGGTACACGCCAATTGGTATCCGCTGTCGGGCATCGTGAAATATGTGCGTCATCATGCGGGAAGCCATAGCGTGGCATATGCCCCCAAGAGTTCGAAGGAGAATGAGCACAGCAGCATTGTCATTGAAAGTGAGGACGGTCGTCAGATTTTGATGAAACAGATTGCGGGCGTGTTGGCGCAACGCATCGTGACCTACGCAAAGGAGGGACATCCGTGTGTCATCAACGAGCATTTGGGTTTCATCAAGTTCGGTAGTCGCGTGGATTTGTTCTTGCCTTTGGACACGGAGCTTTATGTCAAGTTGGGAGAGAAGGTGCGAGGCAATGAAACGATTATCGGCAAATTGAAATAAAAAAGACTCCAAAAGAAAGGACGGATTGCAATTCCATCCGAACAATAATTAAGAACGAAAGAAGATATGCCAACGAATCCGATAATCTGGCAAGTGGAATTGGCGGAGAAGTCTTGCCACTCCACGGCTCGTTACGCTCTTGACTATGCCGCCGGAGAGGGGGATTTTGTCTCGATGTTGTCGAAGCGTCATTGGGCAGTGAAGGCAGTTGAAACGGATGAGGAGAAAAGGCGACAAGCGCAAAGGCGTTATGCTTTGAAGCCAATAGGAATTGAGGAATTGAAAGTCTTGGAGGAAATGAGTTTCAGCATGGCGACGTGGTGGAATTGTCCTCAAGAGTCTGGCGCGATAGCGGATACGTTGAAGTTGTTGAAAAGGATTATAGTTGAGAGCGGGACTGTCATTGTCAGTGCGGCGCAGCAAGAAGTGAGCCAGGAAGAGATGGCCGCTGCCGCGGCGAGTGCGGGTTTGGGCATTGAAGAAACCATTCCCTATCCGACACAAGGTTTCTTGTCTTCCTTGAAGCAGTGCTACTACAAAAAACACTTGACGGAAGCACCTCGGTTGGTGTATCTGTTGAGAAGAAAGGAAATATTGGATTTTCGCGTGTTGTATAAATAAGAGTGTTCGTCAAATATGAAGAAAGTCACACGTTCAAAGTTTTTTAACTCTAACCTCACGACCACGATAAGTATTGCCATGGTCTTGTTTTTGGTTGGTTTGATCATCACGTTGTCGTTGATAGCGCATCAGGCGACACGCTATGTCAAGGAGAACATTACGATTACGGTGGTGCTGTCGGACTCCATCACGTCGCCTGACTTGGCATCGCTGAACCGAAGGATAGACACGGCACCTTATGTGAAGTCGCACAATTTCATTTCAAAAGACAGTGCGTTGAGCGAATTGAGTGCTGAATTAGGCGAGGACCCACAGATGTTGTTGGGCTACAATCCGTTGTTGTCATCGATAGAAATCAATGCCAGCGCGGACTATGCCACTCCAGAGCAGATGACTTCAATCAAACGAGAGTTGGAGGATTATGACGGTGTGAAGGAGGTGATTTATCACCGCGAGATGATGGAAGACGTGAACAAGAACTTGCAGTCAATCACATTGATGCTTGCTGCCGTGGCGTTGTTGATGCTGATTGTGTCGGTGGGACTGATCAATAACACCATTCGCTTGCAACTGTACTCGCGCCGTTTCACTATCTCCACGATGCGTCTTGTTGGTGCGACTCCATGGTTCATTCGTCGTCCGTTCATTGGCAGAAGCCTGCTGAACGGTTTCATCGCTGCCGTGTTGGCAATCGGTATTTTGGAGGGCAGTCTCTACTATCTGCAGAGTTATTATGGATTCCCATTGTTTGACTTGGTGGCTCCGTTCAATGTGGCGGTCACCTCAGGAGCGATGTTGCTGTTGGGATTGTTGATACCTCTCGTGGCTACTGTGATTGCTGTGGGCAGGTATGTGCGTATAAAGACGAATGATTTGTATCGAATATAGTCAAGAAACAAATAAGAGCAAAAGAATATGGCTGCGAAAAAAGAAATAGTCAACAAGGATGGTCAGAAAGACTATGCCTTGAAGAAGGTGAATTTGATGCTTATGGCGGTATCGTTTTTCTTTATCGTCGTGGGTTTCATCTTGATGTTGGGGGGCAGTTCGGAGACGGAGTTCAATCCTGACATATTCTCATTCAGGAGAATCACGGTAGGTCCGATGATTTCTCTGTTCGGATTTCTGTTCATGATATTTGCCATCTTGTACAAGGGCAAAGAAAAAGAATAAAAAAGTCACAAAAACTATTGCGGCATGACATCTGATTTGAGTGTATTTGAGACGATTATCATAGCCATCGTGGAGGGCTTGACGGAGTTTTTGCCCGTATCGTCAACGGGACACATGATCATAACGCAAGCGCTTCTGGGTGTTGAAAGCACGCCATTCGTGAAGGCGTTCACGGTCATCATTCAATTTGGAGCCATCTTGTCGGTTGTTGTCCTGTATTGGCCTCGCTTCTTCAAGTTAGACCATACGCCAGTGAAGGGAAGCGCAGTGACGCGGACCTTGCACAAGTGGCGTTTTTATGTCCTGTTGCTCATCGCCTTCCTTCCTGCCGCCATCATCGGTTTCTTGGGCAGTGATTATGTTGACATGCTGTTGGACAACGTGATAGTCGTCGCTTGCACGCTAGTGATTGGCGGTGTGTTCATGTTGTTTTGCGACGCTATATTTGGAAGTGGCAATCCGGAGAACAAGGTGACACCGCGTCGTGCGTTTATTATCGGATTGTTTCAATGCATCGCCATGATACCCGGAGTGTCACGTTCGATGGCCACTATCGTTGGAGGTATGCAACAGGGGTTGACACGCAAGGAGGCGGCTGAGTTCTCGTTCTTCCTTGCCGTTCCGACCATGGCGGCTGCTACGGGATGGGATGTCTTGAAACTGTTTATGAATGAGGGTTCGGAAGTGGTGATGGACAATTTGCCGATGTTATTGCTGGGTTGTGTCGTGGCGTTTGTAGTGGCGGCGATAGCCATTCGCGGATTTATCTCTTACTTGACCAAACATGGGTTCTTTGCCTTTGGCGTGTATAGAATCATCGTAGGTTTGTTTATCTTGGTTTGGTTGTACACTGGTCACACGATGGCATTGGTTTAAGGAAACCTGATTGGCAAAGGAATTGGACATAGAACGTTGGAGTTGGGAGGCACTGAAGGAAGGCGTGGTGCTTGGTTTTGACAAGCCCGTTGGCGTTACGTCGTTCAAGGTCGTAGGTAGTACACGATACAAGTTGACGCACCATTTCGGTCATGTCAGCAAGGAGTTGAAAGTAGGTCATGCGGGCACATTGGACCCAATGGCATCGGGCGTTCTTGTGATTTGCACGGGCAGAAAAACAAAATTGATAGAATCGCTGCAGGCGCACACAAAAGAGTATGTGGCAGGCATTCGGTTGGGAGCGTCCACCCCAAGTCATGACCGTGAGACAATAGACAGTATCAATACGGAGTATGAGACGGCGCATTTAAGCCGTGAATTGATAGAGGGCGTGTTGCCCCGATTTGAGGGCGACATAGAACAGGTGCCACCCATTTTCAGTGCGGTGAAAGTGAATGGCAAACGCGCCTATGAGTTGGCTCGAAAAGGAAAGGAAGTCGCCATAGAGGCGAAACGTGTTCATGTGGAGAAGATAGAGATAGTGGACTGCGCGTTGCCAGACTTGACGTTGCGTGTCGTGTGCGGAAAGGGCACTTATATTCGTTCGTTGGCGCGTGACTTGGGCGAGGCTTTGGGTACGGGTGCCTACCTCACATCATTGCGTAGAACTCGTGTGGGTGAAGTTCGGGTTGAGGACTGCTTCACCTTTTCAGTATAAGCGACAATCCGTCCCTTTCTGGCAGAATCACGACTTCCACTCGGTCATCCTCCTTCACCATGTCGTTGAACGCTTGCAGTTCGAGCGTTTGCTTGTCTTGACGTTTGACGTTGGTTTCGATGACATGTCCGTCCCACAGCACGTTGTCGGCAAGAATCAGTCCGCCTTGCCTCAGGAGAGGAAGAGAGAGGTCATAGTAACGACGGTATTCGCGCTTGTCGGCATCGATAAAGATGATGTCGAACGACTCGGTGAACGACGGGTTTAGGTTCAGTTGTTCGAGAAAAAGAATGGCGTCGTCAGTGACTTGACGAATCTTGCTTCCGAAAGGTGAGCGTTGGAAATAGGCGGCAGCCACGTCACGCAGTTCGTCGTTGTGGTCAACGGTGATGACTTGTCCGTCATCAGGCAGTCCTTCGGCAAAGCAGAGAGCGCTGTAGCCTGTGTAAGTGCCGAGTTCGAGAATGCGTCGCGCCTTGGTGATACGGGTCAACATCTTGAGCAGGCGACCCTGCAAATGACCGGAACACATGCGACCATTGACAGTGTGAAGGTGGCTGTCACGGTTGATTTGACGCAGGAGGGCTGGCTCCTCGTCCATGTGCGAAAGTGTATAATCAAGAAGTGTCTGATCCATGCCTCGCTATTTGTAAAGCAGTTCGTGAAGATTGTCGGGATTGAAATATCGGGTGGCGACGGAGTGGATGTCTTTGACCGTGATTCGGTCAATGGCTTGCCAAATCTCGTCACGTGTGAAGTGCTTGTTGAAGAGCAATGCTGACTTGACCATGCCGAGAGCAATGTTCTCCTTGTTGTCATCGGCAATGGCGATTTGCCCTTTGATTTGGAGTTTAGCTGCATCCAATTCCGTTTGTGTCACGGACTGAAGACGCAGGAGTTGTTGGTGGATGATTTTTCGGCATCTGTTGACGAACTTGGGTTCGGTGCTGGTGACAATGATGAGGCAACCGGTGTCGGAGTAAGCCGTGTAGGAAGCGTCCACGCTGTAAGCCAATCCTTGCTCCTCGCGCAATGCGGTGTAGAGCCAACTTGAAATGGCAGGTCCGCCGAGCATGTTGGTGGCGAGAGCGATGGGAACGAAGTCCTCATGCAACCGCCCCACGGTGCGTCCGCCCATGGCGAGGTACGCTTGGTGGGTATTCATGTTGACGGATTGCTTGGATGCTTCTGTGGCCGCAAAAGACGGGTTTGTGTCTTCCCGTTCGGCGGTTGATGTCTCTTTGCCTTTTCCTAATAGGGAGTTGAGATAATCTGTCAGTTGCTCTGCCGGAAGTGAGGTGAAGGCAAAGAAAGACATGTTGGATGGCGTGAAGTGGGTGCGAACCCAACGCAGTGCGTCATTCCTTCCGAACTTGCGCACGGACGATTCGTCTCCCAGAATTTTCCTGCCCATGGGCGAAGAGCCGAAAATCATGGCTTCGAGGTCTTCGTAGATGCGTTCGTCGGGACTATCGTTGAGGGCTTGAATCTCGTCAACAATGACGTTTGCCTCCTTGCGCAGTTCGTCTTCAGGAAAAGTCGGGTGGTTGGTCAGTTCGACCAAGACCCTAAGAGCATTGTTCACCCCTTGGTTGAGCACCGTGGCGTGAAAGACTGTTGTCTCCTTGGTCGTGAAGGCGTTGAGGTCGCCTCCTAAGCGTTCGACTTCGGTGTTGATTTGTTTGGCAGAGAAGTGTTCCGTGCCCTTGAACACCGTGTGTTCGACAAAATGCGCAAGACCGCTTTCGTTGTCAGTCTCGTCTCTCGTTCCTGCATGAATCGCCACGCCGACATAAGAGACATCGCTGTCACGCTGATGCAGATAGGCAAATCGACATCCGTTGTCAAGGGTAAGAATAAGCGTGTTATCATTCATTGCGGCGGCAAAGATAGTACGTTTTGAAACCCGATGCCGCAATGACACCGGGTTTCGTCACGAACCGAAAACAATCAACCGCACACAATCAACGCAAAGGAAAACGTTTTTCTCGTTTATCGAATGAAGAGCAATTCACGATACTTAGGCAATGGCCAGAGCCCGTCATCGACGATGAGTTCGAGTTTGTCAATTTGATAACGAATGTCATCCAATTTAGGCTCGACAGTGTCGTGATAGCTGATAGCCTTTTCGTGTTCACTTTCAATCTTGTTGGCACGCTTGCGCGCATCCACCAGTTCTTCGACCATGCGTTCGATGTTGCTGGTGCGCTCGGCAATCTCTTCGATGAGTTTGACGTTGCGCACGGAGAGTTTTTGTGCTTTCTCGGCAGGGAAGATGTTAGAGATGTCTTCCACGTTCTTGAGCAACTGGCTCTGGTAGCGGGTGGCAACAGGGATGATGTGGTTCATGGACAAGTCGCCCAAGACGCGCGCTTCGATTTGAATCTTCTTGGTGTAGGTTTCCCATTTAACCTCGTTGCGCGCTTCCAATTCCTTCTTGGTCATGACATTTAGGCTCTCGAACATGTCAATGCTCTCCTGATCCAGATAACGTTCGAAGATGACAGGGCAGGACTTCTCGACGTCCAAGCCACGGCGTGCCGCCTCTTCGACCCACTCGTCAGAGTAGCCATTGCCGTCAAAACGAATAGGTTTGCATGTCTTGATGTCCTCACGCAGGATGTCAATGATGGCGTGGAAGGTGGCACTGTGACCCGTTCCTTCAAACTTCTTCGACGTTTCAGCAATTCGCGCGTCCACACGTTTTTTGAACTTCACCAGAGCCTCAGCCACGGCAGAGTTGAGCGCAATCATCGCGCTGGCACAGTTGGCTTCGCTGCCGACGGCGCGGAACTCGAAACGGTTGCCCGTGAATGCAAATGGAGAGGTGCGGTTGCGGTCGGTGTTGTCAATGAGCAATTCAGGAATTTCAGCAATGTCCATCTTCAGTCCTTGCTTGCCTTGCATTGAGAGCAGGTCTTCCTTGTCCGCCTTTTCAATGTGGTCGAGCAGTTCGGAAAGTTGCTTGCCAAGGAACGAAGAGATGATGGCAGGCGGTGCCTCGTTCGCACCCAGACGATGAGCGTTGGTGGCGGACATGATGCTTGCCTTGAGCAACCCATTGTGGCGGAAGACACCCATCAAGGTCTCGACGATGAAGACGGCAAAGCGCAGGTTCTGTTCAGGAGTCTTGCCCGGAGCGTGGAGCAGCACGCCCGTGTCGGTCGAGAGTGACCAGTTGTTGTGCTTTCCGCTACCGTTGATGCCGGCAAAAGGTTTCTCATGGAGCAACACGCGGAAACCATGTTTGCGAGCCACGCGCTTCATGACGGACATGAGCAACATGTTGTGGTCAACGGCGAGGTTGGTCTCCTCGAAGATAGGAGCCAATTCGAACTGGTTTGGTGCGACCTCGTTGTGGCGGGTCTTGCAAGGGATGCCTAATTCGAGCGCGACGATTTCGAGTTCACGCATGAATGCCGCCACACGTTCCGGAATAGAGCCGAAATAGTGGTCGTCCATTTGTTGGTTCTTGGCGGAGTCATGACCCATGAGCGTCCTGCCGGTGAGGAGCAGGTCGGGACGCGCGGCGTAGAGTCCTTCATCAACGAGGAAATACTCTTGTTCCCAGCCGAGGTTGGATGTCACCTTGGTGACTTGAGGGTCGAAGTAACGGCATACATCGGTAGCCGCCACATTGACCGCATGGAGGGCACGCAGCAGCGGTGCCTTGTAGTCGAGCGCCTCGCCGCTGTAACTGATGAAGACAGTAGGGATGCAGAGCGTGTCTTCGATGATGAAGACTGGTGAAGTAGGATCCCATGCGGAATAGCCACGCGCTTCGAACGTGGAGCGAATGCCACCTGAAGGGAAGGAACTTGCGTCGGGTTCCTGTTGAACGAGCAGTTTGCCGCTGAAATCTTCAACCATGCCTCCCTTGCCGTCGTGTTCGATGAACGAGTCGTGTTTCTCTGCCGTGCCTTCGGTCAGTGGTTGAAACCAGTGCGTGTAGTGTGTCACGCCGTTTTCCATAGCCCACTGCTTCATGCCTTCAGCCACCTTGTTTGCCACTTCGCGATCAAGACGAACGCCCTTGTCCATCACGTCAATCATCTTCTCGTACACATCCTTAGGGAGGTACTTGTACATCTTTTCGCGGTTGAATACCTTGGAACCAAAGTACTTGGCGGGCCTATCAGCCGGAGCCTTCACGTCAAGAGGCTTCTTTTTGAACGCCTCGCCGACAACTTGTAATCTGAGTGTTTCCATAATGAATTGAAATTTTAGTGTGATTTAGTCCATTTTTCTATTCTGTGTAATGCTTCGAGTGTTGATTCGTGGCTTCCGAATGCGGTGAAGCGGACGTAGCCCTCGCCACTCGGTCCAAAACCTACTCCCGGGGTGCAAACGACATGGGCACCGTAGAGTAGTTGTTCAAAGAATTGCCATGAGCCGTAATTGTCAGGTGTCTTCATCCAGATGTAAGGGGCGTTTTCGCCGCCATGCACATCGAAGCCAAGACCTCGCAACGTGGTGAGCATTTGTTGCGCATTGCGCATGTAATAGTCAATCGTTTCCTTGGTTTGTTTTTTACCTTCGGGCGTGTATATGGCCTCGGCGGCACGCTGTGAGATGTAACTCGTTCCGTTGAACTTGGTGCATTGTCGCCGATTCCAAAGCGGGTTGAGCGGAACGCGTTCTCCGTCGAGCGTGGTTGCCGTCAGTTCCTTAGGGATGATGGTGTATCCGCATCGAACGCCAGTGAATCCTGCTGTCTTGGAGAAACTATGAAATTCGATGGCGCACTTGCGAGCACCGCGAATCTCGTAGATGCTGTGCGGGATGTCGTCATCCTGGATGAACGCATGGTAGGCGGCATCATAGAAGATGAGCGTGTCATGTTTCAAAGCGTAGTTGACCCATTTGCGCAGTTCCTGCTTGCTGATGACGGCTCCTGTAGGGTTGTTTGGGTAGCAGAGATAGATGACATCGACATGCCTTTCTGGCGGTGTCGGCACGAAACCGTTCTCGGCAGTGCAAGGCATGTAAACGACGCCAGACCATCGTCCGTCCTGTTGTGTTCCCGTGCGTCCCGCCATGACGTTCGAGTCAATATAGACGGGATAGATAGGGTCAGTCACACCGATGGAGTTATCCCACCGCAATAATTCTTGAATGTTTCCGGTGTCGGATTTGGCTCCGTCGTTGATGAAGATTTCATCCATGTCAAGGTGTATGCCTCGTGTGAGGAAGTCGTTCTTAAGAATCGCCTCACGAAGGAAGTCGTAACCTTGCTCCGGACCGTAGCCTCTGAATCCGGATTCGGATGCCATTTCATCGGTAGCCCGATGCATGGCCTCAATCACAGCCGGACATAGCGGACGAGTCACATCGCCAATTCCGAGCGAGATGACATCCACATTGGGATGAGTCACCTTGAAGACATTGACCTTCTTAGCTATATCGGCGAACAAATAGTTGTTTTCGAGTTTGAGAAAATTTTCGTTTACGAGTGCCATAATCTTAGATTGTTAATCGTCCGTTCCAATCGTTCCGTCAAAGACGAATTGCGCATCGCCTGTAAGATAGACGTGATTGTCCGCTTCGCGCCATTCGACGGAGAGCGTTCCTCCGTCCATGACGATTTGTGAAGTCCTGTCCTTCCCCTTCTTTAGCACCGAGGCGACTGCCGTAGCGCAGGCTCCGGTGCCGCACGCCAACGTGATGCCACTACCTCGCTCCCAGACGCGTGTCCTGATGGTTCCGTCATTGTTGATGTGTGCGAACTCGATGTTGCACCGTTGAGGGAAAGCGGGATAATGTTCCCAAAGCGGTCCGAACTTTTCGACATCGTTCACGTCGGGCGTGAACACGACAAAGTGGGGGTTGCCCATGGACACGAACGTTCCGTGGCAGGGTGCTTGGTACCAGATGAACAAGTTTTCGTCTTCCAACTTCGGTTGAAGCATATCGACCGTGACGCTTTCCACTACGGAGCTGTTTACATGTAGGAAGAGTGTTTTTATGCCCGAGAGCGTTTGTAACTTGATTTCAGTTTTTCGAGTCAATCCGCGTTCATAGACATACTTGCCAACACACCGTGAAGCGTTGCCGCACATCATCGCCTCGCTGCCATCGGCATTGAAGATGCGCATGGAAAAGTCGGCATCGCATCCTTCGGGTTCACCTATCAGAACGAGCCCGTCCGCACCTATGCCCTTGTGTCGGTCGCTCCACTCGATGGAGCGGTGGGAAGGGTCGTCAACGCGATTGTCAATCGTGTTGACGTAGATGTAGTCGTTGCCGCAACCGTGCATCTTGGAGAAGTGGATAGTGCTCATAGGGAGAGGTATTTGTTAACTTCAGCAGCCGTTTGTTTTCCACTCGCCATGGCTCGAACTACAAGGCTCGCGCCGTTTTTAGCATCGCCACAGACAAACACGTTGTCAGGGAAGTCCGGGTGTTGAGGCTTGAGAAATCCCATGGCAAGGAGAACAAGTTCCGCCTTGATGATTTCAGGTTTCCCCTTTTCGACCATGAGAGGTCGTCCGCCATCTGGATTAGGTTTCCATTCTATCTCTTGTACCTTCACGCCCGTGAGTTTTCCAT
The DNA here is from genome assembly GCA_017446585.1 of Paludibacteraceae bacterium. Classification (GTDB taxonomy): domain Bacteria; phylum Bacteroidota; class Bacteroidia; order Bacteroidales; family Paludibacteraceae; genus UBA4363. The sequence continues at coordinate 122,243 of JAFSQL010000005.1, forward strand.
TCTCGCCGATGAACTCAAGCGTGTTGATGTTCCAACGTCGGGTGCATCCTTCCTCGTGGCTGCTGGTGGTCTTGAGCGTGCGAGGGAACGCTGGCCAAGGGTTGGCAGGGTCTTCAGGTCCCTCAACGGGACGTGGCATGATTTCAATTTGCGTGACGCTCTTGCAGCCTTGTCGGTGTGCCGTTCCGATGCAGTCGGAACCGGTGTCGCCACCGCCAATGACGAGGACGTCCTTGTCCTTTGCCGTCACCCGTTGCTCAGGCGTGAACTCGCATCCTGCCAGCACCCTGTTTTGTTGCGCCAAGAGTTCGAGGGCGAGGTAAACACCTTTGAGTTCGCGTCCCGGAATGGTCAAATCCCTTGCCGTCGGAGTTCCCGTGGCGATGACGACCGCGTCGAACTGTGAGGCGAACGATGGGTCGCAGGTGATGTCTTTGCCGTAGTGGAACTCGATGCCTTCCTGCTCAAGCAGACGTATGCGACGGTCAATGACAGCCTTGTTGAGTTTGAAGTTTGGAATACCGTAGCGCAGAAGTCCACCTGCCGCCTCGTTCTTGTCATAGACAGAGACTTGGTAACCCATGATGTTCAGGTCGTTGGCGGCAGCCAATCCAGCCGGTCCGGCACCGATGACAGCGATGTGCTTGCCATTGCGGACAATGTCGGTACGTGGGCGAATGAACCCTTCACGAAAGTTGCCTTCGGTGATGGCGCACTCGTTCTCGCGGTTGGTGGTCGGCTCGTGGTTGTAGCGGTTCAGCACGCATGCTTTCTCGCAGAGAGCGGGGCAGACGCGTCCTGTAAATTCCGGGAAAGGATTGGTTGCCGAAAGCAGTTTGTATGCCAATTCCCATTCTCCTTTGTATAACGCCTCGTTCCACTCAGGAGCCTTGTTGCCCAGCGGACAAGCCCAGTGGCAGAATGGAACGCCGCAGTCCATGCAGCGAGACGCCTGTGCCTTGCGCTCGTGCGTGTTGAGCGTTTGCTCCACTTCACCGAAGTCGTGAATCCTGTCGTGAAGGTCACGATAGCCCGCTTCCTGACGATGAATTTCTAAAAAAGCCCTTTCTTTTCCCATGATTGTGATTGTGTTTTCGTTCGTGATTTGTGACAGCCTTGGCGGCAAAAACATGCTTCGATTCCCAGTGTAAAAAAGTTTCTAAAATTCACGTTGCATGTTCGCTATTTTCTCTTGAAGTTTCTTGAATTGCTCCTCTTGCAAGACTCGCTTGTATTCGATAGGAACGACTTGGATAAAGTCGTCAGCATATTGTTTCCAATCGTCCAACATGCGTCCTGCCAGTTCGGAACCTGTGTGAAGGTAGTGTTGCCGAATCAGTTCGAGCAGTTCTTTTCGGCTCATGTTGTCTTCGACAAGGTTGATTTCTACCATGTCCATGTTGCAGAAGAAGTCGAAGGTGTGGTCACGGTCATAGACGTAAGCCACGCCACCTGACATGCCCGCCGCGAAGTTGCGACCCGTCTTGCCCAAAACGACCACGCGACCTCCCGTCATGTATTCGCAGCAGTGGTCGCCCGCGCCTTCAATGACAGCGATGGCACCGGAGTTGCGCACGCCAAAGCGTTCGCCCACTTTGCCACGCACGTAGAGTTCGCCACTGGTGGCTCCGTAGAGTCCTGTGTTGCCGGCGATGATGTTGTCTTCCGCCTTGTATTCACTTCGTGAAGGTGGCAGGATGGCAATGCGTCCACCGGACAGACCCTTGGCGAAGTAGTCGTTGGTTTCACCCTCCAGCCTGAGTGAAACACCATGGGCGAGGAACGCTCCGAACGACTGTCCTGCCGAACCTTTCAAGCGCACCTTGATGGTGTCGTCAGGGAGACCAGCCAAACCATGTCGCTTGGCGATGGCACCTGAAAGCATGGTGCCAATGGCACGGTCGGTGTTCTTGACGGAGTAGTCAAGCGTGACTTCCTCCGCCTTGTCAATGGCGGCCTTAGCCGCTTTGAGCATACGTTCGTCAAGCACGGTGTCGGACATTCCGAGCGGAATGGCAGGGCTGTGGATGTCGCCCGTGAATCGGAGTTCGCCCTCTTCCTTGAAGGTCAAACGTTTGAGGTCCAGAACAGAAGGAGCGGTGACGATGAGGTCGCTTCTGCCCACGACGTCGTTCAAGGATTTGAATCCCATTTCCGCCAAGTATTCACGCACCTCCTGAGCGAGGAAAGTGAAGTAGTTCACCAGATATTCATAACGGCCGACAAAGTGCTTGCGCAGTTCGGGGTCTTGCGTAGCGACGCCCATAGGACACGTGTTTCGGTTGCACTTGCGCATCATGACGCAGCCAAGGACGATGAGTGCTGCCGTACCAAAACCGAACTCCTCGGCACCCAACAGAGCCATCAGAATGATGTCACGTCCAGTCTTGATTTGTCCGTCCACTTGAAGTCGAACGGAGGAGCGCAGACCGTTGCGAACCAGGGTTTGTTGTGTCTCGCTCAGACCGATTTCAGGAGAAATGCCCGCGAAGCGCATGCTCGACGCCGGACTCGCACCCGTTCCGCCTTCGGCACCACTGATGACGATGAGGTCGGCTTTGGCCTTTGCCACACCCGCCGCAATCGTTCCTACGCCACTTTCCGCGACGAGTTTGACGCTGATGGCTGCCTTCGGGTTAACATTCTTGAGGTCAAAAATGAGTTGCGCGAGGTCCTCGATGCTATAGATGTCGTGGTGAGGCGGTGGCGAGATAAGCGAAATGCCCGGAATGGAGTGTCGCGTCTTGGCGATGACCTCGTTCACTTTGAATCCCGGCAATTGACCACCTTCGCCAGGCTTGGCACCCTGAGCCACCTTGATTTGTATTTCCTCGGCATTGACAAGGTATTCCGTCGTCACGCCGAAGCGTCCGCTTGCCACCTGCTTTGTCTTGCTGGACAGCGAGATGCCGTCGAACGTGGAGTGGAAACGTTCGGAGTCTTCACCTCCCTCGCCCGTGTTGGAGCGCGCTCCCAGTTTGTTCATTGCCAAACAGATGGCCTCGTGCGCCTCCTTGCTGAGAGCACCGAAACTCATGGCACCTGCCACGAAGTGCTTCACAATGTCCTCGACGGGTTCCACTTGGTCAAGGTTGATAGGATTCTTCTTCCACGAGAGGAAGTCTCGGATGAAGATAGGGCTCTCCTTGGCATCGACCATTTGGGAGTATTCTTTGAACTTTTGGTAGTTGCCCGTGCGTGTCGCAAGTTGCAGTGTCGCTATCGTCTCCGGATTCCATGCGTGCTTGATGCCATCCTTGCGCCATTGGAATTGTCCGAGGTTAGGCAAGAAAGAATTGTCAGTCGTGAACGCCTCCTTGCTTCGGTCAAGGGCGTCATCCGCAATTTTGTCAAGACCGATGCCGCCGATGGTGCTCGTTGTCGTTCCAAAGTAGGACTTCAAGAGTTCTTCGTTCAGACCGATGCTTTCGAAGATTTTAGCCCCGCGGTAGGAACGGATGGTAGAGATGCCCATCTTAGCCATGATTTTCAGCAGACCTTTTTTTACTGCCTTGATGTAGTTGGATTCAGCCGTGGCGTAGTCTTCTTGAATTTTGCCTTGCTTGACGAGGTCATCGAGGATGGCAAATACCATGTAAGGGCAAAGCGCGCTGGCACCATAGCCAAGGAGCAATGCCGCGTGCATCGTCTCACGGATTTCGCCGCTCTCGACGATGAGAGCCGTCTGCACGCGCTTGCCTGTCTTGATGAGGTAGTGGTGGACAGCCGAAACCGCTAAGAGGCTTGGAATGGCGATGCGGTGGTCGTCAGCGTCACGGTCGGAAAGAATGATGTAGTTGACGCCTTCGTCCACACTCTTCTCCGCCTGATGGCAAAGACTGTCAATAGCCTCTCGCAAACCCTCGCCACCCTTCTCGCCATCGAAGGTCATGGAGAGTTTGGTCGTCTTGAAACCCTTGTAGCGAATGTTGCAAAGGATGTCCAGTTGCGTGTTATTAAGGATAGGGTGTGGCAAACGAACCATCTTGCAGTTGGTTTCGTCCGGGTTGAGAATGCCTGTGCCTACGCGTCCGATGTATTCGGTAAGTGACATGACCAGACTCTCACGTATGGAGTCGATGGAAGGGTTGGTCACTTGCGCAAATTGTTGGCGGAAGTAGTTGAAGAAGACTTGTGGACGATTGCTCAAGACGGCAAGAGGCGTGTCGTTGCCCATGGAAGCCGTAGGCTCCTGACCTGTCATTGCCATAGGGGCGATGGTGCTGTCAATGTCTTCCCTTCCGTAGCCAAACAGACGCTGCTTGACAAGCAAGTCCGGAACGGCGTTGGAGACATGTCTTCCGCTCTTGAGGTTTTCCAACTGAATGCGGTTGGTGCTGAGCCACTGACGATAAGGATGTTCGTCCGCCAATTGCTTTTTGATTTCTCCGTCATAATAGATCTTGCCCTCGAGGGTATCAATCAACAGGATTTTGCCAGGTTCCAAACGACCTTTCTCTACAATTTCGGAAGGTTCGAGTTCGAGTACACCCACCTCGCTCGCCACAATCATTTCACCACCTTTGGTAATGGAATAGCGCGCCGGACGCAGACCGTTGCGGTCAAGCATGCCACCGGCAAATCTGCCGTCAGAGAAGAGCAGGGCCGCAGGACCGTCCCAAGGCTCCATGAGGATGGAGTGGTATTCATAGAACGCTTTGAGGTCCTCGCTGATAGGGTTCTTGTCGTTGAATGATTCCGGCACCATGACGCTCATGGCCTTGGGCAGGCTCAATCCCGACATGACCAGAAACTCCAACACGTTGTCGAGGCTGGCGGAGTCGCTCATGCCCTCTTGAACAATGGGAGAAATGTCCTTGGCACTGCCAAGCGCGGCACTTGACAACACACTCTCACGCGCTTGCATCCAACCGCGGTTGCCGCGAATGGTGTTGATTTCGCCGTTGTGCGCCAACAGACGGAATGGCTGCGCGAGGCTCCAAGTAGGGAACGTGTTGGTGGAGAAACGCGAGTGGACGAGTGCCAGACCGCTTGTTAAGTAAGGGTTGGAAAGGTCGGGATAATATTGGCGCACCTGCATGGACGACAACATTCCCTTGTAGATGATGTTGGAGTTGCTGAGCGAGCAGATGTAAAAGTCCTTGTCGTCAACGCGTCGTTCAATCTTTTTACGGATGGTGTAGAGTGTTTGCGGAAACGATGAAAGTTTGTCGTCCGAAACGCCCGTGATGAAGATTTGCTTGATGTCCGGTTCAGTGCTAAGGGCCGACGTGCCCAAGCAGTCAGAATTGGTCGGAACCGCGCGAACGTGGGTCAATTGAAGCCCTTCACGTTCAATTTCCTCAATCATCACGCGGAAAATGTCTTGTTGCGCTTTCTCCTCCTTGGGCAGGAAGACAATGCCTGTTCCGTATTTCCCTTTTTCAGGAACTGGTATTCCTTGTAATAAGATGAACTCATGCGGAATTTGAATCATGATGCCGGCACCATCGCCATCCTTGCCGACTTCGGCACCACGATGTCGCATGTTTTCCAAAACCTTCAGAGCGTCATCGACGATGCGGTGGCTTTTGTTGCCGTGAATGTTCACAATCATGCCCACACCGCAGGCATCGTGCTCATAACTACTTTGGTAGAGACCTTCTTCCTTTAGTTGTTGGTTACTTTTTGTCATATTGTTTTCGGTTTGTTCTTACTTGTGGTTCGATAACGGCGCGAAGTAAAAACAAAATGATATAAAAAACAAAGAATATGAAACAAAATAATCAAGAAAATAGATAAAAAAAACAAAATGAAAGAAATTATCAAAAATAAGAAACAAAAAGAAATAAAATAGATATTGTTTCGGTGTTGTAAATTACAAAATGATAGTGAAGAAATATTTTTAGAAATAAAAAGAAAGATTTTTGCCAAAACAATAATCGTTCAAGTGTATTTTTGCGCCAAAAAATAGACAAAACAAACACAAACCGAAAACAAAACACATTAGTATTATGGAAAAGAAAACGAAAGTAAAACAACGTTGGAAGATTCTGATGACGGCTATGGTGCTGATAGCCGTGGCGGGATTGTTGGTGGGAGAGCCCACATTCGAGTGCGACTGGAGCGTGATTTCGTCAGCGGACGTGGCGTGGATGATCACGGCCACGATATTCGTCCTGATGATGACCCCGGGTTTGTCATTCTTCTATGGTGGCATGGTGGGAGCCAAGAATGTCATCTCGACCATGCTGCAATCGTTCATAGCCATGGGATTGATTTCCGTGCTGTGGGTGGTGGTAGGTTTTTCGCTCTGCTTTGGCGAGGACATAGGGGGTGTGATAGGCAACCCATTGACCTTCCTGATGTTTCAGAACGTGGGTGCGGACGTGTACACCACGTCGGCAGGAAACGTGTTGGGCGGAGCGACGATTCCGTTGGCACTCTTCGCCCTGTTTCAAATGAAGTTCGCCATTATCACCCCTTCGTTGATTACGGGTTCGTTTGCGGAACGGGTGCGCTTTTCGGCGTACATGTTCTTCATGATTTTCTTCTTCTTCCTCATCTATTGTCCGTTGGCGCACATGACGTGGCACCCTGAAGGGTTGTTTTGCCGTTGGGGAGTAGTGGACTTTGCCGGAGGTATCGTGGTGCATGCGTCGTCGGGCGTGGCGGCATTGGTGGGAGCCATCTTTCTCGGTCGTCGCAGCACGAAGAAGAGTGAGCCAGCCAACATTCCTTTCGTGCTGTTGGGAGCGGCGATGTTGTGGTTAGGGTGGTTCGGCTTCAATGCCGGTTCGTCATTGCATGCGGACGGACAAGCCGTGAAGGCGTTTCTGAATACGAACACGGCATCAGCCACCGCCATGATGTCTTGGATATTCTTCGACTGCCTGCGTGGCAGGAAGCCATCGGCAATGGGTGCCGCCGTGGGATGCGTGGTAGGTCTGGTCGCCATCACCCCTTCGGCGGGCTATGTGACAGTCGGGCAGAGCATCTTCATAGCCTTTGTCATTACCTTGATATGCAACGTGGCGGTCTATTGGCGTTCGCGCAGTAGCATTGACGACGCTTTGGACGTGTTCCCGACACACGGAACGGGCGGTATCTTCGGAACCGTGCTGACGGGAATCTTCATTCAGGAAGGATTGATTTCCGGCACGTGGGAGGGCGTAGTCGTATTCCTCTTGCACCTGCTTGCCATTGTCATCGTCTTTGCCTATACGTTTGGCATGAGTTGGATAGGCTACCGATTGGTAGATAGCCTGATTCCTATGCGCGTGTCGCCGTATAGCGAGAAAGTGGGATTGGACTTTTCGCAGCACGACGAGCATTACGGATTGGCACATATCGGCGAGCGCGAGATTGCCGAATATGAGGAACACATCAAGGAGAAGAGTCAACAATAAACAAGAACAAAAAAAAGAAATCAAGATATGTGTGGCATCGTAGCGATATTGAACGTAAAGGAGCAGTCGCAAGCGTGGCGTGAGAAAGCGTTGCGCATGAGTCAAAAAATCAGGCATCGCGGTCCGGACTGGAGCGGGGTGTATAGCGGTGGCAGTGCCATTCTCTGCCACGAACGGTTGAGCATTGTTGACCCGGAGAGTGGCGGTCAACCCTTGTACGCATCGGATGGGAAACAAGTGTTGGCGGTGAATGGTGAGATTTATAACCATCAAGATATACGTCGTCAGTATGCCGGTCGCTATGACTTCAAGACGAAAAGTGACTGCGAGGTCATCTTGGCACTCTATCGAGAGAAGGGTCCGGATTTTCTGGAAGACTTGAACGGAATCTTTGCTTTCACGCTCTATGACGTGGAGAAAGATGCCTTTCTCATCGCGCGTGACCCGATAGGGGTCATCCCGTTGTATATCGGTTATGACGCTGACGGAACCGTGTATGTGGCTTCCGAACTGAAAGCGTTGGAAGGTCAATGTGAGCGTTATGAGCCATTTTTGCCAGGGCATTACTATTGGAGCGCGGAACCGGGCATGAAACGTTATTACCAACGCGACTGGATGGAGTATGAGAGCGTGAAGGAGAACGGAAGCAGCGTAGCCGCCATACGTGATTCGTTGGAAGGAGCCGTGCGTAGGCAATTGATGTCGGACGTGCCTTATGGCGTGTTGCTGAGCGGAGGTCTCGACTCGTCGGTCATATCAGCCGTGGCGGAGAAATATAGCGAGATGCGCATAGAGGATGACAGCAAGACGAAAGCCTATTGGCCACGGTTGCACTCGTTCGCCGTGGGATTGAAGGGCGCGCCGGACTTGGCGAAGGCACGCCGTGTGGCGGATCACATAGGCACGGTTCATCATGAAATCAACTACACCGTGCAGGAAGGTCTTGACGCCATTCGTGACGTGATTTACTATGTCGAAACCTATGACGTCACCACAGTGCGGGCATCAACGCCTATGTACTTGTTGGCACGTGTCATCAAGTCGATGGGTATCAAGATGGTGCTTTCGGGTGAAGGCGCGGACGAGATATTCGGAGGTTACTTGTATTTCCATAAGGCGCCGAACGCGAAAGCTTTTCACGAAGAAACGGTGAGGAAACTATCCAAACTATATCTCTACGATTGTCTGCGCGCCAACAAGAGCCTTTCGGCATGGGGGGTGGAAGGCAGGGTGCCATTTCTTGACAAGGAGTTCTTGGACGTTGCCATGCGCACCAATCCGGAAGCGAAGATGTGTCCGGGTGGTGAGATGGAGAAAAAGATAGTTCGCAAGGCGTTTGCGGACATGTTGCCAGAAGAAATCGCGTGGCGACAAAAGGAGCAGTTCAGTGACGGCGTGGGTTATTCGTGGATAGACAAGCTAAAGGCAATCACGTCGCAAAAGGTGAGCGACGAGGAGATGGCGCATGCGTCTGAGCGATTTCCTATCAACCCGCCGAGGAACAAGGAAGAATATTATTACCGTTCAATCTTTGCCGAACACTTTCCGAGCGAGTCGGCAGCCCGAAGCGTTCCGAGCGAGGCGAGCGTGGCGTGTAGCACGGCGGTGGCGTTGGAATGGGACGCATCGTTTCGCGGCGTGAACGAACCTTCGGGACGGGCTGTCAAGGGCGTGCATGAATGCGCCTACGAACAATGATCAAAGGGTAAGCGTGGCAGAGTTATGATAATCATTATCTTTGCGCATTATGCCAACAATCATTATTCACACCTCATTAGGCGACATGACCGCCACGCTCTATGACGACACGCCTCGTCATCGTGACAACTTCTTGAAATTATGTCGAGAGCGCTACTATGACGGCGTGCTGTTTCATCGCGTGATAAAAGGGTTCATGATCCAGGCGGGTGACCCGCAGAGCAAGGACCAGGCGGGCAAGTTACGCCGCCAACTGGGTGCCGGTGACATCGGTTACACGATAGAGCATGAAATCATGGCGGACAAGCACTTCCATCGTCGCGGGGCACTTGCTGCCGCTCGTACGTCGGACGAGGTGAATCCAGAGAAGAGGAGTAGCGGTTGCCAGTTCTATATCGTGCAAGGCAAGAAGTATGGCAAGCGTGAGTTGAAACGCATGGAAGACGCCCTGACGGAGTACAGAAGGAACGGGATGGAACAGCGGTTGTTGAAGCCTCGTGCGCCGGAGTTGTTGCAGGCGCGCATGAATGGGGATCATGCCGCATTGAGCCGCATTCATGCGGAGATAGAGGCGGAAATAGCGAAGCAGGTTCAGCCGTTCACCTTCACGGAGGAGCAAAAGGAGGTCTATGTCAACGAGGGTGGCACGCCATCGTTGGACGGAGACTATACCGTGTTCGGATGTTTGACGGACGGTTTCGACGTGTTGGATGAGATAGCGAAACAGAAGACAGACCGTTTTGACCGTCCGATGCAAGACGTGGTCATCAAGGGCATTGAAGTCGTGGAGTGATCACCTGTTCAGGTCGAACGGGTCGATGTCCAGCGGTATCGCCTTTTGTGCCTCAAGCGATTTGGGAACGTCAAGGATGCGTTGGTTTTCGGAGCCGCGAAAGAGCAAGTCTTCATTGCGTTGTGACAAGATGAAGGGACCGTCGACGAGCACGTCAATCCAACGCATCAGTTCGAGAGCGTCGGCACGTCGGAGCAGGTTCTCGAACGTGTAGCCCGTATAGCACCAGATGTTTTTGTTTGTCTCGGTCTTGATGCGTTTAGCGAGACGCGCGAAGCTCAATGGTCGCAGCATGGGGTCGCCGCCGCTGAAGGTCACATTGGAGAAGTCGTCCGCCACTATGTGGTCGAAAAGTTCGTCCACTGTTTTTTCTTCCCCCGCGTTGACATCCCATGTCTGCGGGTTGTGGCATCCCGGACAGCGGTTCTCGCAGCCTGCGCAGTAGATGGAGATGCGGAAGCCAGGACCGTCAACGGTGGTCTCGTCAACAATTTTTATCACTCGGATGGTGTCGTCGCGTGTCGTCATGTCAGGAAGTATTCGTAAAAAAGTGAGGGTCGGGACTCGGTGTCCCCGACCCTCGGGTATGAAACTGTTTAGACTATTGGCTCAGTCGCTTCAGAGCGTGTGGGTCACACGGTCTTTGAGTTCGGCAAGTTTGCCGGCGTTCCAGCGGTCAGTGGTGCCGACGAGGTAGCCCGTGATGCGTTGCAACTTGTCGATGTTCTCGCTTCCGCACTTAGGGCAACGCTCCATGTTTGGGTCAGCGTTCTCATAGCCGCAGTCCATGCAGCGGTTTCGGTTGTGGTTGACGCTTCCGTAGCCGATGTTGTAGCGGTCAATGAGGTCAACGATGCCCATGACGGCTTCAGGGTTGTGGGTGGCGTCACCATCAATCTCAACGTAGAAGATGTGACCCGCGTCGGTGAGGGCGTGATAAGGACCTTCGACTTCAGCCTTATGTTTGGCGCTACACTTGTAATAAACCGGCACGTGGTTGGAGTTGGTGTAGTAGTCCTTGTCCGTGACACCAGGAACGACACCGAAATCCTTGCGGTCTTTCTTGGTGAACTTGCCAGCCAGTCCTTCTGCCGGAGTGGCGAGGATGGTGTAGTTGTGCTGGTAGCGGTCGCAGAAGTCTTCGCGTCGGGTGTTGAAATACTTGACGATGCGCAATCCGAGTTCTTGCGCTTCCTCGCTCTCACCGTGGTGCTTGCCCACCAAAGCGATCAGACATTCAGCCAAGCCGATGAAGCCAATGGAAAGCGTGCCTTGGTTGATGACGCTCTCAATGGTGTCGGTAGGCTTGAGATGGTCAGCCCCGACCCAGAGGCTGGACATGAGCAACGGGAATTGTTTGGCGAGTGCCGTCTTTTGGAACTGGAAGCGTTCGTCGAGTTGCTTCGCCGCGATTTCGAGCACTTCGTCAAGTTTCGAGAAGAAGAGGTTGATGCGGTCTTCTTTCTTCTCCACATTCATGCACTCGAGAGCGAGGCGCGGGAGGTTGATGGTGGTGAAGGAGAGATTGCCTCGCGCGATGGAGGTCTTAGGACCGAATCGGTTGGCGAAGACGCGGGTGCGGCAACCCATGGTAGCCACCTCATACTTGTAGCGTTCAGGGTCGTTGATGTCCCATTGGTCGTGGTGGTTGAAGGTGGCATCGAGGTTCACGAAGTTAGGGAAGAAGCGTCGTGCCGTGACCTTGCAAGCGAGCTTGTAAAGGTCATAGTTGCGATCCTCAGGATTGTAGTTGACACCGCGTTTTTTCTTCCAGATTTGGATAGGGAAGATGGCGGTCTCGCTGTTGCCGACGCCGTCGTAGGTTGAGAGCAGAATCTCGCGGATGATGCAACGACCTTCGGCACTGGTATCGGTGCCGTAGTTGATGGACGAGAAGACCACTTGGTTACCACCACGGCTGTGGATGGTGTTCATGTTGTGGATGAACGCCTCCATGGACTGGTGCACGCGTTCGACCGTTTGGTTGATGGCGTGTTGCTTGGCGCGCTCCTTGCCCTTGAGCCCTTCGAGCGGCAGGATCGCGTACTCGTCGATAGGAGCCTCGTAGAGGTCGCTGTAGTCCTCACCAGAGAGGTTTTCGATTTTCTTCACTTCTTCAACGTAGCTCTTGCGCACATAAGGGGCGAGGTAGAAGTCGAACGCAGGAATGGCTTGACCGCCGTGCATTTCGTTTTGTGCCGTCTCCATCGAGATGCAGCACATGATGCTTGCCGTCTCGATGCGTTTGGCTGGTCGGCTGGCGCCGTGTCCTGCTTTGAGACCGCGTTGGAGAATGATGTCCATCGGGTGTTGCACGCAGGTGAGCGACTTGGTAGGATAGTAGTCCTTGTCATGGATGTGGAGGTAGTTGTGCTTCACCGCCTCGCGCACGTCGGGTGAGAGCAGGTAGTCGTCCACGAAAGGCTTGGTGGTTTCGGAAGCGAACTTCATCATCATGCCGGCAGGGGTGTCGGCGTTCATGTTGGCGTTCTCGCGCGTCACGTCGTTCTTTTTCGCCTCGATGATTTCCATGAACATGTCGTGGGTCTTGCTCTTGCGGGCAATGCTACGCTTGTCACGATAGGCGATGTATTTTTTTGCTACGTCCTTGCGTTCGGAGTTCATGAGTTCCACTTCGACAAGGTCTTGAATCTCCTCGACACCCATTTGCGACTTGCCGTTGAGGGCGATGTGGTCCGCGATTTGGCAAACGAGGCTTTCGTCCTCGCCGAGGTCAGTGGTGAGCATCGCCTTGCGAATGGCGGCACGGATTTTCTCTTCGTTGAAGCCGACGATGCGTCCGTCACGTTTTAAGACAGTTTGAATCATGTTGATTTAGGGGTTAATAATTAGAGTATTGTCAGTTTTTATTTCTTGATTTTTGATTTGAGGAAAGCGGTTACAAATATAAACGCTGGAAAACAATATCGCAAAAAAAAGATTGAAAGTTTTCTTAAAAAATGTTACATATACAGATTATCAACAAGTTAATATAATATGATAATCTTTTTGGTTGTTTTGTTAAAAAACTGCTATAAAACATAGTTTGATAGAAAAGGAGAGTTGGAACGATTTGAAATATACGATTGAAGGGTTGCGATTAACCCCTGTTTAATCGTTGGAAAACGAAAGAAGCGGACGACAGTTGTTGTCGTCCGCTTCACTTGTAAAAAATGTACTTTTCTTTTTGTGGGGTGAAGTCGTGGTGGAAGTGTTGGACGTAAGCGGAGGAGGAAGTCGTGGAAGTAAGGCGTAATGGTTATTTCCTGAATTTTTTGCTGAAAAGGTCGGAGTGTGTGCCTGTATTCAATAAGATAAGAAGAAGTTCCTTGTCGTGTTGTTCCCAGACTAACAGCCAATCAGGTTGAATGTGGCATTCCCATTGCCCTTTTCTGTTGCCGTGTAAAAGGTGAGGAGAATAGTTTGCGGGTAATTTTCCTTCAGAAGCAAGTGCGGTAATGACTTTGCGCAGCAATTCCATGTCATAGCCACGTTTTTGACAAAGTTTCATTTGACGCTTAAACTCACCCGTATAACGAATTGTGTACATGGCTTGTTTAGTCAAGGCATTGATTGAAGAGGTCATCTACGTCTTTTGCTTCATAGACATGTCCATCTTCGATGTCACGCATTGACAAGTCATAGGAAGAGTAAAGCTTGCGTCGTTTGGGCATCGTTATTTTCCCTACGCCCTTGACCATGCTTATTGCTTTTTTTATGTCCTTGATAATGGACATGTCTTCTATGTCAACTAATAATTGTCCTTCAGAAGGAATAGGACTTGCAATGTGTGTCATTTCGTTGACTTTAATGGTTTTTGCAAAGATATTTATTTTTTCAGATTATCGATGTTTGTTTTTTTTATTGTGACTGCACAAAAAATGTAAGCGAGGGCGCGTAATGCGCCCTCGCTCATCTTTTTTGATTATAAATAGAGAAAATATCTGCAACGACTGATAGCAGCAAAAGACAACGGGATGGAAATCTTCCCAATATATATTCTTCTAAAAATAATTGCGCATATACGCAGATTTTTTGAACAGAATATGGAAATAAAAAGCATTGCTATTGGAGGACATAGGAAGTCCTATGAAGTCATAGGAGGGGAGAGGAATTTTAGGAAGGCCTTATCTTGTTGATGTCGTTATCTCATGATGGTTTTGAAACTCTTGTTCCCAATCTTGATGATGACGAGGGTGTTTTGTGGCAGATTAGTGCGGATTACGGCATTGCCATTGCTGCTGTAGGTAGAGCCGAGATGTGTGCCGTTGATGTCGAAAACGGAGACAAGAGTTTTATCCTCCATGCCCGAGACGGAGACTTGTCCGTTGGAGATTTTGACTGTCGGGTTGTCGGCATTTGTTTGCTTGACGTCGCTTGTTTCATTGCCAAGGGATGGGTCTTCAATTATTTGGAAGAACTCCTTCCAACCTTTTGTGGATTGATATTTGTCCAGCGTTCCTTGGGGTATGTACAGTTTGCAATTTATATATATCTTATTACTGAACTGTGTTATTGGCGTTGGGTCAACTATGTTTGAGTATATTTCTTCTATATAAGAACTAATCGGGAGATTATTCCCATTAATTTTACTTCCAAGAGTAACTTTCTTCAATCCTTTGTATCCCCAACCTAAAATATTGCTCCCGTTAACTACTCTTCCTATATAAACGTAAGTAGGACGCATAGAATTATTGCCGTTTTCTACATATAAATTCCATTCCGAATCTTCTATAATTACCTCTGTTATACAGGAATCAGTATTAAAAGCGAAAGTGCCAATATGGTAAACGTTCTTAGGAATAATTAGTTTGTTTATTGAGTTGCATTCTGCAAATGCATAGTCCTCTATAGTATAAACTCCTAATGGAATGGTGAAATTGCTCAGTTTTGTACAACCATAAAACATGGCTTCGTTGATAGTTTTTTAACTGTCTGGTAAGTTGCAGATTTCCAAATCTTTACAGTTTCTGAAAGCTGCTTCACCGATGTTTGTAACAGAATTAGGTATTAGAATTGACACTAATTTACTTCCAAGAAAAGCATAATTGCCGATAGAATTTAGGCTATTCGGCAATTCCATATTTATTATGCTGCAGTCAGAGTGTTTGCAAATTATTGTGTGCCAATGTGTTTTGATTAAAACGGTAGAAAAGTGATGACGTGAATTCTTTGAATGGTAAAAATGATGAAGTTTTAACTTTTTTAAACAACAACTGGATTCAACAAACAAGTGCAAATTACAATCTGCGAGTTTTTAGTATCTATTCTTATTATAGAATTTTTCGCCTTCTTCATAAGTAGTAACATATTCTGAATATTTACCACCAAATAGTCCTTGTTTAATTGGTGGCCAGTTATCTTGATCTACTCTTGCCTGTTTAAAGAAATTTGTATAGAAATCATCCTCATATCTTAAAAGCGAAACTCGCTTATTAACGAATCCTCCGATGGGGAACCAATTATCTGCATTTCTTTGGCATTTATAATAATGACAAAGTAGAGAAGCCAAATGTTCCCAAGTATAGAAACCGTTCTGAAAGTCATTGTTATCGATAAAAGTTCTTTCAAAATATGTCCTGATGGCACTCATAATCATTTGACTATATGGGTAAATCCATGACGCTTGCAGATAGATATTAAGAGAATCATGATTCCAATGATTATAACCTGCCAAACACTCCAAGGGATATGAATAACTTGGGCTAAACACATTTGGTGCGGGAACTTTTGTTTCAAACAATAATTTTATGAGTTTAAAACGTCCATATTTAACAGCTGCCAAACCCATAGCATGATATAGAAATGTAGATGCAAGAAGATGGACA
>JAFSQL010000006.1 GCA_017446585.1 Paludibacteraceae bacterium
ATTCCTTATCCTCACCGTGACACCTAAGCGCCACGGCTCGCTGCTTTCCTGTTCGTTTCCTCCAGTCTCTCAAAGATCGCTCTTCTGTCGCACCTAAACGGACCCCTCCGTTTTTTGCGGGTGCAAAGGTCATACTTTTTTTTGACCCAAACAAACTTTTTCGGATAAAAATTTCACTTTAACGTTCATTTTTTTTCAATCACTTCAAAATCTGACCATTACAATAATCAGTTTTTCTCGGAGAAGTATTTTTTCTCGCAAGCTATCTGCAATATAAATAGATTTTCTACCTTTGAAAGGAACAAAAAAGCCCACGTAATCGTGGGCTTAAAGAAAATCTTCGGCTTATAGCCTTATTGTGAGAAGTCTCACAAAATCGTATCTTTGATTTACGACACAAAGGTAATACAAAATTTCAAAATACAAGTAATACCAAAGACACAATACTTACACATAAATATATATGGCAAAATATTTGGGATTAGATTTAGGCTCAGGAAGTATCGGTATTGCTGTTCGAAATACCGATAAAGGCAGGAATGACATAAAAGGGCAATTGGATTATTTTGGCTCCATTGTGTTTCCTTCAGGTGTAGGGAAAGGCAAGTCTGGCGAGTTCTCTTATGCTGCGGCACGCACTAAGAAACGCATGCCAAGACACACGCTTCGAAGTCGAAAACAACGCATCTGGGCGACCTTGGCATTATTAATCGAAATGGACTGCACGCCACTGACGCTTGAGCAATTAGACCGATGGCGCATATACGACAAGTCTAAAGGGTTGAAGAGACAATATCCAATCGATGAAAAATTTGAGCAATGGGTTCGACTTGATTTTAACGGAGATGGCATTGCGGACTACTCCAGTCCATATCAACTTCGTGCAGAACTGATGGAACGCCAAATCAATTGGGACGACAAAACAGATCGATTGAAACTGGGACGTGCAATCTATCACATTGCCCAACACCGCGGCTTCAAAAGCAGCAAAGGCGAGACCCTCACAGAAATGAAAGAGAACGAAAAGGATGATATCATTGACATTTCTGCTCAGATGAAAGCAAGTGAGAACAAAAAGTCAAAAGATATCACTGAATATATGAAAGTGAATCATCTTAAAACTATTGGGCAAGCCTTCGCACGATTAGAGAAAGAAGGTGTACGCATTAGAGAAAACACCAAGTACCAAGCGGTTCGTTCACAATACAAAGAAGAAATTTCCGCCATTTTCGATTATCAAGACAATTTACGAGACAAAAAAGATTTTTTAAATCGCTTGATTAGCGAAAAGAAAAACATTGGCACTATTTTTTATAAAAAACCACTTAAATCTCAAAAGGGGAATGTGGCAAAATGTCTTTTGGAACCCAAAAGTCCGCGTTGCCCAATCAGCCATCCTGAGTTTGAAAAATTTCGTGCCTTATCGTTTCTCAACAACATAAAATACAGACTGAACGAAAACGATGATTGGAAAACGCTTACTCTCGAACAAAAAAATGAACTTTTTCGAGACAAATTCATGCGTTTGCAAAGAACGTTTAAGTTCGAAGAAATCACAAAACATCTAAGCAAACGACTCGGAGTAGAACTCTACAATGACAATCTTCACTCTGGAAAAACTATCAACTATCGCAACGACACGAGCGTTAGTGGATGTCCAACATCTGCCCGCCTTCGTAAAATATTAGGAGAAGACTGGGAATGCGCAATAATTAAAAGCAGTGAAATGCGTACGAACACAAAAACTGGCAAAACGCACACAAAGCAATATGACTATCTGAGCCTTTGGAATCTCTGCTTTTCAACTGACGAATCTGAAGATGTAGAACGCATTGCACAAAAAATCGGGTTAACTGATTCTCAAGTTAAAGATACCGTTCGTCTATGGGGAGACATTCAAGATGGATATGCCAATCTGAGCTTAAAAGCCATCCGTAAAATCAACAGAATGTTAAAACAGGGATTCCGCTACGACGAGGCTGTTTTATTTGCTAAAATACCTGACATATTAGGTTCACACTACGAAAAGAGTATAGATTTAGTTATCAAAACCATTCGTAAAGCAAAAGAACTTGCCGAAAAGACACGCATTACTATCCAAATAACGAACACCCTTATTGCCAAATGGAAAAATCAACCAGACTACAATAAAGTTGGATTCCGTAACACGTCCTACCAACTTGACGACGATGACCGTCGTGACATCTTTTCCGTAGTATCTTCCACCTTGAGTACTCTTAAGCATAATTCTGAAGAAGAAATTTGGTTTATTCAACAAGTCCAAGAACTCTACCAGAATTGGTTCAAAGATGAAAAACGATCTTTCCTTGTTGCTCAAAAAACAAGCGACATCATCAAGGATGTTTTAAGTAGTGAATTTCCCGAGGTGATGCCTCAGAAGTGGGAAGAACTCTACCATCATTCTATGTATGATATTTATCCTGCGGTCAAACCAGACTCTTTCGGAGTAAAACATCTTGACACACCTTCCATCAGTGCCATTAAAAATCCAATGGCAATGCGCATACTTCACACTCTGCGTCGCACTATCAACAACTTGATTGACAAAGGAGTTATTGACGAAGACACACACATCGTTGTTGAAATGGCACGAGAAATAAACGACAAAAATTGGCGTGATGCCATCAATGACTATCAAAAAAGCCATGAAAAGGAAAATAAATTCCTAAAAAATTTGATAGAAGAACAATGCCAACGCGATGCAAGCAAAGACGACATTGACAAATGTCGGTTATTGATGGAGCAGGCAGACTATAACCCCAAAGACGAAGATCGCAAGTGGAAACAAGACCGAAACCTTCTAAAATACAAACTATGGAAGGAGCAAGACTTCCGTTGTATATACACAGGCAAAATTATCACTTTGGCTGATTTGTTTGCAGGCAACAAATATGATATAGAGCACACAATACCGCGCAGCATCTCGTTTGACAACAGCATGTCTAACCTAACCGTTTGTGACGCTGATTTCAACCGAAACACAAAAAAGAACAAAATGCCAAGCGAGTTACCTAATTATCAAGAAATCAAAACACGCATCGAACCTTGGAAGAAAAAATTGGAACGAATCGAGTCTAATATCCAATTTTGGAAAGATAAAAGCAAGAAAGCAAGCACGAAAGACACCAAAGATGAAAGCATCCGCCAACGTCATTTTTGGGAGTTAGAACGAGATTATTGGCGAAAAAAAGTAAATTCGTTTGAAACAACTGATTACAATGATGAGTGGCGCAACAATCAACTTAACGATACACGCATCATTTCCAAATACGCTCTTCATTACCTCAAAACCCTTTTTAATCATGTCACCGTGGCAAATGGGAAATACACCTCAGATTTCCGGAAAATGCTCGGAGTCCAAAGTCTTGACGAGAAGAAGGACCGAGAAAAACATTCCCATCATGCTATTGATGCGGCTGTACTATCTTTGATGCCTAACAGCCAAAAACGCAAGGAGATGTTAGAATTGTTCTACAAAAAGGAAGAACTTAACTATGGCATCAAAAATGGATGGTATCAAGAACCTCTATTATCCGAAAAACAACAACAGTTACAAGACATCAAATCCGCTTTGAACAATCTGATTGCTTCACTCGACTGCGGAACAGTCGCTGGACTTCGGGAGCACATCGAAAACAACATTCTTGTCAACCACATTCATAAAGACCAAGCACTCACTCCTACCAGCCGAAGATGGAGAATAAGAGGGAAAATTGTTCCGCTACGTGATAGTGATGGAAATATTGTTCGAGAAGCGGACGGAACTCCTAAAGCAAAACGATGGATTAAGGGAGACATCATTCGCGGGCAATTGCATGAAGACACATATTACGGTGCAATCAAAAAAGCCATAAGAGACGATAACGGTAAACTACTTCATAACAAGGACGGAGATTTTGTCTTTGATGAAAAACTTTCATATGTCTGCCGCAAGCCACTTAAATACAAATCGAAAGATACAGATACAGGATTCAAGGATTGGGATGAATTAAAAAAGGAAATCGTTGATAAAGATCTTTACAAAAGAATAAAAGAGCAATTTGACGATAATATTTCATTCAAGGAAGCTGTCGATCTTGGCATTTATATGACAAACCGTGACGGAGAACGCATTCATATAATTAGAAAAGTTAGAGCCTTTGCCAATTCTGTTAAGAATCCGTTGAAAATCAAAAAACAAACCTATTTATCAAAAAAAGAATACAAACATCATTATTACGCTAAAGTGGGCGATTTATATGCACTTGCCATATATATCGACAATGAATCAATGAAAAAAGAATATGATATCTTTTGCCTCTTTGATATTAGTGAAAACAAAAAATATGGATTTGAACCAATCCCATCACAAATATCGAAAAAGAACAAAAAATACATTTTAGAAACAATTCTCAGAAAAGGAGATGTTGTTTTGATATACAAAAACACAAAAGAAGAACTAGTGGATTTAGATTCAGAACAGCTGCAAAAACGATTATACAAAATTGTTGGTTTTGAGAATGATGGGAATGATGGGAATGGGAGAATCAATTTGATTAATTGCCTTAACGCACAGGATTTGAAATCGTTAGGAAAGGGAGAGTCCATAAAAGACTTCAATAATCTCCCCCAAAAAATCAGACAAGGAATAAGTTCTACGAATTTATTAATAAAAGGAAAAGACTTTGAATTAGACAGGAATCGCATCATTTTCAAAACATAAAAAATGAAACATCGTACCATCTGTATTGAGAATCCATCTTATTTGTCGTTAAACAACGGTCAAATGGTTATTAAACGTCCCATAGCAGATGGCACGAACGAAGTTGCAGCGACGATTCCTGTTGAGGACATCAACATCTTAGTGCTTGATAACAAACACATCACCATCACACAAGGGCTCTTAGATGCCTTAACAACGGAGAACGTCACGGTTGTAACATGCAATTCCAGTCACCTTCCCTGCGGACTACTACTGCCATTGAGTGGAAATACGCTCCAAAGCGAACGCTATCGTGAACAACTTAACGCATCTCTTCCACTTAAGAAACAACTCTGGCAACAAACTGTCGTGGCAAAAATCGAGAACCAAGCCGCTTTGCTCCACACTATAACAGGAAAACAACAAGGCAATATGCTTGCATGGGCAAAAGAGGTAAAAAGTGGCGATTCTACTAATATGGAAGGCAGGGCAGCTGCCTATTATTGGAAAACCATATTTGAAGGGAAAATAGAATCCTTCGTACGCAATCGAGAAGGACTTTCTCCAAATGACTTATTAAATTACGGTTACTCCATTATCCGTGCCCAAGTGGCGCGCTCGCTCGTGGCATGTGGATTGATGCCAACTTTGGGCTTACATCATCAGAATCGTTACAACGCCTACTGCCTTGCCGACGACATCATGGAACCCTATCGCCCATACGTAGATCGTATCGTGGCAAAATGGGTCAACCAAAGTCCCTTTTTGGCAACTGTCAACAAACAGACAAAAGCTGACATGCTCATGCTTGACAAGACGGATGTGATAATTGACGGGCATCGAAGCCCCTTACACGTTGCCATTTCTACAACGACCTCTTCATTACAAAAATGTTTTGCTGGAGAAATTCGCAAAATCATCTACCCCGAACTCGAAGTAAACGAAGATATCATCTATGACCTCCCGTTTTAGCGAATATCGCATCATGTGGATTATGGTACAGTTCGACTTGCCGACCAATACTAAGTTAGAACGTAAATTAGGGGCAAAATTTCGCAAAGACCTAATTGGCGATGGCTTTTCTATGTTTCAGTATTCTATCTATGTTCGACACTGTCCAAGTGTGGAAAATGCGGAAGTTCACCGAAAAAGGGTACGAAATATGATTCCCCCAACTGGTAATGTTTGTATGATTACTATCACCGACAAACAGTTTGGGAACATTGAACTTTTTGAGAATAGGACAGAACAAATACCGCCACCACCAACACAACAATTAGAATTATTTTGAATCCATTTGAAAAAGAAAAAAGTCAGAGAATAAATCTTCTGACTTTTTCTTCTGATTACATTTTTTTGTTCTATTTCTGCTTTCAAATCACTAAAAATCAACCATTTCCAAAAAATAAGTTGTAATCAGTAAAACAAAGATACGATTTTGAAAGCAACTCACAACGCTTGGCCACCCATACGAGATTAAGTGAGAGTTGTAATCAGTAAAACAAAGATACGATTTTGAAAGCAACTCACAACGCGTCTCGGCTCTCCGCTGGTTCTCTTCCTGTTGTAATCAGTAAAACAAAGATACGATTTTGAAAGCAACTCACAACAAGCAATCTACTTTTGCTGATGCTCTGAACGTTGTAATCAGTAAAACAAAGATACGATTTTGAAAGCAACTCACAACTGTTGTTGATGAGTATGGCAATGTTGTTGGGTTGTAATCAGTAAAACAAAGATACGATTTTGAAAGCAACTCACAACCGCTCAAGACCAACCTGCTCACAGCCAAGAGTTGTAATCAGTAAAACAAAGATACGATTCTGAAAGCAACTCACAACACATACCGCTGAGCATGACCGACGTGAACCGTTGTAATCAGTATTGTAAAGATACTAATTTGAAAGCAAATCACAACAGATTTATTTCTTTGATTACCTTCGCTGGAACTCCTCCCACTATAGTGTTTGGCGGAACATTTTTTGTAACTACCGCACCCGCCGCCACAATCGCGCCATCACCAATGTTTACACCTGCAAGAATCGTGGCATTAGAACCTATCCACACGTTCTTGCCGATATGAATAGGCGCATACGTCATACTCTGACGCTTGGCGGGATTAAGGTCGTGATTGATGGTCGCCAAAACAACATTATGACCAATCAGCGCGCCATCTTCAATCACGATGCCACCCTGATCCTGAAACTTACATCCCATATTGATGAACACGCGCTCACCAATTCGAGTGTTCTTGCCACAATCGGTATGAAAAGGAGGAAATAAAGTTACCGTTTTCGACACTTCGCAACCCCAAAGTTCTTCTAACAGGGTTCTAAGCGTCTCGGGAGTATGGTACGAACCATTTATTTCCGCTGTAATACGCAACGCTTCTTGTGATAATTGATGGAACATGGCGTGCACTTCGGATTGACCTATCACGGGTTTCCCCGATGCCATATAATTCCTGAATTCTTGAACTGTCATTTCTTTTTTCTATAATGACAAAGATACTGTTTTATAGTAGTTTTTACGAAACTTGACTTCTAAAAATCAATCACATCAAGATTCACGCGGGAGAGAAAGAATGTTGTGCAAATGGAAGTTTCAATTGTCAATTTGAGAACAGATTGTTGACGATTCAAAAAGATAGTATTTCCTTTGCGTCGTGAAACCAATTTTGACCATAACAGGAAGTGACCCGACAGGTGTTTCGGGCGTTCAAGCGGACATCAAAACAATTTCCGACTTGGGCGGTCTCGCCATGTCCGCCATCACTTCCATAACGGTTCAGACGACCTTTGGTATTCAAGAGTTCTACGACATCCCCGCCTCCATTATTGAAGGGCAAATAGATGCCGTGATGAACGACTTTCAGCCCGATGTCATCAAGATTGGATTGATTCGCAATGTGGACACGCTCAGAGTGATTGTCAATGCTTTGAAAAAATACCGTCCTCGTCACGTGGTTTTTGACGCCGTGCAGTTTTCCTCCCTTGGTGACACGCTTATCAGCCAAGAAATGAGAGGTGCCATCATCGACTTACTCTTGCCTCTTTGCTCAACAGTCATCAAGAAAGACGAAGATGCCGCCCACGGTCTCTCCAACATCTACTCCAGCGCCATTGCATTCTTCCTCAACCAAGGACTTACTCAAGACGAAGCAAAGGAGAAGGCACTCTCCTACATCAGTGCCAAACAGTCTAAAAACAATGAACTGAAAGGTCGAGGCAGCGAACTCTACAACGAATTCCTCCACCTCGTGACAAAATATCATCGGGAAGCGAGTGACGTGCATTTTTACGCTGAACTTCTGAACGTCAGCGCTCGCTACTTAGCTCAAGTCACACGTCGAATATCGGGAAAATCGCCTAAATCAATCATCGACGACTATCTGATACACGAAATCGAGTCCTTGCTAAAGACATCAAGCCTTACAGCGCAAGAAATCGCTTATCACTTCGGTTTCTCTTCACAAGCACATTTTTCTAAATTTTTCAAAAAAATAAAAGGCATTAGCCCTACACAATTCAGAAAACAATGAATACAGAAAGACAAAAACTCAATCGAGAACTCGCCCAAATGTTGAAGGGCGGAGTGATTATGGACGTGACAACGCCCGAACAAGCACGCATTGCCGAAGCTGCCGGCGCATGTGCCGTCATGGCGTTAGAGAGAATCCCTGCCGACATTCGCGCAGCTGGTGGCGTTTCACGCATGAGCGACCCTAAAATGATCAAGGGAATACAAGAAGCTGTCACCATTCCTGTCATGGCAAAATGCCGCATCGGTCACATTGCGGAAGCGCAAATTCTACAAGCCATCGAAATCGACTACATTGATGAGAGTGAAGTGCTTTCGCCTGCCGACAACATCTACCACATAGACAAAACGCAATTTGACGTTCCTTTCGTCTGCGGTGCAAAAAACTTAGGCGAAGCGCTCCGCCGCATTGCCGAAGGCGCAACCATGATTCGCACCAAGGGTGAACCTGGCACTGGCGATGTTGTCCAAGCCGTGAGTCACATGCGACTAATGCAAAGCGAAATCCGCAGGCTCATCTCCATGAGCGAAGACGAACTTTTCGAAGCGGCAAAACAACTGCAAGCACCTTATGAATTGGTTCATTACGTCCATGAAAACGGTAAACTTCCTGTCGTGAACTTCGCCGCAGGTGGCGTTGCCACACCAGCTGACGCGGCACTGATGATGCAACTCGGTGCTGAAGGTGTCTTTGTGGGCAGCGGTATCTTCAAGAGCGGGAATCCCGCCAAGCGTGCCGCTGCCATTGTCAAGGCAGTCACCAACTATCAAGACGCAAAGATGCTTGCGCAACTCAGTGAAGACCTCGGTGAAGCCATGGTCGGCATCAACGAACAAGAAATCGAATTGTTGATGGCACAACGTGGACAATGAGAATAGCCGTATTTGCATTACAAGGAGCCTTTGTGGAGCATGAACACATGCTCCAACAATTAGGTGCGGACACATTTCAAGTGCGACAGGCTGCCGATTGGAATCAGCATAAGGACGGCATCATCCTTCCAGGTGGAGAATCAACCGTTCAATCAAAGTTGTTACAAGAGTTAGGTCTCTTTGAACCTTTGCGCCAAGCCATTTCCGAAGGTCTTCCTGTTTTTGGCACTTGCGCCGGTCTGATTCTCTTGTCGCCGTCTCATTTGGGCACGATGGACATTGAGGTGCGTCGCAATGCTTATGGTCGCCAATTAGGGAGTTTCCACACCAATGCCTCTGTCTCCCACGTAGGAACGGATATCCCTATGACCTTCATACGCGCTCCTTACATTGAGAAGGTCACCTCTCCTGATTGCGAAGTTCTTTCAGAAGTCGATGGGCACATCGTTGCCGCTCGCCAAGGCAACCAACTTGTCACCGCTTTTCATCCCGAGTTGGACAACGACCTACGCATTCACGAGTTCTTTCTCTCAATAGCCCGGAAATGACATGAAGTTATTCGTTGTGAGACGCTGACAAGTCAGCGTCTCACAACGTTAAATAACGACTGCGGTGCCGCTCACGCTGACCATCAACATTGAACCTTTGGCACCCATGGTCTCAAACCTTATATCTATTCCTACGACAGCATTTGCACCCATTGATTTGGCTCGTTCTTCCATTTCACGCATAGACTCCTGCTGCGCTTGAAGAAGACTTTTTTCATAACTGCCAACTCGGCCGCCAAAGAAATCACGAATACCTGCAAAAAAGTCTTTTGCAAAGTTCATCCCATAAATGGTCTCACCTGTCACAATACCTTTGTATTCCTTAATAGGATAACCTTCAATTTGCGATGTTGTCGTTAAAATCATAGTCGTTCAATATTTATTTGTTTCAGACAATAGACAAAACAAAAAAGGAAATGGAAAACAAATCTTTTTCTCCATTTCCTTTTGTTATCTTAGTTTTGAAATAAACGGATTACATATTCATGCCACCGTCGATTTGGATGACTTGTCCCGTAACATACGAAGACATATCTGAAGCAAGGAACGTAGCGACATTGGCAATATCCTCAGGCGTTCCGCCACGGCGAAGCGGAATGTGAGAAATCCATTGTTTCTTCACATCCTCCGAAAGTTTATCCGTCATCGCCGTGATGATGAATCCTGGAGCAATTGCGTTAGCACGAACTCCACGGCTTCCCATCTCTTGGGCTATCGATTTTGCAAGAGCAATCATACCTGCCTTCGAAGCGGCGTAGTTACATTGTCCTGCATTGCCATGAACACCTACTACCGATGCCATGTTGATGATGGAACCACCACGCTGATGCATCATGATTGGAGTTATAGCATGAATGAAGTTGAACGCCGACTTGAGGTTCACGGCAATAACAGCATCCCATTGCGCTTCTGTCATACGCAGCATGAGACCGTCCTTCGTGATTCCCGCGTTGTTCACAAGAATGTCAATATGTCCAAATTCTTCCTTGATAGTGTTGACAAGAGCTTCTGTTTCAGCAAAATTAGCGGCATTGCCCGCATAGCATTTCACTTTTACGCCAAGTTTTGATATTTCACGTTCAGCCTCTTCCGTGGCTTCATTAAGCACGAGGTCAGTGATGGCGACGTCCGCTCCTTCTTCAGCAAATTTTTGGGCAATGGCACGACCGATGCCACGAGCGGCACCTGTCACGATGGCAACCTTTCCTTCAAGCAATTTCATGATTTCTGTGGTTTTGATGTTATTTAAAATGTTTTCCGTGTTTTAACGACTACTTAAAAATCTCAAACTTCGATGTCACAACAAGTTCCTCTTGTGGTTGGACAGACACTTGTTGCAAGTTGACCATTCCTCCTATCTCCACCGGGTTGTCCGCTTTGGCTTGTTTGCTGACAGCAAGCACATAATAGGAACCGCTCTTCACACGAACAGAATACTGTCCTTCCGCATTCGACGTGGCACGTATCGCTCCCTTGGCATTCTTAACGGAGGCAACGGATAAATTCGCCCTACGACAATACTGTTGGAACTGCGTCTCTGTTTCGCAATTCAATCGACGCATCTCCACGACCACATTTTCTGGAACCGCAGTGCCGTTTTCCGCAAACTGATTTAAGATATCACGTATGGCAATTACAGACGAAAGCGTGTCCGTGAAGAGACGGATGTTGACGTTCTTGGCTTCAGATACAGGAACGATCCATATATTTGCCCCTGCATCGTAACGCTCATTTTCTTGCATCACATAATTGTCAATGACATAGCCTCGAATAGAAGCATCCTTGTCCGCATCCGGATCGGCAATCTCCTTGGGAGCCGCGGCAAGGTCGAAATAAACCGCGGAAAGACTGCTGTGTGGCAATGCAAGACGA
Source organism: Paludibacteraceae bacterium (assembly GCA_017446585.1). GTDB lineage: Bacteria > Bacteroidota > Bacteroidia > Bacteroidales > Paludibacteraceae > UBA4363. Next base: position 11,536 of record JAFSQL010000006.1, read on the forward strand.
TTCCCGAAAAAGTCAAAATAAACCGTGTCTTCCGTCCCTCCAACAAGCTGACCTTTTAATGTCTCTCCCGTCTTCAGGTATAATGTGTGCTGCGCTTGGACCGAAGTCATCAGCACGAAAAGAAGTGCTGAAACAAAGATTATTTTTTTCATGTCGCAAAGATACACAAATTTAGTTAGGTGTCAGGAATGAGTAGCTATGAGTTGGAAATCCATCTGTTTCTTTTCGAGGTTCGTCTTCTTGACACGAACTGTCACCAAGTCCCCAAGTGTATAACGACGGTGCATGCGTTTTCCGACAAGACAGTAGTTCTTCTCGTCAAACACGTAATAATCGTCGCCAAGGTCTCGAATAGGTATCATCCCTTCGCACTTGTTTTCATTCAGACAAACATAAATACCCCACTCCGTCACACCCGATATGACACCATCATAGATTTTCCCGATACGCTGGCTCATGTATTCCACTTCCTTATATTTAATGCTGGCACGTTCGGCGTTTGCCGCCAGTTGCTCCATCGAAGAACAATGGTCGCACAATTCTTCTAACGGAGCGACTTCTACCGCTTTACCGTCATTAAGGTAACGTTCTAACAAACGGTGAACCATCATGTCCGGATAACGACGAATGGGCGACGTGAAATGGGTATAGTAATCAAACGCAAGTCCGTAATGACCAATATTTTGCGTTGTGTATACAGCCTTTGCCATTGATCTCACGGCTATAGTTTGTACAAGATTTTGTTCCGCCCTTCCTCGCACTTGTTCCAACAACGCATTTATGTTTTTGCTAATATCCGTCGCTTTTCCTGTTGTCTTGAGTTTATAACCAAAGTTCTTGATAAACTTGGAGAAATTCTCAAGCTTGTCCGGATTGGGAACATCATGCACACGATAAACAAAGGGTTTTGCTTTCTTCCCTCTCCCCGGATGTCCTATATGGGTCGCGACCGTTCGGTTCGCAAGAAGCATGAATTCCTCTATCAGCTTGTTGGCATCCTTACTTTCCTTAAAATAGACCGATAGCGGAGTCCCCTTTTCGTCGATTTCAAAACGTGTCTCGGTCGATTCAAAAGAGATGGCACCCGCTTGGAAACGTCGTTCACGAAGTTTCTTCGCAAGACCGTCAAGCGTTAATATGGCATCTGCCATTTCCTGTGTCACCACGAGACCTTCAGGAAGCCCCTTTCCTCCCGCCTCAATCACCGCTTGCGCTTCTTCGTAAGTAAACCTCCTATCGCTTCGAATCACAGTCCGGCATATTTCATAATCCTTTACCTGTGCCTCCTTGTCCATGATGAACACCACGGAGAACGTCAGCTTGTCCTCATCCGGACGCAACGAACACAATTCATTGGACAAATGTTCAGGGAGCATCGGTATGGTGCGGTCTACCAAATAGACGCTCGTGGCTCTTTTCTGCGCCTCTTGGTCTATACCTGTTTGCGGTTTGACATAATGAGTCACGTCAGCTATATGAACCCCAATCTTATAGAGCGGTCTAGAATTGGAAGCAGGCAATGATGAGCCATCCGGAACATAAGGCATGATTGACAATGCGTCATCAAAGTCTTTCGCATCACGTGGGTCTATCGTGAACGTGAGTTCCGAACGCATGTCACGACGTTTTTCTATTTCCTCTCGTGTTAGGTCTGAGGGAATACGATCCGCCTCTCGTTCCAACTGTTCAGGATAACGATACGGCAAACCGAATTCCGCAAGGATGGCGTGCATCTCCGCATTATTGTCTCCTGTGTCACCGAGTACATCTATAACTTCTCCGACAGGATTTCGGTCGCGTTCCCTCCACTCCACTATTTTCACTATCACCTTCTGACCATCTTTTGCTCCGTGCAAATTTTCCGCAGGAATGAAGATGTCATTCGTCAAAATCTTGTTATCCACGCGCAAAAAACCATAACTTGACGACACCTGTATCACGCCAACAAAACTGTCTCTCGACCTCTGCAAGACTTCGACAACCTCTCCTTCGGGTTCATGTCCAATTGGTGTGGCATACAGAAACACACGCACCCGGTCCTTGTCCATCGCATGACGCAATCTGCGCTCCGCAATGAAAATGGGCTCTCCTCCGTCATCTGGTTGCAAATATGTTTTCCCGTTCGCCTGACGGTCTATGACGCCTTCAACATAACCATTGCGCAAATTCAGTTTATAATGCCCCCTGCCCAAGTTGACAACCGTTTCCGTCATTTCCAAGTCTTGCAACGCACTGACCAGAACCGCACGCCGTGACCCTTTCATGTCACAAGCCGCCGCCAACTGTCGTTCGTTCCACTCCTTCTCCGGCTCTGACTGCATTACAGCAAGAACGGAATCAACAATCTTTCGTTTTGACGATGTCGCTTTCGCTTTTTCCTTACGACTACGCATGTCATTATTGACATATCCTTTGGGGCGACCGTTTCTGCGAAATTCGGAGCCTCCTTGTCTTTTTACCCTGCTCATAATTGCAAATTTATGAGGTGATTGACAAAGGTAATTCATTTTCAAGGAAAAACAAATTCACAGACCACATTCAGACGAAACAAAAATGGCATTCGAACAAACTTATTTAAGATAAATTTTACTATCTTTGACCGCTTAAACTTATCTTTTGAAACATGAGCGAAGAAACGAACCTCACCCCCGAAGAATCAGGCGAAAATTATTCAGCTGGAAGCATCCAAGTGCTGGAAGGTCTGGAGGCCGTCCGCAAGCGTCCTGCCATGTATATTGGCGATGTGGGCGAACGAGGATTGCACCACTTAGTATATGAAGTTGTTGACAACAGTATTGACGAAGCCATGGCTGGCTTTTGTCGCAATATTGATGTCAAGATTCTACCTGGCAATAGCATTTGTGTCAAGGATGACGGTCGTGGTATTCCTACGGGCATGCACCCCAAAGAACATAAAAGTGCCTTGGAAGTCGTGATGACCGTATTACACGCCGGAGGCAAGTTCAATAAGGACTCCTACAAGGTTTCCGGAGGTTTGCATGGTGTCGGCGTAAGTTGCGTTAACGCTTTGAGTGACAAACTTCACGTCGAAGTGTGCCGAGAAGGGAAAAGATTTGCGCAAGACTACGAACGAGGCAAACCTGTGACTGAAGTCACAATAATTGGCGAAAGCGATGAAACGGGAACGGAAGTGACGTTCCATCCTGATAGCCAAATATTCAAAACTATCGAATATAAATATGAAACCCTTTCTGCTCGTATGCGCGAGTTGGGCTATCTGAACAAGGGCATTCACATCTCACTGACCGATTTGCGTCCGATTACGGATGAAAACGGAGAGGAGCAACCTAACACTAACCCTCGACACAACGAATACTTCTCAACCGAAGGGTTACCCGAGTTCGTGAAATTCATAGAGGAAAACCGCCCGTCCATCATTTCGAAAGTGATTTCGATTGATACGGACAAATTTGGCGTTCCTGTTGAGGTGGCAATGGTTTATAACCAAAACTACTCAGAGAATCTTCATAGTTATGTGAACAATATCAACACCATTGAGCATGGAACTCACGTGACTGGCTTCCGCATTGCTCTCTCGCGCGTTTTGCGCAAGTATGGAGAAGACAACAAACTGTTCGACAAAGGAAAGGTAAAGAGCGAGGAAATCGAAAACGATGATTTCCGAGCCGGATTGACCGCCATTATTTCCGTCAAGGTGGCAGAGCCTCAATTTGAAGGACAGACCAAGACAAAACTCGGCAATGACGAAATTCAAGGCATCGTTCAAAAAACTGTTGGCGAAGCCTTGACTAACTATTTGGAAGAAAACCCGGATGATGCCAAAACCATCATTTCAAAAGTTATAGTTGCGGCACAAAGCCGTTTGGCAGCAAAACGCGCAAGAGAAAGCGTTCAGAGGAAATCTCCTCTTAGTGGAGGCGGGCTTCCTGGTAAATTGAGCGACTGTTCGTCCAAGGATCCTGCGGAGACAGAGATCTTCTTCGTCGAGGGAGACTCGGCGGGAGGAACAGCCATCAATGGTCGAGATCGACGCTTCCAAGCCATACTCCCATTGAGAGGAAAAATCCTTAATGTTGAGAAAGCGTTGCAACACAAAGTCTTGGAGAGCGAGCAAATTCGAAACATCTACACGGCTTTGGGAGTGACAGTCGGAACGGAGGAAGACCAAATGGCGTTCAACGACTCCAAGCTTCGCTATCACAAGATTATCGTCATGACCGATGCCGATGTGGACGGAGCGCACATAGCCACACTCATTATGACACTTTTCTTCCGAAACATGCGAGACATAATTGAGAAAGGTTATCTCTATTTGGCGACACCGCCACTCTATCTCTGCAAGAAGGGAAATGCACAAGAATACTGTTGGACCGAAGCACAACGGCAAAAATTCATTGACGAACACGGAGGGACAGGCGTGAACGTTCAGCGGTACAAAGGTTTGGGAGAAATGTCCAAGGAGCAATTGTGGGATACCACCATGAACCCAGCCAATCGCGTGTTGAAACAAGTCACCATCAATGATGCCGAAGCAGCCGACCGTGCTTTCTCCATGCTGATGGGTGACGAAGTGGCACCTCGCCGACAATTCATCGAGGAAAATGCCACTTATGCTACATTGGATACTTAAAGAGAAAAAAGTTCTTTTAATCAATAAAACCTTTTTTTATGAATCTTTTTTTCAAACGTCTGTTTGGAAAGTTGGAACGTACTAAAAAGTACGAACACCGCGAAGAACGTCTCTTGGCAGAATACAAACGCTATTGTGACGTTGCTGCTTCCGAAGAACTCAAGGAGTACACGCAGTTGTTCCGCTTTGTTAGTAGCGCAACCTTCCAGGACAAGAAAAGGACACTTACGAATCGTCAATACAAGGATACGCAAACGTATCGAGACGAACGCAAGTTCAAAAAATTGGACGGATCGATAAAGGTTCGTCGGTATTATAAAATCAAAGATAGCGATGAGCTCAAAGAGTTTCAGACCTTTCGACACAGTGCCGACTATATTAAACTCGGTGACAAAAAACAGTGGAAAAAGGACGAGAGACTACGCCGCTTTAAACTCTTCGAAGCAAGTTTAGCCTACAAAAATTACGACAGACTAAACAATTCCTACATTATTAAGGAATACGAAAGCCTGAAGGCGAAAGTCAACACTCCTGAGTTTCAGAAGGAAAAAGAATGGTGGAGCGACAAATTCCGTTGGCAAAAGACGGAAGATTATAAACAAGAATGTCGATTCAAAGAATTACAAAAAAATCCTGAAATCGATTTTTATTTGCATACCAATCCTAAGAAGTTCAAATCGCTCGGTGATTGGAAAGTGACCTTTGAGGAAAAATTCCAAACGGAATCACTCAGTTCTCAATGGCAACAAGGTTATTTCCATCGCGCACAATCACTTCAAAACATTTACACCGTCGAAGGTCAAAAACAGGCCTACACTAACGGTCAAAACGTCGTGGTTGGCAACGATGACTACCTCACCATCAATACCATTCAAGAACAAGTTGAAAAAGGCTTGACTTGGAATCCCGCAAAAGGATTCTACGAGAAAGGATATCTCTACACTTCTGGCATCATCAACACTGGCGCTACCTTCCAACAACGTTACGGCAAGATAGAAGCCAAAGTGCGCATTGTTAACAAGGCTGATGTACAACACGCCTTAACTCTTACGGCGGACGGACAGGTACCTTCTATCTATGTTTACGGATTCAACGGGAAGCACATAACCTTGGCCATGGCAGACCGTGAAGAATATGGTGATAAAAGAGTTCGCATTGAACGAGAAACAATAACAGGAATTAATCCTAAAAAATTCTTTGTTTACACCGTTGAATGGACTCCAAACTACATACAATGGCAAGTGAACAACATTGTCGTGAAACGCATTGATGGTTCCACTCCTAACAAGGCGTTGTTCCTCCAAGCAAGTTCCTTCATTGGAGCCAACAACGCAGGAGGAAGTGCCTCTTTGGTTATTGACTGGATTCGTTGCTACGCGCACAAATAAAATATCAATTTAGTACAAGGGCATCATGGAAGATTTTTCTTCTATGATGCCTACTTCTTTAACAAACACAAAATGACAAAAGAAGACATACAAGCCCTTTTGACAGCGGAAGCCAACGCGGTAAAGTCGCTTCCCATTACAGAAGACTACCAAACAGCCATCAAATTAATCGTTACGCATGTTAATGAAAAAGGTGGCAAACTTGTTTGCAGCGGAATGGGGAAAGCTGGTCAAATTGCAATGAACATCTCAACGACTTTCTCCTCAACGGGAACACCATCCGTCTATTTGCACCCTGCTGAAGCGCAACATGGTGACCTCGGTCTTCTTCAGCCCAACGATCTGCTTCTCTTGGTTAGCAACAGCGGGAAGACACGTGAAATCATTGAACTGGTTCAACTCACACATGGACTCTATCCCGACATGCCTTACATTCTCATAACAGGCAACCAACAAGGCGAATTGGTCCAAGACGCAGCCGCCACGTTACTGACAGGAAATCCTCCGGAAGTGTGTCCATTAGGAATGGCACCAACAACATCGACAACAATGATGACTGTGATTGGTGACATTTTGATTGTCGGCACAGAGCGTGCCATTGGATTTACGAAAGCACAATACGCATTACGCCACCACGGAGGTTATCTGGGACAAAAATCCAGACAATAAATACACTTCAAACTTAACTTCGGATTCTATTTTTACAAGGCTCGATTTCGAGCCTTGATTTTTTCTTTTATGTACTGACCAGTTATTGATTTTTTTTCTGTCACCAATTCCTCTGGAACACCTGCAAACACAACATTACCGCCCTTTTCTCCACCCTCTGGTCCCATATCTATTACCCAGTCAGCACACTTAATCACATCCAAATTATGCTCTATCACAACAATTGTATTTCCCTGCTCAATTAGTCTGTCAAACGCTTTCATCAGCGTAATAATATCATGTTCATGTAGTCCCGTGGTCGGTTCATCAAATATATACAAAGTGTGATGTTGTCCAGCGGCACCTACGGCATTTACATCATTACTGATATATGACGCTAACTTCACGCGCTGGCTCTCCCCTCCGCTCAACGTGTCACTGCTTTGACCTAACTTCACATAGCCGATTCCAACTTCCTGCAATGGCTTCAAACGTGAAACGATACGTTGACATATTGATTTGAACTTGCCATCCTCCGCTCCAAAAAACTCAATGGCCTGATTCACTGTCATATCCAATATATTCCGAATATTCGCACCACGATATTCCACCTCCAAGACTTCCGACTTGAACCCTGTCCCATGACAGGCTTCGCATGGCAACTCCAAATTTGCCATAAACTGCATCTCTATGGTCACCGTACCCGCCCCTTGACATTCCTCGCATCTTCCGCCATCCACATTCAGAGAAAAATGCGCTGGTGTGAAACCCAATTGTTTACTCAACTGTTGTTCCGACATCAACTTTCGTATCTCGTCATACGCTTTCAAATAGGTGACAGGATTACTTCTACTGCTTTTCCCTATTGGATTCTGATCTACCTCTTCCACATTGTCAAGCAGTCTCACGCTACCAGACAACTCCCCACAATCAACCACCCTTTCTGCCACTCCTCCTAATTTCCTTCTCAAAGCACAATATAATGCGTCACGTACCAACGAGCTCTTACCACTTCCACTAACCCCGGTCACGGCAGTCATCACGCCAAGCGGAAACTTAACAGTCACATTCTTCAAGTTGTTTTGACAGACACCTTTTAACTCAATATAATCCCGCCACTTTCTTCGTGTCTGTGGCAAGGCAACCTGTTCCAATCCTGTCAAAAACTTCAACGTATAGGACTCACTTTCTTGCGCTTGCTCTGCTGTTATATTTTGCAAATCTCCTTCATATACAACTTGTCCTCCATTCCTTCCTGCCATTGGCCCGATGTCTATAATATAATCAGCCGCACGCATAATCTCCTCATCATGCTCCACCACAACAACAGTATTCCCCAACTGCTGCAAGCTACGCAACACCTTTATCAAACGTTCCGTATCACGACTGTGCAAACCAATGCTGGGTTCATCCAAGATATACAAAGATCCAACAAGACTGCTTCCCAATGAGGTAGCCAAATTGATTCGCTGGCTTTCACCGCCACTCAAGGTTCTACTCTCTCTGTCCAATGTCAAATACCCCAACCCGACATCTAACAAGATTTGTAATCTTCTGTTGATTTCCGTTAATAACCGTTTAGCTGTTGCCGCTTCCGATGTTGATAATCCTGCCTTTTTCGATGTTGAATTACCTGACTCCCCTATTTTTAAGTCCCCAAACCATTGTTTCAGTTCTATGATGGACTTGCGAGTCAAGTCCGTTATTGACGCTCCTCCGACCTTTACGTAACTTGCCTCTTTTTTTAGGCGTGAACCATGGCAGTCCGGACACGTCGTCTTCCCCCTATACCGCGCTAACATTACACGATACTGTATCTTGTATTGATTCTGCTGGACAAAATCAAAAAAGGAATCTATTCCATACAAACCTTCGCTTGGACGCCCATGCCACAACAAATCTTTCTCTTCTTCTGTCAATTCATTGTATGGACGATGTATCGGGAACCCATAACGCTCCGATTCCATGACAAACGATTTTTTCCACTCGCTCATCACCTCTCCCCTCCAGCATATTACAGCATCTTCATATACGCTTTTCCCTTTCTCTGGAATTACGAGGCTTTCATCAATACCCATTACCTTTCCGAACCCTTGACATGTCGGACACGCTCCCAATGGATTATTATAAGAGAACATCTGGTCACTTGGCTTCTCAAAGGTCATCCCGTCAGCTTCAAAACGTTCCGAGAACCTTTTCTTTTTCCACCCTTTCTCTGAATCTATCCACAGTTCACATTCTCCCTGACCGTCATACATGGCACTCTCTACCGAATCCGTCATCCTGCTTCTCGTTGCGGCGTCAAACTTCACTGACAATCGATCCACTACCAAACGTAACGATGACGGCATCGCAGATATCCCTGCCATCTTCTCCAAGCAGTCATCAATGAGCATAACCTCATCCTGTATGACTACTCGACCATAGCCCTGTTTCGACTCCTCCTTCAAATGTTCAAGCCATGTCCGACCCTGCGGAACAACAAGACGCGTGAGCAACATCAACCTTGTCCCTTCTTCCAACGACAACATATAGTCCACGACATCTTCGGCAGTATGCGCTTTCACCTCTTCACCACTTACCGGCGAATAAGTCCGACCGACGCGTGCGAACAACAACTTCATATAGTCGTAGATCTCCGTGCTTGTTCCTACCGTTGAACGTGGATTGCGCGTGTTGACCTTCTGTTCTATGGCTATCGCAGGTGGAATTCCACTAATGAAATCCACTGCGGGTTTACTCATTCCACCCAAAAACTGCCTTGCGTATGCTGACAAAGATTCCACATACCGTCTTTGTCCTTCCGTATACAAGGTGTCAAACGCCAACGAACTCTTACCACTTCCACTCACCCCCGTTATGACGACAAACTTGCCACGGGGAATCCTGACATCAATATTTTTCAAATTATGAACTCGAACTCCTCGCAAAGTGATATAGCCAGACATACCACCCTTTTCTTCCTTAAGCTCCTGCTTCATTGCTTCCCGTTTTTTCAATTTCTCCACGACCCTCCATTCGACTCAACACATACCGTCTATACAGTGACAACAATACGGAAGTCACTGGCAAGGCAACTATCATTCCTACTACGCCCAACAAAGACCCCCATATCGATAGCGACAATAACATCACCGCTGGATTCATAGACATGTTCTTTCCCATAATACGAGGAACGATAAACATATCCTCCAAAACCTGCACGATAACAACAACACCAAAGACTAACACCTCGGCCAACCAAAAGGGAGTTCCGTTCTGTTGGGCTCCGACAAAGGCAAAAAATCCTAATACCGGCAACATCACAAGTTTCAGATACGGAACGATATTCAACATTCCCATCAATAATCCTAACAAGATGCCCAAAGGTAATCCTATGATATAGAACCCGATAGACAACAAGATTCCAACCAAAGACGCAATCTTAAATTGACCTCGAAAATAGCGGTTCATGTTCTCCTCCAAATCATGAAAAACCATCATAGTCAAACGTTCATAGCGCGACGGCAATAAACTCCGAAAGCCCTTCCCTATCGCTTCATAATCCAACAAAATGAAAACCGTGTAAAGGAAAACAATGAATACGACAAACAGAGAAACAATGAAATCCACCGAACGACCTACGAATTGCCACAACCTTTCCAATATTACACGAACTATTTCTGTCACAGTTTCATCTTGCGCCCCGATAAATGCCGTCAAATCCATTGACAGCAAATACGACGCTATTGCTTCTCGACCTTTCTCGGGCAGCAAGGTACTATTTTCTATTTCCGCTATATAATTTCCTATCAGGGACGACGCTGAGCCTATTTCACGAACAATAGGCGGTATCACGATCAACAACACCAACAAAAAAGCCAACACAACACTCAATAACGTGCAAGCAATCGCAATGGGACGATGACGCATCCTGCAACGTTGTTGATAAAACTTCATCAACGGATACATCAAATATGCCAACAACCATGCTATCGCAAACGGCATCAGAACACCGCTCAACCGACGTACAAGCACCAGCAACACCACCCCCACCAGAAGGCAGAGAAACAGTTTTACGGTTCTGTCAAACGTGAATGTTCCAAATAGCAATGATGACGTTTTGCGTTCCATCTTTTTTTGTGAATCTTTTTGTCTATGCCTTTTGATTCACAAATATATACAAAAAGAAAGGTCATAGAATTTCTTCTATGACCTTTTCGCTAAACTTTCCTCCTAAATTTAGCGACCTCCCCAAATATCTTTGCAGACAAGAAGGGAGGCTCCCCTCGCGCTTCAAACAGGGCTTGAACCTGTGACCCCCTGATTAACAGTCAGGTGCTCTAACCAACTGAGCTACTGAAGCAATCCACAAAACGTTTCCGTTTTTGCGCTGCAAAGGTAAACACTATTCTCGAAAATGCAATACCTTTGTGATAATTTTTTTAGTATGACACATCGTAAACTAAAAATAGAAGAATTAGGGCGCATTTCTGTCGAGCAATACGCCAATAGTGACAAACTGCCACTTGTCATCGTTCTTGACAACGTTCGTTCCCAATACAATGTCGGGAGCATATTCAGAACAAGCGATGCCTATCGAGTTAGCGAAATAGTCCTCTGCGGCATCTGTTCACAACCACCCAACGTGGAAATCCACAAAACCGCCCTTGGAGCGGAACTCTCTGTACCTCATCGCTATTTTAGCAAAACGACCGATGCGGTAAAATCTCTTCGAAATGAGGGCTACACGATTCTTGCCATTGAACAAGCGGAGCAATCAATTCAACTTCAGGACTTTGTGCCACAACAAGATAAAAAATACGCTGTCATTCTCGGACACGAAGTGTTTGGCGTGCAACAAGATGTCATTGACCTCTGTGACGATTGCATTGAACTACCACAGTTTGGAACAAAACACAGCCTTAATGTTTCCGTCACGGCAGGCATAGTCATCTGGGATTTCTTCAAACAAATTCGAAACTACAACACATTTCTTCATTAATCTTTTTCCCTCTAATAGCCATGATGATTAGTTTTTTGAAACGCATTGCGTCCTATCTTGCTTCCTATGCTTCTATTTTCGTCATTGCAAGTGCCATTGTCGCTTTCTTCTTCCCTGATTTTTTTTCATGGATTCGAGGCAATACGCAAAAGGTAATTTTGGCTCTCATCATGTTGACAATGGGGCTTACACTCTCAACTAATGACTTCAAGATTCTTTTCCAAAGACCTCTTGACATCCTTATAGGTGCCTGCGCCCAATTCCTTTTGATGCCTATCATCGCATATACCCTTGTCCACATTTTTCATCTGCAGCCAGCCCTTGCCATTGGCATCCTCCTGGTAGGCTGCTGTCCCGGTGGAGTCTCCTCCAACATCATGTCCTTTCTCTGTCATGGCGATGTGGCATTTTCCGTAGGTATGACTTGCGCATCCACGCTTTTGGCTCCCGTCATGACACCTCTGCTCATGCAGATTACGGCCAATGAGATTGTTACCATCGATGCCATAGGAATGTTCAGAGACATTCTCTTGCTCACCATTCTTCCCGTTTCTATTGGAACCTTTCTTAACTTTTTCTGTTCCTCTAAAAGTTTTTTTCCTACTCTCCAATCCTTGATGCCAGGTGTTTCCGTAACCTGTCTCGCTCTGATTGTCGCAGGAGTCACTTCTTTTGCGCACGACGACCTACTTTTAGGAGGTTGGTCTCTTTTCCTATTGACTTTTTCAGTCGTGTTCTGCCATAATTCGTTAGGCTACATCACAGGCTTCGTCATCGGATATCTTTTCCACTTCAACACTGCAAAAAGAAGAACTATCTCCATCGAGGTTGGAATGCAAAATGCAGGACTTGCCACGACACTTGCTCCGACCTTTTTCCCTTCTTTTCCACTTGCCGTCTTGCCTTGTGCTATATCATGCGTATGGCACTCCATTTCAGGAACAATTCTTGCTGGACTTTTTGCAGCCTTCGACCACAACTCGAAACCGTCTAAAAGTGTAAACGAGCAAGGACACTAACATCTGTCCTGTGGTTTTTGTCTATCCGATCATAATTTGACCCGATATAATCTTGGTCAAACCTGCGTGTTTGACCTATCTTGGCATATAGCGTGACACATTTTCGCGGCTGATATCGCAATGTCGCATAAATTCTGACACCCTCGCCATTCGCTTGATTACTTGAATAGGAATACAAAACGTCATCTTCGTATGTATAGATGACATTGTCATAACTATCTGTCTTGAAATAAGCAAAACGCAAATTTAATCGGAGCGGCACACGTCGAGGATTAATCCTTATCGTTGTTGTCAATTGGTAACCGTATGTTGCCGACAGGGTATCCACATGATGAGCCCGACACCAATCTATTCGCTCCGTCAGCGACAAAATGCCGCCACCCCAACTTTGTGTTCCCGACAGTGTCACCGCATGACGACGATAGGGCAATGTCTGCAGGTTCTTTTCTGACTTGCTACCAATATCCGCATCTCGATCTCTATATCGGAACTTGGCAAAAAAGCCCCAATCATCACTTGGCGAATAATCACACCGAGTATAAACATCCCAACCCGTTGTTGGTTTTGATATTCTATATTTTAGATACGGGAAACTATAGTAATCCACATATTGGACCAATTTGAATCGCGCACTCGGAACATAAGACCAACCAATATTCGCTCCTCGCTCTCCGTTCACGCGACCTCCCTCCTCTATGGCGTTGGCAAAGGGTTGGTCATATCTTTTTGAATAATCTCGATACGATGCCAACATCGAAAGATAAGACGTCATTGCATATTCTATCACATGCAACTGTGCCATGTGCGCATTCTTATCCGAAACCACTTCTCCCGAAAACGACAATCGATTCTTTCTTAGTCGATAGTCCACGCCAGCCGCTAAGGCATCTTTGCCGCCAAACTGATACCTGGCATAATCTTGATTGGTCGGAACGCACATCTTGCTGAAATGAACATGAAGCACATTGACTCCGATCTCAGCATTACGCCATTGCGCCTGTAAGCGGCTTCCTAAGGAATTTGCTATTACCGAATCCTTATGATGCAATTCGCTTAGCGTCCTATGATATCCGTCTGATAACAAATGCGTGAATGTTCCTTGCTTACTTATAGAGGCGTCACCATGATAATGTGATGCGATAATTGACCACATTATATGTTTCCCGAACGACAATTCCGTTCCGATGCCTCGAAATCGAGGGCGTTCGCTCTGTCCTGTAAATCTACGAATACGACTACTTCTCGATGCTCCAGAATACAACATGCCTTGTATTCCTGTATTATATAACGTGTTCACAATCAATCCTCGTCCCCATTGTACATTATAATCGCCAAGACACAGCGTTGAGACATACCTTATGGGACGTTCTAATTGAACGTAAAAGTTATAATTGTCAAAACCCCTTATCGAATCATTCCAAAACTGTTCCCCCGGATCTTTCTCCATCGCAACTCCCACATAGATACGGTCTTTATAATGATATCGCATTTGCACCCCAATATATTCCGGACTACCCAAATACGCACGACCTCCCTTTTTATAAGCGGAATCAGTGTAACCCAAACGGGTTTCTAACGAACGCCTATACTTGCTAACAATCTCATAATCTCCCTCACGCAACGCTCGCCGCCATCCAAATGTCTCTTTTTCATCCCTGTCTGAACCTATTTGAACATAGGGGAGCAGATTCTTAATATCCTGCCTTGATAACCCTTCAATCAACGACAATTCATTCGTTGTTCGTATCGGACCGTACTCGTAAACGTACTGACATAACGACTCTATCTGTGAGAAACTCAAAAATTTAAGGTCTTCAAGTTTCTCTCGAAGGTGCCTTCCATTCAAATCAATAGGTGATTCATAATACCTTTCAAGCGATTCCTCTAATTCCTCCAACTCCTCCTCGTTGATTGTTTCCTCATCCCTTTGAGATAAAATACAATCTAAAATTTCATCACGATTTTCTTTATAATAATCTGGAAAAGAATGCTTTATATTATTCGGGGGGGTAATTTGCGACAAACAATTTTGCACTGCCAGAAATACTATCAAAGTAAGTCCGACAATGCGAAATCGTATGCCAAATTTCATTTAGGGAGTTGTTTACTTTTGTCCCTCACTTCCCGAAACAATATCTATCAACTCATTCGTGATAGCGGCTTGTCGCGCCTTATTGTACGACAACTTGAGTTCCTGCAACAAATCAAGGGCATTGTCCGTTGCTATTTGCATCGCTGTTGTCCTTGCACCGTGTTCGGATGCGATGCTGTCAAGGATAGCGCCATACATATTCAATCGTACTACCCGAGGCAACAATTGACCGATGACTGTATTTGCGTCCGGTTCCAAAATATAATCCTTACTGTGCAATTCCTCTTTCCCAGTCTTTGCGGCAACTGGCAGAAACTGTTCACAACGAACTTCTTGCGACGCTGTATTCTTGAAGTGGTTATAAACCAAAAGTACTTTGTCTATCTTTTTTTCCAAGAAGTCCTGAACCAACTTATCTACCAACTCTCCAGTCTTGTCATAATCAGGGGTATCCACCAAATTGTCATAATTCGCCTCGCCCGTTAAACCCATTTTCTCAAATGTCTGCGAGATTTTTTTTCCGATTGCATACACTTCTATCCCTTCAACAGATGATTGTAACGAACTTATCTCCGCCCGAACACGCTTTACAATATTGCTATTAAATGCGCCACACAAACTTGAGTTCGATGCAATGGCTACTATTGCCACACGCTTTGCCTTTCGCTGTGCGGCAAGTGGCATTGACAATTCTTCCGTGGACGAAGCAACGAAATTCCCTAACATCTCGCTCAACTTGTCCTTATACGGCAAGAACGCCACAATAGCATCCTGCGCCCGACGCAACTTCGCTGCCGAAACGAGTTTCATCGCACTGGTTATCTTGCTCGTCGAGGTAACCGACGAGATGCGCGCGCGAACTTCTTTTAATGATGCCATTGTTATCCCTTGATTTGAAAATACTTAATTACTTGTTCCCATACAGAGTCTGTTGCAATTGCAATGCTTCTTGCTTCAACGTCTCCTTGATTTCATCTGTTATTTGACCCTTTTTGAGAGGCTCCAACACATCTGACTGATGCTTCATTTCTATCAAATCCAAATATTTTTTCTCAAATTCTTGGACTTTCTCTTTCGGAACACCCGACAACAATCCTTGTGTTCCCAAATAGATGATAGCAATCTGTTTTTCCACCGCCATTGGTTGATATTGTCCTTGTTTCAACAACTCAACGTTCTTCGCACCCTTATCCAATATGGCTTTTGTTACGGCATCCAAATCACTTCCGAATTTTGAGAACGATTCCAATTCTCGATATTGAGCTTGATCCAATTTCAGTGTTCCTGCCACTTTTTTCATCGCCTTCGACTGCGCATTACCACCCACACGGCTCACGGATATACCGACATTGATTGCAGGACGAATACCAGCATTAAACAAGTCCGTCTCCAAGAATATTTGACCGTCCGTAATTGAAATCACGTTAGTTGGAATATATGCGGAAACGTCTCCGGCTTGCGTTTCTATGATTGGCAACGCGGTCAAGGAACCTCCTCCTTTCACGATTGGCTTGATGCTGTCAGGAAGATCATTCATGTTCCGAGCCACATCGTCACTCGCCACAATCTTCGCCGCACGTTCCAACAGACGGCTGTGCAAATAGAATATATCTCCAGGGTATGCTTCACGACCCGGTGGACGACGAAGAATCAGCGACACCTCACGATACGAAACTGCTTGCTTAGACAAATCGTCATACACCACCAACGCATGACGTCCGGAATCTCTAAAATACTCTCCGATGGCAGCACCCGCATAAGCAGCGTAATACTGCATGGCGGCAGGATCCGACGCAGTTGCCGACACTACTATCGTATAGTCCATGGCACCATGATCCTGCAGTGTCTTTACCAAATTGGCTACCGTAGAACCCTTCTGACCTATCGCTACATAGATGCAATATACAGGATCTCCGTTTTTATACGCCTCGCGTTGGTTGATAATCGTATCAACCGCAATGGCGGTTTTTCCTGTTTGTCGGTCACCGATTATCAGCTCTCGTTGACCACGTCCGATCGGAATCTGTGAGTCTATCGCCTTCAAACCTGTTTGCAAAGGCTGATTAACGGGTTGACGAAAAATGACACCTGGAGCCTTACGTTCCAATGGCATTTCATACGTTTCTCCTGTGATTGGACCTTTCCCATCTATTGGACGTCCAAGCGTGTCCACAACGCGACCCAACATGCCTTCTCCTGCAAGAACGCTCGCTATTCGACCCGTTCGTTTCACGGAATAGCCTTCCTTGATTTGATCCGTAGGGCCAAACAACACAGCACCTACGTTATCTTCCTCAAGGTTCATCACGACACCCATCATTCCTCCTTGAAACTCAATCAACTCACCCGCTTGAACATTTTCCAGTCCATAAATCCGGGCAACACCATCGTTCACTTGAAGCACCCTGCCAACTTCCTCCACTTGCGCAGACGTTTCTAACCCGCTCAACTGTTGTTTGAGGATGTCAAATACTTCACTTGGTTTAATATCGGACATAATCTTTCAGTGTTTTTCTTTGTTTTCTTTTCTTTGACCTTTCTGGTTCAAACCTCGTGCTTATTCCGCCGTCAAATGTTTTTCTATTTCATTCAACTTCGTTTTCACGCTGGCGTCTATTCTATAGTTATTCAACTCCAAAACGTAACCTCCTATAATATCTTTTTTCACTTCCGTGCGGAGCAATACATCCTTTGACTTTGACAACCTCGTGACCAAACTTTTCACTTTCTCCAACGTGTTTTCTTGTAAATCAACAGCTGTAGTGACCTTTGCTACGACAATATCTTTATCTTTTCTATACAGATCCTGATACGACATTGACATAAATAAGATGAACGATTCTCTTCTCTTACTTAGCACGAAGTCGAAAAATTGTTCCAACAAGGCGCACGGAGAACCTCCCGATGCCGTCTTTAGCAAAGCCATCTTATCCTTTACCGAAAACATTGGACTACTTAACGCCTGCTGTAATTTCGGGAAAGCAATCATTGCCTCACCCAATGCGTACATCTGGACATAGACTTCTTCCTCTACCCCTTGCTCTTTCGACAAGGAGTAAAGTGCCAAAGCATATCGTGTGGAAATCTTGCCCGTGTTCATTAGCTCTTGCTTATATTTTCAGCGTCTATAAGTTTATTGACAAGCGCCATCTGCGATTTGTCTGTTGACAAATTCTCTTGAAGAACTTTACCCGCTATTTCAACACTTAGTCTAGCTACTTCTTGGCGAATGTCCTTCATCGCTTGGTTCTTTTGTGCCTCTATTTCTGCCGATGCTTCAGCACGCATACGCTCCCCTTCCTTTCTCGCCTCTTCGCGCGCCTCATTCACCAACTTCTCTTTCAACTGCTTGACTTCCTCAAGCATTAGGCTCTGTTGCTGATGCGCTTCGCCAAGTACCTTATTTCTTTCTATGTCAATTTGTCTCAAACGCTCCTCGGCTTTCTCCGCGACTTTGACGGCATTATTGATACGCTCTTCACGTTCTCCTATCGCCTTTGAAATAACAGGAAACGCAAATTTCGCCAATATCGCCATCAACAGAAGGAAGACGACAAGCATCCAAATGACCAAACCAGACTCCGGATTAAAAAGATCCATGGCTTTTCTTGTTTAACGGATGTTTTCTACGTTTGTTTTTTTACATCAACAGAGCCAATACCGTTACCACGATACCGAAGAGCGCGACACCTTCCACCAGTGCGGCAGCAATAATCATATTCGTTCGAATATCGTTTGCCGCTTCTGGTTGACGAGCGATACCTTCCATTGCGCTTCCACCGATTTTTCCAATGCCAAGTCCTGCACCGATGGCTGCCAAACCAGCACCAATTGCGGCTCCCGCTTTTGCGATTGCACTGTAATCTACCGCAGCTGCTGCGGCCTGAAGAAGAATTGCTGATAACATAATCAATTGAATTTTAAGTTATTATTTGTTTCGTTTTTTTATTCACTTTCTACTTTAGACAACCCGATGAACACGGCGGACAACAAGGTGAATACGTACGCCTGAATTGAAGCGAGCAACACTTCCAACACTTGCATAAAGAAGGCAAACAGTACCGAGAACACACCGACACCCGCACCCATCGACTGGCTTTTCATTCCGAAGATGAAAATCAACACCATAAATACCAACTCAATAATGTGTCCGGCCAAAATATTCGCGAACAAACGAATCATCAAGGCAAGCGGCTTGGTGAACACTCCGACAAATTCGAGCAATGGCATGATTGGCACAGGAACCTTCAACCACATCGGTGACGCTGGCACCAAGAATATGTCTTTCCAATATTCCTTGCTGGCAAACACGTTAATGAAAACGAATGACACAGATGCCAAGACCATTGTCACCGCCAAGTTGCCCGTCACGTTTGCTCCTCCTGGGAAGATTGGAATCATACCCAGCAAGTTCAACGTCCATATAAAGAAAAAAACCGTCAACAAATATGGCGTATATCTCTTGTAATCTTTTCCGATACAAGGCTTGCACACCTCATTCACAATAAACAACACAACTACCTCTATACATCCCAAAAAGCCTCCTGGTGCTTTCATTGGGTTTCGTTTGTAATGGCGCGTCAAACTGAAGAACACTATCAAAAGGAATCCTGCTGCTATCAAGACCTCCATCACGTCCTTCGTGATAGACAAGTCCCACGGGCGAACTTCCTCGCCATCAACAACCTCCACAAGACGACCTACCATAGTCGGATCCTCCGACAATCGAAACTCCGCTCCGTCACAGACATACGAGCCTTCTTCAAGATGTTCACTCGAAAAAAACATCCATCCATTGTTCGCACTTTTCACAATGACCGGCAATGGTATCGAAACATGTTGTTTCTCCCCATTTTCTTTTGTCAAAGTCGTAATGTGCCATCCATACGCATTTCGAGTATGACCGAAAATAAACTTCCCTGGCTCGAATGACTCTTCCGAGGCCATCACACCACCTGTCACCGTCAGCATCATTGCCAACAGCAAACATTTGATTATATGTCTTGTTTTTTGGCTCATCATTACTGCCAAATCATAGATTATCTTTTTCCTTTTTTCTGTTCAGGCTCAACAGCATCCACGTTTCAAACACGATATTCGACAAATAAAACACGCCGTACGCCACAACAAATTCCAAGATATGCTCCCGACATGCCAAAGCGTAAATACCAATCACGAACATACTCATCATAAACCGCACCGCCTTAATACCCATTATCATATTAACACCTTTTCCTGTCCCATTTTTTAAGATAGCGATTGACACACTACCCAAAAGGACAAAGACCAACGGTATTACTATAAGTCCGGGAACCTTATACTCTGGCATATACACTCCCAATATGACCTTTCCCGCCACGTACAACAACATCTCAAGCAACACCAATATCACCGAATACCTATTCATTCTGTCACCGAAAAAGCTCGCTACTTATCCAACACACGTTCCACGCATACTGAAACCTTGTTGTCTCTTACCTCCACGAAACCGCCGTCCACATTGAAGGTTTTCAACTCTTTCCCGTCTTGGCGCAATATCAACTCACCAGATTTCAACGTACTTATCAAGGCGGCATGATTCTCCCATACCGTGAACGAGCCTTTCATGCCCGGTACGGTAACCGAATCTACCTCTCCCTCATAAAGTTTGCGCTGCGGCGAAAGCAAGATGAAATTCATAGTGCTTTATTTTTACTTCGTTTTTGCTGCTTCATCAAGCATTTTCTTTCCTTTGGCTATAGCATCATCTATCGTTCCCACCAAGTTGAATGCCATTTCCGGATACTCATCCACTTCTCCGTCCAAAATCATCTTGAAGCCACGAATCGTTTCCTCTATAGGCACTATCACACCCTTCAAGCCCGTGAATTGTTCTGCGACATTGAATGGCTGTGACAAGAAACGTTGCACACGACGTGCGCGTGAAACGACCAACTTGTCATCATCACCCAATTCCTCCATACCCAAAATGGCGATAATATCCTGCAACTCTTTATAACGTTGAAGCAACTGTTTAATGCGTTCTGCTGTTCTGTAATGCTCTTCTCCTATAATGTTCGGATCCAAGATTCGCGACGTTGAACTCAGTGGGTCAACCGCAGGATAAATACCTAATGACGCTATCTTTCGATCCAACACCGTCGTCGCATCCAAATGCGCAAATGTCGTTGCAGGCGCAGGGTCCGTCAAGTCATCTGCAGGCACATATACCGCCTGAACTGACGTGATAGAACCCGATTTGGTTGACGTGATACGTTCCTGCATCTGTCCCATCTCCGTTGACAACGTTGGCTGGTAACCCACCGCTGACGGCATTCGACCCAACAAGGCGGAAACCTCCGAACCAGCCTGTGTGAAACGGAATATATTGTCAATAAAGAGCAAAATATCTTTCTTATCACCCTTCGCACCCGCGTCACGCATGGCTTCCGCCACCGTCAAACCTGACAAGGCCACACTTTGACGTGCGCCCGGCGGCTCGTTCATTTGCCCGAACACCAACGACACTTGGCTCTTTTTCAACTCTTCCTTGTCTATTTTTGACAAGTCCCAGTCACCTTTGTCCATTGCCTCCTTGAAATCATCCCCGTAGCGAATGACACCGCTCTCTATCATCTCTCGAAGCAAGTCATTACCCTCACGCGTACGCTCTCCGACACCCGCAAACACCGAATATCCATTATAACTGCGCGCAATGTTCGTGATCAACTCCTGAATCAACACGGTTTTTCCTACACCAGCACAACCAAACAAACCAATTTTTCCTCCTTTCAAATAAGGTTCAATCAAGTCTATCACCTTGATGCCCGTGTACAATATCTCTTGAGAAGTAGCAAGTTCTTCAAATTTTGGCGGCTCTCGATGTATCGGGTACGCATTTTCACGAGACAATTCCGGCATGCCATCTATCGGTTCTCCTATCACGTTTAGGGCACGTCCTTTCACTTGGTCTCCCGACGGCATCGTTATCGGTCCACCCAGCGAACGGGCAACCATACCACGAACCAATCCGTCGGTACTGTCCATTGCCACGGTACGAATCGTATCCTCACCTATGTGTTGTTGACATTCTATGATGAGGTTCTTCTTCCCCTCACCCTTTACTACCTCCAACGCGTCATGAATGCGAGGCAACTCACCTGCGCTTTTATCAAACGACACGTCTACGACGGGTCCTATCACTTGGACCACACGTCCTTCCAATACTGGCATAAGTATCTGTGTTTTTTAGTATTTCAAGGTCATCTTCCTGATGCGTCAAGTCTCCTCGAATCATCAAGATTGCCCAAATTTACACACATTTTTATTACATTATCACAACTTCGCACAAAAAAGTCGGACAAAATGCGCTTTTGCGATTTTGCCCGACCATTTTTATCTCAGATTCCCTTATGCCAAGCCAAACAAACTACGCAAACCTCCTTCCAAACCGCTGAATCCCATGAACGCCAATGACAACAATCCCGCTGTCACCAATACCACGCTCATGCCGCGCATTCCACGCGGCACATCAACCATGTCCAACTGTTCACGAATCGCCGCGAACACAATCAACGCCAAAGCGAAACCAATTCCCGTAGAGAATGCATAGACGACACTCTCCAACAGACTATAATCTATTTGGATAACCAATATGGCTACGCCAAGCACACAGCAGTTCGTCGTAATCAGAGGCAGAAAGACTCCAAGGGCATTATACAGCGATGGAGACATCTTCTTCAGGATGATTTCTATCATCTGGACCAATGTCGCTATGACAATTATAAATGTCAACGTCTGCAAATAGTCTAACTCATAAGGAGTCAAAACATACTTTTGAAGCACAAAAGTTACTATCGTGGCTATTGTCAAGACAAACGTTACGGCGACACCCATACCTGATGCCGTTGACACTTTTTTTGACACGCCCAAGAATGGACATATTCCAAGAAACTGTGACAATACGACGTTATTGACAAAAATCGCCGCTATGAAAATAAGTAAGTATTGCATCTCTATTCGATTTTAATTCTTTATACGTCGTTTTTTACACGCCTCTGATTTTATTCACTATTGCCACGAGGAATCCCAACGTAATGAATGCTCCTGGAGGCAAAATAAACATCAAAGCACCATATGATTCAGGGAACAAGATAACACCGAAAACGGAACCTGAACCTAAGAACTCGCGACATATGCCGAGCAATGTCAATCCAAACGTGAAGCCCAATCCGATTCCGATACCATCAAAGATGGAAGCAAGTGGACCATTTTTGGATGCGAACGACTCCGCACGACCCAAGATAACGCAGTTCACCACAATCAGAGGGATAAACAAACCGAGACTTGCGTCAATCTCCGGAAGATATGCTTTCAACATCAATTGCAATACCGTTACAAACGTGGCAATCACCGCGATGTAAACAGGAATATGCACCTTGTCTGGAGTCAAGTTCTTCAAAAACGAGATAACAAGGTTGGAACATATCAACACGAACATCGTTGCCAAGCCCATCGACAAACCGTTGATGGCACTTGTAGTCGTTGCCAACGTTGGACACATTCCCAACATCAACACGAACGTAGGATTTTCTTTTACAAATCCGTTGACGATAATATCCAAATATTTCTTCATCTATGCGTCCTCCTTTTTTTTAATTGTTACTTTGTTCGCCGACTTCCGATGCCATCGCAACACCTGTTTCCTCTTCAGCGACATCAATTTGCGTCGCGGCATACGCTTGGTTCACAGCTTTCAAGAACGCACGTGAAGTAATGGTGGATGCCGTTATGGCATCTACACTACCGCCATCTTTGGTCACCTTCAGCTTATCCGTACCAGGATTCTTGTCTATGATTGAACCCTTGTTTCCCGCTTGAAACCACTGATCCGCCTTCGCTCCCAAACCAGGGGTCTCGGTCGTTTCCAGTATAGTATAACCTTTGATATCACCTGAGGTATTGAAGCCAATCAACACTTTAAGTGCCCCGCCAAATCCCATCGTTGTCGACTCCACCGCCTTACCAAGAGGCTCACCCTTGGCGTTGTTGACGCTGTATATCACATAGGTATATTCCTTGTTGTCCTCTTGTTCTGTTTTCTTGACTGTATCTGTCGAGACGACCTGCAAATTGTTGTCTTGCATCACGGACTTAATACCCGAGGCCAAGGTTTCCTTTTTTTGTTCGTCAATAGGTTCTTTCGTCACGTTGTTCACATACGCAAGAATGACACCTGTCACGATGGCAACCAAGGTCAATACCACCGTCATGTTAACTAATGTATTGCCTAATTTCTGCATTTTTTTGTCCTCCTTATTTTTTTGTTTTGGCAGGCACTTCGCCGAAGCGTTTAGGCTTGCAATAGTTATTAATGAGCGGCGTGAAGGCGTTCATAATCAAGATGGCAAAACTCATTCCTTCCGGATAAGCTCCCCAATTACGAATCACGATGGTCAACAATCCAATCGAAACACCATATATCAATTGTCCCTTATGCGTCATAGGTGATGTCACATAATCCGTTGCCATGAAAATCGCTCCGAGCAGCAAACCACCGCTCAACAATTCCGCTATAGGATTGGCATAAATCGGATTTGCGAGATGCAAGCATCCGGAGAACACAAACACCGTCAGCAAAATACTAACAGGAATATGCCACGTGATAATCTTTTTCCATATCAAATAGCAACCTCCTAAAATCAAAGCCAAACCACAAATCTCTCCGATTGTTCCAGCGCCAAATCCGTTTGAATAATTTCCCAAGAGCATCGTCGTAGCGTCTGGAAGTTTATCAAGCACGCTGGCATCCCCGCTCTTAATGGCCTCTTTCATGATAGCCAACGGAGTGGCTCCGGTATTTGCGTCCGTATAAGTTCCCAACTGCCCTATAAGAGGCCACGATGTCATTTGTGCCGGGAAAGACACCAACAAAAACGCGCGACCTACCAAGGCGGGATTGAACGGATTATTTCCAAGACCGCCGAAAGTCATCTTCCCGACACCGATGGCAACCAATGCTCCAATCAGAATAATCCAGATTGGAAGATTACTTGGCAAGTTAAATCCCAACAACAAACCTGTCAGAATTGCGCTTCCGTCCAACACGGTTGTCTTCTCACGCTTCAGGATAAAACGAGTTATTGCCCATTCGAAAAAAACACATGCGGCAACGCTCGTCAAGCAGACAACTGCACTCCCCAATCCGAAGTAACAGAACGATACGATAAGCGCAGGAAGCAATGCCAATATAACACCATACATATTGCGCTCCACACTGTCCGTGCCGTGAGCGTGAGGTGATAACGATACTACTAATTTATTAGCCATAACCACTTGTTAGTCTATGTTCTACTTTACTTTTTTTCCTCTTTTGCCTTTGCGGCGTCAGCGGCAGCCTTCGCGGCGGCGGCACGCTCCCTTATGATTCCCATAACGGTTCCTTTTCCCATACGTATGTTGTCAAGCAATGGTCTGTGGGCTGGGCACGTGAATTGGCAAGAACCGCACTCAATGCAAGATGGTATGTCTTCTTTCTCCGCACGTTCCCAGTCTTTCAGCGACGACAATTGAGCCAACAAATATGGCTCCAAGCCCATTGGACATGCGCTGACACACTTTCCGCAACGGATGCAGTTTTGCGCCTCTTTTCTCTTTGCGTCCGTGTTCGTCAACACCGTCACGCTGTTCGTTCCCTTTACGACTGTTACGTCCGTAGTCGTTACTGCCTTTCCCATCATTGGACCACCAGCAAGTATCTTGTTGTCTCCTTCTGGCAATCCTCCACAAGCTTCTATCAGTTGCGAAAATGGTGTTCCCATACGGACCAAGAAGTTTCCCGGTGCGTGCAACTGTTTTCCAGTCACCGTCACATATCGTTCAAACAGCGGTTTGTTTTTCATCACTGCTTGATAAACTGCATAAGCGGTCCCAACATTCTGAACCACCGCACCCACATTTACAGGTATGGCAGGAGGTGCCGGAACCTCACGATGTATAACTGCGTCCACCAACTGCTTTTCTCCTCCTTGAGGATACTTGCAGTCCAATGGAACTATCTTGATATTTGAATAAGCCTTTGCCTTATTTTCCAACAAGGCTATTGCTTTCGGTTTGTTCGTTTCTATGCCTATATATCCTTCATTCACATTCACCGCTTTCATCAACAATTCCACCCCGACCAATATCTCATCCGGATGTTCCATCATCAATCGGTAATCCGCTGTGATATAAGGCTCACATTCAACACCGTTGATAATGACACATGTGGCTTTTGCCGTTGGAGGAGGCGTCAACTTGATGCTCGTTGGGAAGCAAGCACCTCCCATTCCCACGACACCATTAGCACGCACGCGGTTCACAATCTCTTCCGAAGTCAACTCTGGATGGTCTGACAACTTCTCCAACTTTTCGCTCCTGTCTATGCTGTCTTCCCAAACATCACCTTCAACATCAATGTAAATAGCGGGTCTTTTATATCCGCTCGCATCCCATGCGGTGTCCACCTTTACTACAGTTCCGCTCACGGACGAAAAGATAGGGGCAGAGACAAAACCTCCTGCCTCCGCAATCAAAGTGCCCACCTTTACCTTATCCCCTTTTTGAACGACAGGCTTTGCGGGAGCGCCAATATGCTGACTTAACGGCAACACCACTTGCTTTGGCAGTGCGGCGGCACGTGTGGCTATCTCCGACGTAATCTTGTTTTCGTCTGGATGTACGCCACCTTTCTTGAAGGTGGACGTGTTTTTGCAAAATAAACTCATCACTTATCCTCCTTCTTATGATTGTTGTGTGTTTTCCATTCTAATCTTTCTCAAAATAGGATCCTCTGTCACCGAATAGTCAATCTTCGCTTTGCTCTTTTCCGCCTTCGGCTCCTCTTTCTGAACAGTCTTTTCCAATTCTATTTTCGATTTGACCTCCTTGTTCAGGGCGAGACCAACGCCTTCTGTCTTTTCTGCGCCTGCCGTCTCTGTCGGCTTTGGCTTAGGAAGCAAGTCTGCCAATTTCTTCTTCTCTACAGGCTTAGGAAATCCATTGCTATGTATTGCATTTTGTGGGCAAACCGACTCACACTTGCGACACATCTTGCATTTTTCTGGATCAATATACGCTACGTTATTCACGACATGAACGGCGTCAAACTGACACACCTTCTCACACATGCCACAAGCGATGCACGCCGCTGCGCACGACTTCTTCGCCACCGCGCCTTTTTCCTTGTTCACGCATTGCACCCACAAGCGCATTCCTTTCCCCTTTCCTTTTTTCCTCAACTCTATAATCATACGTGGGCACGCCTTGACGCAAGCTCCACAAGCGACGCACTTATCCCCATCCACTTCTGGCAAACCGGTTTCTTTATTGATATGGATAGCGTCAAACTGGCATGCGACAACGCAGTCTCCGCACCCAAGGCAACCAAACTGACAACCAGTCTCTCCTGCGCCACATGCGTTCATAGCCTTGCACGTCTTCATTCCGTCATACGCTACCGTACGAGGACGATTCTCACAACTTCCATTACAACGCACCACAGCCACCTTCGGATCTGACGCCACCGCGTTCAGTCCCAAAATCTCACTCACCTGTCCCATCACGGCCGCACCGCCAGTCGGACAGTTCAACCCTTCGAGACTACCTTTTTCTGCGGCTTTGACACATGCGGCTGCAAATCCGCTACAACCAGGGTAACCACATCCGCCGCAATTCGCTTGCGGAAGAACCTCACCCACTTGACCCAATCGAGGGTCTTCCTTTACGGCAAACTTCTTGGAACAGAAAAACAGAATCAGTGCCGCCACCAATCCTATCACGCCAAGAACCGCCACGGGAATTAAAATATACATACGAACTTATTTAGTTGATTGATTCCACTCTAAACGAAAAAACGCGTTCAAGACGACTCCTGAACGCGAACAATACAATATAATAAAGCAATGTAACCAACAACGCCACACACGCCGCCAAGACTTCCCCGCAACCCGCCTTCGCTGCCACGAACATTGCCACTACCATCAATGCCAACGGAACGGCAAACGCCAACACCACGGCTTTCATTCCCAAACTTGACTCCCCGACCACCTTCACGGCTTCTCCGACTTTCAACGGAGCGTCACAACGCAACGTCATCACCTGACGCTTCTTCTCTATCGAACATAACGACTTCGCATGACAACCCGCACATGCAGACAGACGCTCTATCTGCACTCTTACGACACCTCCGTCCACGCTTTCCACAATGCCCGCATGTTCAATACGGTCAGACATATATAAATGTTGATTGGTTGGTTTCCGAAAGACAAATATAAGGCAATTTTCACGCAAATAAACGTTTTAACGAAAAAACTTTCTCCCTCTCCCTCCCCTTTTTTATCTATCTTCGCGCCATTCATCATCCCCCATTTTTTTCTTTTTTCTTATGAAACTATTCATCAAAACATACGGATGCCAAATGAACGAGGCGGACAGCGAAGTCGTCGCCGCCATCCTCGCAACTGACGGCTACCAAATGGCAGAGGACATCAGCGAAGCGGACCTTGTGCTGCTCAACACCTGTTCCGTACGTGACAATGCGGAGCAGAAAGTGCTCTCTTTTATCAAGGAACTCCAGGCGTCCCAACAGCGAAACGGGAAACCATTCATTGGCGTGATTGGCTGCATGGCGGAACGACTCCAAGACGAACTCTTCAACCAATATGGTGTCAACCTCGTCGCTGGTCCAGACAACTACAACGACCTCCCCAACCTCATCGGGGCGGTTGAGCAAGGCCATCACGCCATCAACGTTCAACTTAGCAAAACGGAAACTTACCGCGACGTCATCCCTGCGCGCATCGGTAAACCCCTTTCCGGCTATATTAGCATCATGCGCGGATGCAACAACTTCTGCACCTACTGCATCGTCCCTTACACGCGAGGACGCGAACGTAGCCGTGACCTCTCCTCCATTCTCAACGAACTGCGAGACCTGCGAGACAAAGGCTACAAGGAAGTTGTCTTGCTGGGACAAAACGTCAATTCCTATCAGTTTCACGACAACGATACCACAATCGATTTCCCAACCCTACTCGATGCCGTGGCGACCGAGGCTCCCGAGATGCGCATACGCTTCACCACGTCCCACCCCAAGGACATGAGTGACCAAACGCTCTTGACCATTGCGCGCCATGACAATCTTTGCAAATGCATCCATCTCCCCGTTCAGAGCGGCAGCAACCACATTCTCCAGCTCATGAACAGAAAATACACCCGTGAAGACTACTTACAACGCATTGCGGCCATACGGTCTATCCTGCCACAGGCAACTATCACGACCGACATCTTTTGCGGTTTTCACGATGAGTCCGAACAAGATCATCAACAAACGCTAAGCCTCATGCGGGAAGTTCGATTCGACATGGCATTCATGTTTCGCTACAGCGAACGACCTGGCACCTTTGCCGCCCAAAGACTTGCCGACAACGTACCTGAAGAAATCAAACTACGACGACTTAACGAGATTATTGCGCTTCAAAACGAACTAAGTGCCGAAAGCAACCGCAACGACATTGGCAAGACATTCCAAGTTCTTGTTGAAGGCTACTCCAAGCGCAGCCACGACGACTTCTTTGGCAGGACAAGCCAAAACAAGGTCATTGTCTTCCCGAAGTCAGGACACCACATTGGCGACTTCGTCAACGTCAAAGTCCTCCAAAGCACCTCCGCCACCCTCATCGGAACGGCTGTTGACTAAAACGAATTTCTGCATGGTCAAAAGAAAGAGACACTGCCCTTGAGCAGTGTCTCTTTCTTTTATTACAATTATGAAAAGTCTCAGAAGATGCGTCTGGCTTATCGCTTTCCCCCTGTTTCTTATCGGCAGAAACGGTGTGGCACGCAGAACGTATATGCCAACATCAACTCATGTGTTCCGTATGTGTGACCATACAATTTGTTCAACGTCACATTAAAAGCGTACGCAAGTTGGAATGTTCCGAAACGCGCGCCAATAATCGGAATCAACGACAGCGGTTGGGCATTGTCTTTGTCAAGGTTATGCCTATACGACAACTGCAACCAATAGCCAAAATTTGATGCAGCATCATTCACCGCATATTTCAAGTTTCCTTCCAACTGATAGTGATCGTGCGTGTCAAAATTAAAGTTAACCGAAGGCTCAAATGTCGAAATGTCTGAAATCTCAAAGTCATAACCGGCAAACAAGAAAGCGGTCAGATACTCTTGTTGACCGTAATTACCATCACCAAACATTTCTGGTTGGAATTCTATCAGGTTCGTTGCGCTTGCGCCCGCAAAGAATCCGTAATTGACGAAATAGACACCTAAATTCACATCTGGCGTAAATTCGCCCTCACTTTTGTTTGCGACATCTTCCACGCCACTCACCGCTTCATAATTGATGTACTTGAAACGTGCGCTCACACCGAATGACAACTGACGCTCCAAACTCACCGCTTTCCTATATCGGTAACCTTGAGCGAACGGAATGTGATATGCGAACGTGAATTGACCGCCAATATAGTTAAATTGCGGAGTATGGTCATTATAAACATAACCACCCAAACCGATATTCTTCGTATTCAGACGTGTACGGAACGACAACAAATACGTCGATGGACCATCTTCTCCAAGCCAACTTTGTTTGCCCGTCGCCATCAAGTGCGAACATCTATCAGCACCCGCTACCGCTGGGTTTATCAAGTAATAGTTAAAATGGTACTGATCATAAATTGGCTGTTGCTGCGCTTTCAATGCCAATGAGCACACCATCGCGCTCAGCAATAACAGAACAATTCGTTTTTTCATATCTTTTGGGTGTTTTTCATGGCTATTTTTCCGCTTTCGCCACTTTTCATCGCTGCAAATTTAAGTAATTTTATCAAATCGAATTCTTTTTTATCCTCAATTTTCTGTTTTTGTCCGACTTCTTCGCTTACTTTGCACTCGTGCTTTTCTTCGCAAATCCCCTTCCAATCGAACTATTAAACATTTTTTGACAATACGACTTTTAATTGTTAAAAATTCTTTCAACTATATTTTTTAACAAATGACCGCTCTTTTTGCGGGATCTTTCGATCCCTTTACCATTGCGCATCTTGACATTGCCCGACGGGCAATGCCACTTTTCGACAGCCTCATCATTGCCGTTGGCGAAAACTATAACAAGAAATCCTTTCTGACGGTTCAACAACGTGTCGAACGAATCAAAGCGTTACAACTTGACAATGTCACGGTTACTTCCTATGAGGGAACAACTGGCGATTTTGCAAAACAAGTTGGAGCGCAAGTCCTTCTTCGAGGTGCCCGCACCACCATTGATTTTGAGCAAGAAAAAACACTGGCGGATGCCAATCGAGCCTTGTTTGGGCTTGAAACCGTCATTCTTCTCTCCAAACCTGAACTTTCCTACGTTTCCTCTACGCTTGTCCGGGACCTTATTTCTCACGACAAGGATGTCTCCTCGCTTCTTCCCTAAGTACGAACAAAACGTTTGTCACATCCCATCGGACATGATATGACAAAGACGGCTCGGAAGTTTCCGAGCCGTCTTTGTTGTTATTCTGTTGTTAATTCTCTCTTAGAAGCGACGAACCTTCGTCATGTCCGCATTACGCATGTGGTTACCCTCACGCTTCCATGGTGCCAACTTGTAACGAATCGACAAACCTGCCTCATAGAATGCTGGAACTGAGTTAGCAACCTCTCTCTCAAGATGGTCCTTACCCGAAACTTCCGTTCCGCGATAACGAATCGAAGCGAATGGGCGAATACGACCTTCTGCAGCCAATGCAAAATGCTTGCTGAAGTTCCATTCTGCGCTCAAGCCGGCAAAACCGCTCAAAGTGATGTTCTTCTCCGTCTTTGAGAAGCCCCAGCTGCCACCCCAAGAAGGACCGCCACCGAGGTTGAAATACAAACCAAACTTGTCGCATACGCCCATGAATGCGTTCGTCAAGTTCAAGCTTCCATAGAAGTACGTGGACCAGATGTCCGTTGCCTTGTAGTTTTTGTTTTGGTTGTAAGGAACATAGTTTCCTTCCAAACCGAACGAGAACATTGGGCTAACGGCATATTCGCCACGAAGGCTGAATGAAGGCATCATTCTTTTGAACATATCCTTCATGTTACCGCGTTCGTTAGCTGCACCTACGTAGCCAGCGAAAGACCAATGATTGTAGTGTTGTGCCGAAGCACCCAAAACTGCAAATAAAGAAATTGCAGCGACCAAAAGTGTACGTTTCATACCTGTTATAACTGCTAATAATTGTTTGTTAATTGTTTCTCTTTTTTATTGTTTGTGATTAATGCAAATTCCCTTTTGATACCATTCATATAGTTTGTGAATTCCTTCATCTATCTCCACTTGATGATGCCAACCCAACCCGTGCAACTTTGATACGTCCGTCAGTTTTCTTTTCGTCCCGTCGGGCTTCGTCGCATCCCATTTCAACGCTCCTTTGAACCCTATCTCCTTGACAATTTTTTCTGCCACTTCCTTAATCGACAACTCTTTGCCCGTACCCACATTGATGTGGCAATTCCTTATCTCTTTCGCTCCCGCCTCATACGTGTCTTTGAAGTCAACGTTCAGCAACACGTGCACGCTTGCGTCTGCCATATCTTCGCTCCACAAGAATTCTCTCATCGGACTTCCGCTCCCCCACAAGGTCACCGCCTCTCCGCTTATGCCAAACTTCTTCAACTCTTTTTCGATTGTCTCTTCATCACTCGCACCATTCACTCCTTCTACGGGACGCAAATCCAAATCCTTCTTAATGGCAGTCCAGTCTCCCTCGTTCAGACACTTCGATAAATAAACCTTTCGTATCATCGCCGGCAAAACGTGGCTGTTTTCCAAATGGAAATTATCATTCGGACCATACAAGTTCGTTGGCATCACGGCTACGTAATTACAACCATACTGCAACGAGAAACTCTCAACCATTTTCAACCCCGCTATCTTCGCTATCGCATAAGGTTCATTGGTGTACTCCAACTCTGATGTCAATAGGCTCGACTCTTTCATCGGCTGCTCCGCCTCACGAGGATAAATACACGTGCTACCCAGAAACAACAATTTCTTCACGCCATGACGATAGCTTTCCCCTATCACGTTTTGTTGTATCTGAAGATTCTGATAGATGAAGTCCGCCCTGTATTTCAAGTTGGCCATGATACCTCCTACGTGTGCCGCGGCAAGTACCACGGCATCAGGACGTTCCTCGTCGAAGAACTTCTTCACGGCAACACCATCCAGCAAGTCCAATTCGCTATGCGAACGACCCACGAGGTTCTCATACCCTCGAGCCTTCAGGTTGTTCCATATAGCGCTTCCCACCAATCCTTGGTGTCCTGCCACATATATTTTCGAAGTCTTCTCCAACATGCTTCTCTTAGTCCTCTTGCTGAGACTGCAAATACAACTTCTTAACTTTCTTCATGTCATGACGTACCATCAAGCGCACCAATTCCTCAAACGTCGTTTTTCTCGGATTCCATCCCAACTGCGTCTTTGCCTTCGTTGGGTCTCCAAGCAATTGCTCCACCTCCGCCGGACGGAAATACTTCGGATCCACTTCCACCAACACCTTGCCTGTCTTAACGTCAACGCCCTTTTCTTCCACGCCTTCTCCTTCCCATCGCAACTCAACGCCCGCCTCCTTGAACGCCAACGAACAGAACTCACGCACCGTATGCATCTCTCCCGTCGCTATCACGAAGTCTTCTGGCTGTTCCTGTTGCAAAATCAACCACATGCACTCCACATAATCTTTCGCATATCCCCAATCTCGACGCGCGTCCAGATTTCCCAAATACAACTTGTCTTGATATCCTTGCACGATTCGGCTTGCCGCCAACGTGATTTTACGAGTGACAAAATTCTCACCGCGACGCTCGCTCTCGTGATTAAACAAGATGCCGTTTACGGCAAACATTCCGTAACTCTCCCTGTAATTCTTTACAATCCAGTAGCCATACAACTTCGCTACACCATATGGCGAACGTGGATAGAACGGCGTCGTCTCCTTTTGCGGCACTTCCTGTACCTTGCCATACAATTCTGACGTTGACGCTTGATATATTCGGCAACTCTTGTCCAACCCGCAAATCCTCACCGCCTCCAACAAGCGCAACACGCCTACGGCATCATCCTCTGCTGTATATTCCGGAACGTCAAACGACACCTTCACATGGCTCTGTGCCGCAAGGTTATAAATCTCCGTTGGACGAATCTCACTGATAATCCTTATCAACGACGACGAGTCCGTCATGTCAGCCCAGTGAAGGTTCACCAATCTGGTCTTTTTCATGTCACGAACCCACTCGTCCAGATACAAATGCTCTATGCGAGACGTATTGAACGAGGACGAACGGCGCAACGTACCATGTACTTCATAACCTTTCTCTATCAAGAATTCAGC
Source organism: Paludibacteraceae bacterium (assembly GCA_017446585.1). GTDB lineage: Bacteria > Bacteroidota > Bacteroidia > Bacteroidales > Paludibacteraceae > UBA4363. The sequence goes on from JAFSQL010000006.1 coordinate 45,685, forward strand.
CAAGTAACTTCCGTCTTGACCTGTGATTCCCGTTATTAAGGCTACCTTCCTATCCGACATGTTTTGAAAAATTTTCAGATTTAGCCGCAAAAATACTACTTTTTTACAATTATTACAAAAAAATCGTTTCTCTCCGCTTCTTTTTCCGTTTTCCTGCCCATTTTTTGGGTTTTGCCTCCATAAGGTGTTACTGCAAGATTTCTTTTTATCTTTGCGTACTTCTTTAATTATGTGTATGAATCTATCCTCATTTTTTCGACAAAACCGATGGCTACAAGCACTTGCCGTCATTCTGGTTCTCATCGTCGTCAACCTGCTTGCGCAAATCACCATACTTCGTTTTGACCTGACCAACGAAAAACGTTTCTCCATCAGCGATAACACTAAGACCATGGCTCGTCAACTTGACAAGGACGTCATCGTCAATGTCTATCTTGATGGCGACCTCAACCCCTCCTTCCTGCGACTGAAAAAGGCTACGCAACAGACGCTTGACGAAATCGGCATCTACGCTCGCCGCCAATGGACCATCCATTTCATCGACCCGTCCCAGGCCGATTCTGACAAGCAACGTCAACAAAACTACGAGTCCCTCACCGCTCGGGGTCTGAAACCCACGGTTGTTTATGAAAAAGACAACCAAGGCAAGTCCATCCAGAAACTCATCTTCCCTTGGGCTGAAATCATCTATGACGGTGACACCGTCCCCGTCCGTCTGCTTGAGAACAATCCCACCATCAGCGGACCGGAAAACCTTAACCACTCCATCGAAAATCTCGAATTCGCCTTTGCCGACCCGCTCCGCATCAAGGCGCAGAAGTCTGTCGAAAAAATCGCCTTCATCGAAGGCCATGGCGAACTGGCTCCCGAACAGGTTTACGACGCAAGCGTGGCGCTTAGCAAATATTTTCAAGTCGATCGTGGTGCCCTTTCGCTCGACCCCAACATCCTCTCGCCCTACAAGGCCATCATCATAGCGGGACCCAAACTGCCTTTCTCTGAAACCGACAAATACATCATTGACCAATACATCATGCGTGGCGGAAAAGTGCTCTTCCTCATCGACGGCGTGCGCTTTGCGACCGACAGCCTCTCCACCGCGGGCATGACTCCTGCCATCCCGCTCGATGTCAATCTTTCCGACATGCTGTTCAAATACGGATGCCGCATCGTCCCCGCGCTCCTGCAAGACATGCAGTGCGTCCAAGTTCCGGTCAACGTGGCTCCCAAAGGCGAATCACCCAACTGGCAACCCATGCCTTTCTACTTCAGTCCCCTGTTGCTTGCCTCGCCCGAAAGCCCCGTCACGCGCAACATCGTTCAGGTGCGTGCCAACATGACCAGCGGCATTGACCTCAATGTCAACTCCAATTCCGACATTCACAAGACCGTTCTCCTCGTCACCAGCAATGCTTCCCACGCCATTTCAACCCCCGCGCGAATCGATCTCAACTCCATCTACGACATCGAACCTGAAACCTACTTCACACAACATTACCTCCCCGTGGCGGCGGCATTCGAAGGGTCTTTCCCTTCCCTCTTTGCCAATCGCATGACCCCTGAAGGCATCTATCCGCCTTCGTCCACCATCGTCAGTGGCAAACGCTCTCGCATCATCGTTGCCGCTTGCAGCGAAATCATCCGCAACGACATCGCTGGCAATGCCACCAATCCGCAAGTGCTCCCTTTGGGCTATGACCGCTATGCCAACCGCGAATACGGCAATCGTGACTTCATCCTCAACTCCGTCCTCTTCCTCACCGACGACAATGGATGGCTGCAACTGCGCTCGCGACAATTCAAACTCCGTATGCTCAACAAGACGGAAACCATCAAACATCGACTTGCCTTCCAAATACTCAATGTCGCCCTGCCCGCCTTGCTCCTCTTGGGCTTTGCGTTCGCCTTCTTCCTTCTCCGTCGCCGACGCTACGCGCGCTCCTGAAAAAAGTATGGAAGCCACCCTCCCCTCTAACCAAAAAAAACGTTACCTTTGTCACCATACCTTAATTCTATTATACGCATTAAACAATAACAAAAACAAGATACCATCATGAAATTCAACGTCTCCAGTGCCGACCTCCTCGACCGCGTGCAAACCATCAGCCGCGTCATCGCCTCCAAAAATACGCTCGAAATCATGTCCGACATCCTCTTCACTGTCAAGGATCAACAACTCACCCTCACCGCTTCCGACCTCGAGACCACCATCGTCACCACCCTCCCGCTCAATTCCTCCGAAGGTCAAATCTCCGTTGCCATCGACACCAAGCGTCTCACCGACTCCCTTCGCGAATTTGCTGACCAGCCGCTGGACATCGAGGTGGACGACCAGAACTTCCAAGTGCGCATCACCACTGCCTCCGGAAACTACAACCTTGGCGGTGTCAACGGTTCTGAATACCCTGAGCTCTCCATGGTTCAGAACCCTACGGCTCAGTTCCCTATTCCTTCTTCCACGCTCCTCGATGCCATCACCAAGACCATTTTTGCCGCTCCTGACGACAAGCTCCGCCCTGTCATGGCGGGCATCTTCGTTGACAACAACGACTCCGGCATCAACTTCGTGGCTACCGATGCTCACAAACTTGTGCGCTACCGTGTCGAGGACAACTCATGCCCTGCTGGCAACTCCTTCATCCTCGCGCGCAAACCGGCCATCATTCTCCAGTCTCTCCTTTCCAAGGACAACGACAACGTCTCCATTCAATATGATGACAAGATGATGCAGTTCTCACTGCTCAACTACACCATGTACAGCCGTCAAGTTGAAGGCAAATACCCTAACTACGACGCTGTCATCCCTAAGAACAACCCTTTCACGCTCTCCATCGACCGCCTCGCTGCCATGGCTGCGCTCCGTCGCACCTCCCTCTACTCTGCCGAAGCGTCCAACATGGTCAAGCTTGACATCTCCAACGACAGGGTTGTCCTCTCCGCCCAGGATTTCGAGAAGAGCGTTTCGGCTACCGAGACCGTCGCTTGCCAATACTCTGGCGACCCGCTCTCCATCGGATTCAAAGCCTCCTACCTTATCGAAATCTTCAAGAACATTGAGTCTGACAACGTTCTCCTCCAAATCGCCGACCCTAACCGTGCCGCCATCATTCTCCCCGAGACCAACAAGCAGGGCGAGGACATCCTCATGCTGCTCATGCCTATGATTCTTGACTACTAACCGTTCTGATTCATGAAACTCAATCTGCAACGTCCGCTCGTGTTTTTTGACCTCGAGACGACTGGTGTCGATTTTCTCAACGATCGCATTGTCGAACTTTCTTTCATCAAAATCCTTCCCGACGGCTCCGAGCAGCGTGACTGCATGCGCATCAATCCCGAACGCCCCATTCCGCCCGAAGCCACAGCGGTCCACCACATCACGGACGAAGACGTGGCGTCCTGCCCTACGTTCAAGCAATTGGCTCCGCAACTGGCAGAAGTGTTCACGGGTGTTGACCTCGCTGGCTACAACAGCAACAAATTCGATGTCCCTATGCTTGACGAGGAGTTTCATCGGGCGGGAGTCAACCCTCATCTTGAGAACGCCAAACTCATCGATGCGCAAGCCATCTTCATGAAGCACGAACCGCGCACGCTCGTTGCCGCCCATCGTTTCTACTGCGACGGTGCCGACTTTGATAACGCTCACAGTGCCCTGGCTGACACCCAAGCCACCTACGACGTGCTGCTCGCCCAAATCCAACGATACGACGACCTCTCCAACGACATCGAGACGCTCGCGTCCCACTCGCGCTACAACGACAACGTTGACTTCGCCGGTCGGTTCCTTTTCGACAAGAACAAGAAGGTCATTGTCAACTTCGGCAAGCACAAGGGCAAGTTCCTTGCACGTGTCTTTGACGAAGACCCTTCTTACTATTCTTGGATGATGAATGGCGATTTCGCGCACAATACCAAAGCCGTTCTCGAGCACTACCACGGCCTCTACCTCTTGGCAAAAAAGAACAGTTGACCCCGTGTCTAACGACCACTTCCGTTTCAAACAGTTTTCCGTTTTCCAATCTTCTTGTGCCATGAAGGTGGGGTTCGATGCCTGCCTGCTCGGATCTTGGGCTCCTTCCCCTCCCAACGCCACACGCATGCTCGACATCGGAACGGGAACGGGAGTACTTGCTCTCATGCTTGCGCAGCGGTTTCCGTCAGCCACGCTGACCGCCATTGACATCGACCCCGATTCCGTCCGCCAAGCCACCGAAAACGTTGCGCTCTCCCCCTTTCGTTCACGCATCTCCGTCCTCCACTCCGCCTTTGACCTCTTTGCCCGTTCCGCCATTCGTTCCGGAACGCTTTTCCAAGCCATCGTTTCCAACCCTCCTTATTTTCAACCATCATCCCAGTCTCTTGTGGATCCCGACTCTCGCCGTGCAACGGCGCGCCATGACTCCGACGGACTTTTGCGACAGATTTTCACCCTTACTCCCCGTCTGCTCACCCCCGACGGCATTCTCTCTCTCATTCTCCCCGCCGAACTTCAGAGCCACGCCCTCACTTTGGCAAGCAATTTGAATCTCATTTCTTGTGTCAGCGTCTTCACCTCACCCCGCCGCCCGTCGCCCAAGCGCGTCCTCCTTTCTTTCTCTCTCACCCCCTCCTCTCCTTCTTTTTCTCGCCTTGACGTTCGCGATGCCGACGGTTCCTTTTCTTCCGCCTATTCCCAATTGCTCTCGCCTTTCTATCTACACCTCTTATAAAAAAGGATTATCTTTGCTCCGTTTTGTTTTCCTTTGTTCCTTAATTTCTCTTTTGGACATGAAACGTTTACTTCTTCCGCTACTGCTCCTCTGCTCCGTCTTTTCCATGGCGGCTACTGCTGGACGCACCTTCACCGTTCGGGCTCCGCAGTTCGCCAACAGCGATGCCATCATTGCTGGCTACCTTGCCGACAAGATCTATAGCCACGACACCATCCACCTCAACGACAAGGGCTACGGACAAGTCTCCCTCCCCGACAAGTTGGACGAAGGTCTCTACCTCCTCTTTTTCAATGCCAGCCGCTACTACGAGTTCTTGCTGTGCGAAAACCAGAATCTCGAACTCTCCGTTTCCGACACTACCAAGAACGCCATCGAGTCCTTCTCCGTCCATGGCGACCCGCAGTCCGAGGCGTTCATCAACTTTGGTGTCTTCATCACGCAGAAACGTACCGTCCAAGCCGAACTCCTCAACAAACGCCGTGAACTTCCCGAAAACTCCAAACAACGACAAAAACTCACCGAGCAGATTGACCAGCTCAACAAGCAAGTTGAAGACTACCAGCAAGATCTCATTCGCCGCTTCGATGGTCGCACGCTCGGCCTCTTTGTCAAGGCGCTCATCGAACCCAAATTCCCTGCCGAACTCCTGAATTCCGACACCACCCAAGCCATGCGACTTCGCCGTTACGAATATGCCAAGCAGCATTTCTTCGACAACTACAATCTTGCCGACCCGCGCTCTTGGCGTTTCAATCAACTGCATCGCAAACTTGACCAGTTCCTCAACAAGACCTTGGTTCAAATCCCTGACAGCATCACGCCAGCCGCCATTGACCTCATCGAGCGTTCCCGACCTGACAGCGTCTGCTTCGACATCATGACCAACCGCATCATAGATTACTCTGTCAAGAGCAAAATCATGGGCATGGACATGCTCTTCGCGCAAATTGCCGAACGCTATTACCTCACCCACCTTGCCTATTGGACCGATTCCACGCTCCAATCCAATGTCGAAAGCGAATACCGCAAGGTTCGCTTCAACCAACTCGGCATGACCGCTGCCAACCTTCCTCTCCGCCTACGTGACAATCGACAACTCTTCCTCCACGATGTCAAGGCGCCTCTCACGCTCCTCTTCTTCTACGAGCCTACCTGTGGACATTGCCAAAAGATGACTCCCCTTGTCCACGACATCTTCACCCGCTGGCACGACAAGGGATTTCAAGTCGTGGCTGTCTATCTGCTGCAAGACACCAAGGAGTGGGACGATTTCATGAAAAACAACAACCTTTACGACTGGATCAACGTTTGGGATCCTCAACGTGAATCTTACTACTGGACTTTCTTCGACACCTCCTCCACGCCGGGACTCTACCTGCTCGATGCCGACAAGAAAATCATCGCCAAGAAGATTGACGCGCCCACGCTCGAAAACATCGTGCGTTTCAAACTTGTTGATGAGCCCGCTGGGCGTCCCTTCCACTCGACCATCCACTCTGGCGAAGACGAACTCCCCATTGACCTCGGCAAGTAATCTTCCATTTCTCTTCTTCCCATGCTCCGGACCTTTCGTGACTGTTCTCCTTGCGTTGCCCCTTCGGCTTTCGTTGCCGACAACGCCTCAGTCATTGGCGATGTCACCATCGGCAACCGCTCCTCCGTTTGGTTTTCCGCTGTCCTGCGGGGCGACGTGGGCAAGATAGTCATTGGCGACGACTCCAACGTTCAGGACGGTGCCGTTCTCCACTGCTCCCTCGGCTTGTCCGAAACGCGCGTCGGCAATCGTGTCACCATTGGTCATTGTGCCGTCGTCCACGGGGCGCAAATCGATGACGACTGCCTCATCGGCATCCACGCCACGGTGCTCGACAATGTTCATGTTGGCAAGGGCAGTGTCGTGGCGGCTGGGGCGGTAGTCCTTGCTGGGACCGTCATTCCTCCTTTTACGCTTTGGGCTGGCATTCCGGCGCGACAGGTCAAGACGCTTACAGACGCTTCTCGCAACCTCACGCTCGCCCTTCACTACGTCGATGCCATCAATGACTATAAGGACTGACATACGACGCCTCTTCCTTAGGCTCTACCACTCTCGCGTGCTTGAGAATTTCGGATTCCTATCGGCGGCTAACGTCTTCGGTTCGCTCATCGGGCTCATCCTCTACCCCTTTGTCATTCGCATCCTCGGTGCCGAAAACTATGGTCTCTATGCCTTCGCTGTCGTCATCGCCACCTACCCCTCCATGCTCTGCACCTACGGCTTCCACCTTCCGGCAAGCCAACGTGTCGTCTCCGCTCTGAACCTGCCTGACCTCGCCTCCCGTCGCTCCGCTCTCTCTTCTGTCGTGTCCACGGTTTTCACGGCGCAACTCCTGCTCGTGCTCGCTTGTTTCCTCGTCTTCTTGCCGCTCGCTCTTTTCGTTCCCGTCATCCACTCCCACCTCCTCTTGTTCCTCCTCGCTTGGTGTGTCATCATCAACGAACTGCTCCACCCCGTTTGGTACTTTCAGGCTACCAAGCGCATGCGTGTCTCTTCCTCCGTCTCGCTTGCCGTCCGTGCGCTGTCCGTTCCCCTCACGTTCGTCCTTGTGCGTGCGCCTGACGACAACCTCACCTTCATGGCAATAGTCATCGGCACCACCTTCGTGGGCAGCCTCTTTGCCTTTGCCTACATGCTCCTTCATGACGGCATTCGCCTCCGCCGTCCCTCTTTCTCCGATGTTTGGAACTGCTACCGTGTCTCCACGCCTTACTTCATTGACATCTGGTTCTCGTCGCTCAAGCTCAACACGCTCCACTTCCTCGTGGGCGCGCTCTTTGGCATGCGCCAACTTGCCATTCTTGACCTCGCTTCCAAGATCATCAACATTCCGCGCTACCTTGCCAAAAACATCAATGCCGCTCTCTTCCCCGAGGTGTGGCGTGACATCCGCCGACGTGCCGTCCGTCGTCTCCTCCGTGCCGAACTTCTCATTGGCGTCGCCATCACGCTCGTTGTCATCGCTCTTGCTTATCCGCTCACGCTCTTCCTCGGTGGCAAGCCGCTCTTCCCCGCCTTCCCGCTCTCACTCATCCTCGCGCCTACCATTTTCGCCTGGTTCGTTGTCGATGGCTACGTCCACTTCGTTTTCACGCCCACCGACCGCTCCCGTTTTGTCTCCGCCAACCAACTGGTCGCCTTCTGCTCTTGGTTGGTACTTTTCTTCTTGGCTTACTTCTTCACGTCCTCGCTTTTTGTTTCCTGCGCCTCCCTCACGCTCTCCGCTCTTGGCGAAGTCCTCTTCTGTCACTACGTCACGCGCCGGCATCGACTTTTGTCACTCCTGCCCGAATAGGAAAGGTTCGCATTTTTCTTTCAGCCATGCCGCTTCTTCCTTCGTCAGCCTTGGCTGCAGCCGCCTGATTATTTCTTCGTGATACGCCTTCAGCCATGCCTTTTCTTCCCTCGTCAGCATTTCCGTCTCCACGCCCTTTGCGTCAAAGGGGCACAACGTCAGTGTCTCCATCTTGAGCCATCCCTCTTTTTCGTCCGCCACCGTCAGCGTCAGATTCTCGTGCCTTATGCCATATCGCCCTGCCTTGTAATATCCCGGCTCGTTGCTCGTAACCATTCCTGCCTCCATTGCCACCGTCCCCTTCTTGCCTATTCGCTGCGGTCCCTCATGCACGCATAGGTAGTGACCCACGCCGTGACCCGTTCCGTGACCATAATCCTTCCCCTCTGCCCACAAGTGTTGCTTGGCTATCACGTCCAACTCTCTTCCCGCCGTTCCCTTCGGGAACCTTGACATCGCCACGCCTATGTGTCCTTTCAGCACCAAGGTGAAGTCCCTTCTCGTCTCCTCATCCACTTCCCCTCTCACATACGTTCGCGTCACGTCCGTCGTTCCCATCAGATACTGACCTCCGCTGTCTATCAGCAGCAACCCTTCTCCCTCTATCTTGGAGTTCGTCTCTTCCGTCGCGCTATAGTGCACGATGGCGCCATGTTCCCTCCATGCCGCTATGGTCTCGAAACTCTCGCTCTTATACATCGCTCCTCCCGCTTCTCTTCTCAACTCGTGCAACTTCTCCGCCACGCTCATTTCCGTCATCTCCTCTTTCGTTTCCTCCATCCACTTCCAGTGTCGCGCCAATGCCACACCATCCGTCTCCATCGTCCGTCTCGTGTCTTCTATCTCCGTCTCGTTCTTCACCGCCTTCATCGCTCCAACCACCGACCCCGCCATTTTCACATTCGCCGCCTTCACCATTGCCCGCAGGGCGGCGGGTGTCTTATTGATGTCCATGGCTATCTTTCCGCCGCTCCACGCTCTCAAGTCCTCTTTCACTGCCGCCATCCGCTTCGCCTCTATTCCTTCTGCCACCTCATGGTCCGTGTAGAGCGTGTACCCCGTTTGCGTCAGCAACACTGTTCCCGCGAACGTGGGTGTGTACGGCTCGTCACCTCCCCTTAGGTTCAGCAGCCACGCCACCTCGTCCGTCGCCGCCGTCAGCAAGGCTTCCGCGCCTTCTTCTCTCAATCGCTTTCGCGCCCTTTCCATCTTCTGCTCCCTGCTCTCGCCGGCATACCTCACGTCATATTCCACCACCTTCCCCGTCGGTCTCCCCGGTCTCTCCATCCAAGCCTCATCCACCATTTGTTCATACGCCCCCGTCTCCGTCTCCACGCCTTTCAACCCTCGCTTCGCTTCCATCCACTCCCTCACGCTCATCAGTGCCCATGGCAGGCTCACCTTTCCACCCGCCTTCACCTTCTCCGTCAGCCATGCCCATACGCTCGGCACGCCCTCCTCTCCATCCCTCATGAGTTCTATGCCTGTTCCCTCCAACTGTGCTTCCGCTTGCAGATAATATCGGCTGTCTGTCCACAACGCCCACGCCTCCTCGCCTTCTTTCGACCCTGCCGCGCTCACCACGGCGAGCGTCCCCGCGCTGCCCGTGAAGCCGCTCAACGCGCGCCTCGTCTTCCAATGCTCTGCCACATATTCGCTCAAATTCTCATCCGCTGTCGGAATGACCATTGCCGACACCCCGTTCCTTTCCATCGCTTCCGTCAGCCGTCTTCTACGTTCGCTAACCCTTTCTTTTTCTGATGCCTCGATACCCATTTTCTCGTTTCTTTTCAAGACTTGTTTTCCTTGCCTTTCTTGCAAATTTAACTAAAAAAACACGCTCATCTTCAAAACATTCCACTATATTTGCGGCAACACTGCGATGTTCTGTGTTGTCCCGAAGGTGACTTCCCGACCTCATCCGAACATCCACACACACTATCATTAGGAGAAAAAATTATGCTTTCATTCATCTTCGCGCGTGCACACGCCGCGCCCGCCGTTCATTTCGGTTTCTGCGGGATTTTTCTGCTTCCCCGCTTCCATTCACCACATTCTGACGCGGACTTGTTAGTCTGATTTCATGTTCGTCACCGCCCTTGCGGTGACCCGATGCGTCATGTCCACTCTTTTGGACATGACTGCGTCTATTCCTTCCTTTTTTCTTGTCGCTCCTCGCGACAAACGCTATACATGCATACAACAAACAAACACCTATTATTATGAGAAAAATCTTATTGACATTATTAACTACCCTCCTCTGCTCCGTCACGGCATGGGGAGCAACGGCGACATTGTCTGGTTTCACTGATACAACGCCTGCTGCAAGCAGTGGTCCTGTTTCTGTTGATAAAGGCGGATTAACTATCAGCAGCAATAATCTTTATGCTTCTGGTTCTAATAAAACATTTACCATAAATGCAGGAACAGGCAACACTATATCATCCATTGAATTAACTATGTCTGGGACTAACAATAGATATACTAGTAGTAATATCACAAATTGCACGAGCTGTACCCGTTCTGGATCTGTTTATACTATCACAATTAGTCCTGCTACCCAAACAGTTTCTTTGAAGAATAACGGAGGAGCTGTTACAATCTCTCAGTTAGTTGTAACCTATTCTTCTTCTTGCACCTCCATCACGCCATCACTGTCATATGCGAGCGTTGGAGGAACGACGCTTGCCATCGGTGGCAGTTCTTCCGGCTCGCCAACCGTCACAGGCAACACAGGTAGCGGTGCTGTCACTTACGCCATTACGACTGCCACCCCTTCTGGTTGCGCCACGGTTGATGAAGACGGTATCGTCACAGGTGTTCACGCAGGTACTGCAACCGTGACAGCGACAGTTGCAGCAGCAAGCACATACTGCTCTGGAACAGCAACTGCCAACTTCACAATCTCCTGTAACTCCATCACCCCGACTTTCTCCACGGACTACACGTCAACTACCCTCACCGTGGGCGGAGGCAATTCTTCCACCCCAGTTGTCAACAAAGACGGAAGTTCAGGCGCCATCACATGGACCAGCAGTGCGCCAGCGAAAGCCACGGTCAACAGCAGCGGTGTCGTAACCCCTGTCGCCGCGGGTTCTGCCACTATTACCGCCACAATCGCCGCCAATGGCGATTACTGCGGAGGAACCGTCTCTAAGGATTTCACCATCAATGCTGCCGCTTGCGCCCCTTCCATCTCCGCTTCTCCTTCTTCCGCCAACTACTGCAAGGATGACGTCGCAACCGCCCTCTCCTTCACTGGCTCGGGACACAACGCCCAGAAATGGCAGTATTATGATGGAGACTCGTGGGAAGACATCGACGGGGCTACCAACGCCACCTACACCCCTTCCACCTCCGCCACCGGTTCCACGCAATACCGCGTCGTGACCACCTGCGACTCCTACACCACCACCGCCACTTCTTCCGCCGCCACCGTCACCGTCAAGACTTCACCTAATCTCACCATCTCTTTGAACTAATACCCTCCAAGAAAAACTCCTAAATCCCCTTCATAACCAAAGCAAGCCTTTCTTTTCAGAAAGGCTTGCTATTTTTTTATCTCTTAGTCAATTCGTTACTGAACATCAATGTTCCTTGATGACGGATACTTGACCTTATAAGAAAAACTTTTCGAAACGCTTTCACCCGCATTCAGGTGCAACTTCCACGCCACCTCGCCTGTCGTCTTGTTCACACTTGCTCCGTCCGTATTCTCTTCTGTCACCACGACATCCGAGTATGTGCTTTTAGGCAGTTGGTCTTTCAGCGTCAAGTCTATGGCAACCGACTTGTTGTTCTTCACGGTCATCTTCCACCCGCGTGTCACCGTCACCTTATCACTCAACGTTTTCTTTCCCGTCATCTTCTCCTCTTGCACGCGGCTCACGGCAACGCTCTTGTCTCTGCCCAGCGACAACGACAACGTGTCTGTTGTCGCCTTGGCGTTAATATAAGTTTGCCCTACATACGTGTTCTGAAAGAAGAGGTTCGCCTTGCCACTCTGCAACTGCAGTTTCTCCCAGTCTGCCACTCGGGCGGTCAGGAACACGTCATTTTCCAATTTCGGAATCGCCACATATTCATACGTTGCCGCCAACGACTGTTGACCGATGGTCACCGTCGTGTTCTTCTCTCCCGATGGCAAACTGTATTTGGTTTCTATGGCGTACTCTACCGCCGTTGTTTGCTCCTGAATTGTCACCTCCGGTCCAACAGCGACATCTGCCAACGGGTCTCCCTCCACGGTAGCGACAATTGACCGCTTTGACGACATCATCAACTTTGGCTCCGCTGGCGCGTGATAGACATTCGCCCCGCGCACCCTTATCTCGTTCCTATCCCTCAACTCCCATTGAGTCAGCACGGGAGCCGTTCCGCCCTGTGTCGGATTAGCGCTTGACAACGTTAACTTCACATCTTTCCACTCCTCCTTGGTGTTTTGACTCACCTCCGCCTTGATATCCAACGCCACGGGTTCTTGCACGTTCTTGACACGAATGTCATAGATAGGTGTCCATGATGCGTTACCCACATAGTACGACAGGTCAAACACGGCGTTTTGGGCACTGTTCGACACCACCTTCACCTCTATTTCTCCTGTCGCTTGGTCTGAAGTCTGGCCCGCCTCCGCAATCTGTTGTTCTATCTGTTTCTTTTGTTTCTTCAAGCGTTCTATCTCCGCGTCGTTCGCGTTCTTCTCCGTCAGCAGGGCGGTGAGACGTTCACGATAGTAGTCGTTCGCTTGTTTCAATACCGCCATATTCACCATTGCGTCTGTCCCCGTCACACGACGGTTCTTACTGATAAACTCCCTCTCCTCATCCGCAACCTTATTCTTGACATTCAGATTGGCTATCTGCCTGTCTATCTCCTCTTTTTGCTTCGTCAACGCCTCGGTGTTTTTGTTTTTCTGCGCTTCGCTGATATAATTCTTATCACCTTTCACCGACAGGATGGTCAAGTTTCCCTTCGCGTTCACTTGCACGCTGTTTGCCTTCAAATATGGCGACAGACCCGTGAAGCGCAACGTCGTCTCACCCTTTTCCAAGGCTACCGTTTGTTGGCGTTGCACCTGAGCTCCGTTCTTGAAGATGGTCACCTCCTTGGCTTTCGTCTTCACCTCCTTCTCAGCGGCACTCAAGGTCAGCGTCGCCAATGCCAAGGCTATTGCTATTCCTGTTTTCTTCATGATTCCATGTGTTTTTTTTCACCCATTTAACACGACAGTCGTCGCGCTTTCCTTTGCCCGACGACTGTCCTTTTCTTTATCTTTCTTTTCTCAAAAAAATTATTTTCCGTAAACCTTGATGTCGTGAATACGGAACGTTTGGTTCTCTGGCTCTTCCTTACCGCATGGCGTAGGCACGAACTTCAACGTGACGTTTGCAGCATTCACGTTAATCGTGTGGTTGAATCCGTATTGAGCGTCTTGACCCTCGCTCTTCGCACCTATATACTCACCCACTTTGCTCCAAGTCTTGCCGCCGTCCGTCGATTTCATCAACGCATAGCCGCGCATGTCACCCGTCGCGCTCGCTCCTACCTCTATCTTCGATACGTAAGGGAAAGCGCCTATGCTCAATTCGCAACCCTCTTTCTTGTTCACTTCCACATATCCTGCGCTTACGTTCGCAGGGCTCTTCTTCGCTTCGCAAGTTGGAGTCACTGCCGATGCCTTCAACCCGTAGGTCACCTTCACGTCTCCGTACACCTTGCTAATCTTCAAATTCGTCTTCGAATTGGTCTTCTTCTTGCCGCATGCCAACGTGTCCGCTCCGGCACGCCATCCTTGTTCCGTAAAGCCTTGGAAGTTTTCTTCCATCACCACGCTTTGTGCGTTTACCGTTACGCCTCCCATCATCATGGCGGCTGCGAGAATCAATTTAATTGTTTTCATAGTTTGCTGATTTTGGTTATTTGTTGTGTTACTATTCGCAAATATACAATTCTTATGCCATTTTTTCAAAAAAACTCCTCTTGATTCGTGTCAAGCCTTGTTCTGAATCAGGTTCATGAACTCCTCACGCGTCTTCGCGCTCTCAAACGCTCCCGTGAAGTCACTTGTCGTCGTCACGCTGTTTATCTTCTCTATTCCCCGCATCTGCATGCACGTGTGGCTGGCTTCTATCACCACCATCACGCCTAATGGGTTCAACGTCTGTTGTATGCAATCCTTAATCTGTGTTGTCAAACGTTCTTGCACCTGAAGGCGGCGAGCGAACACCTCCACCACGCGCGCTATCTTGCTCAACCCCGTGATGTAACCGTTCGGTATGTAACCCACATGAGCCTTTCCATAGAAGGGCAACAAGTGATGTTCACACAACGAGTAGAAATCAATGTCTTTCACAATCACCATCTGCCTGTAATCTTCCTTGAACATCGCTCCCTTGATGATTTCCGCCGCGTCCGTCTTATATCCCAACGTGAAGAATTCCATCGCCTTTGCCGCCCTCACGGGGGTCTTCACCAAACCTTCTCTCTCTGGGTCTTCGCCTATCATTTCCAAGATGCGCCTATACTGCTGCGCCATCTCTTTCGTATGCTCGGTGATGGGTTCCGACGCTACCAGTCTGTTGTCTTCCATGCTGTTTCTTTTTTTCTATTCAGGAACGTTCACTTTGTCCTTCACGATATAAATCTCACTCGCCATCTCAGGAAACGACTCTTTCAACGCCTCCCTCAACGATTGTGCCTCCACGTTGCTCGTGCAGTCACCCACCCTCACTTTCCAAAATGGCGATTGCCATGTCACATATACGGGCAGATTGCCATACCTTGCCTCCACTTGTTCCTTCACCGCTTCTGCTTGTGTCTTTGAGGTGCCTTGTTGGTTGCTGCTGAACATCTGCACGCGCCAACCTGCCACTTGGTTCATTTTCACATTCTCACGAGCATACGCCTGACACTTTTCCACCAAGGTCGCTATGCGCTCATCCTGATTCAACTCTATCTTGCCGTTCGATTTACTGTTGTCCGTTAAGGATTTCACGTAATCATACCTTTCTACGACCGGAGCGGCTTCTTCTTGTGCTCTCAACGCCATGCTCATGGCTACTGCCACTATCGTCATTACAACTGTCCTGACCATGTTGTTCCTGTTCTTTTTGTCCTCAACATGCTTCCACGCCATTACTTCCACACGA
This sequence comes from Paludibacteraceae bacterium, assembly GCA_017446585.1. Classification (GTDB taxonomy): domain Bacteria; phylum Bacteroidota; class Bacteroidia; order Bacteroidales; family Paludibacteraceae; genus UBA4363. The sequence goes on from JAFSQL010000006.1 coordinate 60,880, forward strand.
AAACGCAAAGTTACCAATATTTTTGTAGATTTGCCATCGTTTTGGCACAAGGCACATTCAATACTAAAATCGGAACTTTCGCTGCTGTGGCTGGTAGCGTGGTGGGACTTGGCAACATCTGGCGTTTCCCATACCTTGCGGGCGACAATGGTGGCTTTGCTTTCCTGATTATCTACCTCTTCGTCTCACTCCTCATTTCCATGCCGCTCATGCTCTCCGAGTTTTCCATCGGACGGTCTCAGCGATGCAATGCCATGCGGGCTTTCCGTAACATTTCCTCCGGACCTTGGTTTCTCATCGGCTTTCTTGGCGTCGCCACCGCCTACGTCATCGACTCGTTCTATATGGTCGTGGGCGGCTGGTCGCTCAAGTTTTTGCAACTTTCCATCGTCAACGCCTTTGCCGACATGTCTGCCGCCGACATCAAAGGGACGTTCGGGCATCTGCTCAGCAACGGCACCCAACTTGTTCTTTGGAGCGAAGCCACTCTCGTCATCGCCACCGCTGTCATTATCGGCGGAGTTTCCAATGGCATAGAGAAGTTCAACAAATATCTCATGCCCATTCTCCTCCTGCTCCTCATCATCTTGGCGGTCAACTCCATCTTCTTCCTTCCTGATTCCTACAAAGGGCTGCAATTCCTCTTTTACCCCGATTTCTCCAAAATCACATTCCAAACCGTTCTGAAGGCACTGGGGCAATCATTCTTCTCCCTCTCACTCGGCATGGGTGCCATGCTCACCTATTCTGCCTATATGCCCAAATCACAACGCCTGCCACGCACGGCACTTTTCATCGTTTCCTTCGACACCATCGTAGCCATCATCTCTGGCTTGGCTATCTTCCCTGCCGTTTTCAGTTTTGGCATCGACCCTTCCGCAGGTCCGGAACTTCTGTTCATCACCATGCCTGCGGTCTTCTCCAAAATCGTAGGAGGACAATTCCTCGCCATCCTCTTCTTCCTCTTGGTTTTCCTTGCCGCCAGCACTTCTCAAGTGTCCTTGCTCGAAGTCGTTACCGCCTATGTCAGCGAGGAACTGCACATTCAGCGTCGCAAGGCCGCCATCCTCATCTTCCTCACCATGACCTGCACCGGGGGCATCTGTGCGCTCTCACTCACGGGAGCGCCTTCACTTACGTTCTTCGACATGTCCGTTTTCGACATCTTCGACTATGTCTCCTCCAACATCATGTTGCCAATTGGCGGTCTCCTCATCGTGCTCTTTGCCGGATGGATCATGCCCAAACGCATCTTGCATGCACAACTTACCAACAACGCTGACCACGAACCTTTCTACTTCAAAATCATCCGATTCCTCATTCGCTTTGTCGCACCAATCTTTGTCTCCATTCTCTTCCTCCACCTTATCGGAATTTTCTAATCCACCCTTCCAAGGCTCTTTTTACGCCCCCAATCCATTTCGGGTGGCAACGTGCCACTTCATGATACGTCCGCTCTTCAGCACCGAAACCGGCGTAAAACCTATCCACGCCCGCTGACATCGAACCCTCGAAATCCAACTCCCTGCCACTACCGGCATACTTCCTCACTATCCAATCTACCACGGCTGCCGATGCACCCATTCGCTTCCCCGTTCCCGACGTGGCGGCTATCAGATAGACCAATCGTCCCTCTCCGCTGTCAACCAACAGAACCTCCGACAGCACCTCACCTTCTCCACTTCTTGCGACAATCCATTTCCCCTTCCCTTCTTTCACAATGTGGTTTACCAATAGCCTCGTCTCCCTTTCGTTCGCCACATGATCATTTTCTTGCTGATAGAATTGGAAATTTTTCTTTTCGTCTTTTCCTTCCTCCACGCGAACGTCGTTCGATTTCGCTTTCCTTATGTTTCTTCGAGCGTTCTCCGAATATCCTCGCGCTATCGTTTCATACCTTTCTGTCAAACTCAGAACGCGATTTCTCCTCGCCTCACGACTGTATTTCCCGGCTTCATTCTTCTCGTTTGTCTGCATCACGAAACTGCGGCATGGCAGTTTCTCATAAAACGCCGCCTCGTCTTTCGTTTCTCCAAACACGCCTAACTGCTGTGTCAGTGGCGGTTGCATGATATAACGCACCACACCCGCCTTCTTCACCCAATACGGCATCACCGCCTCATAGTCTCCTTCCACCAGTCCGTGCCACCCTTCCGCAACGATGTCTAACCACCATGTTTGTCCATACGGCAAACCGCTTCTCCGACACACGGCGTTCCACTTCTTCTCATCTATCTCCTTGCGGCTCAAGTCTCTTATGTCTTGCCGATCTTTCATGCTTCCTGGGTAATGTTTATCACCGCAGTGGCTGTTTCTTCCGCGCTGTTGCCGTCTGTGTCCATGACGTGCGTTGCCCTCTCATAATACGCCTTGCGCTTCGCCAACTGCTCTTCTATGAAAGCATGCAGTTCCTCCTCGCTTTTCCCCTTCAGTATCGGACGGTTCCTCGTTCCGTGCGTCACAATCAATCGTTTTGCCAACGATTCCGCACTCATGCGCAAATACACCACCTTCCCTGTTTCCAGCATCACTTCCATATTATCACTTTGACATGGTGTTCCGCCACCGGTCGAAATCACCACGTTCTCCATCCCGCACACTTCTTCAAGCATGTTCCTTTCCATTTTCCTGAATCCGGACTCTCCCCTCGTGGCGAATATTTCGTTGATTGTCTGCCTGAAACGACTTTCTATGCGCTTGTCCATATCTATCATTTCCCACCCCAATCGTCGCGCGACTATCCTGGCCACGGTCGATTTCCCGCAACCCATATACCCCACTATATATATACGATTTTGCATTCTCTATTTTTGACCTCTTAATTCTTCCACTGCCTTCTTCACGGTCTCGTCTTGGTCGTTCACGATGGTGTAATATCCCTCTTCACCCCATATCCTACGCGCTATCAAGGCTTTCAAAAACATTCGGCTCTTCTCCTTCGCCCTTTCCCACTCCTCGTCCGTACAAGTCACTTCCTCCTCCGCGGCCTCCGCTCGCAAACCGTTCAGCATGTTGTCATCTACCTCCATTTCCACCTCAAACCGTTTCAGCGTGCCATATCTTTCCGCATAATTCCTTTCCCTGTCTTCCGCCACAATGGTACTGTAAGTGTTCAAGACACCTTTGGCGACAACGTTCGACAGATATTTGGAGTTCAATGTCGTGTCTGCGGGAACAAACACGTCTGGCATGATGCCTCCGCCACCATACACGGTTCTCCCTTTTACCATTGTTTTATATTGCAACGAGTCCGCCAACTTCACACTATCCGCATTCGTCAGTTCCCCGTGCTTCATCCTTTCTTCCGCATCTGACTTGTACGCTTCGATTCCATTTTCGTATGGTTTTTGAATGCATCGTCCCGACGGCGTGTAATACCTTGCCACCGTCACGCGCATCAGGCTTCCGTCATTTAGTTTTATCTGTTGTTGCACCAATCCCTTCCCGAAAGTTCTGCGACCTACCACCACGCCCCTGTCCCAATCCTGCAACGCTCCGCTCAATATCTCGCTTGCGCTTGCCGTGTACTCATCCACCAACACGGCTACCTTCGCATCCTTCATGCTTCCGCCCGCACTGCTGTGATACACGATGTTCAGAACACGTCCCTTGGTTCTTACAATGTCCATCTTCCCGTCCAAAAAGTCATCCGCTATCGCTGTCGCCATCTGTAAGTAACCGCCGCCATTCCCGCGCAAGTCTATGACAATGTCCTTCATTCCCTGCTTCTTCAGTCCCTTGATGACCTCGTTCCACTCTTTCTTGGTTGTCTCGCTGAAACGGGTGATGCGCACATACCCGGTCGTCGGGTCCAATAGGTAACCGACCGTCACGCTCTTCAGTGGCACCTTATCCCTCGTGATGTGAAAGGTCAGGTCTTCCTTCTCGCCTTTTCGCTTCACGCTCACGACCACTTTCGTCCCCTTCTTTCCGCGCAGCATCTTCATCACCTCGTGCGTGGTCTTTTTCACACCGGCTATCACGGTGTCATTCACCTTCACTATCTGGTCTCCGGCGCGTATTCCCACCTTTTCCGACGGACCGCCCTCTATCGTGTTCTCCACGTGCAACGTGTCCCGCTGCATCGTGAAAGTGATTCCGACGCCTTCAAACTCTCCCTCCAAGGGTTCTGTCATTTGCTGTACCTCCTCACGGGGAATATATACCGAGTGCGGATCCAAACCCTCCAACATACCGCGCAGGGCATTCTCCACGGCTTTGTTTTCATCTATCGTATCAACATACATCGATTTCACTTTCTGCTCCGCCTCAAAAAACTTTTTCAACGCCACCACGCTTGCGTCATTCTTTGCCGACGCTGTCACGCTCAACGCCATCATTCCCAAAACGACCAATATCTTTCTCATTTTCTTCGATTTTTCCTACAAAGGTAACACATATTCCGACTTCCGCTTCTGCTGACTTTGTTTGTTATAAAATGTGAATTTATCCTACGTCATAGGATAATGTGTTAATTTTGCCCGTTCTTAAGGTTTCATGGAAATGACTTTCAATGCGAACGACATAGCCAAGGCACGACAACTTTTTAACACGGCTTCCTCCGTTGCTATCCTTGCGCATGCGGGTCCCGACGGCGACGCTCTCGGCTCTTCGCTCGCTCTCTACCATCTCCTCTCTTCTTTGGGCAAGACGACAAACGTCATCTACCCCAACGACTTCGCTGCCAACCTGCGTTGGATGCCGGCGGCAGATCGTGCGCTCGTCTTTCGCAAGAACCCCGATGCCGTTTCACGTATCATCTCCGATGCTGACCTCATCCTCATCTGCGACCTCAACGAACTCACACGCCTCAACACGGGTTCTAAAACCGATGGCATCGTCGGACTTAGTCTCCTCGTCCAGCAATCCTCCGCTCCCAAACTGCTCATTGACCACCACGAGTTCCCACAAGCCGACCAGTTCGACCTCCTTTTCTCGCGACCCGAACTCTCCTCCGCCTCCGAGGTGGTGTACCGACTTATCGACGACATGCGCATGCTCGAGCTTGCGCCTTTCGATTTCTTCCAATGCGTCCTGACGGGCATGATGACCGACACGGGATTTTTCCACTACGGATGCCAATACCCCGACTTCTTCCACATTGTCGCCGACATCGTTGCGCGGGGAGTCAACATTACGCTTCTTACGCAAAACATCTCCTGCCATGAGCGGGAGCAAAAAATACGCCTCACAGCCTACCTGCTCGACCGCAAACTCGAACTCTTCCCCGAGTTCGCCACCGCCATCACCATCCTCACCGATGACGAGAAGCGACGCTTCAACTACGAAAGCGGCGATGCCGAAGGCTACGTCAACATCCCTCTTGACATCGAAGGCATCAATCGCTCCATCTTCATCAAGGAGGAGCGACAAGACGGCATCGTCAAACTCTCTTTCCGAAGCCAAGGCGATGTCAACGTCGAGCAACTGGCGCGATTACACTTCAACGGCGGTGGACACTTCAACGCCGCTGGAGGCGAAATGCGCGACCTCACGGTTCAACAGGTGCGCGACATGCTTATTCATATTCTTAAAGATGAAACAAGAATCTAACGAAACGACTATAACTCACAATATGAAATATCTCATCATTCTTGGCGACGGCATGGCGGACGAACACATCCCCGCACTGGGCAACAAGACACCGCTCCAGGCGGCTTCCACGCCCACCATGGATCACCTCGCTAAAATTGGACGATGCGGACTTCTCCACACCGTGCCTCAAGGCTACCACCCCGGCAGCGAAGTTGCACACCTCTCTCTTCTTGGCTACAACCTACCCGAAGTCTTCGAGGGCAGGGGATCACTCGAAGCCGCAAGCATGGGCGTGCCCATCATGAAGGACGAAATGGCTATGCGCGTCAATCTCATCTGTCTTGACGGTGACAAGATCAAGAACCATAGTGCGGGCGATATCACTACCGAAGAGGCTAAGGAACTTATTGACACGCTCAACCGCTCTTTTGCCGATTCCGGAGTGAAGTTCTACACTGGCTTTTCCTATCGTCACCTGCTCGTCATGAAGGGTGGTGACAAGAATCTCATCTGCACCCCTCCGCACGATGTGCCGGGACAAACGTGGGCTGACAAGATGATCAAACCGTCCACGCCCGAAGCGAAAGCCACCGCTGACTGTCTCAACGACCTCATTCTACGCAGTCAAAAAATCCTTGCAAACCATCCTGTCAATCTTCGACGTGTTGCCGAAGGAAAGGACCCGGCAAACTCCATCTGGCCTTGGTCACCGGGCTATCGACCTCACATGCACACGCTGCTTGACACTTACGGATTCCGCAATGGTGCGGTCATCTCCGCGGTTGACCTCATCAAGGGCATCGGCGTCTATGCGGGCCTGCAAGTCATCAATGTGCCAGGTGCAACCGGTCTTTGGGACACTAACTATGAAGGCAAGGCGCAAGCCGCCATTGATGCGCTCAAAGAAAATGACTTCGTCTTCCTTCATGTCGAAGCCACCGACGAAGCGGGACATGCTGGCGATCCTGAACTCAAGACACGTTCCGTCGAATATCTCGAAAATCGTGTCGTGCGACCTATCTGGGAAGCCGTCAAGAAGATGCAAAGTGACGACCCTGTCGCCATTGCCATCCTTCCGGACCACCCTACCTTCTGTCGCACCCGTACGCATAGCGATCACCCCGTGCCGTTCATCATCTACCGTCCGGACCAACGCCCCGACAAGGTTGACCACTACGACGAGGACAGTTGTGCCAAAGGTTCCTATGGCGAACTCTTTGCTGACGAGTTTATGAACGCCTTCACTCGTACCAGTTCTTTCAAGGTAGGCGTGCGCAAGATGCGCAGCAATCTTCGTCGCCATTTCAGCGGAAGTTGAACACCCTCTACCGCGATAATCCATGACCTTTAACAAATAAAAAAACTAATCACTTGAAATACTACAGCACCAACCATTCCGCTCCCCTCGCCTCTCTCGAAGAGGCGGTTGTTCGTGGTCTCGCCCCTGACAAGGGACTCTACATGCCCGAACAAATCAAGTCGCTCCCGACTGAGTTTTTTGACCGTATCGACACGCTCTCTCTCCAGGAGATAGCTTTCGAGGTCGCCAAGGCTTTCTTTGGCGACGACGTGCCTGACGACGACTTGCGAGGCATTGTCTATGACACGCTCTCCTTCGACATCCCTGCCGTGCGCGTCACCGACAACATCTACTCCCTCGAACTCTTCCATGGTCCTACGCTGGCTTTCAAGGATGTCGGAGCGCGCTTCATGTCCCGACTTCTCGGCTACTTCGTCCGCAAGGAAGGCGAAAACCGCCAAGTCAACGTTCTTGTAGCCACTTCCGGCGACACGGGCAGTGCCGTTGCCAACGGATTCCTCGGCGTGCCTGGCATACACGTTTACGTGCTCTACCCTAAGGGCAAGGTTAGCAAGATTCAGGAAAGCCAATTCACCACCCTCGGACAGAACATCACCGCCATCGAGGTGGATGGCGTTTTCGACGACTGCCAAGCGCTCGTCAAGAACGCGTTCATGGACGCCGAACTCAACAAGGCGATGAAACTCACCTCCGCCAACTCAATCAATGTGGCGCGTTTCTTACCTCAAGCCTTCTACTATTTCTACGCCTATGCCCAACTCAAAAAGTTAGGATTGGCTTCCAACCTCGTCATCTGCGTTCCGTCAGGCAATTTTGGCAACATCACTGCCGGTCTCTTCGGCAAGCGCATGGGACTGCCTGTCTATCGTTTCATCGCTGCCAACAACGCCAATGACATTTTCTACCAATATCTTCTGACTGGCGACTACAACCCTCGTCCGTCCGTTCCTACGCTCGCCAACGCCATGGACGTGGGTGCGCCAAGCAACTTCGCGCGCATCCTCGCTCTCTATGACAACAGCGTCGATGCCATTCGTGCCGACATCGCCGGAGCGCGCTACTCCGACACACAAATTGCCGACACCATGCGACAGTGCCTTGCCTCCACGGGCTATCAACTCGACCCTCATGGTGCCTGCGGTTACCAAGCGCTCTGCGACCTCCTCCGTCCGGACGAGGTGGGCGTTTTCCTCGAAACGGCACACCCCGCCAAGTTCAAGGAGAAGGTGGACGACATCACTTCTTCCGACGTCGCCATCCCTGAACGGCTTGCCGCCTTCATGCGGGGCACCAAGCAGAGTGTGCCTCTCTCCAAGTCCTTCGACGACTTCAAGCGATTTCTGTTGGCGGAGAACAAAAAATAATCTGTTATTTTAGTAAAATGAAAAAAATCGTTTCCGGCATCCGACCTACGGGATCTCTTCATCTCGGCAACTACTTCGGTGCCTTGCAAAACTTCATACGTCTGCAACAACTCGATGACGCTGATTGCTATTTCTTCGTTGCTGACTATCATAGCCTCACCACCCACCCTCACCCGGACGACATCCGAGGCAATGTTAAAAAAATCATCGTTGACTACCTCGCGGCGGGTCTCGACCCCGAACGTGTCACGCTCTACGTGCAAAGCGACGTTCCCGAAGTCATCGAACTCTACCTCTTCCTCAACATGAACGCCTACGTTGGCGAACTTGAGCGTTGCGCCTCCTTCAAGGACAAGGTGCGACAAAACCCTAACAACGTCAATGCGGGACTGCTCACCTATCCGACACTCATGGCGGCGGACATCCTCCTCCACCACGCTGACTTCGTGCCTGTGGGCAAGGACCAAATGACGCACCTCGAAATGACGCGCTCCTTTGGCAATCGTTTCAACCGCATCTACGGCGTTGACTACTTCAAGGAACCGCAAGCCTTCAACTTCAACAACGAACCCATCAAGATTCCGGGACTCAACGGCTCCACCAAGATGGGTAAGAGCGAGGGCGAAGGCAATGCCATTTTCCTCGACGACGAACCCGCTGTCCTGAAGAAGAAGGTCATGCGCGCCGTCACCGATGGCGGTCCAACGCAACCAAACCAGCCCAAACCGCAAGCCATCGAGAATCTATTCCAACTCATGCGCGTGGTTTCCGCTCCGGAGACGCTTGCCTTCTTTGAAGAGAAATGGAACGATATGTCCATCCGCTATGGTGACATGAAGAAGCAATTGGCGGAAGACATGGAAACCTTCGTCGCCCCCATTCGCGAACGCATCCACCAGTTTGAGTCTGATGACGCTTACATTGATCGCGTCATACGACAAGGTGCCGAGAAGTCTCGTGTCGGGGCGCGACAGACAGTTCAGGACGTACGTGAAATCGTTGGTTTCCGCCGAATGGACTAAAAATCTATTGTTGAATCTGACTTAAAAACTAAGAATATGAAAAAAGCCATACTCATCATCTGTGACGGTTGGGGCATCGGTTCCGGTGCCAAGGGCGATGTCATTGCTCAAATGCCTACACCTTTCTGGGACAGCCTCAAAAACACTTACCCTAACAGCCAACTCATCGCTTGCGGCAACGCCGTGGGACTGCCTGAAGGACAAATGGGAAACTCCGAAGTCGGACACCTCAACATCGGTGCTGGACGCATCGTGGACCAAGACCTCGTCAAAATCAACAAGGCGTGCGCCGATGGCTCCATCGAGACCAATCCGCAGGTCATCAACGCCTTCTCCTACGCCCGTGACAATGGCAAGGCCATCCACCTCATGGGACTTCTCAGCAACGGCGGTGTTCACAGCCAAATGAGCCACATCCTCCGTCTCACCGACATCGCAAAGAAATACAACCTCTCCAAAGTCTTCCTCCACTGCTTCATGGACGGACGTGACACCGACCCTAAGAGCGGACTCGGATTCATTCGTGAAACGGAGCAATACCTTAAGAACTCCGCCGGATGCATTGCTTCCGTTGTCGGTCGTTACTATGCTATGGACCGTGACAAACGCTGGGATCGCGTTCGTGAGGCGTACGACCTCATGGTCAACGGCAAGGGCAAACCTGCCACCGACATGGCACAAGCCGTACAAGAATCCTACGACCAAGGAATCACCGACGAGTTCATCAAACCTATCGTTCACGTCAATGAGTCGGGCGAACCGCTCGGAACCATTGCGCAAGGCGATGTCGTCATCTTCTGCAACTACCGCAACGACCGCGCCAAGCAAATGACCGTCGCTCTCACGCAGCAAGACATGCCGGAACAAGGCATGCATGTCATCCCTGACCTCCAATACTACTGCATGACTCCTTACGACCCTAACTACAAGGGCGTGCACATCCTCTTTGACAAGGAAAACGTAGCCAACACGCTCGGCGAATTCCTCTCTTCCAAAGGTCTCAAGCAACTCCACATCGCCGAGACGGAGAAGTATGCCCATGTCACATTCTTCTTCAATGGCGGACGTGAAGCGCCTTTCTCTGGCGAGGATCGAATCCTCATCCCTTCGCCTAAGGTCGCTACCTACGACCTCAAACCTGAAATGTCCGCCTTCGAAGTTTGCGACTCTCTTTGCAAGGCTATTGCCGAACAGAAATACGATTTCATCGTCGTCAACTACGCCAACGGCGACATGGTCGGACACACGGGCGTTTATGAAGCCATCTCCAAGGCGGTCACCACCATCGACGCCGTGTTGCGTGACACCGTCACCACGGCTCTCGACAACGGCTACGAAGGCATCATCATTGCCGACCACGGCAACTGCGACAATGCCATCAATGAGGACGGAACGCCTAACACGGCACACTCCCTCAACCCTGTTCCGTTTGTCTATTTCAGCCACGACCACAAGTCCGCCTCCACCGACAACGGTGTTCTTGCCGACGTGGCACCTAGCATCCTCCACATCATGGGCATCCCGCAACCGGCTGAAATGACGGGACGCAACCTCATCAACGATTGATAACCCTGCGTTTTTTTACGCTCATCCTCCCAACTGCCTAAGTAAAGACGGATTAAATGTCCGTCTTTGCTTTTTTTTTCTACCTTTGCGCGCAAATCAAACATATATAAGGTGTAATGGCAGAAAAACTGGTTATCGTCGAGTCTCCGACCAAAGCACGTGAAATCACGGCCATCCTCGCCAAGATGGGCAAGAAGGGGGAATGGGAAGTTGTTTCTTCCAAAGGTCACGTCTGCGACATCATGGATACCAAGGACAACAAGCAAAGCCGTGAAAAGGGCATTCGTTTCGGTATCAACTTCAAGAATGGTTTTGAACCCATCTACGACATCGAACCCGACAAGAAGAAACTCGTTGCTGAACTCAAGAAGAAAGCCGATGCCGCCTCCGCCGTCTATCTCGCTTCCGATGCCGACCGCGAGGGTGAAGCCATTGCTTGGCACCTCTACAATATTCTCAAACTCACGCCGGAAAAGACGCACCGCATTGCCGCACTTGAAATCACGCCCAAGGGCGTTGCCGATGCGCTTGCCAACGACAGGCAAATCAACGTTGACCTCGTCATGGCGCAACAGGCGCGACGCGTCCTCGACCGAATCGAAGGCTATGAAATATCTCCTCTCCTCTGGAAAAAAATCTACCCGGGTCTCTCCGCAGGACGTGTTCAGTCTCCCGTCGTACGCATGGTCGTTGAACGCGAACGCGAGATTGACGCCTTCAACCGTAAGGTCAAGAGTTCGTTCGTTGTCAAAGCCACGCTCTCCCTTCCTGACAAGAAGGCAAAAGTCACCGCGCGCCTCGCTGACAACCTGAAGTCCGAATCCGAGGTGCGAGCCTTCCTCGACCAAGTCAAGGATGCCTCCTTCTCCGTTTCAGACATTCGCGAGAATGAGAGCGAACGCAACCCCGCTCCGCCGTTCGACAACCCTTCGCTCCTGGCGGAAGCCGGACGCAAACTCTCCCTCACGGCGCGCCAAACCATGAACATGCTTCAAAGTCTCTTTGAACGCGGTTTCATCACTTACCACCGTACCGACGCGCGCACGCTCAGTTCTGAAGCCATGGGAGCCGCCAAGACCTGGATCGTTGACAAATACGGAGCCGACTACAGCCAACCCAAGCAATACGGAAAGAAGACCAAGGGCGAACAAGGGGCGCATGAAGCCATACGTCCTACCGACATGACCCATGCCACCCTCAAGTCCGATGACCGAAAACTCATTGCGCTCTACGAACTCATTTGGAAACGCACCGTCGCTTCTCAAATGGCTAAGGCGAAAATCAAAAACACCACCGCCACCATCTCCCTCTCCAACTCCCCTTACAAGTTCGAAGCCACTGGCGAAGTCATTCTCTTCGACGGATTCCTCAAACTCTACCGAGAGGCATCCGACGATGACGACGACGCTTCCGATTTCATCAACAGCCTCCCGCCACTCGCCGTCGGCGACACCCTCACCCGCGACACCATCGAGGCTACTGAATATTACGCCAAACCGCCCAAGGCACGCTACAGCGAGGCAAGCCTCGTCAATGAGATGCGTGACAAGGGCATCGGACGACCTTCCACTTACGCCTCTACCATCTCCACCATCGAAGATCGAGGATATGTCGTGCGTAAGAGTGTCGAGGGCGTTGAACGCTCTTGCCAAGTCTTCACCCTCGATGCTAAAAACAACATCCACGCCTCCACTAAGAAGGAAAAGGCGGGCAAGGAGAAGAACAAACTCTTCCCTACCGACCTCGGATACGTCGTTTCTGACTACCTGCAACAAACGCTCCCGGCCGAGATGGACTACAAGTTCACCGCCAACAGCGAGGAGGACTTTGACCGCATCGCCACAGGCAAGGCGAAATGGAACGACTTCATCACCGATTTCTACAAGCAGTTCCAACCTAAAATAGAGCAAGCCCTCAACACCAAGAACGAAGTGCGTGTCGGAACGCTCGTCCTTGGAACTGACCCCGACTCCAAACAACCCATCTACGCCAAGATCGGTCCTTACGGTGCCTTCGTGCAAAGAGGCAGTGGCGAGGGCGACCGGAAACCTGAGTTCGCCCCGCTCAAGCGGGACCAGAGCATCTTCTCCCTCACGCTCTCCGATGCTCGCGCGCTCTTCGACTTGCCTAAACTGCCGCGCAATGTCGGACAATTCGAAGGCAAGGACATGGTCGTCGCCTCCGGACGTTTCGGACCCTACATCCGTCACGATGGCAAGTTCACCTCCATTCCTAAAACCTACGACCCGCTCACCATCTCCGACACCGAGTGCCAGGAACTCATCATCGCCAAACGTGACAAGGAGGCGAACCGTGTCATCAACACGTTTGACTACAACGGTGATACCATCGAGGTGCAAAACGGACGTTTCGGACCTTTCTTCACCTACCAGTACCAGAACTATCGTCTCTCCAAGGAGCAGCAAGCCAATGCCTCCGCAGTCTCTCTCGACGACTGTGTTGACATCATCAAGAACACCCCCGTTGACGCCGCCAAACGGGCACGTGCCAAGGCGCGTGCCGAACGAAAGTCGAAGTCTGATACCCCTTCCTCTACGAAGAAGTCTTCTACCAAAAAGAAATAACATCCATGAGCAAGCGTAACATACTTATCGCCATCGTCGTCGCACTCGCGCTTGCGGCGGTCATCATCATGGGCATCCAAAGCATCAGGCTCAAGCAAGAAAACGAACGGCAAAAGGAGGATCTCGAGGCGGCGGAACAACTCTTGGAGTTTGAAAAACTCCAAGCGCAGGAAGACCTTCTCTCCATGCAAGCCGAAGTCAACGAATACTCCGCCATGGCTATCTCTAACGATAGTCTCCTCTCCATGATTGACGAGCAGAAACAGAAGATTCAACTCCTCCTTGATGAACTCAAAACCGTTAAGGCCACCGACGCAAAACGCATCAAGGACCTCAAGGATGAACTCTCCGTCGTGCGCACTGTGCTTTATGACTACATCCGACAGGTGGACAGTCTCAACCGAATCAACGCCGCTCTACGCAACGAGAACGCACAGGTCAAGGAGCAGATGATGCAAATCGACCAGCGCAACGCTCAACTCACCAAACAGAAGGAAGACCTCACGGCAAAAGTCAACCGAGCTTCCATGATCGATGTCTCCATTGACGCTATCCGACTGCTCAATAAGAAAGGCAAGGAAACTACCAAACTCAGCAAAATCCAATCCATCGCCCTCGACCTTGACATTGCCAAGAACGTCACAACCTCCGTGGGCTACAAGACCATCTACCTCCGAATACTGCAACCTGATGGCGATGTCATCACACGCAAGGGCGACACCTTCAAGTTCGAAGGCTCCTACATCTCCTTCTCTGCCAAGAAGGACATCGAATACAAAGGAGAACGCATGCAGGAAACCGTCTTCTACAAGGTCAACACCACCCTGCTCCCGGGCACCTACAAGGCGGACATCTTCATCGACGGTGCCGCTCTCGCCTCCAAAACCTTCTTGATCAAGAAATAACGATAACCCTTCTTCTCTTTTTTACCTTGAAAAAAGCACTTCCCTACATCTTGGTTGCCTTCGCTCTCCTCTACGACTTCAGTCCAGCCGACCTCATCCCTGACGCTCCTGTCATCGGATGGATCGACGACATCGTTGTCACCCTCGCCGCTGTCGCCAACCTCCTCCATAAAAGAAAAAAAGAGAAAACCGAACAACAAGAATCCTAATTACGCCCCCTCTTCATTCTCTGCTCATTATTCATTATTCTCAATATGGAACCATTCAACTACGCACCCATGTTCCAACTCGGAGCCGACGACACCGAATACCGTCTCATCTCCGACAAGTTTGTCTCCGTCTCTGACTTCGAAGGACACAAGATACTCAAGGTCGCTCCCGAAGCCCTCACCCTTCTTGCCGAAACGGCTTTTCATGATGTTTCTTTCTTCCTCCGTCCCGCCCACAACCGACAGGTAGCGGCCATTCTCTCCGACCCCGAAGCCTCTGACAACGACCGCTACGTCGCTCTCAACTTCCTTCGCAATGCCGAAGTCTCCGCCAAGGGTGCCCTCCCGCTCTGCCAAGACACTGGCACTGCCATCATCCATGGCGAAAAGGGACAATTCGTCTTCACGGGCTTTGATGACGAGGAGGCGCTCTCGCGCGGTGTCTTCAACACCTACACGCAATACGCCCTCCGCTACTCACAAAACGCGCCGCTCGATATGTACCGTGAGGTCAACACGCGTTGCAATCTCCCCGCGCAGATTGACATCGAAGCCACACACGACGACGAATACCGATTCCTCTTCGTCACCAAGGGCGGCGGATCCGCTAACAAGACCTACCTCTATCAGGAGACCAAAGCGCGCATCCAAAACGAGAACACGCTCATTCCTTTTCTCATTGAGAAGATGCGCAGTCTCGGAACGGCAGCCTGCCCTCCTTACCATATTGCCTTTGTCATCGGAGGCACCTCGGCCGAGAAGAACCTCCTCACCGTCAAACTCGCCTCTACCCACTACTATGATTCTCTGCCCACCTCCGGCGACAACACGGGACGTGCCTTCCGCGATGTCCAACTCGAGCAGCGACTGCTCCTCGAGGCGCACAAGATTGGATTCGGAGCGCAGTTCGGGGGCAAAGCCTTCGCCCACGACGTGAGGGTCATACGACTGCCGCGACATGGGGCCAGCTGCCCCATCGGTCTCGGTGTCTCCTGTAGTGCCGACCGCAACATCAAGGCGAAAATCAACGCCCAAGGCATATGGCTTGAAAAGATGGACACCAACCCCGGTGCGCTCATTCCGGAACATCTCCGCGATGCCAATGACGACAACGCCGTCAAGGTCAACCTTGACCGACCTATGACCGAGGTGCTTAAACAACTCTCGCAATACCCGGTTTCCACGCGCCTCTCACTCACAGGAACCATTATCGTGGCACGCGACATCGCGCATGCCAAGATCAAGGCACTACTCGATGCCGGACAACCCATGCCTTCCTATTTTAAGGACCATCCTGTCCTCTATGCCGGACCGGCCAAGACGCCCGATGGCTTCCCTTGCGGTTCCATGGGACCTACCACCGCAAACCGCATGGACCCTTACGTGGACGAGTTCCAAGACCACGGCGGATCGCTCATCATGATTGCCAAGGGCAACCGCACACAAGTCGTCACCGACGCTTGCCGCAAACACGGTGGTTTCTACCTCGGCTCCATCGGCGGACCGGCGGCGATTCTCTCTTCCGACAACATCAAGTCCATCTCTTGCGTCGAATATCCGGAACTCGGCATGGAAGCCATCTGGAAAATCGATGTCGTTGACTTCCCCGCCTTCATCCTCGTCGATGACAAGGGCAACGACTTCTTTGCGCAACTCAAACCTTGGCACTGCACCTGCTGATTACCCTAAGTGTTAAAATATCAACTTTCTCCCTCTTTTCTCAATTATCTTCCTATATTTGCCACTGAATTTCAGTACAATCAGTTGTCTATAACACTTAAATACTACACGCAAACAACTAATTCTCAATTAGTTGTGCGCAGCACGGGGGGGTAATTCACACGCTCTCAACCGATTATAGACTTATTATACCATCATTCCTTGCCACGCTCGGACGCTTTTGCGCCCGGGCGTGAACTGTTTTTATGTCTAATATAACAACTACTTTTATGAAACCACCCGTCAATCCTGCCATTCAAGCATTCATGGACAACGCCATCGCAAAATTTAGTTCTGAATTTACGGACACCTTCTTCAAATTCATTGAAAATGACCGTGAACTCCTTAAGCAATACTTGGATTTGCTTGGCAACAATCCACTTTCATTACAAGACGTAAACCGACAAATCCCGATTGTTCTTATGGACAGATACGAACTCACCAATCCCAACGTAGGTGATGTTCCCGCCACAAGCAAACTCATTCAAACCTACACTCCTCTCCAATAATTCTCTTTTTTCTATAACTAAAACACCATAATCATTATGAGAAAAATCTTACTAGTACTTTACTCTTTATTATCTATTTCTCTAACTTCTTTTGCGAGTGTTGAAATAGACCCCGCTCCACTTTCTTGGGGATATTCTACAGATAAAGGTCCCTCCAAATCAGGGTCTGAAACACACCTTGAAATTATAGCCGATAACGTAAACCGGCAAGGTAATTTTTACAACAAAGGAACAGGTTATTTGAAGAACGGCTCTAGTCAAGCAATTGTTTTTACTGCCGATGATGGCTATAAAATTACAAGCCTATCTTTCGATATATATTTTTCCACCGCAACAAATGCTAGTGTACAAACACAAACTAAGGCCTTTTATTTCGACGGACTTAGTGCATCAAGTCTTTCCTCTTTTTCAATCACTTATAATGGTGAGGCATTCTGCAAGAGTAATGGAACCGATGTTACTACATTAAATTTTGATACTTATAATATTTCAAGTAAAGGATTTGATGTAAAACAAAAGGTTGTGAATTCAAGTACAGCAGCTGAACCAACTGTTGTAAGTTTATCTTTTTCTTCTGGAGTTCAATCCGTTAGCATCAATCGTATATCAAATGATCGATTTATAGTAAAATACTCAGTAACAATTGCAGCCTCTGGTTGCACCGCTACTGCCAACGCAGGAGCCGACAAAAACACCACGGTCAACACAGGAGTCGCATTGGCTGCAACCGCCGCAGGTGACGGAAAAACAGGTGCATGGACTGTACAGAGCGCACCCGACGGTGCGACAGGCGACTACGCACCCACATTCTCATCCACATCCTCCGCTACCGCCACTTTCACCCCAAAGGTCAAAGGTTCTTACACATTACGATGGACAGTAACTTGCACCGAGGGCGAATCCTCCGCGAACGATGACATGGAAGTTTCCGTTTGCGCTCCTATCAGTCCTACGCTGGACTACACTTCCACCTCACTCACCGTGGGTGCGGGTAATTCTTCCGCCCCAAGCCTTGACAAGGACGGAAGTTCGGGTACAGTCACGTGGGAAAGCAGCGCGCCAGCGAAAGCCACGGTCAATAGCAGCGGTGTCGTAACCCCAGTCGCCGCAGGCTCTGCCACCATCACAGCGACAATTGCCGCAGACGCTGAAAATCACTACTGCGCAAACACCGCAACAGCGGACTTCACCATCTCTGCAGCCCCTGTTTCCACACCAGTCATCTCCTCCGTGACCGTGGACAACTCCACCGTTTGCGTTGGTGACGACATCACCCTCACCTGCACCGCTTCCAATTCACCTACCTCCTACACGTGGTATCGCAACAC
Source organism: Paludibacteraceae bacterium (assembly GCA_017446585.1). Taxonomy (GTDB): domain Bacteria; phylum Bacteroidota; class Bacteroidia; order Bacteroidales; family Paludibacteraceae; genus UBA4363. The sequence goes on from JAFSQL010000006.1 coordinate 78,943, forward strand.
GTCCGCCTCTACCGCAGGTGCTACCTCTCTCGGTGACGCCACTGCCACCAACACAAAGACAACCTCCACTTCCGCCCTCGCAGCAGGAACCTACTATTTCTATTGTGTTGCGACCAACGCTTCCGGCTCTTCCGACCCTGTATTCACCTCAGCAGTGAAAGTCGCAACCAAACCCGGTCTCACTATCTCCTTGGCACCCTAACTTCCTAGGATTTCCTAGGTCTTCCTAGGCCTTCCTAAAAACCTTTCCTCCACTCAAAAAGATATTTTTTCTCCTAATGATAGGTCAACCGCCGTGCGCCTTCGCTTGCCACGGCGGTTGCTGTTTACTTATACTTTCTCCACCACACGCAGAGCGAGGTCAAAGGCATATCCTCTTCCTACGGCAAAGCGCAACAACTTCTCCTTACGCTTTCTCATGTCCTCGTCATGAAGACTTCTGTTCTTTGTCCTTAGCAATGACAGCAACACCTCTTCAGTTACCGCCTCCGACGGCATCTCCTCCAACGCTTCTTTCACCGTCTCCTCTTCTATTCCCTTGGCTCGCAACGCCATCGCTATCTTGACTTGACCCCACTTGTTCAATCGTGACTTCTCTCTCACGAATGCAGACGCGTATCTCCCGTGGTCAATATACCGCCCATTTTGCAATTCCTTGATCAATCGCTCTCCGCTCTCCTCATCCAACCCCCATGCGAAGCACTTCCGCCGGATGTCCTGTGCGCAATGCTCCGACCGTGCGCACAACGCCTCCGCAGCACTCTTGGCTTCTGCGTATGTCTTTACACGAGCCATTTTATCCCCAATTCTTAACTCTTACCCCTCTCCTCCAAATTCCATCAGATATGCCTTGATAAAAGCGTCAAGGTCTCCATCCATCACCGCCTGCACATTGCTGGTCTGATAGCCCGTTCTGTGGTCCTTCACGCGTCGGTCGTCGAATACATAACTGCGTATCTGGCTTCCCCACTCTATCTTTTTCTTCCCCGCCTCTATCTTTGCCGTTTCCTGACGACGTTTTTCCAATTCCAACTCATACAACTGCGAACGCAGCAATCGCAAGGCGTTCTCCTTGTTCTTCGGCTGGTCACGGCTCTCCGTGTTCTCGATCACGATTTCATCGGGTTGGTTCGTCACGGGGTTCACGAACTTATAATGCAACCTCACGCCTGACTCCACCTTGTTCACGTTCTGACCACCGGCGCCGCTCGAACGGAACGTGTCCCATGAGAGGTTCGCTGGCGAAATCTCTATCTCTATCGAGTCGTCCACCAATGGCACGACAAACACCGACGTGAACGAGGTCATACGCTTTCCTTGCGCATTGTACGGTGACACGCGCACCAAGCGGTGAACGCCGTTCTCGCTTTTCAAATGTCCGTAGGCGTAGTCTCCCTCCACCTTGATTGTCACGGTCTTGATGCCAGCCTCATCACCATCCTGAAGGTTCGCTATTTGGGTGCTGTAACCATGCGACTCGCACCATCGCAAATACATGCGCATCAACATCTGTGCCCAATCCTGTGCCTCCGTTCCTCCCGCTCCTGAAACAATCTTCACCACCGCTCCCAATGCGTCTTCTTCCTTGCGAAGCATGTTCTTCAATTCCAGGGCTTCTATCAGATTCCTCGCTTTCTCATATCCGGCATCCACATCTTCCTCCGTGACGATTTCTTCTTTCAAATAATCCACCGCCAACGTCAACTCCTCCACGGCGTTCTTCACTTCCTTATAGCCGTCTATCCATGATTTCAACTCACGCACTTTTTTCATCTGTATCTCCGCTGCCTTGGCGTCTTGCCAAAACTCCGGATCTTCCGTGCGCAATTGTTCCTCTTTCAGTTCTATTTGTTTTTGCGGTATGTCAAGATAGCGACACAATGCCGCCTCACGCTCCTGAATATCTTTTAACTGTTCTGTCGTAATCATTTTTTACTCTTATTTCTTAATTCTCAACTCTCGAGGAATTCCGTAACGTCAGCGTCCGACGGCATTCTCCAGTCGCCGCGCGGTGACAGGCTTACCGAACCCACCTTCGGACCGTCTGGCATTGCGCTTCGCTTGAACTGCTGGTGAAAAAAACGACGGAAGAATGTTTTCAACCATTTCTCTATCGTCTCCTTGTCATATCGTGGGTTTTCCGCTTGCTCTATGAACGCTTGTTCTGCCAAGTATTGTATCTTGCGGGGCGAGAAACCGAAGCGCAAGGTGTAGTAGATAAAGAAATCATGCAACTCGTATGGACCCACCAAGTCCTCCGTCTTCTGCGCTATGTTGCCGCTCTCATCCGCTGGCAACAACTCTGGCGACACTGGGGTATCCACAATGTCCATCAGCACGTCATGCAACGCTTCCTCCTCGCTGGCTATCCACTCCACCAAGTGTCGCACCAAAGTCTTCGGAACGCCAGCGTTCACGCCATACATGGACATCTGATCTCCGTTATATGTTGCCCAGCCCAAGGCTAATTCGCTCAAATCTCCGGTGCCTACCACCAAGCCGCCATTCTGGTTCGCTTTGTCCATCAGCACCTGCGTGCGCTCGCGAGCTTGGGCGTTTTCGTATGTCACGTCTCGTTTCTCTGGATCTTGTCCGATGTCTTGGAAGTGCTGACCCACCGCCGCCGCTATGCTTATCTCCTCAAACTGACACCCGAGAGTCTCTATCAGCACCTCCGCATTCGTGCGCGTCCGTTTCGTCGTGCCAAATCCAGGCATCGTGATGGCAAGGACATTCTTTCTATCTACGCCTAATATATCCACGGCGCGCGCGCTCACGAGCAAGGCAAGTGTCGAATCCAAACCTCCCGATACACCCACTACCAAGTTCTTTATCCCCGTGTTCTTCATCCTCACAGCAAGGCTCTCCGCTTGTATCTTGAATATCTCCGAACAACGTGCCACCCTGTCTTCGTTCGTCATCGGCAAGAATGGGTGAGCGTCTATCGTTCTCAACATTTTTCCCTCCTTGCTCTCCACCTGTTCCATCTTCACCTTTCGTACATCCACGTTCTCGAACGTGGTGTTTTTACGTCGGTCTGCCTTCAACCTTCCCGTGTCTATGTCCGTCACTACCAACTGGGCGTCGGTCTTGAATCGCTCCGACTCCGCTATCATTGTGCCGTTCTCCGCCACCAAGGCGTTGCCGGCAAACAACGTGTCCGTACTGCTCTCGCCATAACCTGCACCAGCATAGACATAGCCGGCAATGCAGCGTGCGCTTTGTTGTTTCACCAAGGAGGTCAAGTAGTCATGTTTACCCAACAATTCGTTACTTGCCGACAAGTTAAAGACAATTTGACTGCCTCCTAATGTCTGCGTGGACGATGGCGGTATCGGTGCCCACAAGTCCTCGCAGATTTCTATTGAGAAGCGGAACTCTCCACAGTCAAACACCGTCATCGCCCCGAACGGAACCTCTTCCCCTCTCCAGCAATGTGTCGCGTCGTCGGCCAACGTAGCCCCCGACACGAACCATCTTTGTTCGTAAAACTCATTATAGTTCGGCAAATATGTCTTTGGCACGAACGCTTTCACTTTACCTCTTTGGCACACCGCCGCCACATTATACAACTTATCTTCATGTCGCAACGGCAATCCGACTATCACTATCGTGTCACATGACCTTGTTTTCTCCGCGACACGTACCAACGCTTCCTCCGCTGCGTCCAACATCGACTCGGAGAAGAACAGATCAGCGCACGTGTAACCCGTCAACGACAATTCTGGGAAGCACACCACTTGCGCTCCTGACTTCGACGCTTCGTCAACGAGTTTCTCTATGCGCTGTGCGTTCGCTTTCGCGTTTGCCACGCTCACTACCGGTACGGCTGCCGCCACTCTAACAAATCCAAACATATTCTTAATTCAATTCCTAACTCCCAATTCTTTATTCACAACGACAATTCATTGTTCATGATTTTCTTCATTTCTTCTCCTCCGCATACGCTTCTATCGAATTTTTGATTGCCTCTCGCAGTCTGTTCTGCGTCTCCGTGCGCAAGTTCACCCCGCCATTCGCAAACTGACCTTTCCTCGTGATGGTTTTCTTGTCTTTGTACTTCGCCTTGCCCACACCCACTTTCAAGTCGTCCAAATCGCCTGACACGTTAATGCCAAACTTTATTGGAATAGGTGACTCCAGCACTGAGATATGGTATTTGAACTTCATATCGAGCGTGTTCTCGCCTCCCACTGCGACCTGATATTTATCCATCGACACCATGAACGGCAAAACTTGCATTTCGTTCCTGTCCACGAATAATTCTACCGAAATGTTGTCTATCAAGTTTTTCGTCTTCTTCTTGAAGAAGAGTAACTTGGCTATCTCGGCAAAGGTCTCACCATCCATCAGCACAAGGCTGTCACCCGTGATGTGCGTCGCCGCCTGCAACGAACCGAGGTCAAGGTTATAGAGGCTATCTACTGCCGCTATCGCTGACAGGTCAAGTCCCACAACGCCTTGAAACGAACGCAACATCGGCAACAGGCTATCCAACTCCGTCACAGTGTTCACGAGGTTCGTTATATCCACCCCGCTGCCCTGCACATCCAATCCCACGTCCGCTTTCGAGGTTCCGTCGCAGTGATACATCGCGTTCATTGACAAGTCCCCGACGTTTGTCTGCGAAGACACGTTGTGCAGATGCAAGGTCGAGTTCTTCATATCCACATCACCCGTGAAGTTATTTAAAATGAAGTTTCCGAACCTCACGGTATCTATCTTTGACGTGAAGTTCACGTTCAAATTGCTTGGCAAGCAGAACAACGAAAAGGTTGCTGCCGAATCTATCACGTCTGCCTCTATGTTCGACTCTCCTTGCGCCAATGCCATGCTGTCTTGCGCGGCGGCTTGTTCCACCAAGCCCGTGATGCTGTCCAACCACATTTTCCGTTCCAAATACTTCGGATCACGCATCCTCTCTTTCCTGCGTTGTTCCACCTTCTGTTGGAAGCCACGTTCAAACACCTGTGGGCGAATCAACTTGTCTCCGGTCAATTTCCTTGGCGTAATCAGTCCCAGTCGCTCCGCCTGACGCAAGTCCGCATCTGTCTTCATGCGTTGCTCTCCCTGATAATAAGCGTTCAACATCTCGTTCACATTCAACCTTTTTCCGCTCACGTTCAAATTCGCCGTCAACGTCCTTCCGCGACGCAAATACCTACGCACGTTCTGCAAGTTTCCGTCCATCTTCACCATCGACCTGCCCACCCTTACCGTGGCGTTGTTCAGGTTCACGGTATCATCCGTGAACTGTAAATCCAACCGACGCAACATCATGCTCAATGGGAAGTAAGGGGTCGAATACCTTGACAAGCGAGTGGCAGCGCTTCCTTCCATTTGAAACGTCCTCAACGCTTGGTCAGCCGGATCTTCCGCGTTCGCCACTGTCTGCAGCAGAGCCATCAGACTATCCACGCCCACGCTCTTGCGCGTCGACTGGTCAATGGCAATACGCTCGCCCGTAACCTGATCCCTACGCCAACGTCTTGTTCTTGGCTTTATTGACAATCGCAGACGGAAACTGTCAGTCATGGCGGCATCCTTCGGTGCGAAATACATCACCGAATCCAACCTCACGTTCGCGCGCAATATCGGCAACAAGGTGTCTATCGTGTCCTGACGGAATGTCAACGACACGTTCGCTTGATTTCCCACTATCGCCATCGTGTCTTGCACAAACGCTTTCAATCCCTTGAATCGCAACGAACCTCTTAGGAAAGGAACACCTTGATCCACCTTATCTACAGTGATGTTATTGTTGAATTGCGATGCGCGAAGTTTCACCAATCCATCATAACCGAATGCCATCGTGTCCATCTCAAGACGTGACATGATGAATCTTTCCTGCTTTGAAAAACGTGACTGCATCGAATTTACACCGGCCTCCAAAGTGGCGTTCTTTCCGAACACGCCAAAGCCCATCGATTTCATCCTTGCCCTTATCCTGCCCACTTTCACATCCGCTTTCAAATAGGCGTTTTTCAAGTTTCCCCTCTCTACGTCAAGCACGTCAAAGCGTGCTTTCACCTTGCCGTTCAGATCGCCTCCGTATGTCAAGTCGTCCACCTTTGGCAATACCTCTGCTATATAGGTCAAGTCAAGCCGTGTGTCAATATCCGCCTCCACATGCGGATTCTTTCCCAACGCCCTTTTCACGTTGCCCACTACCTTCACGCTACTCTTTCCCGTATAGGCACGAACATTTTTCAACACCAAGTAACTGTCGTTTGGGTGCTCTTGGTCAATGCGGAAGTCCGCATTCACCTCCGCCCCTATCTTGTCTTTCTTTCCGACAAATTGAACCCACGCCTCCTCCAATCTCAAGTCACCCACTACTTTAGGGTAATGCGTTGAGTCATATACACCTTCAATGCTTCCTTCCGTGCTTAACCTTCCGCCCGTCGTGAACGATGCCACGAGGCTATCATACGGTGCTGGAACCATCTTTCGCAACCGCTCCAAATCCTCCACGACCAAACTGTATCGCTCCACGACTATCTCATAGGCACTGTCGCCTACCTCCACATGTCCGTTTTTCACTTCAACACGTGCCGCGCTAATGTCTGCCATCACTTCCCGAGCATCTATGGTCGTGAAGGTCGTGTCCGTCTTTGCATCTACAACCACTTGCATCGGCACGTCCTTCACCACTATTCCGCTGTCACTGTAAGCCACGTGACATCCCATCTTCAATCGGGTCACCAAACTGTCCGCATATCGAGTGTCTGCAAGGCTCAACCCGAAACTATCCACATTGGCTCTCATGCCACTCACATCGTCTGTGTAGCACAAACGCACACGACTAATATCCACGCTGTCCAAGAAGATTCGAGGCATCTCGCTCGCCGTCGTGTCCTCTTCCGTTTCCGACGGCTTCACTATGTCGTAATTGGCTCGCCCTTCTTTGTCAACATAGGCGATGCCCACCAACGAATCCAACGTCAATCGTGGAACATGAACCTTGTTCTCTTCCAAAAACTCTTTCAAATTGAACGTTGCGTCTAACAGATGGAAACTCAACAGACTGTCACCCTCCCTCAACACGTTCGACTTCACCTCCACATCCGTCAACTTGACATGCACCAACGGATAACTTCCGAACACTGAGAAATCAAGGTCTCCGACATTTATTTCCGCGTCTACAAACTTCTCCGCAATGCCCGTCGCCATGCGGGTTCCTATTCGAGTGCCTATCATGTTGTACACGCCAACCGTCACTGCCACCAAGGCTGCAACTACTACCGCTACACTTATGAGTATTCTTTTTATCATGATGCTTCCTATGCCACCACAAATAGGACTCTCAACTCTTAATTCTCAACGACCATTCATTGTTCATTCTCCGTCCTCCTTAGGTCTTCCTATGCTGTCCTATGCCTTCCTAAAATCCTCGCCCTAAATCTCAACACCCCCAACACATTTCGCAAATATAGCGAACTTTTCGCAAGTATTGTTTTTTCCTTAACTTTGTGGGTCTTATAGATTAAACTCTCAACCCTAACTTTTTTATTACGTGTTCACTGCTCATCCCTCCTATGTCTTCCTAGGCTATCCTATGTCCTCCTATATTTTCCTATGTCTTCTTAAAAAATTGTTCATTGTTCGTTGTTCATTAAATTCTAATAGGACTTTTGCGTGCGAACGCTTCGCAACTACATACTACTTCTGGCCATTCTCCTGCTGAACGCCTGTTCCGCTAAGCACAACACGAGTTTTTCTCGACGCTATCAAGCGCTCGTTACGCACTACAATGTCGAATGGAACGGACAGCAAGCCTACAAACAAGGCATGCGCACCCTTTACGCCCAAGGGCATGACGACTTCTCCACATTCCTGCCCGTTTACCCAAGCGGCAACCATCGAGACACGTCTCTTGTGCTCGCCGATATGCAACGAGCCATTGAAAAGGCGCAGAAGGCACAACACATCCACTCCATTCGCAAAAAACCAAAAAACAACCCCAAGCGTCGCAACGACCCTAAATGGCAATCTTTCATGCGCAAGGAAGAATACAACATGCGCATGTCTGGCATTTGGCTCCTGCTCGGCAATGCACAACTTGAAAAGGGCGAATACCTTGCTGCCATGGCGACTTTTTCCTACGTGACAAAGCACTTCACCGAAGAACCCGATGCCGTCATTGCTGCCAATGCGGGATTGGCGCGCTCCTATCTCGAACTCGATTGGCTCTATGATGCCGAAGATGTCATTGAAACAACCGCTCGCAATGACGCTCCACGACAACTCCAACCTCTTGTCCTTACCACCCTTGCCGATGTGCGACTGCGAATGGACAACATCTCCGAAGCCGCCGATGCCCTTCAAGCGGCGGCAAAGAAGGAACGTAATCGACGACAACGCGCACGCGACTACTACATCCTTGGACAACTCTACCAACAAATGGACGGCAATGGCATGCAAGCCATCGAGGCTTACAAGAAAGCGGCACGAGGCAGTTCCTCCTACGCCCTCGCTCTCAATGCCAAGGTCAATCAATACGAAGCGTTGAGCGACATCAACACACAAACAGCTCTCCACAAACTGCATAAGATACTTCGGCAAGACAAGTACGCCAACAATCGTGACAAGATTCTCATCGCCATTGCCAATGTCGAACGAAAAAGCGGTGACTTCCAATCTGCCGAACGTGACTACCGACTTGCCATTGACACGGCTTCAGAAGAAAGTCAGGACCGCCTGCGTGCCAACATCCTCCTTGCCGACATGCTTTTCGACCTCCATCGCTACATCGACGCCCAACCTTTCTACACACAAGCCGACGCACTCATTTCTACCGACCATCCCGACTACGAACGAGTTTCCGCACGCGCTCGCACGCTTGAGAGCCTCGCTTCTCAAAACTACATCGTGCGACAGCAAGACAGCCTACAACACCTCGCTGCCCTGCCGCCTGCTGAGCGTGACTCCCTCATTCTTGCCGACATTCAACGACGCAAGGAGCAACAAGAACAAGAAGCGCAAAAAGCGGCTGAAGAAGAACGACGCAAACTCTTCCAATCCATGCGTGATCAAGAGGAGTTTGGAGATGGAAGTATTGAGTTCGGTATGCAGAATCCAATGGCGGCCACCTCTTCTTCTTTCTATTTCTACAACAAGAGTATCGTCGAGGCGGGAGCGCGAGAATTCAAACGTAAATGGGGAGAACGAACACTGCGTGACGATTGGCGACGTTCCAACTTCACGCCTCTTCTCGCTGATGACAACACCGATGACGAACCGACCACCGAGCAGGACGACGACACGCCTTACTACCGAACGGAGAAAATGACAGATGCCGACTCCGACTCGGCAACCCCTGACTCGCTGAAACAATATATCGCCTCGCTTCCTCTTGACCCGAATTCTCGACATGCGTCTGACTCACTCATCGCTGATGCGTTGCTCTCCATGGCTTCCATCTACGAACAACGTGTTCCTGACGATTCCATGGCAACCGTCACCTACGACGAATTTGAACGACGCTTCCCCCGACACCGACGTATGCCTGATGTTTACTACAGCAACTACCTCCTCTCAAAAAAACGTGGTGACATCTCCTCCGCCGAGTTTTACAGAATGCGCCTACTCTCGCGATTCCCTGATAGCCGGTACGCCATTGCCCTTGCTGACCCTGACTACCTCCGCAACCTCCCAGCCAAACTTCAAGCGCAAGAGCAACTCTACCAACAGACCTATGCCGCCTACACCCGTTCGCATCCTGACAGCGTTATCAATGCCTACACCACTGTTCGACATGATTTCCCAATCGCTCCGCTCCTGCCCAAATTCGCATTCCTAAGTGCGCTCTCCCAAGCCATGAAAGGCGACGGCAACCGTTTCGAAAGCGAACTTCAAGACCTCATTCGTGATTACCCAGAAAGCGATGTCACCTCTCGAGCCAAGACCATCCTTGCGCTCTATCAACAGCGACACCCGGTACTTGGCACTTCCTCTCATGCCTCACTCATTGCCCTGCGTGACTCACTGACCACACCGTCCGATACCATTGACACCCTTTCCTTCACATTGGACCGACGTGCGCCACACATCGTGCTCGTCATTGATTCTGCCGCCTCTTCACAAGACAATCTGCTGCAATACACCATTGCCGCCTTCAACTTCAATACCTTCCTTGTGCGTCAGTTCGACATGGACATGCGGCAAGACGACTCTGCCACCGTCATCTCGCTTGCACGTCTCTCCGACTTGCGCGAAGCGTTCTGGTATATCGACAACCTCGCCGCCGACAGTGCGCTTTCCACCTTCCTCGCTTCCGATAGCATCGCTCTGGTACCTATTTCTGCCGACAACCTTGACCTCGTGCAAAAAGGACGACCGCTTCGTGACTACCTCACTTTCTATAACGACAGCATTGCTCCGCTCCATCCTGTGCAGACCATTAACCGATCGGAAGCGCAATCACAACGTGACCAACTTATGCAAGCCGCCCTCGCGGCAGAACGCTTGGCGCGACAACAAGAAGAACAAGCCGAATTAGAACGAATCGAACGCGAAGAAGCCGAAGAACGGCAACGACAACTCGAAGAAAGGCAACGACGCGAAGAACGCATTCGGCAACGCGAAGCGGCAAAAAACAAGAATTAAAGGACTAAGCGCGACAACAATTCGCTATACAACGTCAAGGCGTCCTCCAATTCCGATACTTTCACATACTCATCTGCCGTATGCGAACGAGCGGAATCACCCGGACCTAATTTCACCGACGGGAACGGCATCAACGCTTGGTCCGACAACGTTGGCGAACCAAACATTTCCATCCCCATCTCCTTTGCCACTTTTATCAGTGGATGGGTTTCTTCTATTCCTGACGAGTTCAGACGTGTTGAACGGGCAACAACGTCACTTTTAATGTTCCTCTTTATTTCTTCAAGGGTTTCTTTATTGCCCCACTGATCGGTAGTCCTCACGTCAACGACATAACGGCACTCGTCCGGTACCACGTTATGCTGCGTTCCCGCCGAAATCATCGTCACCGATGTTTTCACGTCTCCCAACCATTTCGAAGTGCGACCCCACTCGTGACTTCTGAACCACTCCATATCATCCATCGCCTCATAAATGGCATTCTTACCCTCGTTTCGGGCGGCATGACCGCTCACGCCATGCGCCACGCAGTCCAACACCATCAAGCCCTTTTCCGCCACAGCCATTTTCAGTGCGGTTGGCTCTCCCACTATTGCTGCATCTACCCTCGGCAGGTGTTCCAAGAGCATTTCCATTCCCTGTTTTCCGCTCACTTCTTCTTCCGCTGATGCGGCAAAGATGAGATTGTAGGGCAACGTCTCTTCTCTTTTCTCCAAAAAGGTTTTCATGAGAGTTACCAAGCCGCCACCACAGTCATTACTTCCCAATCCATATAGCCGGTCGCCTTCTCGATTGGCTTTATAAGGTTCTCTCTGCCAACCGCTGACAGGTTTCACCGTATCTATATGTGCATTCAGCAACAAGGTTTTCTTCCCTGCGTCATAATGCGGTTGCATCATGTAGAGGTTATTCCCTATTCGCTTCACGTCATAGGGCGCGAGAATTTGCTCCAAGTAGTCCGCAACAGCCTTTTCCTCCCGGCTCACCGACGGAATCTCTATCAACCTTGATAGCAATTCAACACAATTCATAACGCTCCGGTCTTGACTTATTGATTAACAATTACAGTTCCGCCTTCCAAGTCATCCGCTCTCGTGATTCTCACCTGCTTCACGCCTGCGGCAAGGGCGGCAAAGGCATTGTCTATCTTCGGAATCATGCCGTCAACGATAATTCCGTCCGACTTCAATTCTTCATATAAGGCGGGAGTAATGACAGGTATCACGCTGTTTTCATCCTCTTGGTCACGCATCACGCCTTTTTTCTCAAAACAGTACGTCAGCGTCACCTCATACATCGTTGCCAAGGCTTTCGCCGCTTCGCCCGCTATGGTATCCGCATTTGTGTTCAACAAATTTCCTTTTCCGTCGTGTGTCAATGGTGCCAAAACAGGAATCGCTCCAGCGTCAATCAGTCTTCCCAATGCATTGGCATCTACCTGCTTCACGTCACCGACAAAGCCATAATCTACTGTTTTCACCGGACGTTTGTCACTCAACATATACGACAAATCTGCGCCTGTCAATCCTATGGCATTCATACCCATTGATTGCAACCGTGCCACAATCTTCTTGTTCACCAAACCACCATAAACCATCGTCACCACGTCCAACATCGCCGCGTCCGTGATGCGTCGCCCGTCCACCATCTTCGTCTCTATACCTAATTGTGCGGCTATTTTCGTCGCGCTACGACCGCCGCCATGCGTCAACACCTTGTTGCCGTCCACCTTGGCGAACTCCGCAAGCAATGCTGTGAGCGTTTCCTCCTCCTCAACTATTTTCCCTCCAACTTTTATTATGGTGCACTTCTCCATAAGTCTTTAATGTGTTTTTTATCTTTCTTGACTTTTTCTCAATTCAAGAACAAGTAGTCATAATGTATCAAGGCACCCGCACCGCGCCTTCCCATCTCCTCTCGGGTCTTCTGACTGTCATAACGAGCGCGACCCACACCTATTTCCTCCCCCGCCTCATTCATCACCCGAATCACGTCATCCTTTTTCCACTCGCCTTCCACGCCACACACGCCTACCAACAGTAAACTGTGCGCGCCTTCCTGATGCAGAGCCTCATCGGCTCGGGCATTCACCGTCACCTGACCACGCGCCATCGTGCTGCTCTGGGCTACCCATCGCTTCACGCTGTTCACGCCTTCTGCGCGGGCAAAGTGGGTACGCGGAACATCCGCCCCTTTCAGCAAGTCCGTCAGAATATCATCACGCTTACCATTTGCGATATACACGTCTATGCCTTCCTTTGCCACCTTGCTGGCTATGCCCGCTTTCGTTTGCATGCCGCCCCTCCCAAATTGGCTTTTCCCAGTTTGTATATACTGTTTCACGCTTTTCCCTGCGGGCACTTCGCTAATGACGCTGGCGTCGCCTTCTCCTGGTTTCCCGTTATAGATTCCATCTACGTTGCTCAAAATAATCAGGGCTTCACTCCCGGTCATCGTCGCTACCAATCCTGACAATTCATCATTATCCGTGAACATCAACTCCGTCAGGGCTATCGTGTCATTCTCATTCACTATCGGCAGAACGCCACGCTCCAACATGGCGCGTATGCAATCTCTCTGATTCAGATAATGACGACGGTTGTTCAAGTTCTCCTTCGTCGTCAACACCTGTCCGCAAATGATCCCTTCGTCTTCAAACAAGTCTGCGTACTTTCCTATCAAGCGAGCCTGACCCACGGCTGAAAAGACTTGACGGGCACTCACGGCATCTATCTTTTCATCTATCTTCAACGTCGCCCTGCCCATCGCCACGGCACCGCTGCTCACCAACACAATCTCCACACCCTCCCGGCGGGCTTGCGCCACCTGCTTCACTATCTTGCCCATGCGTTCCTCATCCAATCCGCCGCCGTCACGGGTCAACACCTGACTGCCTACCTTCACCGTCACACGCCGAAACTTTCCTTCCATGTTTGTTTTTGATCGTTCCATATCCTCTCGCAAAGATAAAAACATTTACCATTATTTCCGTATCTTTACCTTGCATTACGCTTTGTCTTTTACCTTTTACGCAAAAACGCGCTATCTTAGCGGTTGATTCCTTTTTTAGCCTTTACGCGTCATGGACACCTCGCTTCGTCTTTCGCAAAAACTGCAACAGAAACTCTCTCCGCAGCAAATTCAGATGATTAAACTCATCGAAGTGCCTACGCTGCAATTGGAGCAGCGTGTGCAACAGGAATTGCAAGACAATCCCGCCCTTGAAGAAGGCATCGAAAACGAACCTGATGACAACGACTCCGAACGTGAGCTGGACGAAAACGGTGATGCCATCAACGACACGCCCATCAACGATGACACCGATTTCGAAGAATACATGGACGATTCCATTCCCGACTATCGTCTCGCCTCGCACAACCAAAGTCGTGATGAAATGGGCGTGCGTGAGGATATCCCCTTTTCCATTGGAACCTCTTTCCACGAACACCTTTCCGAACAACTCGGTCTGCGACAACTCTCAGACCAAGATCGATCCATTGCGCGATTCATCATTGGCAACATTGACGACGACGGCTACCTCCGACGTGACCTTGAAGCCATTGCCGACGACATCGCTTTCCAAACCTCGGTCTCGGTCTCTTCCGCCGACCTCGAACGATTGCTTGCGCTCGTTCAGTCTTTCGAACCCGTTGGCGTGGGAGCGCGCACGCTGCAAGAGTGCCTGCTGCTACAATTGGGCAAGAAGGAACCTTCTCCCGACGTGGACAATGCTATTCGAATCTTGACCAAGGACTTCGATGCCTTCGCAAAAAAGCACTACGACAAACTCCTCCGACTCCCCGGCATGGACGAGGATAAACTCAAAGCTGCCATTGCCATCATTACCCGACTTACACCTAAACCGGGGGCGGCTTTCTCCTCCATCTTGGAGAAGAACATGCAACAAGTTATACCGGACTTCATCGTGACCATCGAGCAGGGCGAGCCCGTTGTCACACTCAACAACGACACCATTCCTCCGCTACGCGTCTCCGCCGCCTACCGCGACATGCTCCAGACCTATTCTCAAGACAAGACGCAATCCCGACAAATCAAGGATGCAGCCTCCTTTGTCAAACAAAAACTCGATGCCGCCAAATGGTTCATCGATGCGCTCAAACAACGCAACGACACCATGATGCGTGTCATGGTCGCTATCGCACATCTACAACGCGAATACCTCATCACTGGCGACGATGTCAATCTCAAACCTATGATTCTCAAAGACATTGCTGACATTACCAACCTTGACATCTCCACGGTCAGCCGTGTCAGCAACAGCAAATACGTCCAAACGCATTTTGGTGTTTTCCCTATCAAGTATTTCTTCTCCGAATCCATGCTCAAGCAAGACGGAGAAGAAGTCTCCTCCCGAACCATCAAGAGCATTCTCCTCTCTTGCGTTGAAAACGAAGACAAACGCAACCCTATTCCCGACGAGCAACTCATGGAAGAACTCAAACGCAAGGGGTTTGTCATCGCACGGCGCACCGTCGCTAAATACCGTGAACAACTCGGCATTCCCGTCGCGCGCCTGCGCAAACAAGTCTGAACGACTACCAACTTTTATCAATGAAGCCCATTTCAAAAAACATACGACGCATCGCTAAATTCTTCAGCACCGTCTTCCATCCCCTTTTCGCTTTGACTTGGGCAATCATCATTATGCTCTTTGTCATCGGGGCTTTCCACATCACGGGATTCCCTACGTTGATCTACGCGCTCCGCGTCACCGGCACCACTTTCTTCTTCTCCGCGCTCATCCCTCTGGCACTCATCTTACTACTCCTGGCTTTTGGAGTCATTAAATCCATCTATATGACTCGACGTGCCGAGCGGGCTCTTCCTTACGCCTTCACAACCATCATGATTGGCTACACCTTAGTCCGACTTTACGACATTGTGGTTCCCATCAACATCATCCTCACACTTGCCGGCGCTTTCGTCGCGCTGCTCATCGTGTTCATCGTCAATTTCTTCTGGAAAATATCGGCACATGCCACCGCCATGGGCGGACTTGCCGCTTTCTCGGTCTATCTTAGCGTCGTTTACTCGCTCAACGCTTATGTTACCGTCTCCGCCGTCTTCCTCCTTAGTGGCGTCGTCGCTTGGTCCAGACTCATCCTTCGCTGCCATACCATTCCGCAACTCCTTGCGGGTTTCCTTCTTGGCTTCATCGCCATTTTCCTCGCTGGGTTCAACTCCAGCCAATACCTACTTCTTGAAATGTAAAACCCTCACCACTTTTTTTAATAAATTCGCGCCATCAACGACTCCATCCTGACATATAGCGACTCTTCCCTGATGCTGACGCTTGACACCGTCATTGACTCCGTTCCTTTTCTAACGGACACGAACGTTGCCCTTTCACCCTTACTCCCTGTCGAGAGCGTTCCGTCTTTGGCAGTTACAGAAACGCCTGTCCCCGACCACTTGCACGACATTATTCCTATCCTGGCGACTCCTAACCAGAGTCCCGTCATCCTTGTCGCGCTTGCTCTTGGACTGCTCTGCTTCCTCTACGTCATCATCTCGCGCCAGAAACTTTTGGCGCACATGGCGCACGATTTTTTCTTGCTCAAGGCGCACGACACATTCTTTACCGAAGAGACCTCACATTCGCTCAACACCTTCTCACTTTCCTGCCTGCTGCTTTTTGTCCTCAGCACGGGGACCATCATCTACGACCTCATCTTCCCCATGTTGCACGAAGAACCTTTCAAAGTCAACTTCATAGTGCCCGCTGTTTGCTTCGCCACTTCCGCCGCCTTTGTCGCTTTCCACTTCGTCTCCCTACGCTACCTCTCTTTCGTTTTCGCCCATGGACTTAGCGTCGCTTCCCTTTTCAGGAAAGTCTATTTTTCCGCGCTCTTGGGTTCCTCACTGGCGTTCTTCCCCATCGCCATTGCCCTTACCTTCGGTTCACATTTCCTGCAATCTTTGGCTATCCCGGCGGCACTCATCGTTGCCGTACTCTATTTTTTCTTGCTTATCTATCAGACTTGCAAGATTTTTTTACATTCTTTAGGTGCTACTTTTTTCATTGTTTTGTACCTTTGCGCGCTTGAATTTTTGCCGCTCCTTGTGTTGGCAAAATGGATTAGCCAATATTGATGTGCCATTGGGCTTTTAACAATTTGAAATCCCTTTGCCGATTGAGTAAAGAATTTTAACAGACGCACCGTGAAAGTCAAAAACATTTTAGTTTCGCAGCCCCGTCCCTCCGATCTCAAATCGCCTTATTTTGAAATCGAAAAAAAATATGGCGTTCACATCAACTTCCGCCCGTTCATCAAAGTGGAGCCAATGATTGTCAAGGACTTCCGCAAGCAACACATTGACCCTAAAGATTTCACGGCGGTCATCTTCACGGCCAAAGTCGGCATCGACAACTACTTCCGCATCTGCAAAGAAATGCGCTTCGAAGTGCCGGAAACCATGAAGTATTTCTGCGTCAACGACAAAGTCTCCTTCTACCTCTCAAACTATATTCAATATCGCAAGCGCAAGGTCTTCTACCCCGCCACTGGACAATTGGTTGACCTGCCCGCCATTTGCGAGAAACACGCTGACGAGAAGTTCCTCCTCGTCTCTTCCGATGTCAACATCGAGAAGAACGCTAAACTCTTTGATGCCGCCAACATCAACTACACCAACGCCATTATGTACCGAACGGTCAGCAACGACTTCACTGCCGACGAAAAGTTCGACTACGACCTCCTCGCTTTCTTCTCTCCCGCTGGCGTGGCTTCCTTGATAAAGAACTTCCCTGATTTCCAACAAGGCGAAATAGGCATCGTCGCCGCTGGTCAAACCACGGTCAAACTGCTCGAAGAGAACCACTTGCGCATTGACCGTGAAGTAGGTAAAACCTACACGTCCATGACCGCTGCCATCGAAGACTTCATCGTCAAGAACAACAAAAAGAAATGACTTTTGGGCTCCCCCCAAGACTGAAAAAAGAAACCGAAGCCGCACTCTTGTTCCGACAAGGGACTACCCACTTCGTCTATCCTCTTAAACTTTGGGTTCTCAAGACTGACCAACCGGCTTCACAACGCACCTCGCTACGCCCTGTTTTCATCGCTCCGAAAAGTCTGCATCGCCATGCGGTTGACCGCAACCTCATCCGCCGACGCATGCGTGAGGCGTTTCGACTGCACCAACACTCCGTTTCTTCTCCCGAGGCTCCCCTTTGTGTCACCCTCTTGGGGTTCCGATGCGTGGCTAAGGACATCCCTTCCTTCCGACGACTTGAGAAATCAATGATCGAACTGCTCTCAAAAATCTGAATTTCACAAGCCCACCCCCTCTTCCATGAACGCTGTCTCACGCCTTTTCGTATTCCTGATTGCCCTGCCCATTCGTTTCTACAAGAAGTGTGTCTCTCCCCTGTTCCCTCCTTCCTGTCGATTCACACCAACATGCTCTACCTATGCGCTCCATGCGCTTCGCAAACACGGACCTGTCAAGGGATTTGCTCTTGCCCTCTGGCGCGTCCTTCGGTGCAATCCATGGGGTGGCAGTGGCTACGACCCCGTTCCGGACCATTGGCTTTCCGCCTTCTATAAGAAAAAATGATTGACAGGTCCATGACCATGACCCACCTCATAGTCCTTACCTGCCTCTATCGCTTTGTGCAAATACGCCTCCGCTTCTTCCACGGCGCGCTTCGTTTCCATGCCTCGTGCCATGAACGCCGCTATCGCTGATGACAATGTGCATCCCGTTCCGTGCGTATTCCGAGTCTCTATCCTGGGATAAACATATTCCGTCAACTCCCCTGTCTTATGGTCATACAGCGTGTCGGTCAGCGTCTTTCCTTCTCCATGTCCACCCTTATACAACACGCTGAACGGTGTTTTCTTCCTTGGCTCTAACCCCAACGCCTCCGCTTCTGGGATATTGGGGGTTAACAACGTCGCCAATGGTAACACCTTTTTTTTGAATGTTTCTAACGCCGCCTGTTCCATCAGGCTGTCACCGCTTGTCGCTACCATCACGGGGTCAAGCACCACGGGAACGCTCCTCCCCGACAACTCCTCTGCCACCACCTCCATAATCTCTCGGTTGGGCAACAACCCTATCTTGATAACATCCGCGCCTATATCGTCTAACGTCGAGCGCACCTGCGCCCGTACCATCTCCGCGCTTACTGGTTCTATCGCCCTCACGCCCCTCGTGTCTTGGTCTATCACCGCGGTGATGGCTGTCATGGCGTATGCCCCGCATGCGCTTATCGCCTTCAGGTCGGCCTGCAATCCTGCGCCACCCGAAGGGTCACTGCCTGCTATCGACAACACGCTTGGGTATCGACTTTTCATCGACGATATTATTTATTTTGCGTACTTCTTCTCGCGCAGTGCCTTGATGTCATCACGCGTGATGTACTCGTCATACTCCATGCGCTTGTCAATGATGCCGTTTGGCGTCAACTCTATCACGCGGTTGCACACGGTCTGTATGAACTCGTGGTCGTGGCTCGCCATCAGTATGTTGCCACGGAACGTTTGCAAGTTATTGTTGAACGCTTGTATGCTTTCCATGTCAAGATGGTTGGTCGGCATGTCAAGAACCAAGCAGTTCGCATTCTTCAGCATCATCCGCGCTATCATGCACCGCATCTTCTCACCTCCCGACAACACCGATGCTTTCTTCTGCGTCTCCTCGCCCGAGAAGAGCATCTTGCCGAGATACGACTTCACGTCCACTTCACTCATGCCTGGTGCGAACTGGTTCAACCACTCCACGAGGTTCATGTCCGTGTTGAAGAACTCCGTGTTATCTACAGGCAAATACGCCGACGTGATTGTCACGCCCCAACTGTATTTTCCTTCATCCGCTTTTTTCCTTCCGTTCACGATTTCAAACAATGCGGTCATGGCGCGTGGATCGTGGCTGATGAACGCCACCTTGTCTCCCTTCTCCACCGTGAACGTCGCGTCACGGAACACGCATTCTCCCTCCACCGATGCGGCAAGGTCATTCACCTCAAGTATGATGTTGCCCGGATCGCGCTCCATCGTGAACACGATTCCAGGATACCTCCTGCTCGACGGCTTGATTTCCTCAATGTTGATTTTCTCCAACATCTTCTTGCGGCTCGTCGCCTGACGGCTCTTCGCGGCATTCGCACTGAATCGGGCGATAAACTCTTGCAATTCCGCGCGCTTCTCCTCCGCCTTCTTGTTCTGTTGCTGTTGCTGCTTCAACGCCAATTGGCTCGACTGATACCAGAACGAGTAGTTACCCGTGTAGATGGATGCCTTGTTGAAGTCTATATCCACAATGTGCGTGCACACGGTGTCAAGGAAGTGACGGTCGTGGCTCACCACAAGCACCGTGTTCTCATACGAAGCGAGATAATCCTCCAACCACGTGATGGTATCCAAGTCCAAATCGTTCGTCGGCTCGTCAAGAAGCAAGTTGTCCGGATTTCCGAACAAGGCGCGCGCCAACAGCACGCGCACCTTCTGCTTTCCGCTCAATTCCTTCATCTGAACGTGATGCAAATCCTCCTTGATGCCCAATCCTGACAACAACGCGGCGGCGTCACTCTCAGCATTCCAACCGTCCATGGCGGCAAACTTCTCCTCCAACTCGCTAGCGCGTATGCCGTCTTCGTCCGAGAAGTCTGGCTTCGCGTACAAGTCGTCCTTCTCTTTCATCACGGCATACAACGTCGAGTGACCTTGTATCACCGTCTGCAACACCTCAAGTTCATCAAAGGCAAAGTGGTCTTGAGCCAACACGCTCAAACGCTCGCCCTTGTCCATCACCACGTCGCCCTTGCTCGGCTGCAAGTCGCCGCTGATGGCTTTCAGCAAGGTTGACTTACCCGCGCCGTTCGCACCTATGATGCCGTAGCAGTTCCCCGGCGAAAATTTCAAATTTACATCTTGAAAGAGTACACGTTTGCCAAACTGTATGGCAAGGTTCGATAGGATTATCATTCTTTTCTTCTCTGTTTTGGAATGTTCCGTTGCTATCAAAAAAAGAGGAAATCCCCACTCTGTCGGAATTTCCTCCTGATGCTTTTTTGTTGTCTAACCCGGATTCGAACCAGGACAAACAGTACCAAAAACTGTTGTGCTACCGTTACACCATTAGACAATACCATGAAAGAAATCGGCATTCTGTCCGCCTTTCACGCCGCGAAGATAACAATTTTTCTTTAATTTCTCCTCTCCGCACTTTTTTATTTCTCCCCGCCAACCTTTTGTCGCAAACTTTGGCTCTTTTACGCTAACAAATACTCCCGTGGTTTTCTTGACCTTGGAAGTAAAGCATAAAAAACAAGGGGGCTTTCTTACTTGCTCAAGAAGCGATAGTGCGAACCGAAACGTTCGAACGCAGCGCGATCAAGTTCCTCCTGTACGCTTGGATCTGCGAGCTTGATAATCTCCCTCGCGCGTTGTTGCATTCCCAAACCATACAAATCAACGGCTCCGTTCTCCGTCACGAACCAATGCACATGAAAACGAGTGGTCACGACACTCGCTCCCGGCGCAAGCGTTGGCACAATCTTGCTCTTGCCCTTCTTTGTCACCGATGGCATAGCGATAATTGCCTTTCCTCCCTCGCTGCGGCTGGCTCCATACACGAAGTCGATTTGACCGCCCGCTCCTGAGAATTGTTTCGTGCCTATCGAATCTGCGCACACCTGACCCGTCAGGTCTATCTCAATGGCGCTGTTGATGGCCACCATCTTAGGCTGTTGCGCGATGATGAAAGGGTCGTTGGTATAGGCCACATCTTGCATCAACACCTCTGGGTTATTGTCCACGAAGTTGTACACGTCGTTGCTTCCCAAAAGAAAGGTGGAGACGATTTTTCCTGTGTCGAGTTTCTTGTTCTTACCCGTGATGACTCCTTTGCGCACCAAGTCAACAACGCCGTCCGCAAACATCTCGGTGTGCACGCCAAGGTCCTTGTGGTTCGAGAGGCACGCCAACGTCGCGTTGGGCAGGTTGCCGATACCCATCTGAAGGCATGAACCGTCCTCTATCAATTCAGCGCAGTTCTTGCCTATGGCAATGTCCGTCTCGTTCGGCTCCTCATAGTGTTTCTCTATCAACGGACGGTCATCTTCCACTATATAATCTATCTTGTCGATAGGGAACATCGCCTGACCGAACGCGCGAGGAACATACTTGTTCACCACCGCCACCACCGTCTTGCACACCTCCATGGCGGCAAGGGCGGCATCCACGCTCGTTCCGAGACTTACGTATCCGTGCTTGTCCGGTGGGCACACCTGAATGAACGCCACGTCACACGGCAAGGCATGCTTACGATACAACATCGCCGCCTCGCCAAGGAATACGGGAATATAGTCTGCATATCCCGTCTGTACGCCCTTCCGCACGTTGGCGCCGATAAAGAATCCTTCGTGAAAGAACACGCCTTCAAACTCAGGATCGGCATACGGAGCGTCACCTTCGGTATGGAAATGATGAATATGTACGTCTTTCAACTCTCCCCTGCGACCGCGCTCCATCAGAGCCTGTATCAAACATTGTGGGGCATTGCCTATGGCACTCAAATGAACATGGTCACCACTCTTGACCACCTGAACGGCTTCCTCCGCCGTGACTTTCTTTGGATACATCAAAAAAAATATCTCTAAATTCTTAACTCTTTATTCTCTATTATTTTCGGGCGCGAAGATAGGCATTTTATTCTATGGGCAATTCGCGCTTTACGCTTTGCTCCAACGACATCAGGGTTTCCGTGCTCGTCACGCCTTTTATTTCCTGTATCTGACGGTTCAGCAACTGCATCAGGTGAGCGTCATCCCGGGCATACAACCTGATCAACATGGTGTACGGTCCCAAAGTGTAGTGACACTCCACTATCTCCGGAATCTTCAGCAACTGCGTCACCACGTCCTTATACATGCTGCCGCGTTCCAGTTTTAACCCCACGTACGTCGCTATGTTATAACCCAACATTTTCGGGTTCACCTCATAACCGCTGCCGGTTATCACACCGTTATCCATCATCTTTTGAACGCGCTGATGCACTGCGGCGCGACTCACGTTGCACACCTCCGCCACGTCCTTAAACGGCGTGCGAGCATTACGTGTGATCACGCTCAATATCTTTTTGTCCAAATCGTCTATAGTTCTTTCCATACTGACTTTTCTTTCTTTTTGACACAAAAATAAACCTTTTTTCGCCATTTCTTGTCTTTTTTCGGTCCAATCTACGCAATTCACTTACTTTTTGACATTTCAAACCACCTCTATTTTCTCCCACATTATTATATATGGATTTTTTTCCTAATTTCGCGCCCGACTAATAGTAAAACGTAAAAAAGAAAATGAATGTAGTGACAAAGACCATCACAATGGGTGATGGACGAACCATCACCATCGAAACCGGCAAACTCGCAAAGCAAGCGGACGGTAGCGTGATGGTAAGATGTGGCGACACCATGCTCCTCGCCACCGTTTGCAGCGCGCAAGACGCTGTTCCGGGAACCGACTTCATGCCGCTCTCGGTCGATTACAAAGAAAAGTTCAGTGCCGCGGGACGTTTCCCTGGCGGATTCACGCGCCGCGAAGGACGACCTGACGACTACGAAATCCTCATTTCGCGTCTCGTTGACCGTGCCCTCCGACCTCTTTTCCCTAGCAACTACCACGCTGAGACATTCGTTCAAGTGACGCTCTTCAGCGCCGATGGCGTTGATCAACCTGATGCCCTTGCCGGACTTGCAGCCTCCGCGGCCCTCAGCGTCAGCGATGTGCCTTGGGAAGGTCCTATCAGCGAAGTGCGCGTGGCGCGCATTGACGGACAATACGTCATCAACCCTACCTTCGAACAAATGGAGAAGGCGGACATGGACCTCATGGTCGCTGCCACCATCGACAACATCATGATGGTCGAAGGTGAAATGGACGAAGTCAGCGAAGCTGACCTCCTCGGTGCCCTCAAAGCGGCTCACGATGCCATCAAGATTCAATGCCAAGCGCAACTCGAACTCATGCAAGAGTGTGGCAAGGCAAAACGTGAATACTGTCACGAGGAGAACGATGACGAACTCCGTGAGCAAGTGCGCAAGGAGTGCTACGACAAGGCTTATGCGCTCGCCAGCAGTTGCTGTGCCGACAAGCACAAACGCGAAACCGGCTTCAAGCAGATTCGCGAAGACTTCAAGGCGCAATTCTCCGAAGAGGAACTCGAAACCAAAGGTGCCCTCATCGACCGCTACTACTATGACATCGAGCGTGACGCCATGCGCCGTTGCGTCCTCGACGAGCACAAGCGTCTGGACGGTCGCCAACTCAACGAGATTCGACCTATCTGGTGCGAGGTCGGCTACCTCCCTGCTCCCCACGGCAGCAGCGTCTTCACCCGTGGTGAGACTCAAAGCCTCTGCACCGTCACCCTCGGAACCAAGCAAGACGAAAAAATCGTTGACCAAGCGCTCGAACAGGGCAAGCAACGCTTCCTCCTCCACTACAACTTCCCTCCTTTCTGCACGGGCGAAGCCAAGGCTCAACGCGGCATCGGCCGTCGTGAAATCGGTCACGGACACCTCGCTTGGCGAGCCCTCAAACGCATGATTCCTGCCGACTATCCTTACGTCGTGCGCGTCGTGAGCGACATCCTCGAGAGCAACGGTTCCTCTTCTATGGCTACCGTCTGCGCCGGAACGCTCGCCCTCATGGATGCAGGTGTCAAGATCAAGAAACCGGTGGCTGGTGTTGCCATGGGGCTCATCAGCGAGAACAAGGGAACCAACTACGCTGTCCTCACCGACATCCTTGGTGACGAGGACCACCTCGGCGACATGGACTTCAAGGTGACGGGAACCAAGGACGGCATCACGGCTACCCAGATGGACATCAAGGTGGACGGTCTCTCCTACGAGATTCTCGAGCGCGCCCTTGCGCAAGCCAAGGAAGGACGACTCTTCATCCTCAACAAAATTACCGAATGCATCGCCGAGCCGCGTCCTGAACTCAAACCTCAGACACCGCGCATCGAGGTGCTCACCATACCTAAGGAGTTCATCGGGGCTGTCATCGGACCGGGCGGGAAAATCATCCAAGGCATACAAGCCGAAACGGGGGCTGTCATCTCCATTGACGAAGACGACAACTGCGGACGCGTCGAAGTCGCCGCCAACAACAAGGAGAGCATGGACGCGGCCATCAGCCGCATCCGCGCCATCGTTGCCATCCCTGAAGTCGGCGAGGTTTACAACGCCACCGTCAAGAGCATCATGCCTTACGGATGCTTCGTCGAGTTCATGCCAGGCAAGGAAGGACTTCTCCACATCTCCGAAATCGAGTGGCGTCGCATCGAGAAGATGGAAGACACCGGTCTCAAGGAAGGCGACAAGATTGATGTCAAACTCCTCGCCATCGACCCTAAGACGGGCAAGTTCAAACTCTCGCACAAGGAGTTGCTTCCTAAGCCTGAGAAGAAGTAATATTCTTGCCTCTCTCCATACAAATGAAATGCGGTGCCTTTTCGGCACCGCATTTCATGTTTTTTACATCCGAAAAAATCATTATATCTTTGTCTCTCTAATCCAACATTAATCCATGATTAAATTGACAATCAACACCAAACGGAAACTGCTCGGATTGCTCACCTTGTTTTCCTTGGCGACAACCGCGCTTGCAGTGACACCCTATGACGGCGTTGCCTCCAATGGCGACACCATTCGCCTTGTTGATTTGGGGTTACCAAGCGGAACATTATGGGCTGACCGCAACATCGGTGCCGACTGCCCTGCCGACACGGGCAACTACTACGCTTGGGGAGAAACCGAACAAAAGAAATTCTACACCTGGGGAACATACATGTGCACCACGTCCGATGAGTGCGGAACCACATATGACCCCGTTTTTGCGGCATTAGGCAATAATCCGGACATCAGCGGTACGCTATTCGACGCCGCGACTGTCATCTGGGGAAATAACTACCGAATGCCTACCTTAGCCCAAATTGACGAATTGAACAATGCCTCTTTGACCACTTGGACTTGGACCGTTCAGACGGACAAGCAGGGACATAGCATGAACGGCTACCTTGTTACCAGCAAAAGCAATGGCAACTCTATCTTCTTGCCGGCATCCGGCTATATGGACAATGCGTATCTGGACGGCTTCGGAACCGAAGGGTCCTATCGCTCCGCCATGCGATGCAACGACCTCAAATACCAGGCATACGTCCTGTATTTTAATCACTCCGCGAGCAAACATAACTCCATGTACGGCAGTCGTTTTGCCGGTCGTGTCATCCGCCCGGTTTCCGTTCAAGCGGCGACGAATGTCAACGAGTTTTCTGCACAAGTAGTAATTCCTTCCTGCGAAAGCAAGAAAACGCTACGCGATGGACATCTTTTCATCACGCTCCCTAATGGAAACACCTATCATCTGAATGGATCAAAGAAATAGAATACAAAAAACTAACTCACTGTCCCAAACCTCTTGCTTTTTAACATTCTAAGAAGGATTATTTCTCAAAACATTTTCTATCTTTGCCGCTGACATTCAACGCTATCTATTGAAAACAATAAGCAAATACTATACGCAAACAACTAATTCTCAATTAGTTGTGCGCAGCATGGGGGGGTAATTTCCACTATCTCAACCGTTTATAACGTTATTATATCATCATTCCTTGCCACGCTCGGACGCTTTTGCGCCCGGGCGTGAACTGTTTTTATCCTTTTCACTCGCAAACAATAACCAAATACCATAATCATTATGAGAAAAATCTTATTGACACTATTAACCACCCTCCTCTGCTCCATCACAGCATGGGGAACTAACTACTATATCCTTTGTGCCAAAGGAGAAGTACCCTTGACGGCTGGCACGACATCTACAACTCAGTTGCTGAAGACGGATGGTTCCACCGTATCTGCCACGACGGAGATATCATCCAGCCAGACGGGTACTGCGTCACTATACTACAACTCAACTTCTTCTACTTACGCAAATTTAACAAACACGTCTAATTATGGCACTGGTTCTTCTAGTAGTAAAACAATGCAAGGCATAAAGTTGACTGGCGGTACGACTATGACCATTACTCTCAATAGTAAGACGTTTTCTAAAATGGATGTCATCTATTGCTGTGCAAGTAGTGACGCCGGGAAGACCCTTACAATAGACGGAACAGACTACACGCCAGGTAACACCAGTATACACAAAGCATCAAGTGAAAAGTCTTTTTCAACCTCAATCACAATAACAAATCGTTCAAACAAAGAGTTCCGCGTCTTCGTTATTCTTACTGAATCCTCTGGTGGCGGTTCCACCTACACCGTAACTTACAACGGAAACGGCAACACGGGCGGTACCGCACCTTCTGACGCAAGCAGTCCTTATGCCGCAGGCTCTAACGTCACCGTGCTGGGCAACACCGGATCTTTGGTGAAAACAGGATATACTTTTGATGGATGGAATGCTGCAGCTAATGGTTCCGGCACCAACTATGCGGTAGATGCAACCATAAGCAGCATCGCTGCCAACACCACACTCTATGCCAAGTGGACCTGCGCCGCTACAGTCCCTGGCAACATCTCTAAGGGTTCCGCCTGCGCTGGCGAAGATCTGACACTGACATCCGCCGGTTCTCCAGAGACTGGTGACACTTGGTATTGGCAGGCTTCTTCATCGGGAACTGCCACAACAAATTCCGGTGCTACTTATGATGTCTCCTCAGCAGGAACATACTATATACGTTCTTATAATGGAACTTGTTGGTCTGCTGCTAAGTCCGTGACCGTCGCGGCAGGTAATTGGACTTCTCCAACAATATCTGGAGCATCGTCAGTCACCGTAGGGAACACCATTACCTTAACAGGTTCACCAAGCGGCGGATCATGGGAATCCAGTGACGAAACGAAGGCAACAGTCAATTCATCTGGTGTTGTATCTGGTGTAGCAATCGGTAACACAAATATCACTTACACCAAAGATGGATGTACTTCTGATAATCACGCTGTCACCGTTTCTGCCGCTTGCACCGACCCGGATCTCACCATCACGCTCAACTAATACGAAAGGACAATCAAAACAACCGCAACCCTCCCCTCCCCGTCCATTGCCAGTCAGCAGGCAGGTCATTGTTCATGACTGGCAGAACGAAGATATTATTTTCTCCTAATGATAGGTCAACCGCCGTGCGCCTTCGCTTGCCACGGCGGTTGCTGTTTCCTCAATTCTCCGCCTTCGCCGCTATCTCGTCACGTTTGCTCACGGGCGTGATGTAGTTCGTGACGTTGACGGTAGATATAAGGTCGCCCTTTGAATTGCGAATATCTACCGTCCAAACGTGCAACTTATAACCTTCGTGAATCAACTTGGCGTACGCCGTCACCGTGTCACCCATCTCCACCGCTTTCACGTGCTGACACGTCACATTGATGCCCATCGCCATGCAACCTCGACGCAATGCCATCGAACCGATACCCGCCGTGTTCTCCGCCAGCGCTAACGTCGCGCCGCCGCTCAAGAATCCGAACGGTTGCGTGTTGCCCGGATACACCTTCATCGTCGCCTTGCAGGTGTCATGTTCCGGTGTCGATAGATAAGTCATCTTCAACGTGCGGCTCAAACCCTCCTTGCCGCACATCAGTTCTTCCGAAATGTCGTCCAAGTACATAATGCTCCGTTTTTATTGATTTTCTGCTACAAAGATAATCCTTTTAACTCCTAACCGAAAAAAATATATCTTTGCATATTACCCTCACTTTATCAACATGACACGTGATGACTTTGAAATAATGGCACCCGTTGGCAGCAAGGAGTCTCTTGCCGCCGCTTTGCGCTCCGGTGCCAACTCCATCTACTTTGGCATCGAAGGACTGAACATGCGTGCCCACAGCAGCAGCAACTTCACCCTTGATGACCTGCGACACATCGCCGCACTCTGTCAGAAATGCCATGTCAAGACCTACCTCACTGTCAACACCGTCATCTACGACTCCGACCTTGACAAGATGCGCTCCATCATTGACACGGCAAAGGAGGCGGGCATCTCCGCCATCATCGCTTGCGATGTCGCCGCCATGACCTATGCTCGCGACAGGGGAGTCGAAGTCCACCTCAGTACCCAACTCAACATCTCCAATGTTGAAGCGCTACGTTTCTACGCCCGATTTGCTGATGTCGTTGTCCTCGCGCGTGAACTCAACTTGGAGCAAGTGCGTGACATCTACGACGCCATCCGGCATGACCATATCTGCGGACCTTCCGGAGAACTCGTACGCATTGAGATGTTCTGCCACGGTGCCCTCTGCATGGCCATCAGCGGCAAGTGCTACCTCAGCCTCCACGAACATTGGAAGAGTGCCAACCGGGGCGAATGCCTGCAAGTATGCCGACGTGCCTACGACGTTCGCGAACACATCGACCCTTCCGACATGCGTTCCGCGCCCCCGGTCTCCCTTACCGTTGATGACAAATACATCCTCTCTCCAAAGGACCTCAAGACAATACACTTCCTCAACCGCATGCTTGACAGTGGTGTCCGTGTCCTCAAAATCGAAGGACGGGCGCGAGGACCGGAATACGTCAAGACCGTTGTACAATGCTACGACCAAGCCATCCACGCCTACCTCCGTGGCGATTACGACAATCTCGACCTCATCGCCAACCAAATCAAGCAATGGGATCAAAAACTCGCCACTGTCTTCAATCGTGGCTTTTGGAACGGCTACTATCTCGGACAGCGACTGGGTGAGTGGACCTCCACCCCCGGCAGCCAAGCCACACTGCGCAAAGTCTATGCGGGCAAGTGTACCAATTACTTCTCTCGACTTGGTGTCGCCGAATTTTTATTGGAAGCGGCACCCGTCCACAAGGGTGATCAACTGCTCGCCACGGGTGCTACCACGGGTGCCTATGAATTTTTGGCAAGCGATTTGCGGAAGGGTGATAAGGGCATCAAGTGTGACATCGCCATACAAGGGGAGTTCATCTCGATCAAGACCAACCATAAACTTCACCGAGGCGACCGACTCTTCATCTTGCAACCCTCTTGATTTCATTAACTCTAACCCACTTTTCTGTTGAAACGTCTCGCGCTCATATTCCTTCTCGCCATCTCCGCCGCCTTCGGCTGTGATGCGCAATCCTTTTCGCTTTACGAGGCGATTCCGCTTGATGATGGCGACACCCTCTACGTCGCCCCTTCCCTTCCGCCCGCCTACTGCTACCCGCCACTTCGTTTTCGCAATCGCAAGGCGGAGAAGTTCTATTGGCGCACCGTCCGCGATGTGAAAAAATGCCTCCCCTACGCCAAGGTTGTCGGCAAGACGCTCAACCAAGCCGACGTGGATCTCGCGCGTCTCAAAACCGAGAAGGAGCGTAAAGCATACCTTGACAAACTGGAGAAGGAAATCAAACGCAAATACGAACCCGTCCTTTGGGACATGAGCTACTCGCAAGGCAAGATGCTCATCAAACTCATTAACCGCGAGACCAACTTCACCTCCTACGAACTCCTACGTGTCTATCGGGGCAAGGTCAACGCCATGTTTTGGCAAGGTGTGGCGCGCATCTTCCGTGCCAATCTCAAAGACGAATACGACGGATCCGACAAGGACCGCATCACCGAACGAGTCATCAATCTTGTGGAGGCTGGACAACTATGATCGACGCTCTCACCGTACAACGCATCAAAGCGGCGGCTAAAATCGAAGAAGTCGTCTCTGACTACATCTCCCTGCGCAAGCGAGGCTCCAACCTCATCGGACTCTGTCCCTTCCATAACGAGAAGACTCCCTCCTTCAACGTCAACCCCGCTCGCAACATCTTCAAATGCTTCGGTTGCGGCAAGGGCGGTAGCCCTGTTGACTTCATCATGGAAATCGAACACCTCTCCTATTTCGAGGCTCTCAAGGTCCTGGCTCGTAAATATGGCATTGAGGTGCAAGAGCGGGAACTCACTGACGAGGAACGACGACAACAGTCCGAACGCGAAAGCATGCTTGTGCTCAACGCTTTCGCTCGCGACTTCTATGTCCATTCGCTCCACGATTCCGACGAAGGGCGTGCCGTCGCGCTCTCCTACCTTCGGCAACGGGGCACTTCCGACGAGATGCTGCGCCTATTCGAAATCGGCTATTCGCCCGACGACGGCAATGCGCTTCCCGCCGCGGCGGCAGCCAAAGGGTTCAAGTCCGAATTCCTCACCAAGACTGGTCTCTGCCTTGACAATCCTCGTGGTCTCTACGACCGCTTCCACTCGCGCGTCATCTTCCCTTTCCACGATGTCACGGGCAAAGTCATCGGATTCGGAGGACGCATCATGAAGAAAGCCGAAAACACGGGCAAATACGTCAACTCGCCGCAATCTGAACTCTTTGACAAGAGCCAAACGCTCTACGGCATCTTCCAAGCCAAGAACGCCATTGCCAAGGCGGATCGTGTCTATATGGTTGAAGGCTACTTCGATGTTATCTCCATGCACCAAAGTGGCATTAAGAACGTTGTCGCTTCCTCTGGCACCTCACTCACCACCAACCAGGTACGACAACTCAAACGATTCACCTCCAACATCACTGTCATGTACGATGGCGATGCCGCTGGTATCCATGCCTCCATGCGAGGCATCGACATGTTGCTGCAAGACGGGTTCAACGTACGTGTCGTCGCTCTCCCTGATGGCGATGACCCGGACAGTTTCGCGCAGCGACACACCGCTCAGCAACTCACCGAGTTTCTTGACTCCCACAGCGAGGACTTCATCCGCTTCAAGGCACAACTCGGCATCGCCGAGGCGGGCAACGACCCCGTCATGCAAGCGCGCATGATCACCGACATCCTACAGTCCATCGCCGTCATCCCTGACAACATCACACGCAGCGTTTACATCCGCGAGTGCTCCGCCATGCTCCACATCAGCGAGACGGAACTCTGGACCAAGCACAATGCCATTGCCGAAAAACGACACATGGACCAACTCCGTGCCGAAGAACGTCGTGTCGCGGTGCAGTCCGCAACGCCTGTTCCTACCACTACCCCTACCGCATCCCCTTCCAAGCCCGCAACCGCCAAGACCAAGACTCCTTTCGATAAGGAAGAACGGGAACTGCTAAGCCGCCTTGTCCAATATGGCAATGTCGTCGCTATCGAGGTCAACGGCACCGATGACCAAGGACAACCTTTCTCCGAAAAGTGGAGCGTTGCCGAATACATCGATGACCAGATGCAACGTGATGGATTGCGTTTCCATGACCCGCTCTTCCAACGCTTCTACGACGAACTCATCGACTACTGCCTCCAACCAGAACACCTCCTCTTTCATGACGATATTCTGAACCCAAAGTTCCGCCAACTCGATGACAAAGAAAAGATTCAAGACCTACGGAAGCAGGATGAAAAACTCTTCGCCATCTCACGACATTTCCAAAACCATCCAGACAAAGACATATCTCAACTTGCCTTCCACCTTTGGGAGGAAAATGCCGCGCATCTAGACCTGTTGATTGATTCCCAACGACGGGATTATGGCGACATCTTCTCACGAATGGATTCCGAAACTCGCTACTCTCTCAATACGCTCAAACTCGCCATCGTCAAGGACGAAATCTCGCATGCGAAAACTATCCAAGAAAAAGAATCTCTCCAAAGCGTAAAGAAACAATTGGCTTACAAACTCAGACGACCGGTCAAGTAACCTTTAACCTATATCCCTGAAAAACTATGAATAAAAAGGTCAAAATCTTCTGCCGTAACACCTCCGCCTACTATTCTTTCCCCGTTGGAACTTCCCTGCTCAAGATACGTGACAGCATCCCCGAACTCCAACACGCTTCTGACATGGTTGTCGCACTCGTCAACAACAAGGAAGAACGGCTCACCTTCGAAGTCTTCAAACCTAAGACCATTGAGTTTCTTGACCTTTCCAACCCCATCGGCATGCGCACCTACGTCCGCACGCTCTGCATGGTCATGGCGAAAGCCATCCACGACCTCTATCCGCGCGCCATCCTCCACATCGAGCATCCTCTTGCCAAAGGCTACTACTGCTACATCACCAACCTCGGCGACCGCATGCTCAACGATGACATGGTCACCGCCATTCAATTGCGCATGTCTGAAATCATTGCGGCACGACTCCCCATCACCCTCCATGAAGACCTCAAGGAAGAAGTGCTTGACAAATGCCGCAAATTCGATGACATCGACCGGGTCAAATTGCTCACGAACCACAACGTCTGCTACGTCTCTTACTATGAAATTGACGGCTTTTTCGATTTCTACAACAATGTCCTCTTTCCCGACACGGGTTACTTGTCGCTTTTTGACATCTTCAAATACAAGCAGGGCATCATGCTCCGCGTTCCTTGCCGATCCAACCCAACCGTGCTCGAGGA
The DNA here is from genome assembly GCA_017446585.1 of Paludibacteraceae bacterium. Taxonomy (GTDB): domain Bacteria; phylum Bacteroidota; class Bacteroidia; order Bacteroidales; family Paludibacteraceae; genus UBA4363. The sequence continues at coordinate 111,908 of JAFSQL010000006.1, forward strand.
CTACACCGAACAGCCTAAGATGTTCGATGCCTTCAAGAATGACCTGCGCATCAGCAAAATTCTCGGAGTAAACAACGTCGGTGACCTCAACGAGGTTATTGCCGCTCACAAGGTCTATGATCTTCTCCGTATCGCTGAAGCACTCCATGAGAAGCAAATAGTCCGTATTGCCGATGACATTTGCACCAACCTCGACAAGAAGAAGTTTGTCATGATTTCCGGCCCATCCTCTTCTGGCAAGACTACCTTTTCAAAGCGTCTTTCCGTCCAACTCATGGCGGCGGGCATCCGTCCGGTCACCATTTCCCTTGACGACTACTTCCTACCGCGCGACCAGACTCCTCGTGACGAGACGGGCGATTTTGATTTTGAGAGTCTTTACGCGCTTGACATCCCTTTTTTCAACGAACAACTGCAACAACTACTCGAAGGCAATGATGTCCAATTGCCTACCTACGACTTCCAGTCAGGAACACGTGTCTTCCGTCCGGAAAACAAGGTGGCGCTGCACGATGACAACATCGTCGTCATGGAAGGCATCCACGCTCTCAATCCCGACCTGACACCTGCCATCGACCGCTACAACAAATACAACATTTACGTCTCCGCCCTCACCACCATTTCCCTCGACAACCACAACTGGATTCCGACGGCAGACAATCGTCTCATCCGACGCATACTACGTGACTACAAATACCGTGGCAACTCTGCTCGTGACACCATCGCGCGCTGGCCTTCCGTACAACGAGGTGAAGCCAAATGGATTTTCCCCTATCAGGAAAACGCCGATGCCATGTTCTCCTCTGCCATGATCTACGAACTCGCGGCGCTCAAGCCACTCCTCACGCCCATCCTTGCCGAAGTGCCAAAGTCTTGCCGCGAATATGCCGAGGCGAACCGACTTGCCAAGTTCCTCTCTTTCTTCCTGCCCATACCTATTAACGACATCCCGCGCGGTTCTCTCTTACGCGAGTTCGTCGGAGGTTCCGACTTCACATATTGACAACTCTCTTTGGGCCGCCTAACTTTCCATGAATCTTTCTGCGCGTTTCTTTTCCGATGCCTTTGGCTGGAAACCAACCTTGGCATTCTATTTCCTCTCCACGCTCATTTTTGCCGTCCAGTTCGATTTCTTCCTGTTTGACAGCCCTACGGCAGACTACATGGACGCTTCGGGCTACGCCTTTTTCTTCGCTGCATGTCTTTCACATGCCGCCACCGTTGCGCTCCTACCTCTGCTTGTCTCCTTGCTCCTCTCCGTCTTTCGTTGCCATCGTGCGGCAGCGTTCTCTCACGTGTTGCTGGTCACCCTCTTGTCCCTTATCATCTACATTGACCATCAAGTCTATGCGCTCTATCGTTTCCACCTCAACGGCATCGTCTTGAGCATGTTCTTTGGCAAGGGCGGTGACGAAATCTTCAACTTCTCCCCTTGGCTCTACCTCGAAATCGCCGTCATCATCTTCCTTGCGCTCGCTTTCATTTCCCTCCTGCGGCTCTCTCTTGGCTTTTGTCTTCGCCACCTCACTCGCCGTCTCTTCCTCCTTTTGGCATCGCTCCTCTTGGTACTTACGCTCTTTACCCACGCCTTCCACGCCTATGCCGCCTTCAACAACAGCCTCTCGGTGCGCCTCTCCGCACGACTACTGCCCTATTTCTTCCCCACTACGGCAAACTCTCTCCTGCTCGACCTCGGATTTCAACAACCGCAATCTCCCTCTCTTGAACAAAGTCATGGAGACCTTCTCGCCTACCCAATCAACCCCATTCGCTCCGACTCCACGACCCCACCACGCTACCACATTGTTCTGATTCTCATTGACTCATGGAACGTTCGTTCTTTCACCCCCGAATGCATGCCCAACCTCCATGCCTATGCTCAACGCAACCAACTCTTCACGCATCATTGGAGTTGCAGCAACGGCACACGCAGCGGAGTCTTTGGCATCTTCTTCAGCGTGCCACCTTACTACTGGGAATCTTTCGAGCCCAACCATGTCAGCCCCGTTCTCATTGATGAACTCTTGCGACAAGGCTATGACTTTCGTAACTTTCCAAGCGCACAGCAATATGACCCACCTTTCGGACGCGTCCTCTTCCACCGTGTTCCCGATGTGCGCGTCAGCACGTCTGGTGACAACGCCCTTCAGCGTGACCAACGAATCACCGATGACTTCGTTCGTTTCTTCGCATCCGTTTCAAGTTCAAAACCCACATTCTCTTTCCTTTTCTACGACCTCCCACACAGCTTCGACCTCCCTTCGGACAGTCTCTACCACTTCCAACCTTCATGGCTCTACGCCAAATACACAGACCTCAACAACGACTCCGACCCAACGCCCTTCTGGAATCTCTACCGTAACACGTGCTTTCAAGTTGACCAACTCCTTGCGCATGTCTTTCACGCTATCGACTCGTCGGAACAGGCTGACAACACCATTGTCATCATCACGGGCGACCACGCGCAGGAATTTAACGAAAATCACAAGAACTTCTGGGGACACAATGGCAACTTCTCTGATGCCCAAATTGCCGTTCCGCTTGTCTGTCACCTTCCGGGATTGCCTCCGACTCGCTATTCACACCGCACCACCCACTATGACATCGTTCCTACACTTATGCGTGACTACCTGAACGTTACCAACCCCGTCTCCGACTACTCCGTCGGGCACGTTCTCACCGACACCGCTTCTCGCTATTGGCACATCGTGGGCAGCGAACTCAACTACGCTTTCATCACCCCTCAAGGCGACATCATCGAGAAGAATGCCGATGGCTCTGTCTCCGTCACCGATGCTCACCTCAACCCTATCCAAGATTTCCGCATGGATGCCCGACAGATGAACGACGCTCTCCAAACGCTCAACCGATTCTTCCGCTAAAAGAAGAATCGGTGTGACACTCCTGCGTCACACCGATTCCCTTTTTATCTCTTAAGGCGTTGCTTACGCCTCTTCCTTTTCTTCGGCAACCTCTTCTTCTACTTCATTCTTTGGCTCATTGATTCCTGACTTCTTTCGCAATGCGAAATACAGAATCACCGTACGCGTGTTCATCACGTCTCGCTTGTCGTGATACTCCATGATCATAGCCTCGCTCTTGTCATCCAACTCATACTCACTTTCTGGAATCCATTTCTCCATGATGTAGTCATACGCCTTGTCGCGTTGCTTACGCCATGTGGCTTTATTATTCGCCTTGATGTGAATGTCAACATACAGACCCATTGGTACTGTTACGGCTTCCAAATCATCCTCCTTTACAGAAAAATCATTAACGATTGAACCGATAAAATATTTCACCGTGCCCTCTCCCGTTTTTTTCAATACGGACAAGTTCGAGAAACTTTCCTTCCTGTTTTGGATTGTCGCGCGACGTTGGCGATAACGCTCCCACAAGTCGTCATCATCCACCACGAAGCGATCGCTCTTTGCCTCCACACTATAACCTACAAGGTGCAAAGGTTGTTTGATTGTAATAATCTTTGGCAATACTTTGCGACTCTTGATATAAGCGAACACAACGAACAAAATTGCTACGGCGGCAATTAAAATGATAATCCCGGCAACGATAAAATTATAATAACTCTTTCCTAACTGGCTTGCCTGATTTGCCAACTGGAGGTTTTCTCCAGTCAATAATGTGAGTAGTGAATAAATCATAATTTGGGGTATTAAAGTTATTTTCACAAAAATAAAACAAACAAAAATAAAAAATGCTAAGAAAACAACATTTTTTGTTTTCTTCGCGGCAATAATACCACGATAGTCCTTTTTTATGAAGCATTTCTCCGCCATTCTTTTTGTTCTCTCCTGCTGTTTCTCCTCTTGGGCTCAATACGTCTCCCTGCCCGTTGACACCGCTCTCACCATCGGAACACTCCCCAATGGATTGACCTATATCTTGCGCCACAATGAGGAACCTAAGGGACGGGCTCATTTCTACATCGTGCAGAATGTCGGTGCCATTCTTGAGGAAGATAGCCAGAATGGTCTGGCGCATTTTCTCGAGCACATGGCATTCAACGGTTCTGAACACTTTCCCGGCAAGGGCATCATCAACTATATGCAAAGCATCGGTGCCCAATTCGGCACCAACGTCAATGCCTATACCAGCCTTGACGAAACAGTATATATGCTTCGCAACATTCCCGTTCCGCGCCCGTCAGTCGTTGATTCCGCAATGCTCATCATGCGCGACTGGAGTGTGGGGATTTCCCTCAATGCCGATGAGATTGATAAGGAGAGGGGCGTCATTCGCGAGGAGTGGCGCACAGGCTCACATGCGGCACGACGACTTTGGGCAAAAGGCAACATGCTCAAATACCCTGGCAGCCAATACGCCAAACGAGATGTCATCGGAGACACAGCCGTCATCAACAATTTTGATTACGATACCCTCCGCGCATACTACCGCAAGTGGTACCGACCCGACCAACAATGCGTCATTGCCGTTGGCGACTTTGATGTGAACCATGCGCTTCAGGCGTTAAAAAATGCGTTCCTCAATGTGCCTGCCACACAGAACCCAGCTCCTCGCGTCATCTACCCCATTCTTGACAATGAACGCCCCATCGTTTCCATCGTTACTGACCGTGAGGCGCAACACACCATTTTAGGTTTGGAGTTCAAGAAGGACACCATCTCGCCTCTTCTGAAAAACTCCACCGAGGGCTACCTGCTCTCGCTCGTTCGCACGCTCGCTTGCGACATGATCAACGACCGACTCACCGCCGCCATTCGTGATCCACACTGTCCTTTCGTTAATAGTTATGCCTACTATGGTGACATCGCTCGCTCCAAAGACGCTTTCATGGTCGGCGTTGTTCCAAAGGAGGGTCTTGAACACAAAGCCTACGTCGCCCTTTGGCAACTCCTCGAACAGATTCGACGCTTTGGCTTCACCGAACAAGAACTGCTCCGCGCCAAAGCAGACAACCTGTCCTCCGTCAACAAACTCTACAACGAGCGCAACAAACAAGACAGCCGTTCCTATATGGAAGAATACAAACGTGTCTTCCTTGACAAGGAGCCTACACCAGGCATTGCTTGGGAACGTGACTTCATCAACGATGCCTTCGACAAGAAAATCACGCTTGACATCGTCAATCGAACGGCAATGGCGTGGATTACCACCGACAACCTCATCCTTGACATTTCCGCTCCTGACAAGATTGCCCCGCAACTTCCCGACTCCACTTGGATGGTCTCTGTCATTGATAGCATCAGAAATGCCAAAATCGAACCTTATCAAGAAAAGAAACTCGCTCAGTCACTGCTAAAAAAATCTCCCAAAGCGGGCAAAATCCTTCAACGCAAATACAACACCACCCTTCAATCCACCGAATGGGTTCTCAGCAACGGGGTACATGTCTTTCTGAAGCCTACCGACTTCAAGGATGACGAAGTGCGGCTCCTCGCCTTCTCTCGCGGGGGAACTTCCCTCGTCACTGACCTTTCACTGCTCCCTTCCGCAGCGTTTGCCGACCGTGTCGTCCCTAACGCAGGCGTGGCTCATCATGACGCGCTTTCTCTCTCCCGTCTCCTCGCCGGAAAGCAAGTCTCCGTATCGCCTTTCATTGACACCTACGACGAGGGCTTTGACGCCATCAGCACCAAAACGGACATATCCTCCTTATTCGAACTCGTCCATCTCTACATGACCGCTCCTCGCAAGGACAAAAAGGCGTTTACGGTCTTCCAAAACTCTTTGACCAACAGCCTGAAAGGAAGGAGCGATAATCCTAAATCCGCTTTCTCTGACTCCGTCGCTTTGACACTCTCCTCCCATGACAAGCGAACGCTCATCCCTGATTCCACGCTTCCGCTTCGAATCAAGGAGTCCAAAGCGTACAAATTCTATAAACAACGATTCAAATCCGCTAACGATTTCTCTTTCTTCATCGTGGGGGCTTTCTCGCTTGACAGCATCGAACCGTTTGTTACGACCTACCTCGCTTCCCTGCCTTCCACATCCCACCAACAAGAGAATTGGCGTGACAATGGGGTGCGTTACCCTTCCGGTTTTGTCTCCAACCGTTTCTCGCAACCCATGACCACGCAACAGACTTCCGTCTGTCTCAACATCTGGACAGGACTGCCCTACGAACTACAGAATCAAGTTCTTCTCCAAGCGTTCAAGGACATTCTTGAGTTGCGCTACACGGAATCACTACGTGAGGAAGAAGGGGGAACTTATGGCGCTCATCTCCGTTGCTCCCTTTCTGACAAACCAAAAGAGCAAGCCGTTCTTACCATCTATTTCGATACTGACCCGGAAATGGAAGAACGACTCATCGGCATCGCATGGGCTGAAATCGATTCCATCGCCCTCTCCGGACCCAAACCGTCCGACGTGGAAAAAGTACGACTCAATCTTTTGAAGCGTTTTCAAGAAAATGTTCGTGACAATGGATGGTGGCTACAAACCCTTCGTCTCTATGAAGATGAAGGTATCAACCGTTTCACCAACTTCCAACAACTTGTCCTTGACATTTCCGCTGATGACATCCAGTCATTGGCGCAAGTATTCTTGACGAATGCCAACAAAGCACAAATCATCATGACACCACGACAACACGACCTTAACTCACGATGAAGTCCATCTTCCTGTCATGCGGCTCCACGGGAATGCTCGGCAACACTTGAAAGGGAAACACAATCGTGATTATAGGGCAGTTCAACCTTTCCAACAATCGGTCGTAATACCCTTTCCCGTGACCCAATCGGTTTCCCTCGTTATCAACGGCAACGGCAGGAACCACGGCTAAGTCTATTTCTCCCTCATATACCGGAGTCGTAGGCTGTGATATGCCGTATGCGCCTACTGCCAAACAAGACGGACCGGTGTATGGTCTTATGGTCATATCCATACTGTCCATTTCCACCACAGGAAGCAGTAACGTCTTTTTCTCGTAGTAACGGTGCAGCAAGTCGTGCGTATATACCTCATCCGTCAATGACCAATAGAGCAACACTCGTTGTGCCGCTTTCCATTGTGGCAACTCCTCCAAGCGTGTTGTGACTGAAACCGACATCGTTTTCAAGTCCTGTGCCGAGTACTGTGATTTCAACGAACGGATATAAGTACGTACCTCTTGCTTCGTCATGTCTTTCCCGAAAATGTGATTCTTCTTTAATGTGCTTCAAGCCAATTCTCTCCGACACCGACATCTGCCACTAACGGCACAGATAGCGTCACGGCACTCTCCATGCACTCTTTAACCAACTTACGCATCGTTTCCACTTCCTCCTTTGGCACGTTGAAGTTCAACTCATCATGCACCTGCAATATCATTTGCGAGCGCAGTCCCTGTTCCTTCATTTTCTCATGCACCGCTATCATCGCCAATTTTATGATGTCTGCTGCCGTTCCTTGAATAGGGGCGTTCACTGCGTTTCGCTCTGCGAACTGACGCACGTTGGCATTCTGCGACAATATGTCTGGCAAATACCGACGACGATGGAACAAGGTTTCCACATACCCCTTTTCTCTTGCGTTCGCTTTGCATTGTTCTATATATCTTGCAACGCCGGGAAACGACTCAAAATATCCGTCTATCAGTTGCTTGGCCTCAGCCCTCGCTATGCCCAATCGTTCTGATAAACCGAATGCCGATATACCATAAATGATTCCGAAATTCGCGGTCTTCGCCTTTCTTCTCATGTCCTTCGTCACCTCGTTCAGCGGTGTTTGGAATATCTTTGATGCGGTTGCCGCATGAATATCCTCACCGCTCATGAACGCTTCCTTCAAATGCTCATCGTCGCTCAAGTGCGCCATGATACGCAACTCCACCTGGCTATAATCAGCGGACAAGAACACACACCCCTCATCTGCCACGAACGCCTTTCTCACTTCCTTGCCCTCCTCGTCTCGGACGGGTATGTTCTGCAAGTTTGGATTACTGCTTGACAACCGACCCGTTGCCGTCGTCGTTTGGTTATACGACGTGTGCACACGTCCCGTCTTTTTGTCCATCAACTTCGGAAGAGCCTCTATATAGGTGCTTAGCAATTTTCTTACACCTCTGTATTCCAATATCTTGTCAACGATAGGATGCTTCCCTGCAAGGGCTGACAAGGTTTCCTCGTCCGTCATGTACTGACCGGTTCGGGTCTTCCTTGGCTTCTCCACCAGTTTCAACGTGCCAAACAGCAATTCCCCGACCTGCTTTGGCGATGCGATGTTTATGGGATATTCCTTGCGTACCTCTCGCTCTATACTTGACATCCGAGCCCTCATTCGATCCGCCGAGGCGGTCAACGTGAACAAGTCCACTAACGCTCCGTTCCGCTCCATCGTGGCAAGCACTCGTACCAACGGCATCTCCATCTTCTCCATCAGGAAAGCGGTTCCTTCTTCCTCTTCCAACTTTTTTGACAACACTTCCTTCAGTTGCAGTGTGATGTCGGCATCTTCCGCGGCATACGGTGCTGCTTCCTCAACCGCTACGTCACGCATGTTCTTCTGATCTTTCCCCTTCTCCCCGATGAGACTCTCAATACGTACCGTCGAATAGTCCAAGAGCGTTTCCGCCATATAGTCCATATTATGGTGCAACTCCGGATTCAACAAGTAGTGGGCTATCATAGTGTCAAATAGTTTACCCTCCACCGTGACACCATAATTCCGCAAAACATGCATGTCAAACTTCATGTTTTGACCCACTTTTGCCACGTTCTTATTCTCAAACGCTTGTTTCAACTTTTCAAGTCGACGCGCCACTTCCGTCCTGTCTGGCGGACAAGGAACGTAAAATGCCTCATGCGGCTTCACGCTGAACGACAATCCCACCAACTCCGCATTCAATGCGTCTGTTGATGTAGTTTCCGTGTCGAAGCAGAATTCTTTTGCTTCGTTCAGCATCTTTCCCAATCGCTCTATAGCCTCGTCACTCTCCATTATCTGATAGTCATGCGCTGTGTCCTCAATCGAATGTCGCTTTGTCGTCACCTCCTCCGCACTTGTCGTTGGTTCCGTGCCGAATAGCGTCGGGGCGTTCGATGCCTTCCGCGCGCTCGGTTTGGACATCTGGTTCTTTGACTGCAATTTTTCCAACGCCCGTCTGAACTCCAACTCTTCATACAACTGCGTCAACGCTTCCACGTCTGGCTCCTGACGGGCAAACATTTCCAAACCGCCTTCCTCCGTAAGAGGGACATCCGTCCTTATCGTCGCCAAGAAATACGAAAACCTTATCTTCTCCTCATTGTCACGAATTTTCTGACCTACGGCTCCTTTCACTTCGTCCGCGTGTTCGAGCAGTCGCTCCACACTCCCAAACTCATTCAACAACTTGACTGCCGTTTTCTCTCCTACGCCTGGACATCCGGGGATATTATCACTTGCATCGCCCATCAACGCCAACAAATCTATAATCTGATTCGTATCACTGATGCCCCACTTCTCAACCACGGCACCGGCATCCATTAACTCAAATCCGCCCAAATGACGTGGACGATACATATAGCGATGATTCCCGACCAACTGACCGTAATCCTTGTCGGGTGTCACCATGAACACATCCGTCCCGTCCTGCGCATACTGATATGCCAGGGTGCCTATCACGTCGTCCGCCTCATAACCAGCCACCTCCATGCGACGTATTCTCAGTCCGTCAAGCAGTTTCTTGATATAGGGAAGACCCCGTCTTATGTCCTCTGGGGTCTGTTCACGTTGCGCCTTGTATTCCGCATACGCCTCGTGTCGAAACGTCTTCCCTGATGGGTCAAACACAACACCTATATGAGTCGGATTCTCCTTCTCCAAAATCTCATTTACCGTGTTCAAAAAACCATATATCACCCCCGTGCTTAGCCCGCTTGACGTGCGACGATCCATCTTCATGAATGCGTAATACGCCCTATAAATCATGGCGTAAGCGTCTATCAGGAACAAACGATTCATTTTCCTTTACCTTTACATAGCTGGCGAAAACAAGCGCGATATGCCTTCCATAAATCGCATGCGTTTCGACCTTCTTGCCCATTTCTCTATGCTGATTTCACGTGACGACTTCAAATCTCGTAAAAACGCCTCCTTCAATCTCAACGCCGTCTCACGTTCATAAATAAACGCATTCACCTCAAAGTTTTGCTCATAACTTCTGAAGTCCATATTGCTCGTCCCTATCGTCGAAATATAATCATCCACCACCATCGTCTTGCTATGCAAGAATCCTCCCACATACCAATACACCTTCACTCCTGCGTCAAGCATTGGTTGCAAGTAACTCGCATTACCCGCTTGCGCCATGCTCGCGTCACTCGACTTAGGCAACAACAACCTCACGTCCGCTCCCCTCAAGGCAGTCATGATCAACGCCTCTTGCAACTCCGACGTGGGCATAAAATAAGGTGACTGCAAATAAGCGTATTCCGTCGCCATGTTCAGCATTCCTATCATCCCTTGCATTATGGCGCGATAACTCGTGTCCGGACCACTATCCACTATCTGAATAACATTCCTTTCCTCTTCATGTTCCTCCAATGCGGGAAAGTATCGTTGACGCAAATGTGGCTTGTGCTCCAAGAAGAACCAATCTGCGAGAAACACTTCCTGAAGCGACTCTACCACGGGTCCCTGCAGACGAACCATAGTGTCTCGCCACGTGCCCAACGAGTTTCCCAACCTGTATCGGTCCGCCACGTTCAAACCTCCCGTGAAGGCGGTCTTCCCGTCTATTACGATTATCTTCCGGTGATTCCTGTTATTTACATGACGCAAGATGAAAGGGAAACGTGGCGGAAAAAACGAATGAACATAAACTCCCGACTCGCGCAACTCCTTCAAATACGATTTTGAAATCCTGCTTCCCCAATAGTCATAAATGACACGAACCCTCAATCCGGCACGAGCCTTTCTGCACAATATCTCCTTCAGATATCGTCCCGTCGAGTCGTCGTCTATGATGAAGAACTCCACGTGTATATGATCCGTTGCGGACTCCAACGCTTCCCACATCGAATCAAACGTTTGCTTAGGCTCCGACAACAATTCTATCTTGTTGAACGGATGCGCTATGGCATGATTATTCCTGTATAGCAACGTCATCAACTCCAACACCCTGTCCGTGTTCATCCTTGAGTTTTCCCCTTTCATCTTGCCCAACTCCTCTTCCACTATTCTTCGCTCCCGTGACAAATCCAACATGCCTGTCTCTCGCTGATTGCTTTCCCTTATTGCTTCTTTGAACAAGTGACGACCCGTGCGCATGCGTTCTCCGAAGGCGATGAACAGACCTAACCCTATCACGGGAATAAAAACCAACACCACCAACCATCCCAACGAACGTTCCGGTTGACGACGCTCCGTGAATATCATCATCCCCGCTGTGTACAACTGGTATGCGTAAATGACCGCCAATAATATGTTGAACGCAATTCCGATAACGCCCTACTCTATATGCCGATGCCACTCTATCGTGTGACCCTCAAAATTATCCTGCCTGAACACCTCGTTATTTTTCAATACCGGTGCTTGTATTCCCCGTGTCAACACTATCTCGCTCGCTGTCTCCACACGAGCCTCATCCCAATACCCCTGATCTATGAACGACTGCAACGTTGCGCTTCCTCCCTCCACAATCACCGACGACAACCCTCTCTTCGCCAAGTCTTCAAATATTTGCGGAATCGACACACTTCCCTTGTCATCATAATCGACATGCACCCTTTCGCCCCATTCCTTCTCCTCGCTTGCCGCTTCGGTATAAACAAGGGTTTTCGCATCGTTCGAAAAGATATTCGATGTCTCATTCACAATCAAATCCTTATCTATCAACAACCTTACGGGATTCTGCCCTTTGCACAGACGCACTGTCAACAGTGGATTATCTATCACTGCCGTTTGCGTGCCTATCAGAATGGCTGACTCATACGCCCGCATCCTGTGTGCCATCAACTTCGATATGTCGTTCGACAACCTTGTGCGCTTCGCTTTTCCCTTGCTGTCCAAAATGCCGATAAAGTCATCTGCGCTCTTTGCCCATTTCAATATCACATACGGACGACCCTTCTCCTGCATGGTGAAGAAACGTCGGTTCAGCCTCCGCCCTTGTTCCTCAAGCACTCCTTCCGTCACTTCTATTCCTGCCGCTTTCAGAATCTCAATGCCTCGACCATTCACCTCCTTATACGGATCTCTGTTCGAAATCACTACCCTCTTGAACCCCATCTCCGCTATCAACGGTGCGCAGGGTGGTGTCTTCCCAAAATGTGCGCAAGGCTCCAAATTCACATACAGCGTCGCTTCCCTCATCTTCCCCATCATCTCCACGGGCACGTTCGCTATTGCCGCTCGTTCCGCATGCGCCTCGCCAAATGCCGCATGATATCCCTCTGACACAATCTCCTCTCCCAATGTGATGACACAACCCACCAACGGATTGGGAGCCACAAAACCCAACCCCTTTTCCGCCAAAAAGAAGCAACGCCTCATCATCCGTTCGTCAAACGACACCTTTCCCATAACTTTTAATTCTTTATTCTTAACTCCCCTTCACTATTCATCGTTCATTGTTCTTTCCTCATAAGTCTTCCTATGATTTCCTATGCCTTCCTATAATACTCCCGGTCCTCCTAACCTCCCTTAACTCTTCGCTCCTCTCAACTTCCTGAAGAAATTCGTCACCAAAGCACCGCATTCCTCCCCCAACACACCTTCTGTCACCTCCGTCTTTGGATGAAGACTGTCTGGCGCAAACCTCTTGTAACCTCGTTTCTCATCTCCTGCGCCAAACACGAGCCTCCCCATTTGCGACCACCCTATCGCACCTGCGCACATCACGCATGGCTCCAACGTCACATATATTGTGCAATCTGTCAAGTACTTACCACCCAACATCGATTGCGCCATCGTCAACACCTGCATCTCCGCATGAGCCGTCACGTCCGTCAACCGCTCCGTCATATTATGCCCACGTGCTATCACCTCTCCGCCGCACACCACTACTGCCCCCACGGGGACCTCACCCTCGCGTGCGCCTGCCTCCGCCTCGCGCAGTGCCATACGCATATATTTCTCATCATCCTCCATCGTTCACCTTTCAACGTCCGTTATTCATGCAGTCCTCGATAATCTCCGTCATCACGTCCCCTATCTCCCTGCCGCTTGCTGCAATCTGCTGCGGGATGAACGACGTCGCTGTCATTCCGGGTGTCGTATTCACCTCCAACAAATTGATTTCTCCTCCCTCCGAAATGATGTAATCCACGCGAATGATTCCTTTCGCCCCTATCCAATCATATATCCGCGACGTCATCTCCTGTACCCTTCGTGTCGTCTCCGCATCAAGGCGCGCTGGCGTTATCTCCCTCACTTCACCCTTATACTTCGCTGCGTAATCAAAAAACTCATTCTCGCTCACCACCTCCGTGATCGGAAACACATTGGTCTTTCTTCCTACACCCTTCCCCGTCTTATAAATGCCGCACGTCACTTCCGTTCCGCTCATGCCGCTCTCCATGATAACCTCACTTCCCTCTGCGAACGCCTTCGCTATTGCCGCCTGAACATCCTCCTCCCTCTTCACTTTCGTCACGCCGTAACTGCTACCGCCGATATTCGGCTTCACAAACATCGGCAAACCCAATTCCGCCACAGCCTTGCCGCTTTCCACACCCTCTCCTTCGCGCAGCAAGATGTCCTTTGCTATCCTTACGCCAAAATCATGCAAGAAGTGATTGCACGTGAACTTGCTGTACGTCAGCGACGCCGCCAAAACCCCGCAACACGTGTACGGCATACCTATCATCTCAAAATACCCTTGCAACCTTCCGTCCTCTCCAGGAATACCGTGAATCGTGACGTAACAACAATCGAAACCCCTTTTCTCGCCGCCCTTCGTCCGGTAACCGAAATCCTTCTTGTCTATCTCCATATCACCCTCCTCCGTCACCGCATGCCAATCTAACCCCCTCAACACCACCGTCGTCAACTCATACCTATCCGATGGTATGAACTCTCTCAAACCCGCCGCGCTACGCAACGACACCTCATACTCTGACTGATCGCCTCCGCAAACGATTGCAACTCTTCGTTTCATAAAATCTTAATTCTTAAATTCCTCCTATGTTTTCCTATAATTTCCTAAGTCTTCCTAAAAAAATCCTTAACCCTCTTCACTCTACAAAAATACACCTTTCTTTGTCTTTTTCCGATTTTTTCGACCCTTTTTTCAAAAAACACCCTAACTTTGTACTCACAAAAAATAACTCCTTGTGGAGGGTTTCTCGGCGCAAGTCTGGAAATTCTCTCTTTTTTTAATTCCCAACTCTTCAACCAATCCATTCATTATGGCTGCAATCTATATGACCAAAGAAGGTCAACAAAAGAAAATCGACGAACTCAACTACATGGAAAACGTCGAACGACCACGCATCATCGCCGCCATCGCCGAAGCGCGTGACAAAGGCGATCTGAGCGAAAATGCCGAATACGACGCCGCTAAAGAAGAGCAAGGCAAAATCGAAGCCAAAATCGCCGAAATAAAAAACATTCTCGCCAACGCACGCATCATTGACGAAAGCAAGGTGGACACCTCCTCCGTCCAACTCCTCACCACCGTCACCATCAAAAACCTCAAAACCAACGCCTCCATGACCTACACCATCGTCACCGACTCCGAAGCCAACCTCAAGGCGGGCAAACTATCCGTCGGAACACCCATCGCCAAAGGACTCCTCGGACTCAAAAAAGGCGAAACCGCCACCATCAAAACACCTGCTGGCGAACAACAATTCCAAATCATCGACATCACCCTCTGACCCCCCGTTTCATCCTTCATTCTTCTCGACAACCCCCTTAATCACAGACGCAAGCCTGCCTGCCGCTTCCGCCGCCGCACGCTGCACATCTTCATGACTATTCACTTGCGCCTCACCGCCCGACCCGAACGCACAGTTCGTGATTGTGCTCAAACCCAACACCCTCATCCCCCTGTGACGCGCCACTATCACCTCCGGAACCGTACTCATCCCCACTGCGTCGGCACCTATCACCCGCGCCATACGATACTCCGCTGGAGTCTCAAAACTCGGACCTGACCACCCCAAATACACCCCCTCGCGCAACTCAAAACCCTCGCATCTCGCCACCTCCTTCGCCCGCTCACGCAAACACTTGTCATACGCCATCGACATGTCCGGAAAACGCGGACCCTCCGACTCATCATTACCTCCCCGCAGCGGATTCTCCGGAAACAAATTGATATGGTCACTTATCAACATCAAATCACCCACACTCATCCCCTCACTCACGCCGCCAGCCGCATTCGTCACAATCAACTCCTCCACACCCCAATCTGCCAGCAACCGCACACCAGCCGTCACATCCTTCATCGAATACCCCTCATAGTAGTGCACCCTACCCTGCATCACCACCACCGCCGTGTCGCCTACCTTTCCCAACAACAACCTCCCAGCGTGACCGCTCACCGTTGACCGTGGCAAACCCGGAACCTCATCATAACCAATCGAACCCAGCACCTCCATCTCGTCCGCAAAACCGCCCAAACCGCTGCCCAACACCACGCCCACCTTTGCCCTCATGCCGAACCTCTCGTCCAGCAACCTCAATGCCGCTTCATTCCTCATAATGCTCATTATTTATTGTTCACTGTTATAAGTCGTTCAAACCGTTCCTCACCCCCCAAGAAATCCACCTCCATCGGCACGTAAAACATCCGCCTCCTCATCGTCTCATAACGCTCCCCCCTCATCAACGCCATACCTCTCAACCGCCAAGCATCCTTCTCCGTCGTCAGCATCGACAACCCTTCGTCCGCCTCCATCTCCCCCTCCAAAGCGTCCGCCTCCGCGCGCGTCAACTCGTGATGGTCACCAAAACGCCTCACCCTCACTTCCTCGTACCTCCCGTTCAGCACCTCTATCAACGGCTCCGGCCGCCCCACACCTGTCACCAACAGCACATGCGACCCCACCGTTACACCCTCCGCCTCCACGAACACCGCCCGAGGCTCACCGTTCCTTATCCTCGTGAAAAAAACCTCCTGACCACGCTCCTGCGCGCCCAAACGCATCCTCACCTCCTCCATCATCCCCTCGCTCATCCCCTCCGGACACTTCGTCACCACCACCGCATCCGCTCGACGCACACCGCTCCGCCCCTCACGCAAATCACCCAGCGGCAACAACCAGTCCTCATAAATCGGTCTGCCGTAATCCATCAGCAACACATTCACACTCGGCACCACCCAACGGTGCTGAAACGCATCGTCCAGCACCACCGCCCCCAACCGCTCACGACGCATCAACTCCCTTATACCGTGCGCCCTCTTCTCATCCACCGCCACCGTCACGCCAGGAAACCGCGCGTGTACCTGCATCGGCTCGTCTCCAATCTCATGCGCCGTCACACCTTCACTCGCCAGCACGAAACCCCGCGTCCTCCTCCGGTACCCCCGTGACAACATCGCTACCTTAACACCCCGCAACAACAGACGCGACAACACATACTCCACCATCGGAGTCTTACCCGTGCCACCCACAGTAATGTTCCCGATTCCTATCACCGGAACATCAAACCGCTCACCCTTCAACACACCATGATCAAACATCCAATTCCGCACCCACGTCACCAGCCCATACAACACCGACAACGGAAACATCAACACCCTTATCCTTCTTATGTCCTCTACCCTCATGCCTTCTTCTTTTTTTGCGTTCATCTGCAAATATAAATAATTCACGCCCTCTTTTGGCACATGCCGCCATTTTCTCTACTTCAAATCACTCCGTGTTCCCGACCTTATTCTTAATTCTTTTCCTAACTTTGCATTTTCTAAACCAACTTAATACAAAACCATTACATAATGAAACCATTTGACGTTTTCCCCCTTTTTGACGTGAACATTGTCAAGGGCAACGGATGCCACATCTACGATGACAAGGGTAACGAATACATTGACCTTTATGGCGGACACGCTGTCATTTCCGTTGGACACGCTCATCCGCATTTCGTCAAGATGGTTTCCGAACAACTTGAACGGCTCAACTTCTACAGCAACTCTGTCCACAACCCCGTTCAAGTCGAATTCGCGCATCGACTTGGCATCGCCAGCGGCTATCCTGACTACGACGTATTCTTTGTCAACAGCGGTGCTGAAGCCAACGAAAATGCTCTTAAACTCGCTTCTTTCCATAACGGACGACGCAAGGTCATCAGCGTGCGCCACGCCTTCCACGGACGCACCACGGGAGCGGTACGCATCACCGACAACCCTAAAATCGTCGCCCCCATCAACGAAGCCTTTGAAGTCGAATTCGTTGAACTCAATGACATCGACGCTCTGCGCAAGGCTTTACGCAAAAAAGACGCTTGTGCTTTCATGATGGAGGGCATCCAAGGTGTCGGAGGCATACAAATTCCTACCGACGAGTTCTATAAAGTGGCTCGTGAAGAATGCACCGCATCTGGAACAATCATGGTTCTTGATGAAATCCAATCTGGATACGGACGCACGGGACGATTCTTCGCCCACCAACGTGCGGGCATCAAACCAGACCTCATCACCGTTGCCAAAGGCATCGCCTGCGGCATTCCTATGGGTGCTTTGCTCATCAGTCCGGAATTCAAACCCATCTACGGACAATTGGGCTCCACCTTCGGTGGCAACCCGCTCGCATGTGCCGCAGGCATCGCTGTTCTTGACATCTTCGAAAAAGAACACTGCATTGAAAATGCCTCTATCGTCGGTGCCCACATGTTACAACGCCTATCTTCACTTGTCGGCAAACACGGCATCATTGATGTCCGGGGCGAGGGTCTCATGATTGGCATTGAGTTTGACAAGCCTATCAAGGATTTGCGCACACGCTACATCTTCGAGCAACATGTCTTCACTGGGGCCAGCGGAACCTCCGTCCTTCGACTCCTGCCACCGCTTACGCTCCCTCAAGAAATAGCGGACGAGGCCATTGACCGTCTTCTGAACATTCTTTAACGAATCTTTCACCATGCCTGCCATCTATTTTGTTCTCCCCGCATATAACGAACGCGACAACATCGAAGATGTCGTTCGCCAATGGCATCCTGTTGTTGAAAAGTGCGGACCCGATTCGCGACTCGTCATTGCCAACGACGGCAGCAAGGACGACACCTTCCAAATCCTCGCTTCTTTACAACAAAAATACCCGCAACTCGTCGCCCTCGACAAGCCGAACTCCGGACACGGAGCCACCGTCCTCTTCCTCTATCGCTATGCGCTCGAACAGCATGCGGACTTCATCTTCCAAACGGATAGTGACGGACAGACCAATCCTGACGAGTTTTGGCAAATGTTCGACAACCGTGAACGCTATGACTTCCAAATTGGTTATCGGAAAGGACGACAAGACGGCTTTTCACGCGTCTTCGTCACCAAGACATTACGACTTGTCGTTTGGCTCCTTTTTCACGTGTGGGTCACCGATGCCAACACCCCTTTCCGACTCATGAAGGCGCAACGCCTGCAAGCCATTCTTGAGCAGGTGCCTAAGGACTTCTTCCTTGCCAATGTCGCTATCAGTGCCATTGCCGTCAAGTGGAACGAATCTGTCAAATTCTATCCCATCACCTTCCGTCCTCGCCAAGGCGGGGTCAACAGCATCAACCTCAAACGCATTTTCCGTATCGGGTGGCAAGCGCTTGGTGACTTCCGACGCATCAACAAAAACCTTGGACAAGCGCATTGACTCACCACACACAACCACCAGCAATGATACAGATACACGGGAAAAACTTCGAACCGCTTCTTACCAAAAATCAACTTGACGGCATCATTGACCAACTTGCCGAACAAATCAATCGCGACTACTGCGGCAAGCGTCCTGTCTTTCTCGTTACGCTCAATGGGGCTTTTCTCTTTGCCTCTGACCTCATTCGACGTTTTCAAGGCGATTGTGAAGTGGCGTTCATTCGCATGAAGTCTTACGACGGCATGACAACCACGGGCAAGGCTAAACAAGTCATGGAGGTGACCCAATCACTTCAAGGACGTGATGTCATCATTGTCGAAGACTTGATTGAAACCGGCATT
Organism: Paludibacteraceae bacterium; assembly: GCA_017446585.1. Taxonomy (GTDB): domain Bacteria; phylum Bacteroidota; class Bacteroidia; order Bacteroidales; family Paludibacteraceae; genus UBA4363. The sequence goes on from JAFSQL010000006.1 coordinate 130,947, forward strand.
ACCATTCGTGACCTGATTGAAATCCTCCAACCGCAACGACCCTCCTCCATCCATATCGCCATTCTCTTGCTCAAACCACGACTGCTGCAAGTGGACAACCTCCCCATTACCTATGTTGGTAAAAACGTGGGCGACGAATTTCTCGTCGGCTTTGGGCTTGACTACAACGAATTAGGCCGTAACCTACCCGAAATCTACAAATGTGTAGATTGATTTTCATTATCTTTGCGATATATAACTAACCATTCACTAATAATTACAAAATGAACTACTTGGTACTCTTTGGCCCTCCAGGAGCCGGAAAAGGAACTCAAAGCGACAACATCATCAACAAATATGGCTTTGCCCACATCTCCACGGGCGACGTTTTGCGTGCCGAAATGAAAAACGGAACCGAACTCGGCAAAACGGCAAAAGGCTACATTGAAGCGGGTAAACTCGTCCCTGATGACCTCATTGTTGACATGCTCGCCAAATCCATGGACGAACAAAAGGATGCGAAAGGCATCATCTTCGACGGATTCCCACGCACCGTCGCACAAGCCAAGGCTCTCAAACAAATGTTGGCGAAACGTGGCACCGATGTTACCGAAATGATCAACCTTCAAGTTGACGACGAAGAACTCATCGCCCGTCTTGTCAATCGTGGCAAGACCAGCGGTCGTGCTGACGACAACCTTGAAACAATCAAAAAACGCCTTGACACTTACAACAACGAAACAGCCCCTGTCATTGACTTCTACGAACAAGATGGCAAACTCTGCAATGTCAAAGGAACGGGATCCGTTGAAGAGATTTTCGAACGCATTTGCCAAATTATTGACAAACACTAACTTTCTCCTAAATTTAATACTATGAAAAAACTCCTAACGCTTTTGGTGGCTTCTCTTGCCGCTTTTAGCCTCAACGCTAAAAACGTTGACTCGCAAACCATTCAGCAAGAAGTCAACCAACGTCTGCAAAACCTCCCCTTTGCCTCTTTCTCCATCACGGTTCCTACCTTTGCCGACAAGTCTTATGACATCCGTGATTTCGGAGCTGTTCCTGACGGCATTACCGTCAACACCAAAGCCATCAATGACGCCATTGCCCAATGCTCCAAAAACGGAGGTGGAACCGTCATCATTCCTGCGGGACTTTGGATTTCTGGCAGCATCACGCTTCAAAGCAATGTCAACCTCTACGTGGCTGAAGGAGCACTCCTTGAGTTCTCTGGCAACAAGGACGACTACGACATCGAAAAAACAGGCAAATCTTACAAGACTCGTGCCCTGATCAACGGACGCAACCTCAAGAATGTTGCCATCACAGGACGAGGCATCATCAACGGCAACGGATCCACATGGCGATTCGTTAAGCACGAGAAAGTACCGGAAAAACTCTGGAAAAAACTCTCGAAAAACGCTGATGTCACCCCTGACGGCAAACGCACTGCTCCTAAAGGTTACTTCGCTGCCGAAGAACTCCAAAAACAACTCGGGGCTGCAGGCGACACCACTTATGCCAGCTGGCTCAAGGTTAAGACCGCTTTGCGACCTTACTTGCTCAATGTCACCGATGTCGAGAACATGCTCATCGAAGGCGTCACCTTCATGAACTCACCTCACATCACGCTCAAACTTGACCGCATCTTCTCCCTCACGCTCAAAGATGTCACCGTTCTTAACGAAAACTGGTTTCAAAACTCCGATGGTATTGACGTTTCCGCAAGCGAACGAGTGCTCATCTACGACTGCACCGTTAACACCGGTGACGATGGTATCTGCATGAAGTCTTCCCTCGGCAACAGGGGCAAACGTGACAAAGCACAAAAATTCTTGCACCAAAACATCGTCATTCGTGACTGCAAAGTCTTCCACGCCCACGGTGGATTCGTTATCGGCTCCAATACCGATGGCGGCATGAACAACATCTACGTCAAGAACTGTACCTTCAACTGGACTGAAACCGGCATTCGCGTTAAGTCTGGCAAAGGACGGGGCGGCCGCGTGCAAAACATCTTCTGCGAGGACATCTTCATGAAGGATATCGTTGATCAGGCCATCATCTTCGAACTTACCTACGACGACAAAGGACAAGTTGTCAAAGGCGGTGAAGACAACTCGCTCGAACCTGACTTCGAAGGATTCTCCATCCGCAACGTTTACTGCGATGGTGCCAAAGAGGCACTCCTGCTCGGCGGAACTCCTAAACTCAACGTTCGCAACGTCACCATCCAAAACGCCATGTTGCGTGCCGATGCCGGTGTCAGTGGCTTCCGTTGTGACAACATCACCTTCGACAACGTTACCGTCTTGCCTAAGACAGGCGTTCCTTTCGACTTCAACAAGGCTACCAACATCAAGTTCATCAACACCCCTAAACCAAAAACCAACGGCGTGTTCCTGAAACTCAAAGGCTCTGAAACCAAAAACATCTCCGTCTCTCCTTCCGGAGTTCTCGCACCTTCACAAGTTGAAGCCATCAACGAGGCGGACCCTAAACAAGTGAAATTCTAATACAGAATCACTTACATTTTTTAACTACCGAAACGTATCAAAACGACACGTTTCGGTAGTTTTTTTGGCACTATTTTCCTTACATTTGCTTTCCGCGATTATTCCTCTCCTTAACTAATAAACCGCTGTTTATCTGATGTTCACGCACCTGCACGTCCACTCGCACTACTCCATCCTTGATGGTATGAGCAAAGTTCCAGACCTCATCAACCGTGCGCGTGAACTCGGCATGAACTCACTTGCCCTCACCGACCACGGGGTGATGTATGGCATCAAGGAATTCCTCGATTGTGCCAACTCTGTCAACAGCGGCATTGACAAGCAAATCAAACAATTTCAGCAACACCTCTCCAACCCCGACACCCCTCCGGACACCATCCCCGAACTCCAACAACAACTGCAACAGCTTCAATCCTCCTTCTTCACACCCATCGTAGGTGTCGAAGCCTATTGCGCACGACGCTCCATGCGACTCCGCTCCCTCAAGGAAGACGCGAGTGGCAACCACCTCATCCTCCTCGCAAAAAACAAGGCTGGCTACCACACCCTCTGCCGACTTGTCAGCACCAGTTGGCTTGAAGGCTATTACTACAAACCGCGCATCGACAAGGAACTCATCTCCCAATTACACGATGGGCTCATCGTCTCCTCCGCTTGTCTCGCGGGCGAAGTGCCACAAAAAATCCTTGCTGGAAAAATCCAAGAAGCCGAAGATGCCGTCAAGTGGTGGAAAGACCTCATGGGTGATGACTACTACCTCGAAATCCAACGCCACCAAACAAACATACCGGATGCCGACCACCGAGTTTTCCAAGAGCAACAACTTGTCATTCCCCACATCCTCGAACTCGGTGCCAAACTTGGAGTCAAAGTCATCGCGACCAACGACAGCCACTTCACGCGCCAAGACGAGGGCACGGCTCACGACCGACTCATCTGCCTCAGCACGGGCAAGACCGTTGATGACCTCAACCGAATGCACTACACACAGCAAGAATGGCTCAAAAGCGAAGACGAAATGCGAGCCATATTTGCCGACTGTCCCGAAGTCTTGGAAAACACCCAACTCGTCGCGCAAAAAGTTGAGCGTTACAACATCAATAGCGGACCTATCATGCCCAAGTTCGACATCCCCGAAGACTTTGGAACCGAACAGCAATACCGCCAACAAATCTCCCACCAACAACTTTTTGACGAATTCACGCAAAACGAAAAAGGCGAAACCATACTCTCACAGGAACAAGCCGAAAAGAAAATCCATGACCTTGGCGGCTATGACAAAATCTACCGCATAAAACTCGAAGCCGACTATCTCAAACAACTCACTTGGCAAGGGGCGCTCATGCGCTATGGAGTTAGCGAGTCTCCCCTCACGCCACTTGTCAAAGGCTCTGACGGCATCCTGCGTGACGAACAGGCCGCCAACGAAATTCGAGAACGTATCAACTTCGAACTCCATGTCATGAAAACCATGGGATTCCCGGGCTACTTCCTCATCGTCTGCGACTACATCCGTGCCGCCCGCGAGCAACTTGACGTCAGCGTCGGCCCCGGACGTGGCTCCGCCGCCGGCTCCGTCGTCGCCTACTGCCTGCGCATCACCGACGTTGACCCCCTCAAGTACGACCTCCTCTTCGAACGTTTTCTTAACCCCGACCGCATCTCTCTCCCCGACATCGACGTTGACTTCGACGACCAAGGACGCGCCCGGGTGCTCGACTACGTCTCCGAAAAATATGGTAAGACACACGTTGCCCACATCATCACCTACGGGCAAATGGCCACCAAAAACTCCATCGCCGACATGGGACGCGTGCAAAACGTGCCGCTCTCTACCGTCAATGCGTTCAAAAACCTCATTCCGGACAAGTTCCCCGACAACCTCAAAGACAGCAGAGGCAAAAAACTCAAAGTCAACATCAAAAACTGCCTCGCTTACGCCCCCGCTTTCATTGAGAAATACAAGGAATCTGATCTCACCACGCGCCACTCCATCGACTACGCCAAACAACTCGAGGGCACCATCCGGCAAATCGGAGTGCACGCCTGTGGTGTTATCATCGGTGCCGACTCCCTCGACACCTTTGCACCCCTCGCCACCGTCAAGGACAAAGAGACGGACGAAGACATCATCGTGACGCAATACGACGGACACGTCATCGAGCAAGTCGGACTCATCAAAATGGACTTCCTCGGCCTCATCACGCTCTCCATCATTAAGGAAACCCTGCGCAACATCAAACAACGAACGGGCGAACTTCTTGACATTGACCATATTCCTCTTGACGACACCGAAACCTTCCAACTCTTCAGCCGAGGCGACACCATCGCCGTCTTCCAGTTCGAAAGTCCCGGAATGCAAAAATACCTCCGTGAACTGCAACCTACCGTCTTCACCGACCTTATCGCCATGAACGCCCTCTATCGCCCGGGACCGATGGACTACATCCCGCATTTCATCAAGCGCAAACATGGACTTGAACCCATCACCTACGATATCCCAGTGATGGAAAAATACCTCAAAGACACCTACGGCGTCACCGTTTACCAAGAGCAAGTCATGCTCCTCTCCCGACTTCTTGCCGACTTCACGCGTGGTGAGAGCGACCAACTCCGTAAGGCGATGGGGAAAAAACAGATTGCCGTGCTCGAAAAACTCAAACCCAAATTCTTCATGGGTGGAGAAAAAAACGGGCACCCGCTCCCCATGCTCGAAAAAATTTGGGCGGACTGGGAGAAATTTGCTGAATACGCCTTCAACAAGAGCCACGCCACATGCTACGCATGGGTCGCCTACCAAACGGCATTCCTCAAAGCGCACTATCCAAATGAATTCATGGCGGCCAATTTAACCATATCCAAAGACAAGATTGAAGAGGTCACCAAACTCATGACCGAATGTAAACGCATGGGCATCAAAGTTCTTGAACCCGATGTTAACGAATCGGGCATGGACTTCACCGTCAACGCCGAAGGCAACATTCGATTCGGATTAGGTGGCATCAAGGGTGTCGGTGCCTCCGCTGTCGAATCCATTCTCGCATGCCGCTCCAAGGATGGCTTCTTTACCGACATCTATAACTTCCTTGAACGTGTCAACCTCCAAAGTTGCAACCGCAAGACACTCGAATCACTCGGTTTGGCAGGTGCTTTCGACAGCCTGCCTAACGGCTACCGCGAACTCTATTTCCAACGTGACAACGGCAAAATCGCTTTCAACGAAATACTGCTTGCCTACGGACAGGAATACCAAGCCAACAAAGCCTCACGAACCAACTCCCTTTTCGAGGACTCCGGACTTGACGACGTCCGACACCCGCCTATCCGTGAAGCCGAACGATGGAGCACACTCGAAAAACTCAGCCTCGAGAAGAACGTCGTCGGCATCTATCTTAGCCAACACCCGCTTGATGACTTCCGAGTAGAAATGAACTGTCTTTGCAACTACAAATGCAAAGACATTGACAACATTGTCGGCGAGGTTGAATACACGGGACCAGAATCACCTTGGCAACGTTCCTTCTGCATCGCTGGCATCGTCACTGAAGCGCGTCAAGGTGTCATCTCAAAAAAAGGCAATGAATACGGCGACTTCACCATCGAAGACTACAACGGCAGCCACCACTTTGTCCTTTTTGGCGACAACTACATCAACTTCAAGCAATACCTTTTCGTCAACTACTACCTCATCGTTCGAGGCACCTTCCGTGGCAAGAACGACAAATGGAGACGTGAACCTATTAAGATTGGAGAGAAACTACAACTCAGTGCCGAAATTGAAAACATCTCCCTCCTCCCTGACATTTGCAAGAAACTGGTTGGAACGCTCAGCCTCACAATCAATCTTCAACTTTTGGACAAATCCTTTGTGGACACTTTCGTCTCCCTTCTGCAAAAGGCGTCACAACCGGACGAAAACGGACGACCGCCCCACACCGCTCTTGAAGTCACGGTGAAGACCGAATCTCGCTCCTTCCCGCTACGTTCCTCGTTGCCGCCTATCAACATTGACGTGCCAATCAAGAACTTCATCATTGAGCAAAACAAACTCGGCATCATTACTGACTACCGTCTCAAACGCTGATTTTTCTGACGCAATCTTTTTCTCGTTTGAAGTGTTCCTTAACGCTCCAAACGACTTGCGTCCAGTCTCAACAGGATAAACAACAACAGCGTGAATCCCCACAACGACGAACCTCCGTAACTGAAGAACGGCAACGGAATGCCTATCACTGGCATAATACCTATCACCATACCTATGTTTATCATGAAGTGGAAAAAAATTATGGACACCACACTGTAACAATACACCTGATTAAACGACTCCGTCTGCCTTTCCGCTATCACCACCAATCGCCACATCAATAACAGGAACAAACCTATCACCGTCATGCACCCCAAAAAACCAAATTCCTCGCCAACCGTGCAGAAAATGAAGTCTGTCGTCTGCTCCGGAACGTAATCTAACTTCGTTTGTGTTCCTTTCAAAAAACCCTTTCCGAAAAAACCGCCACTACCTATGGCTATCTTCGACTGGTTCACATTATAACCGGCTCCGGTTGGGTCATCCTCTACTCCCAGCAAGACATTTATGCGGCTTTGCTGATGAGGCTGTAAGACATTATCAAACAAATAGTCGCCCGACAGGCAGAAAACCACTGAACCCGCAGCAAACAAAGCCAAAAGCAAGAACGATTTCTTCAACTTGCGGATGGACATGATTATGGCATATACCGCGAAAAACAATATATAAGCATACCCGAACCACGTATAGTCCACCGTGATGAAGAAGTTCACGAGACGTGCCACCACCACTGTTCCCAACAATACCTTTGCGCACAACCCCACCATCTCCATGTTCTTATACATCACAATCAGAAATCCGAACATCGATGCCACAATCGCCATTTGCGATAGCAGCAAACCGAGGTTGCCCGTCTCTCCATCCTGAATATACACATTGGCGAACTTGAATGTCAACACGAACAACGTAACTGCCACCACAGCCAAATACAACAACACACCTGGCATTCCCTTTCTGTAAAGAACCAAAAAGAACGACATATAGACCAATGCCGACCCGGTCTCGTTCTGCAAGATAATCAAAACCATGGGCAGCATAAACAAGATGCACACCCGAACGTAACTGATTATTCCTTCCAATCTGAACTCATACTGACTCATGCACTTCGCTACCGCCAACGCCGTTGCGGCTTTCGCCAATTCCGCAGGTTGGAATGAAACGGGACCTAACACCAACCACGAGTGACTTCCTTTGATGTCTGGCGCAATGAAAATCGTCACTATCAGCAACGCCAATATCGCTCCATAAAAGAGGTAAGCGAACACATCAAAAATGCGCGCATTTACAAGCAATACCATCACTGCCAAAAAACCGCCTACTCCTGCCCACACCAACTGCTTGCACGCCCTCTGGTTCCAATCCACCAAACCGCTCAACAACGTGTGATTGTCAAAGTCATAACTCGCGCAATACACCGCCAAGCATCCCATCAAGACGAGAATGACATATATCGCCACCGTCATCTTATCCACCGTCTTCGTTATGCTTTGCTCCCTTCTCATTTTTATGGCTTTTTCTGATTCTTTTGCTTCGATGCGTCGCTGCGTTTGTACGCTGATGCCGCAGATTCTATCAAGTTTGCGTGATACAATCTTTCCTCCAAATACTTCTTCCGGTCCGGAACCTTTCCATTCAGATACTTTTCAAGCATCAACGACGCTATCGGACCTGCCCACGTGGCACCGAAACCACCATTTTCCACAAAGACCGCAATCACTATCTTCGGATTCTCCCTCGGTGCGAAACACATGAAGATGGAATGGTCCTTTCCATGTGGGTTCTGTGCCGTTCCCGTCTTGGCGCACACCACGATACTGTCCATTCCAGCCACACGGCTCGTTCCGCCTGTCACCGACATCTCCATTCCGTCTATCACAGACTCAAAATATTGAAATGGTACGTTCGTGATGTGTTTCTCGTGATACTTAGGATCTATGCTTCCTCCCTCTATTTCTTTCGCAATGTGTGGTGTAATCCACCAACCTCTGTTCGCTATCGCACAACAATAGTTTGCCAACTGCAACGGTGTCGTGATGATTTCTCCTTGGCCGATGGCGTTTGATATAATCGTCAACCCTTTCCATCCCTTCACACCATACACCTTGTCATATACACCAGCGTTTGGTATGTAACCGCGATTCTCGTTTGGAAAGTCAACACCCGTCTTATATCCGAACCCAAACGACACAACGTCTTGCTTCCATGACTCAAACGTTGCCTGTATCGTGCCATATTTCTTTCTGTCCAACAACGCCTTATAACCCCAGCAAAAATAACCGTTACACGACGTCTGAATGGCGTGTCGCATGTCCAATGGCGACGAGTGACCGTGACATCCCACTCGCAAACCTCCGAACACGAATCCGTTATGACAAGGATACAAAGTCGATGGTGTGATGATTCCCTCCTTCTGCAAAATCAAAGCCTGAAGTGGTTTGAACGTCGAACCTGGAGGATAGCGAGCCATCATCGGACGGTCCAACAACGGTTTCAGCGGATCTGCCATCAGACGATGAAAATTCTTGCCTCTCTGACGACCCACTAAATCGCTTGGATTGAACGACGGAGAACTTACCAAACTCAATATCTCGCCGCTTTCAGGTTCTATCGCCACGATGCTGCCTATCTTGTTCACCATCAAACCCTCGGCATACTGCTGAAGGTCAATGTCAATCGAAATTCTTATATTCTTACCAGACACCGGAGCCACATCCAATTCTCCGTCCCTGTAACTTCCCTTCAACCTGCCATGAACATCTCTCAACAAGATTTCTACACCCTTCTCCCCTCGCAATTCTTTCTCGTAGAACTTCTCCACGCCGTTCTTTCCGGCATAGTCTCCACGACGATAATATGCATCCGAATCTATATCTCGCTGCGACACCTCTCCAACGCTACCCAACGCATGAGCGGCACATGGATACGTGTACTCACGCAATGTGCGGTCTTGAATATAAAAACCAGGAAACTTAAACAACTTCTCCTGCAATACAGCATACTCCTCTATGCTTAACTGCGAAATCAACAACTGAGGCGTATATCGGCTGTAACCCACCGAATGCTTGATGTCCGAAAACATCTTTCGCAAATCTTCTATCGACACATTCACCGCGCGACAAAAGTCAAGACTGTCAAACGGCTCCACTTCCCTCATCACCACCATCACGTCATACGCTGGTTTGTTATATACCAGCAACTTGCCGTTTCTGTCGTATATCAATCCTCGGGCTGGATACTTCGTCTTGTGAAGAAATCCTTGGTTCTCGGCTACTTCTTTATAATTGGAACTGAATATTTGCAGATTCAACAATTGCAACATATAGCAGAACGCAATAATTGCCATTATCAGCAATATCGTAGTCTTTCTGCCTATATATCGATCGTTTTCTACTGCCATTATTGACGAGAGATGTAATATTCCGTCACCAAAATCAACGCCATGGTCGTCACTCCGCTCAACACGATTCTAATGATCAAGAACAAAACATGCGCCAACGACATTGCCTCCACCGCATACAGTACTGTATGATGTACCAATACCACCACCAATGCGAAACGGACAAACTGCCCCCATCCCATCGACATCGGCGAAGGTGTCATCAACGCATAGAGACGTTTGTCCTCGTTCGGCATGAAGAAGTCTGCCGACAAAACATAAGCCATTGACGCTGCCGTCGTTGCGGCGGCATGCACACCGGCACACCCGACGCTCAAGTCTATTACCGCTCCCAATAGGAAACCTATCAACAACTTCACCGAACGGTTCAAGGCATACGGCAACGCTATTATCAACCCCACATACACCAATGGGGTTCCAAAACCGTTCACGTTCACATTATTCAATATCAGCACCTGAATCGCCACTATCAACACGAACAAACCTATGTATTGCATCAACCTCTTCATCGCTTGCCCCCCTCATTTTTCTTTACGTGAATCGAATCCTGCAAGATGCGCAACTCACGACCATACTTATAGTTCAGCACTTCCACGTGTTCCAACTGCCTGAAATTCACGCTTAGCCTTACCACGATGTCGTAATAATTGTCGTCGTTCGAAATGCCGAATTGCTCTATCTCACCCACCTGTAATCCCTCCGGAAAGAAATCGCTATATCCCGACGTGATTACCTTGTCTCCCTTCTTCAATGGTACGTGACGAGGCACCTTCTCAAGATGCGCAAAACGAGTGTCACCACCCTTCCACACCAACGAGCCTATATCCTTAATGTGGCTTGTTCCCAAGCTGTCCGTATTTTTGCCCGCTATCTTGCAACTCAATTGCGCCTTCGGATTCAGCAACGGCAACACGATAGCAAAATGGTCGCTCACGCTCTCCACAACACCTACTGCGCTTCCTGCTGCTATCACGCTCATGTCTTCATCAATGCCGTCCAACTTTCCCCTGTTCAGGGTCATATAGTTGTCTATCGCTCCCACGCTATTGTTTATCACCTTTGCGGCAAAACTTTCATAGGCGAGCGTTGGATCCAACGGCGCGCGTTTCACGCTGTCTCCGGGCGATGACAACTGCTGATACAATTGCTTGTACCTGTACAACTCCGTCCTCAATACCGAATTTTCTACCGACAACTGCTCGTTTGCGCTACTCAGACCTATGTAGTGCGTCACCTCCTCACGAATGGCATACACTCTGCTTGCCACTCCGTGACTTAAAGCGTAAAACTTACTTCTTTGGAACGCACCACCATGAGCGGCGACCACCAATGCGATGACCTCCAAAAAGATGAAAAGCAAATAATTGCCGTAGCGTACAAAAAATTTGAACAGCGCGCTCATTTATTTCTCTCCATCCGCTCGGCGTTCTTATCGCATCAAGAATTTGTACTTATCCACGTTCTTCAGTGCGACACCCGTACCGCGAGCCACTGCGCGCAATGGGTCATCTGCTATATGGAACGGAATATTTATCCTGTCTGACAAACGCTTGTCAAGACCGCGCAACAAGGCTCCACCACCTGCCAGATAGATACCGTTCTTCACAATGTCAGCATACAACTCTGGTGGCGTAGCGTCAAGTGCTGTCATGATGCTTTGCTCTATCTTCTTCAACGTCTTGTCAAGACATGATGCCACTTCTTGATATGTCACAGGAATCTCAAGAGGCAACGATGTCATCTTGTTCGGACCGTGCACAATATATGGTTCCGGACCGTCCTCCAACTCTGGCAATGCGCTTCCGACGTTTATCTTGATCAACTCCGCTGTGCGCTCGCCAACCTTGACATTGTGTGCCAATCCCATGTAGTCGACAATATCCTGAGTCAAGTCGTCACCGGCATTCCTGATGGACTTGTTCGTCACAATTCCGCCCAACGAGATGACCGCTATTTCCGTCGTTCCGCCACCTATATCCACAATCATGTTTCCTTCTGGCGCCTCCACGTCAAGACCGATTCCTATGGCTGCCGCCATTGGCTCGAAAATCATATACACGTCACGACCTCCTGCATGCTCGCTTGAGTCACGCACGGCACGTATTTCCACTTCGGTTGAACCTGAAGGAATGCACACCACCATTTTCAACGACGGAGTGAACAATCGACGCCTTTGGTCTATCATTCCTATCATTCCCCTTATCATCTGTTCAGCCGCATAGAAGTCCGCTATCACGCCATCATGCAATGGACGCACCGTCCTCACTCCTTCATGCTCACGACCCTGCATCTTCTGCGCCGCGTCACCTATCGCTATCAACTTGTCCGTTTTCCTGTCCAATGCCACTATTGAGGGCTGGTCCACAACTATCTTGTCATTATACGTGATAATCGTGTTCGCCGTTCCGAGGTCTATCGCTATCTCTTCCGTGAAGTTGAAGTTAAAAAGTCCCATCTAAATTCTTTTTTATAATTCTTAATTCTTAAAAATCAATGCTTAAAATGACGAATACCCGTCTTTACCATTGCCACGCCGTTTGCGTTGCAGTAATCCACGCTCTCTTGATCCCTGATGCTGCCGCCTGGTTGAATTACTGCGGTCACTCCCGCTTCATGCGCCAATTGAACGCAATCGCCAAATGGGAAGAAAGCGTCACTTGCCATCACAGCGCCGTTCAAGTCAAAACCGAAACTCTTCGCCTTTTCTATGGCCTGTTTCAATGCGTCAACCCTACTCGTCTGACCCACACCGCTTGCGCATAACTGACCATTCTTTGCCAACACGATGCTGTTGCTCTTAGAGTTCTTTACTACCTTGTTAGCGAACAACAAATCTTTCACTTCTGCCTCCGTAGGCGTCTTCTCCGTCATCGGCTCTAAGTCTGCCGGCGTCTCTACCTTCAAGTCTCTCTCTTGAACCAAAACACCGTTCAACACGCTTCTGCATTGCGTCTTGCTCAAATCATGACGCTTCTGTATCAACAATATTCTGTTCTTCTTCGACTCCAAAATCTCCAATGCTTCCTTTGTGAAACTTGGAGCAATCAATATCTCGAAAAACAACTTATTCATTTCCTCCGCACTCTTTGCGTCAACTTCCGTATTCGTGATGAACACTCCGCCGAACGCAGACACTGGGTCACATGCCAAGGCCGCTTCCCATGCTTCAACCAACGTTTTTCTTGTTGCCACGCCACAAGCGTTGTTATGCTTCATAATCACCATCGTCACGTCCTCATCAAATTCCTCTATCAACGATACGGCGGCATCAACGTCCAACAGGTTGTTATATGAAATTTCCTTTCCGTGAATCTGCTCGAAATAGTCCTCGAAATCACCATAGAAGGCTCCCTTTTGATGAGGATTTTCGCCATAACGCAAATGTTTGGCTCCGTCCTTGGCTATCCTCACTGCGCTTCCTTCACCCTTGTCGAACCATCCGAATATTTCGCTGTCATATCCGCTGCTCACCATGAACGCTTCCTTTGCGAACCTTGCGCGTTCCTCTATCGTCGTCTCCGCACCTCTTTCCTTCAAAATTTCAAGCAATTCGCCATACTGACCCTTGCTTGCCACAATAACCACGTCCTTGAAATTCTTTGCGGCGGCCCTTATCAGCGAGATTCCACCTATATCTATTTTTTCTATGATTTCAGCGTCGCTCGCACCACTTTTCACCGTCGCGGCGAACGGATACAAATCAACTATCACCAAATCAATACCCTCTATTCCATATTTGCTCATCTGCGACGCGTCACCCTCATTGTCCCTTCTTCCCAATATGCCTCCGAACACCTTTGGATGCAATGTCTTCACCCTGCCTCCCAATATGCTCGGATATCCTGTTACGTCCTCAACCGCCTCACATTCAAAACCCAATCCCTCAATAAATTTCCGCGTTCCTCCAGTTGATAAAAACTTCACCCCGTCCGCAGCCAACGCCTTCACTATCTCATCTAAACCGTCATCTTTGTGAAAAACCGATACCAACGCTGTCTTAATTTTCTTACATTCGGACATAACCTTCTTGTTTCTTTGCTTTTAAACCTAATTAAATATAAACACACTTATTAAAGCGCAAAAATAATATATAAAAACGTCAACTCATCATCAACGCCCACATTAAAAATTATTAAATTCTTTCTTTTCAACAAACGCTTATACTACCCGGAACTCTTGACCCCAAAAAACGTCAAAAACCTTCCAAACCGCTTGTGCCTATCCTGAACTTTCCCTCCTCAATCCACTCTTTTCCTAAAATCATCTCTGCGATTGTCAAATACCTCATCGCATCCTCTATTTTTCTGATACCGCCTGCCGCCTTGAAACCCACCTTCACACCTTCTCTTTCAAAAAACTGGCGTATTGACTTGCACATCGCCCACGCCCCTTCCGGCGTCGCACCCGTCTTCTCCTTGCCCGTACTTGTCTTTATGAAGTCCGCGCCGCATACCATTGCCAGTAAACTTGCCTCTGAAATCAACTCCAACCGTCCTAACAGACATGTCTCCAATATCACCTTCAAAACTTTGTCACCGACGCATCCCTTCATTTCCGTTATTTCATCCGCACATTCCTCCAAGTTTCCCTCCAAAAACTTCCCGACGCTCAAAACCATGTCTATCTCATCCGCACCGTCAGCAATACACAAACCTGCCTCTGCTATCTTAACCTCCATAAAGGTTTGAGCGTGAGGAAAACCACCGCTTACCGCCGCTATCTTAACCTCCGGTACTTTCAAACACTCCCTCACCTTTCTGACCAACGAAGGATACACGCAAACCGCCGCCACATTGCCATACTTGCCGTAACCAGCGTTCACCCTCCTTGATAACCTCTCCACATCCGATTCACCATCACTGGCATGCAACGTAGTCATGTCAAGTGACCGCACGCATTCACCTATCTTCTCCTCATTGCGCAAGTTTTCCTCATATCTCCTCTTGAACCTCTCACCTTCCAAAAATGCCTGCGCCGCCTTCTCATTCACCGACGCACAATCGTATATGCTCAACACCTCTTCAATGTTTGACATAGACTTTTCTTTCATATATTCTTAATTATTAAAATCTACTTTCTTTTTTAATTTTTCATTTTTTTTATGTCTCTCACCGTCCCTCAAAGTTTTCTTCAAAATGTTTCTCCTGAAAGCCTCATCTAATTCTACGCCAGTCTGATTTGCCAAACAAATTGTAACCCAAAGCACATCTGCTAACTCATCACCTAAATCCTCCTTCCAGTTTTTCTCCTTTTCATCATTTTTGAAAGACTGTTCCCCGAATTTTCTCGCAACAACATGAGCCACCTCACCTACCTCCTCACTCAGACATGCCATGTTCGTCATCACGTCAAAATATCTTACTCCATATCTCTTTATCCAACTGTCCACCAACTCCTGTAACCCTCGCAAATTTAATTCCTTATATTCATTATCCATATCATCTCTCACTTTTTTGTTAATAACATGTTGATAACTCACACTCTGCTTTTTTATATATCAACCTTACGTGTTCATAACTAATTATTCATTCCTTTTTTCAACATACGCAATGCAATTACCTATTCCTTGCTTTTTTATTATCAACAACATTTTATTTTTATAAAATACTGAAAATTTAATAATTACAAAACTTATCAACAATATTAACAACCCTTATTCTTATTATTTTTTATTATTTAATATCATATAAAAAAATAAAAAGATGAACGCATGATATCACCAATCTTCTCTGTTCTTTGTGTCCATGACTATTGTAGTAGGACCGTGATTTATTATTTCCACATCCATCATCGCTCCGAAAACCCCCTTCTTCACATCCCTTCCTAACCTCTCACTCGTCTTTGCGCAAATATTATCAAAAATTGGTTTTGCCACCTCACCTCTTGACGCCCTTATATAGGAAGGTCTGTTTCCTTTCTTTGTTGATGCCATTAGCGTAAATTGACTTACCATCAGTATGTCTCCTTTTTCGTCTATGACTGACCTGTTCATTACTCCATTCTCATCCTCAAAAATTCGCATATTAACAATTTTTCCGCTCAACCACTCTATGTCCTCTTCGTTGTCTTTATCCTCTACACCTACCAAAATCATCAAACCCTTCTTAATTTCAGAAATTTTCTTTCCCTCAACACTAACACTTGCGCTTTTCACTTTTTGTATGACTACCCTCATTTCTTTTTAATTTTATTGTCAGCAGGCAAGGTTTTATTCAAATATTAAAATCTCAGACACTTAAACTTTGATTGAAATAACTGTAAATAATTGATGCTCTGCTTTTTCCAACTATTTTTTCTATGTCTTCAAATTTTGCTTCTTTTATTCTTTTTACGCTTTTGAAGTGTTTTATAAGTGTATTTTTTGTTTTTTCTCCTATTCCTTTAATGTCATCCAATTCTGAATGTATTTGTGCTTTGCTTCTCTTGTCTCTATGAAAAGTTATGGCATATCTATGTACTTCATCTTGTATGCCTGTCAGAAATCTGAACAATTCATCTGTAGGTTTCAATGTTATTACTTTTGGAGGAAATCCATAAAGTAATTCATTTGTCCTGTGTTTTTCGTTTTTAGCTAATCCTGCTATTGGTATGTTTAAACCAAGTTTATCCACTACTATATCTTTAACTGCGCTCATTTGTCCTTTTCCTCCGTCAGTAATAATGAGATTAGGCATTTCTTCACCGTTTTCTTTCATTTTTCCGTATCTTCTTTCCACTACCTCTCTCATGCTTGCGTAGTCATCTGGTCCTTCCACGGTTTGTATGTTATATTTTCTGTAATCCTTTTTGCTTGGTTTTCCTTCTTTATATACTACGCATCCCGCTACTGCGTTTTTTCCTGAAATGTTTGAATTGTCAAAACATTCTATTTGATGAGGAATTTTGTCAAGTTGAAGGGCATTTTTAAGTGCGGTGAGCACTCTTGTTTTTCTTTGCTCAGGATTTAATTTGTCTATTTGTTTATATCTGTCAAATTTATACTGCAATACGTTTTTCATTGACAAATCCAACAATTTTTTCTTGTCTCCTTTTATTGGTATGGTGAATTTTGCGTCGTCTATATTTGTATGTTCACTATCTGGCATGAAAGGAACTACTATTTCTTTTGCGTTGCTTCCTATTTTTTCTCTAAGGCCCGTGATTACTTTTCCTAAGATTTCTTCTTTCTCTTCGTAATTTCCTTTTTTGTAATCTATTGTTTCTCCTTGCACTATTGATCCTTTTACAATGTGAAGAATATTTACATATGCAAGTTTTTCGTCTTCATCATAACTGAAAATGTCAAGGTCCGTTAGACTTCTATCTACAATTACATTTTTTGCTTTGTATTTGTCCAATGCCAAATACCGTTGTTTTATTTCTTCCGCTTCTTCAAATTTTAATTCATTAGCCAATTTTTTCATCTTACTCATCAGCAATTCTTGAATGTCCTCAACGTTTCCTTTTATGATTTCTCTTACTTCATTGACCATTTCTCTGTAGTCTTCTTTGCTTTGAAGTGATTGACATGGTCCGAAACATTTTTTCATGTGATATTCAAGACAAACTTTCCATTTTCCTTTTTCTATGTTTTCGCTTGTCAATGTGTGACGGCAAGTCCTGATAGGATATATTTCTCTAATCAGTTCCAATATGGAATCGACTAAATAACTGTAACTGTAAGGACCGTAATATTCTCCTGCTCCTTTTATAATATTTCTTGTTTTGAAAACTCTTGGATACTCTTCCTTGGTGATGCAAATGCTTGGATATGTTTTTCCGTCTTTCAGTAATATATTATAGTGCGGATTATTTTCTTTTATCAAGTTGTTTTCTAAAAGGAATGCGTCTTGTTCACTCTCTACGACAATATATTCTAATCTGTCTATATGTTCAACAAGTAATTTTGTTTTCAGTGTTTTACTCTGGTCTTTGGTAAAGTAGGAGGAAACTCTTCTTTTCAGGTTCTTTGCCTTTCCTACATAAATTATTTTTCCTTTTGAGTCGAAATATTTATACACGCCCGGTCCTTCTGGCATGTTGTGTACCACGTTCATTATTTCTTCTCTTGTCATACTTTTATAGGTAAATTAAAAAATGTTCCTCGTGGAACATTTTAATTGATTTTTATTTTATCTACCTGCTAATATTATCAATATTGATATGTCAGCAGGTGATACACCTGGTATTCTTGACGCTTGACCTATTGTTTCAGGATTTATTTTTTCTAATTTTTGACGCGCTTCCGTTGATAGGCTTTTTATGTTTTTATAGTCTATTTTACCTTTTATCTTGATGTTGTCAAGTCTGTTCTCTTTCTCCGCCAATGCCTTTTCCCTTTTTATGTATCCTTCATATTTTACCAATATTTCAGCGGCTTCGGCTATTTCTTCATTTCGATCTTCAAATGAATGAATGATTTCATTCAGTTCAGGCAATAATTCGGTTAGTTTTTTTAAGTTAACTTCCGGACGTTTTAATAAGTCAATAATTTTAACCCCTTCTTTCACGCCCGCTGTTTCTTTGTTTATTTTTTTGAGTACTTCATTTGCTTCTTCTTTATGCAAGGTTGTTTCGCTCATATATTTGAGCAACTTGTCCCTATTTTCTTTTTTTCTTTTCATCAACGCGAATCTTTCGTCATCTGCCAAACCTATTTCATGACTTTTTTCCGTTAGTCTCATGTCTGCGTCATCTTGCCTCAGCAATATTCTGTATTCTGCTCTTGACGTGAACATCCTATATGGTTCATCCACACCCTTCGTCACCAAGTCATCTATCAATACACCTATGTAACTTTCATCTCTTCCAAGAGTGAACTTTTTTTCTTTTCCTTTCGCCTTCAAGGCAGCGTTGATGCCAGCCAGCAATCCTTGACCTGCCGCTTCTTCATAGCCCGTCGTCCCGTTTATTTGTCCCGCAAAAAACAGATTCTCTATTTTTTTTGTTTCAAGCGTGTGTTCCAACTGCGTTGGGTCGAAGTAGTCATACTCAATGGCATATCCAGGTCTATATGCCACCACGTTTTCTAATCCTTCTATGCTGTGCAATGCTTCAAACTGCACTTCCATCGGAAGGCTGGATGAAAATCCGTTCAAGTAATATTCTTCTCCTTCCTCGCTCTCTGGCTCTACGAAGAGTTGATGTTTATCCTTGTCGGCAAAGGTCACAATCTTTGTTTCTATGCTGGGGCAGTAACGTGGACCTATACTTTTTATTTGTCCGTTATACAATGGTGAGTCTGGAAGTCCTTCTCGCAGTATTTCATGTGTCCTTTCATTTGTGTATGTGATCCAACACGACCGTTGTTTAAGTTTTCTTCCGTTCGTCGGCAGATATGAGAATCGATGCCAGTCAGTGTCTTCAAAATAGTCGTTTCCTTTCCTTTCCACGCCGCTTGTCTCTTCCGTTTTCATGTCCTCCGCTGTTTGGCGTTTCATCTTCTTGAAGTCTATGGTTTTGCCGTCCAACCTTACGGGTGTTCCCGTTTTCATCCTTCCCACGCTAAATCCTTCTTCTTTCAATTGTTCGGTCAGTCCGTAACTGGCGGGTTCCGAAACTCTACCTCCCTTCATCTGTATTTTTCCTATGTGCATCAACCCGTCCAGAAAGGTGCCGCATGTCAATATCACGCTTTTCGCTTCTATCTCTACGCCCATCTTTGTTTTGATGCCGCGTGCCTTCTTCTTCCCGTTTTCTTCTTTCAGTATGATTTCTACTGCGCTGTCTTGCCAAATTTCCAAATTCTCTATGCTCTCCAATTTTCTACGCCAGTTCATGATGAATTTCTCCCTGTCACATTGGCTTCTTGGACTCCACATGGCGGGTCCTTTTGATCGGTTCAGCAGTCTGAATTGTATGGCGCTTTCGTCCGTCACTATTCCCATCAGCCCTCCAAGTGCGTCTATCTCCCTTACTATCTGTCCTTTTGCTATTCCTCCCACTGCCGGATTACAACTCATCTGCGCTATCTTATTCATGTCCATCGTCACCAGCAATGTCTTTTCTCCCATGTTAGCTGCCGCCGCCGCCGCTTCGCATCCTGCATGACCGCCACCTACCACCACCACGTCATACGTCATTCTCATAAAAAATTTATTGTTTAATTCTTAGTGCAAATTTACTACTTTTGCCTCTCAATCTTAAACTCTCGCTTCCCCATTCAGATCTTCTACCTCAAATTTTCTTGTAAAGCAGTAACGCTTCTGGTTGTTCGTTTATTCTTTAATTCTTAATCACTTAAAACAAAAATGATTCCTAAAGACGTTTGCGATGATTACCATGGATTTTTGAAACTCGAAAAGTCCCTCTCGCAAAATACGCTTCTCGCATACGAATCTGACCTGCTCAAATTGTCACAATTTTTCGATGACAATGGAATAAACTACATTTCTGCCTCTCTCAACGACCTTCGTTCTTTTGTTGCCATGCTTTCCGATGTGGGCATCTCCGTTCGCTCTCAAGCGCGTGTCGTCTCTTCCGTCAAGTCGTTCTATCGTTTTCTTATCTACACTGACCGGCTTGAAGATGACCCTTCTGAATTGCTCGAACTCCCTAAACTTGCACTACACCTTCCTGAAGTCCTTTCCGTTCAGGAAATCAATGACATTGTCAACAGCATTGACCTTTCAAAGAAGACGGGTCATCGCAACCGTGCTATCATCGAGACGCTCTATGGTTCCGGATTGCGCGTTTCCGAACTCTGTGACCTTCGTATCTCCAACTTGCGCTTGGATGAGCAGTTCATGAAAGTGTTTGGCAAGGGAGGCAAGGAGCGTCTTGTACCGCTGTCTTCCGAATCCATCAAGCAAATCCGCTTTTGGTTGCAAGATCGTGCTGTCAAATATTGTCCTCAACCCAAGTGTGAGGATTATCTCTTTCTCAACCCCTCAGGCAGAAATCTTTCCAGAATCCGAATCTTTCAAATAATCAAAGACTTATGCCGTGATGCCGGTATTCAAAAGACCATTTCTCCCCATACCTTCAGACACTCTTTTGCTACCCATTTGCTTGAGGGGGGAGCCAATCTTCGTGACATTCAACAACTCTTGGGTCATGCCTCCATCCGAACAACTGAAATCTACACGCATATTGATGGTGCCTACCTGCGTGACACCATTCTTCGCTTCCATCCGCGCAATCATGCGTAGATTTTTACTATTACTATTTGATTTTCAATAAGGTATCTTCGTCAAGGCTTCCGCTGCCTTGTCTATCCCTTCCTCTATCTTGCTGCCTATCATCGTTCTTAGCATGAACGGAATGTCTGCTCGCAATGTCAGTCTGATTTTTGTGTGTTCATCGTCCATTTTCACCAACTGAATCCAACCGGTCAGTGGTATGGGTGACTTCTCGCTTTCTATCTTGATGGTCTTGAATTCCTCCCTTTCCACAATGCGCAAAACGATTTCGCCTATCATTGTTGTTTTGAAACTCACCCAGTCCTCGTCGCTTTTCAAATCTTTCACGGGAGCGTCTGCGGGCAGGGCGCTTGCAAAGTTTTGAATGCTATTGAAGTTTGATAACTTCCTGAACACTTGCTCGTCGTTTGCGTTGATAACGTGTACTTTGCTTACGTAGTCGCTCATACCTTTTCTTTTTTAGTTCGTTTTTCTGCCGCAAAGATAATAAATCGTATTTTTGTCCTGTCATCAATCAATTCTATTTGTCTTCCTTCTTGAACATGTTGCCACCTTTTCTCAAACCCGGTGACCTCGTCGCCATTCTCTCTCCCAGTGGAGCTGTCGATTCGCAATTCATCGATTCTGCCGCGCTCCAACTTTCTTCTTGGGGTCTTACCGTTCGTGTCATGCCCCATGCCAAGTCTTCCTTTGGTTCCTTTGCCGGAACGCCTGAAGATCGTCTTTCCGACCTACAGGCTGCCATCTCCGACCCGCAGGTCAAGGCTATTCTCTGCTCGCGTGGCGGCTATGGTGCCATCCAGATTGTCGATCAACTTGACATTTCTTCTTTTGAAGTCTCCCCTAAGTGGATTATCGGATTCTCCGACATCACTGTCCTCCACTCTCTTTGTACTGCGGTAGGTGTCGCTTCCGTCCATGGTGTCATGGCTAAGCACATAGCCACCCTTCCTCCTTCCGCTCCTGCGGTCAAGTGCCTGCGTGACCTCCTGTTCGGAAAACTCCCTTCTTACTCCTTTTCATCCGACGATTGCCGCGTTCCCACCCTTCAGGGGGATTTGGTCAACCTCAACCGTCCAGGCTCTGTCAAGGGACGTCTCGTGGGCGGCAACCTTTCGTTAGTTTATGCGCTTCGTGCCACGCCCTTTGACCTTGATGCTTATAGTCGTGAAAACATCCTTTTCATCGAAGATGTCTCCGAGCGTCCATACCAAGTTGACCGCATGATCAACAACCTTCGTCTCTCAGGTGTTCTCGAAAATATTAAGGGACTAATCGTGGGTCAATTCTCTGATTATGAGGAAGATGGTCGCATGATGCGCACTGTCCATCAAATCATTCGTGATGCGGTTGAAGAATATGACTATCCTGTCTTGTTCAACTTCCCGGCTGGCCATGTTGAAGACAACCGACCATTGCTCATGGGTGCCAATGTCGAACTCTCTGTCTCACGTGATGACGCTTCTGTCAATTTCGTTTGCAAGCAGTAGTGCTTCTCCCCCCTTTATCGTTTCTTTCTGATTTCCTTTTTCACCTCCTCCATGGCGGTGAGAAAAGTTGGTTCCGCATGCAGTCGTGCCACCACCACCGACGCTATCAGTCGCGCGGCATCCACGTCACTTTGCCAGTGAAATCCTGCCACCACACGATTCTCGCAATATTCGTAAGCGCGATTCATGATTTCTTCCGTCTTATCCGGAAACAGTTCCGTCATGATCAGCCCCATCGTCCACCCGTAGGTCGTGTGTCCTGACGGGTACGAACCTTGGTGTCTCAACACCTCCTCGTCTTCCTTCACCAGTGTTCCCTCGTTCAGATAGACATACGGACGTGTGCGTTGATAAACGGCTTTTGTGGGCAGACATCCGTGTGAACAGTCGGCTTGCACCTTGCACAGTAAGTCATAAAGTTTCGGAGTGTTCACCGAGTCTAACTCCATGCCCACAATCGGTGCGTAAATGTCCAAAGTCCTTTTGGCTGAAATCTCTGCGTCTGCTTGTGCCTCCGCCGCTCTCGGCACGTCATGGCGTTTCGTCTTTCCCCATATGTGGCGGTGCATGTCGTATGCGAACTCTATCGAAGTGCTGTCTGGCGGTGCTGGCAAGAAATGGGCGGCGTTCGGCATTTTCTTTTCTTCCACAAAGGCTTCTCTCTTGCCGATGTTCTTGCCGCTCGCCATCAGCGTCACGCCAATTCCTAACAATACAATCAGTGCTTTCTTCATTCTTTTCCTTTTTTCTGGTTTCGTTCGCTTGCAAAGATACGCGTTCTGACTTTCTTCATGTTGATAAATCATTAACTTTGCATGGTTAACTCACAAAAAACAACCGTTACTGTGGCTAAGGAAAAACTTTGGGACAAAAACCAGGAATTAGACAACGACATCGAACGCTATACCGTCGGTCGTGACCGTGACATGGACCTCTATCTTGCCAAGGCTGACATCATCGGTAGCATGGCGCATGTCACCATGCTCGCCTCCGTCGGACTCATCGAAAAGGACGAACTCTCACCGCTCCTGCGCGAACTCCGAATCCTTTTCGATCTTGCCTCCTCCGGACAGTTTGTCATCGAACCTGAAGTAGAGGATGTGCATAGCCAAGTCGAAATCATGCTCACGCGCCGGTTAGGCGATCTCGGCAAGAAGATTCACAGCGGCCGCAGTCGCAACGACCAAGTCCTTGTTGACCTCAAAATTTTCACCCGGTGGCGCATCCGTGACATTGCCGACCTTACCGTCGCCCTCTTCAACACCCTCATGGACCAGAGTGAACGCTATCGTGACGTGCTGCTCCCTGGCTATACCCATCTCCAAGTGGCAATGCCTTCCTCCTTCGGTCTCTGGTTCGGTGCTTATGCCGAGAGTCTCACGGACGACCTCCGCACCCTCCATGCCGCCTACCAAATCGCCAACCGCAACCCGCTTGGCAGTGCCGCTGGCTACGGATCCTCCTTCCCGCTCAACCGCACCATGACCACGCGCCTGCTCGGCTTCGAAGGCTTGAACTACAATGTCGTCTATGCACAGATGGGACGTGGCAAGATGGAACGCATCGTGGCGCAAGCCATTGGCAACATCGCCAACACTGTCGCCAAACTCTCCATGGATGCGTGCCTCTACAACTCCCAGAATTTCGGCTTCATCCATCTTGCTGAGCAATACACCACCGGCTCCAGCATCATGCCGCACAAGAAGAACCCTGATGTATTCGAACTCACGCGTTCCAAGTGCAACCGTCTCCAAGGCATTGCCAACGACATCCTGCTCATGACCAACAACCTCCCGTCGGGCTACTTCCGTGACTTGCAACTCATCAAGGAAGTCTATCTTCCTGCTTTTGATCTCATGGAAGACGTGCTAAAAATGGTGCGACGCATGATTGCTGACATCGAAGTCAACGAGCATATCACCGACGACCCTCGCTACGACGCTATGTGGAGTGTCGAGGAGGTGCGTCGTCTCGTTGATGAGGGCATGCCTTTCCGTGACGCTTATAAGAAAGTGGGGCTTGAAGTCAACGCTGGTACCTTCCATCCTGTCAAGCAAATTCACCATACGCATGAAGGTAGCATCTCCAACCTATGCTCTTCACAAGTGCGCCAACTCATGTCCTCCGTCTATGCCTCCTTCCCTTTCCAACAAGTAGAGGAGGCGGAACGCCAACTCCTCAACGTCCGCTGATTTTTCTAACCACCTTAATTTTATACTCTTATGTCTGAATCCAACAAAGCTGGCATCCTCGCCTTGATTGTCTCTTTTGTGATTCCTATTGCGGGTGTCATCATCTACTTCATTCAGAAAGACAAGGTTTCCAACCCTACCGCCTACCTCAAGTGCGCCTTGGCAGGTGTCATCGTAGGTCTTATCTTCGGGAAAATCCTTTAATCCTTGTTTTTATCGGAATTTTTAGAGCCACGCTTCTTGCGTGGCTCTTTTTTTACTTGCTGCTTTTCCTGCGGTTACACTCCCTGCACAGCATCTGGCAGTTCTCCGCCACCGTTCTGCCTCCGTCTTTCCACGGTGTGATGTGGTCGCCTTCCATGAATTCTATGTCAAATTCCTTCCCGCACAGTGAGCACTTATGTTCCTGCTCCTCCCATTTTGCAAGCTTGATGTCATCAGGAAAGGCTCGTAAGTCTAAGTAGTGTTCGTCACCCGTCAGGACGAAAGGTATTATGCCCGTCTGTCGCTGTATCTCGCTGTCACGCATCAGGATGGATATACGCTTCCCGAGTGCCTCCGTGTCCAGTGTTTCCGAACCATATTTGTCATAGAGCCATGCCCAGTCTAATCCCTTCATTATTTTTCTGAACTTGCGGAGGTCAAAGTTCGTGGTTGCCCAGTTCAGCACGTTTTGAAAATAGGTCCAAAGGTTGTTGGCGTTGGGGTCATGTTGGTGAACGGACATGTAGCCCACTGCTGACTGTGGGTGTCCGTTGCGGGTCTCGTGTTCCGCCATCCATTCCAATGCTTTTTTCAGGAAGTCTTGACGGATGGGCGTTCCGTTCACCAAGTCCTTTCCAAGTCGGTAGGCGGCGCAGTTCGACTTCGAGAAGTGACGCTTCGCGTCCGTCACGAACGGACCGGCATACACGGCGTTGTTGATTTCCTGCTCGTTCAGTGGCTTGCCTGCTATGTTGATGGTTCTGAACCATTCCAACTTGTCCGACGCTTCGCCCTCGCACACATAAACGGTCAACTTGTAATCAAGAATCTTCTTTTGAATGTCTTTGGGTTGATTAAAAAAGTTCTTGAACTCGTAGGAGAATTTTCCTGCCACATACTCACACAGTGACAGTGTGCGTTGTTGTCCGTCCATCACCTCGTAGGGGCATTCCGCATCATCACTGCGCTTCACCCAATACATCACGTTCAGCGGATAGCCGTTCAGCACCGTTTTTATCACCGCTTGTTGCTCCTTTTCGTTGTATATGAACTCGCGTTGATACGGCGGTCTTATGTCCAATTGCCCTTTCAGACCGCGCACGCCTTGTTCTTCATTATTTACGTAGCCATCGGTAATTTCACGTACGGTCACTTCCATTTGTTTTATTGTCATCATGATTATTAGGGGTGAATTTTACGAATAAATATTCTTTTATATTTTCTATCTCCATTTACAAGCGGTTGTGCAACATCACTATCGGAATACCATAGTCCATTTGAGAATCCTTTTCCTTCACTCTCCGTTGCTCCTATTATTTCAAACTGTTCCGGATTATATTTGTCAAAAAAGGTGATAGGAACTCCCATCACGCCATCATAATCCATGGGTATGTCGGATACTTTATCGACATTGATAGCATCGTAGTTGTCATACTTTGGATATTCTTCTGAACTGTAGTGACAAATTAAGTCCAATTCCTCGTGACGCTTATTATGGTCAAGATTAGTGAACCAATGGACACCAGAAACCCTAATCATTCCTTCTTTATGGTTTGTTGCAGTGGCTTTGTCTTCATAAGGAGAAACAAAGTGTGTCGCTCCTCCTTTAAAACCAAATCCCAACCAAATTTTATTTTCTTTTATTAAAGGAAAAATCTCTTTGTATGTAATGGCGTTTTGGTGACCAATAACAAGGAATTTCTTCCCATACTCCATCAATTGTCCGATGTATTCGCGGAAAAGCGAGAAGGGAGGATTGGTCACGACAATGTCCGCCTCTTTCAGCAGTTCGATGCATTCTTTCGACCTAAAATCACCGCCGCCCTTCAGTCGTTGCAACACGTTTTTGTCATTCCGTAACAGGTAACGCACGTCTCCCAAATCAACGGCTCCGTCGCCGTTCAAGTCTTTCACCTCGGTAATCTCCACTTTATAGGCTATCTTCGTTGGTTCACTGTCGTAACCGTCGAAGTGGAGCAGCAATTCATTGCCCTGAACGGGCGAGCCATTGTAACACGTGCAGATAAGTTTTTTCAATCCCAACTGATTGAACTGCAAGGCAAAATACTTAAAAAAATTGCTTTCGTAAGGGTCATCGCAGTTACACAAGATGGTCTTTCCTCGAAAGTGCTTCCAATAGTGCTGCAACTCCCTTTCGATGTCCGTCAGTTGCGTGTAAAATTCGTCCTTTTTCGCTGTCTTAGCGGCAATCAAGTTTTTATTTGCCATGCGGATTGATAGTCTCTGTTGCATTGACTATCAATCACAAATACGGATAAAATGATAGGTGTGAACCTTTCTAATCGCGTTCACGGGAAGCCTGAGAAGAAACCCGCCCACTCTTAGATTGGCTCACACCATTAGGCGTGAGCATTTACTATTTTGAGTGGTGGGTACGCCTTCGGCGTTCCGTGAACATTAGCAATCCGATTCAGAAATCAGTTTCTCAGGCTTTTTTCTTGAACGCGAAATAATAGCGAATGCTTTGGTTAATAATATGTCAGTTTATTTTTTCTTTTTGTTTCTCTTTGTTTGATGCTTTATTTGTCTTCGTAATGACCATATGCTGCAAGAACAATTACAATAACTTTGGTATCATGTATTTCATAGATTAATCGATGCTTTTTCGTAATACGACGACTCCATTGACCTACATAATTACCAGAAAGCGGTTCGGGTTTTCCCGTTCCAGTTTTAGGATGTTCATATAATTCTGAAATCAAAGAAAGAGCTTTTTGGTAGGCTTTTGGTTCATGCCGAAGCAGAAATTGTAAATCCTTTTGTGCCGTTTCTTTAATTTCAACGTGAAAGGCTTTCATAAATTGCGAATGTATTGATCCAATTCTTTTACGTTAGCGAAAGATTTGGATGGTTCGTTTCTCGCATTATCAATTCGAGAGAAAAAGGCATCTTTTGTCATTAGTGTTTCATCCTCTTTCTTCTCCGCTAATTTCTTGGCATACTTTAAGAGTTTTTTCATCAGACTCTCATCCTCTGCGATTTTTCCCAATGTCAAGAATAAATCCGCATTTAATTGCATGCTTGTCATAATTAAGTCCTCCTTATCAGTTTTGCCGTAAAGATATGTTTTTTTCGTCAAAAAAATCTTATCCTTTCACCTCTACATAGGCATGACCCTTCTTTGCATGGTCAATCAAGGCGGCATAGATAGGCAGTTTC
This sequence comes from Paludibacteraceae bacterium, assembly GCA_017446585.1. Lineage (GTDB taxonomy): Bacteria > Bacteroidota > Bacteroidia > Bacteroidales > Paludibacteraceae > UBA4363. Next base: position 159,112 of record JAFSQL010000006.1, read on the forward strand.
CCTAACAACGCCGCATTGCCCACGACGTAAAGCCGCTCACGTGCCCGCGTCAACGCCACGTTGAGCCTGCGGTCTATGGTGTGACCGCCCTCCTCAAACGTGTCCGACGACAAGAATCGCAGTTGACGCTCCCGCTGCACGGTCGCCCCAAACACGATCACGTCTCGTTCGCTTCCTTGAAAGCGTTCCACCGTGTCTATCATCACGTTCTCTCTTCCGCCATTCCCTGCCTCGGCAAGTGCCCGATGAATGGCGGCTATCTGGTGGCGGTAGGGAACGATGACACCCACTGTTAGTTCCTTCGGCAAGTTGTTGATGAGGCTCGCTATGAATTGTGCTTCCCGCATGTTCACTTTGTCCATTAGGGTGATGCCTTTCTTGGCGGGCACGTTCACGAAGGCGAAACGCAGTCCGCCCATTTTCTCGCACTCCTTGGGCAAATGCTGTCCTTCCTCTCGTGTCCACGATGGTCCAGACATCGGCATTGACTGACGCGGAAACCGTGTTTTGAGATTGTCTCCATAGAACGTCCGTGCCGAAAATTCCGCTACCTCCTCATGCATCCGCGCCTGCCGTGTCAACGTGGCTACAAGGTCAGGACGTTTCTCGGCATAGAGATTATAGAGACGTTGAAACAACGATTGCCTGCAGTTTGTCACTCCTATGGCTCTGAGCGTTGGGTCCTGCACTTCCGATTCTTTCTCACTCTGCTGCACCACGGCGGGCAATTGTTTATGGTCACCAATGAGAATGAATTTTTCTATGCCAAGCCCTTCCGTCCCTCGGGTGCAGAGCAACCCTATCAGTTGCGGTTCCAGTATCTGTGACGCTTCGTCAATGATGGCCACCGAAAAGGTTCTCAGGTTGAATATCGTCACGTTTGACATCATGGTCGAAGTCGTGGCGACAACTACCCTCGAATGTCTTATCATGCTCTTGATTTCATCGGCGTTTTTGCATTGCTCCAATCGTTCTTCTAATAGGTTCTTGTGATACTCGCTGGCGCAAGTCAACCTGTTCCCCAATCGCAGGAAGTCAATTCTCGCTTGGCTTAGTTTGGAGCAAATCTCATCTACGGCACGATTCGTATATGCCATGAGCAGTACTGAACTGCCGTTGGTCGCCAGGACTTCTTGTGTCATGGATAGCAACCCTTTCGATGTCTTTCCCGTTCCGGGTGGACCCACCAGGAGGAAGAAGTCCTCGGCGTTCATGGCTTTCCTCACGATGTCGTTCAGTTCCTCGTCACCATACGTGGCGTGAATTTTTCCCATGTTTCCTGACTTCGGTTCCCTTTGGCCAAGCAGCAATTCTCGTCGGCTTCTCTCCGTGTCAAGTATTTTCCGCATGGATCGGAACATTGATGTCCCTATGCCGTCGCGGTGGTCATGTTCAATGGCAAACCGCAGTTCGGGTTGTTTGAACAGTCGTTCGTTCTTTTGTGGGAAGAGTAATTGAACACTGATTTCATCTGTTCTCAACGTCGTGATGTTCGCTCTGAAAACGATGGATTGCCGTGCGTCAGGAGTATCACCATCCTTGTAGGAATAGAGCATGACATAGTCGCCTTGTCTGAAGTTTGGAACGGCATATTGATCGGGCAAGTCCGTGACGTTAAACGTCAGTTTGCTGATGCCCTCGCCTTCTGTTTCTTCCGCTTCCTTGAGGCATAGGTTTGAGATGATGTTTCCCGCTGCCGTCTTTTCTTCAATCGAATCATTCCACGTGGCGGCGAATCCGTTGTTCTGTTTCTTCCCGTTTCCAAGTTTGGCAAGTGTCTGTTCCTTTTGGACGAAGGTCAGAAAGCGAAAGAAGTAACGGCGGCTGATTTCATCGGCATTTTTAATAGGCGACAAAACCTCGTCTATTCGTGGCAATATGTATGGAATCCACAACTTGTCCGAGCAGTTGGGATTGAGACGCAAGTCTTCACTCTTTAGTTGTGTCAGTATCTTTTCTCCCTCCCCTTGACCTATTGTGAGAGCCAGATGTGCAATGCCGTTGCGCATCGCCATGGCTTCCCTGAGCAATGTGGGGGATGACCCTTCTCTGAGCAATCCTTCTGCGGGGTCATATTTTGAATAGAGCAGGAAGGGCGACACCTCATTATTGCGCAGACCGAAACCATAATGCAGCAAGGCGAGGTAGAGTATCATCTGAACATAATGTTCCTCTTTGTGTCGATTCCTAAATTCATCCTTTTTACCCGACTTTTGCTCAATGAGTATCTTCATGTCGTCTTGCAGCAGGTCCATACGTCCCTGTATACCCAGGGCTTCACAAATGAACGAGGGTTCCAACACCACTTTTTCAAAGTCAAAGTCTAAGGCTCCCTTTGGCAAGGTGCCTTTGGCAAGTTGACGCAGGTGTTGTTGCTGGCGTTTGCCCTCGATGTGGAAGTCAGTACTGTCAAAATCTGTGCAGGTGGCTATGGCAATGGCATTTTTACGAAAAAAACGCATGACGCTCTCCGCATATGACAAGGGTGCGTCGCGGTGGTAAATCTCCTCGTCAAGCATCTGACCCGCAAAGTTGCCAAGCAATGTGGCTTGTGTCGGTGTCACGTCCTCAAACAACGAAATCAGCCAGTTGAGCGGTGAAGTGCCATACGGTTTGAAGCATCGACTGACGGCGGTAATATCTATAAGGTAGTCTGGTTGAAAGACAATGAGTTCACAAACGTAAGTCGCTCGTGGCGGTAATTTGTCCGATGAATTTTCTGTTTCCGACATGTTCAACTTGTTCTCCAATCGTGGTTGAATCAGGTTGAGTTGACAAGGTGCCCCTTGTCTCAGACATGCTTCCACATAGGGTAGTAAGTAGGTGAAATCGACATCTTCCTTTGGTCTTAACGGAACGATTATCTCAGTCCCGTAGTCATCGTCAAGGGTGCAAATCAAGTTTTCTCCTTCTGTCTTGCGTGCAAGGACACGCATCTTGTCCGTTTGCTTTTGGAGTGTCCTATGGTCTGGAATGAGATTCCACGCTTCCTTTTCCGATGCTTCAGGGTGCTGAATCCGTTCCTGCAATGTGGAAAGTGCTGAATAGACCGATGTGAACCGCTCTTCTAATTCTTTTTCATCGTACCGTTGTCCGTGTCGATTAAAGTCACGCAAGGTGTTCAAGTTCTTCCGCAACGTCAAATCGCGAATCCGAAGATTATTGAGCGTGTAATCTAACTTGGCGAAAGTTCCCGAAAAGGCAAACGAAGCGTTCGATGTGTAGTCGTCCAGCGTCTCGACGAGCGCACGAGCCATCAGCGTCCATCGCTCCCGTATGGGGAGTGATTGGAAACCTGTGTCCCATGCGTTATGATCAGACTTTTCAGACATTGAAACGGAAGACCATGATGTCACCGTCGGCAGGGCAATACTCTTTTCCCTCTATGGCAAGTCGTCCCGCCTCCTTGACGGCTTGTTCGGAACCGAGGCTGACATAATCGTCATATTTGATGACCTCGGCGCGGATAAAGCCTTTTTCAAAGTCCGTGTGAATGACGCCTGCGCATTGTGGGGCTTTCCATCCGGCACGGAAGGTCCAAGCGCGCACTTCCTTTGGTCCTGCGGTGAAAAAGGTGCGCAGTCCGAGCAGGCGATAGGCGGCGTTGATCAGTCTCGACACGCCGCTCTCACTCAAACCTACGGCGGCAAGAAACTCCTGTCGCTCTTCGAAGGTGTCAAGTTCCGCTATGTCAGCCTCCGTGGCGGCTGCAATGACAAGCAGTTCCGCATTCTCTTCTTCGATGGCTTTCTTCACGGCTTCTACGTAGGCATTGCCCGTGGCGGCTGAGTCTTCATCCACGTTGCAAACATAGAGTACGGGTTTGGTGGTCAGCAGTCCCAACTCTTTCACCAATGGTTGGTCTTCCTTGTCCACCTCCACGGTTCTGGCTCCTTTGCCTTGTTCGAGGGCGGCATGGAAAGCGTTCAGCAGCGTCACCAGTCGTTTCGCGTCCTTGTCTCCTGCCGAGGCTTGTTTTTGGGTCTTGGCAAGACGGCTCTCCACGGTTTCAAGGTCTTTCAGACATAATTCCATGTCTATGATTTCCTTGTCACGCACAGGGTCAATGCTGCCGTCTACATGTGTGATGTTCGGATCGTCAAAGCAGCGCAAGACGTGTATGATGGCATCGGTCTCGCGTATGTTGGCAAGAAACTTGTTGCCAAGTCCTTCTCCTTTTGACGCTCCTTTCACCAATCCGGCAATGTCAACAATCTCAACCGTGGTTGGCACTATCTGTGCCGGATGTACCAATTCTGCCAAACGGTTCAGACGGGGGTCGGGAACGGTTATCACACCCACGTTTGGCTCTATCGTGCAAAAAGGAAAATTGGCAGCTTGCGCCTTGGCGTTCGAAAGACAGTTGAAAAGGGTCGATTTGCCGACATTAGGCAGTCCGACAATGCCGCATTGTAATGACATTCGTTCTAATCAAAAAAAGGTTATGTTTTCGGTGTTTTGGGTTTGCAAAGTTAATATTTATTTTCCGCTTCTTTTGTCTTATCTTTGCGTCTATACGTGAATCGGTATTCTTTGTTGTCATGACGCTTGATTTGGTTTTACGCATCTTTGTCGGAGGCCTTTTAGGTGGGCTCATTGGTCTGGAACGTGAACTGAGGGAAAAGGAAGCGGGTTTCCGTACCCATTTTCTCGTTGCGGTGGGCAGTGCCTTGCTCACCGTCATTTCAGCCTACGGATATGATTATATTTTGCCCCTTTTCTCTTCCGAGATTCTAAGCTTTGACCCTTCTCGTATAGCGGCACAAATTGTTTCTGGTATTGGCTTCATTGGCGCCGGACTTATTTTTATTCATAAAAACGCTGTGCGTGGTCTTACCACGGCTGCTGGCATCTGGACTACCAGTGCCATCGGTGTCGCGGCGGGTGTGGGACACTACGATTTTGCCATCGCCACGACTTTTTTAGTCCTGCTTGCCTTGGAAGGCATGCTTTTTGTAAACAAACTGATGGACAAAAAGCATTATAGAGTGTCGCTTTCGGCTCTGGAACGGGATCGAATCCGTGACGTGGTGGACATCATTCGCCAAGACAATGTCAACCCGACATCCTTCCGATTTGAAACAGTTCATGATAAGGACAAGGCAATCTATCGTGCAACATTTGAAATCCAAACTCGCCGCAAAGACTATGATCTTCGTCTGTTGGATCTCATGATCAAGGTCGATGGTTCGGTCGAGAAAATCAACTAAGCGACTATCAACGAAAAAGTAATGATGACAATTCTGCGAAAGATTCTTTTTTTACTCTTATCATCGTACGTTTTCTTCCCTGCCGAGGCGGAACATTACCAATCCATCAACAAAGGCAGAATCCTTTTTTATAACATTCTTTCGGAAGAGCGGTCCGAGATGGAAGTTTCCTTTCGCGGAACGAGTTGGGATGCTGTTTCCAATGAATATGCTGAAACTATCACGGTGCCGGAAACTGTTGAAAAAGCGGGCAAAACCTATTCAGTCGTGTCCGTTTCCGATGATGCCTTTCGTGACTGTAAGACGCTGAAAAAAGTCGTCTTGCCCGCTTCCGTCCGAAAGGTTGGCTCTCGTGCCTTCAAAGATTGTGTGTCTTTGACTTCCGTTTCCTTCCCTTCTTCGCTTGACTCTCTTCATGAGTCTGTGTTTGACGGATGCCGCAGTCTTGCTTCTGTCACGTTGCCAGATGGCCTACGCAGTATTGAGCCGTTTGCTTTCCGCGGATGCGTCTATCTCGAACGTTTGGAGTTGCCACGAAACCTCACTTCCTTTCACCCTTCTTGCGTTGATAATTGTTCGGCTCTGAAAACCATCTCCGTTGATTCTCTCAATGATGATTATTCTGATTTGGAAGGCTTGCTCTATAACAAGCAGAAAACGGCTTTGGTGCGTTGTCCGGAAGGAAAGACAGAAGTCTCTTTGCCGTCCAATCTTCAGGGACTTGGTGAATATAGCATGCGAGGGTGTACCCTTTTGACCGACTTGTATCTGCCTCGAATCTTCTATGCGGGCAACTATGCTTTTAGAGGATGCACAGGGTTGCGGAGCATTACCATCCCGTCTTCGTTGAGTTATGTTTCAGAGGGTATGTTGTTGGGTTGTACGTCACTCGATTCCGTCATGCTCAGCAAGTTCACCGTCTCTGTCCGTGACAAGGCTTTTGAAAATTGCAATGGTCTTCGTTTCGTGGATGCACCTGCTCTCATTGAGATTGGTCGTGCGGCGTTCCGCAACTGTTCGGCATTGTCTTCATTCTCTTTCCCAAGTTCGTTGAAAACGATTGGAGATGAGGCGTTCAGCGGTTGCATCAACCTTCTGTTCTTGAATGTGGCAACAAAAACCCCCGCCATGTGTGGCGAGGGTGTTTTTGATCCAAGAATAACTTATAAGGCTGCCTTGACCGTTCCAGCCGGAACTTTGCCTGACTACCGAAAGGCGGCAGGTTGGCAAGCCATCTATAATATCAGGTGATTTATTGTTTCTTCCAGGCGCCGACCACCTTGCCCACGTAGAAGGTGTAAGGACTGTTTTTTACGAATTCCTCAGGAGCGTTGTCAAGAATTTGCTCGATGCCAACGTCGTTTTTGCTCGTCAATTTACACTCTATCACCACGTCCGCTTCTTCGTAATATGGAGTACCGTTTTCCGTGTAGGCAAGTGTCAATCCCATTTCTTTTGCCTTGTCAGCGTCACGTCCTGATGTATGACCCATATAGTCAAGCACTTTCTCGTCCGCAAATTCCATCACGGTGAAGTAAGAGGCTTTCTCCATGAACTCGTGAGTGTAGCGTTGCTCTTTTACATACACGGTCAACATCGGTTCTCTCCACAAGGTTCCTACGCCACCCCAACCGATTGTCATGGCATTAGATTTTTGTTTGTCACCGACGCAGAGCAAACGACCGTTTCCTGTGAAGTAGGTGAACGGATTCACACGGAAGTCTTTCTTCACGTCAAACGCCACAAACTTCTTTTCAGGAGCGGCAGGAAGTTCAACACCGTCTCCAGGTTTCCCTCCAAACACATTGTAAGAGATATTCTCGGATTTGAACTTGTTCTTGACCGCAGGTTGCTCATCTGGATAACCGATGACAATCGTGCAGAATGGAACGATTTGTTCGGGCATTTGAAGCAATTCCTTCGCTTTCTCGCAACGCTCCGTCACAGGATAGAAACCGGTCCATACGGCTCCAAGTCCCATGGCGTGTGCGGCAAGCAAGATGTTTTGGGTGGCGGCTGAGGCATCTTGTGCCCAATATTCTTTTGCTTCACCTTCAAGTGTTTTGTCCATGTTTCCGCATACGACAATGGCAAGCGGGGCGGATGCGGCCATGCGTACGCCTGGCGTTAATGTGGATATGCGTTCCAAAAGGGATTTATCCTTCACTACGATGAAGTGCCAAGGTTGTTTGTTCACGGCAGATGGAGCCGCCATGCCGGCACGGAGCAATTTGTCTATCTTTTCTTGCTCTATCGTGTCAGATGTGTAAGCACGGACAGATACGCGTGTGGCGATATTGTCTAAGACGGCTTCTTCTGACGTCGTGTTCGATGCGCTTTTGCTCGTGAAGAGTTTGAAGCCGACGATGCACAAGGCAACGGCCATGGCAATCAGCAAAATAGTTGTTGTTTTCATGTGATGTGATTATTTATGTGTTATTGTTTTCTATCAGCTTGAGGAGCGTGCCGGTCGGACACACGAAACGACAATAAGGACGAGGCACGAATGCCGAAAAAATCAGGGATACGATTGCCAATCCAATCACGATTGGCGATGCGGTGGTGTAAAGAAAAGCGGTGAAGAGTTCGTAATCCATCCACTCGAAACCTACGCCTACCAGCATCAAGGTGATCAGGACAATCCAAAGCACTTGACGGACGATGGACAAACGCTTAATGGTTGTGGCTGAAAGGTGTATTTTCTTTTTGTTGAGTTTGCCGGACAATTCTTGTGCGGAACCGAAAGGACACAAATGGTTACAATAGTGGCTTTTCCTGCCGAACAATGGATAGATGAATGCCGTGATGAGCAGCAGGAACGGAACGATAGACGCTATGGGGTGAATGCCGTTTCCTACAACTCCTAACAAAAGACTGTGGCTGATAAACGTGCCGCTCCACAATCCGAGTACAGCCACGTTCAAAACCAACTGCACGGTACGCCAATTTTTATTCTTGTATATCAATGGAACGATGGCTCCTGACAAAATCACGATGAGAGCGACTATGTTCTTGACCGAAAAATCAAAAGAATCCCACCAATGGTATTCTTCGATGCCGTTGTCTTTGACGTAACGTGACGCCATCTGCACGTTCTTAATCAGTGCGGTCGATGACAAAGTGCTGCCTGTCGTGGCATCTACTCTCAAACTATCGGCGGTTTTGATGTCTATGCCTCTGTATGCGTCCAACACTTCCGTCGCTTTTGAAAAAAACATGGGTGTCTCTGAGTTGGAAAGGGGAGTGATGCTGTCTATCACATCGTTCGTTACGCTTATCATGACAGGCGTAGTGCCTCCGAATCCGATGATGTCCGTTGACAAGGCGGTCGTGTTGATAACGTAATGGTTGTTTCCAACCTTTTCTATGATAGTCGTGTTGTCGTCCTGTTGTTTGTCATTTTCTTCTATCCCTAACACGGCTTTACGTTCACGTGCGATGAAGAAAAACAACACGAAGGCGCACCCCAAAAAAAGAAGCATGCGTAAACGGTCGAAAATCAGTTGCTTTTGCATCCTTTTTGATTGTTTTTAACGGTTCAAAGATAATAATTAAATAATCAAGGCTACAATGCCTATCGTCAAATTGACAAAGAGGACTACAAGGACAATCATGACGGCAAAGCGCAGGAAGCGCAATTGCTCTTGCATGGTTGGCAACTGGTTGGCGAGGGTGGCTAATTGTTGGTTCACCATGCCCAATTTCTCGATCAAACTGTTGGAAACGTTGTCGAGACGCTTGGTGGCTTTGTCCATTTCTTCTTTCGTTTCAACGACTTCTTGATAGTAATCCGCCAATTTTTTCAAGCGTTTAGATTCCGATTCAATGTTGTCAAGAGTCTGTTCAAATTCTTGTAATTTGCTCATGGAGTAATGTGTTGATATGATTTAGTCTTTGTGATAATCGAAAGTATTGGTCGTTCAGCAAGGCAGGGCAATGTAAGGCTTCAGCGCACCATTCCGTTTTTTCAGCGAAATGCCGAATGAGTTCTTCGCCCAAGGTATATCGTTGTTCAAAGTTCAAAGTCTCGTTGGCAAGTCGAACGGTCTCGTCCAGAAGTTCGTTCTGGTGATAGACACCTTGTTTTGCCACATAGTCTAACGCTCCGGATAGTCGTGAACGACCGTCCGCGTCTTCAAATTCATTTAACCACAACCGTAAAAAGCCGCTGATGAAGTTCAATGCGGTGTTGTCATTATAACTTTCTAAAAAACGACTTAAACTATATTTTATGCTTTCCGCTTTCTCTTGCGATATGACACGAAGTCCATTTTCCTTCCTTTCGTAAAAAACATGAGTCCATCGAAACATCTCTGACGGATGTTCGGAAATGTGTTGCAACAAAAATACGGTGTCGTCAAAACGGAAGTAGTTGTCTATTTTTTGCTTGAATGTTTGACTGTCACTATACGTGTCACACAAATCAACAAGGGTCTTGAGCGATTGCTTGCGATTATAAACGATATAACCGAAAATCCAGTCCAGCAAGTACCATATTGCTTTGTCAAGTGTTGTGTCCACCATGTTGTTTTCCACGTTTTCGATGCCTTGTGCGACATCGGTTTCCGGTTGGTATTTGTGAACGTATTTTTCGATGGACGAGATGACCTTATCCGTGTCTATAGGGTTGAAAGTCACGAAGAAGAATTCATTGAAATCACGTGTCCAATCCTCCACTATCCCTAAGATGGCGAGACGGTACAACGCTTTTTCAAAAGAATCTTCTGAAAGGTGAAGCCTTTCCAAATCCAATTGATGAATGGGTTTGGACGGTGTTTTCGTGTCATAAAAATTCTGTAAAACGACCTTGATAGTCTCGAAATCAACATTTACGTCATGTTGACCATTCTGAAAAAGAAACAATTGGGCAATGATGTCGCGCCCCATATTACCTCTCAAATGCTGATGCAGCTCTTTTATTTCTTTGAAGGTCGCCTTTCTGTCAAAGATTTTCTCTATTTCCTTTCGTGTGGTCGGGTTTTCTTGTGAATAGAGAACATAACATTTCGCATTGCGATTTCTGTTCTTGATGTCGTGCTTATTCCATCTGCCTGCTCGTCCCGCTTCTTGATAGAGTTCTTCTACCGAACTTGGCAATCCATGGTGAAAGGTGAGCCCAACATTGTCATTGTCAATGCCCATGCCGAAGGCCTTGGTGGTGCACAACAGTTTTATTTGTCTTGTCTTGAAGGCATGTTGAACGTCTTCTTTGTATGCGGCAAACTCTTTGCTGCCCATCGTGTCTTGCTCCTCCCTTGGAACGGAGCCTGAATACCAGGCTATTCGTATGTCCTTAAACTTAGTTGACAGCGAGGCGGCAAGTTCATAGCAACCGCGACTTCCGTTGACGTAGGGAGTGAAAATCAAGACGGAGTTTGGGTTGCTGCCATCGGCAATTCCGTTGTCGGTGAGCAGGCGAGTCAATTCCTTAAATTTGTTGCCATTGTCTTTGATCACGGTGAATTGCAATTCGTGACGGCTGAAGTCTAACAGTGCTTTGATGTTTTCGTTCTCCAGAGGAACATTGTCCCTTGCAAATTCCGCTTTGATGTCTCGCAAGACATTTACTGATGCCGTGGCTGTCAGTCCGACAAACTTGATGCTATTCTTCTCTCCACTTAGTTGTTCAATAGTTTGGGTCAGTCTCAAGTAGGAAGTGCGAAAGTCATGTCCCCATTCTGACATGCAGTGCACTTCATCTATCACGGCATAAGCAATCGAAAATTTACTCAGTGCGATTTTTAGGCTGCCTCGAAACTTCGGAATCTGCAGCCGTTCGGGGGCAAGAAGAATGAAAAAGAATTTTCCTTCTCCGAATCGCTGCATGGTTTTTTCCTTTTCTTCAATTTCTTTGTCGCTTGATAAAACGGCAATGCGGTCAATGCGTAAGGTCTCAAGGTTCGCTTTTTGGTCGTTCATGAGCGACTTGATGGGGCAAACCACAAGGTTCATGCTCGGTTGCAGCAGACAAGGTAATTGATAACACAATGATTTTCCTCCTCCAGTTGGCAAAAGTCCGATGGTATCGTGAAGATTCAATATGTTTTGGATGATGGGGAATTGTCCTTCAAGGAATGCTTCTTTTGAAAATAGGTTCTGAAGGAAGAAGGTCAAGACTTTTTCATCACGTTTTGTGATGTGATAATGAATCGGTGATGCCGAAGCGAGGCGAAAATAGTCCTTTTCTTTTCTTCGGTCGAAATAGTCGGTTCTGACGAAGATGACGTTCTCATTATAGTCATTCTCATCGGTATATCGTTTAAACAAAGAAAAGTCTATGTCATGCACGTCTTTGCTTGCGACACCATCAAAGGACGTTACATATTTAACGCTCACAAGTGGTGTCGCAAGGTCTTGTTTATGAGCAAGTCGATACAAATGGCGCAGCCAAATCAACAGGTCATTGATGGCAAGGGTGGCAAAGTCGCCTACCTCTTCATGCGACAAAATGCAAAACTGCCAAGTCTTTCCCATCGTCAGGTTGCCGCGAGCCATCATTTCCAACACGAGTATTTGGAAACGAATGATAGCGGTGGGTAACAACTTGCTCCTGATTTCATCGTTCGTGAGTTCGTGGCGATCAATCCGTCGGGCAACTTCTAAATATTCCGTTCGTAAGTTCGGATAGTTATCTAAATGTTGGCGAATGCTCCGTATCGTCATTCTATAGGTGCCATTGCGGAGACTCTCTGTCGAAATTCGGAAGGTAGTGATGCCAGACCTGTTTAGAAACTCATCCCGTCGAAGGTCTGTCGTGTGTTGGTTTTTGTCGCTTTCGTGTTGACTTCCGTCTATCTCAATGACCATTTTGGCTTGGGGTAAGTAGAAATCCACCCGCTGACCCTCAAATATATCAGACGGCGTGTCAACGATGTCGTTGATAGGTGCCTCTGGCAACATCATTGACGCAATGAAGGCATAGTCTCCTAACGATTGGGGAATCAACTTCTCTAAAAATGCTTGGGCAGGGAAGAAAAGATGCTCATCGTCTCCTTTGATGGTATGTCGCCAATGGCCAGCGTTAAAAGAGGCAAAGGGAAGATAAACGTCAAAGTCTTGTCGTAGGTGGATTTCTCCTAATTCCCCTTGCAGATATCGTGACATCACGGTGGGGCAGCCGCGACAAAGAAGGTTTTTCAAAACGCACAATAACGGAAAAACGGAACTATGGGGGGCAACAGGACTCTCCAAGTTCTGTATGACGAAATTGGAGGGGGTGTTCGCGTAGTTTGCCGTGTGCTTTAACATGCTCACAAATATACGACTTTTGCTTTGTCCGAAAATGTATGATGGTCATTATTAGGCAAGAGCAAAAATGCGTACCTTTGCGTGAACACTTAACAATAGGAGAGAAACAATGAAAAGCGATAATGGGAAATGCGTCCTGTCGCATTTGTCAGGAATGTTGATGGCGGTAACTTTGGTGGCTTGTGGCGGTTCTTCTGACAATGCAGAGAAGGCAATTCGTGTCAAGACACTACAAATTGTGGAGTCGGGTAACGTCATGGAAAATCAATACATCGGAACGATTGAGGAGGTGTCTGGAGGAATCGTCTCGTTCAATACCGTAGGTACGGTCAAGTCCGTCAGTGTTGATGAAGGACAAATGGTTCGGAAGGGGCAAGTGCTTGCCACGCTTGACGACAAGTCCGCACGGGATGCGTGGTTGATAACGAAAAACCAATTGGATCGGGCGCAAGACGCATTCAACCGTTACGAACAACTCTATAAAAAAGGTAGTTTGCCAGAAATCAATTATGTCGAAGCCAAATCGAAACTTGGCGAAGCGCAGAGCCAAGAGAGCATGGCAAGAAAGCGATTGGATGATTGTACTCTTTTGGCTCCCTATTCAGGTTACGTGGCGCGTCGAGACGTGCAAGCGGGTAATAATGTCGGACCAGGGTTGCAAGGTTTCAAAATAGTTGAAATTGACGAGGTGAAAGTCAACCTTTCAGTGCCGGAAAAGGAAATTTCAAAGATTTCCCTCGGAAGTGATGTTCCGTTTACCGTTGCCGCCATTGGCGGTCGCCAGTTCAAAGGAAAAGTGACTGAAAAAGGCGTGGAGGCGGATCCCCTAAGCCATACTTATAGCGTTAAATTGCGTTTGCCTAACCCTGACCGAGTTTTGCTGCCTGGCATGGTGTGCGTTGCCGTCATTGACTTGAATGGAGACGTTCCACAAATTCTTGTGCCACAAAAGGCGATACTAATGGATGCTCGCAGCATGTATGTGTGGAAAGTGGTGGGTGGCAAGGCGCGTCGCCAAAACGTTGTGATAGGCGACATCACTGATCGAGGGGTAATCATTGACGAAGGTCTTCATGGTGGTGACGAAGTGATTGTCGAAGGGCATGATAAAGTCAGCCAGGAAATGACGGTCAAGGTAGTGAACGAATAATCTTTTTTTGAGTTGAAAGGTATGGAGAAAAAGCGTTCACGTTTAGACTTTGTGGAGAGTTGCATGCACTACAAGGGCATCTTGCTCCTCTTAGTCGCGGCTGGTGTCTTGTTCGGAATTTATTCGTTGGTGGTTATGCCCAAAAACGAATTTCCTTCGTTCACGGTTCGGCAAGGTCTCATCGTGGCTGTCTATCCAGGAGCGACAAGCAACGAAGTCGAGCAGCAGGTGGCAATGCCATTGGAAGAGTTCTTATGGGAATTCAAGGAAATTGACAAGGGCAATACCTACACGCAAAGCAAAGATGGTCGTCTGTTTGCCTTTGTCGCCTTGAACGACGATGTGACCAACAAGGATGAGTTCTGGAGTAAATTCAAGACACGAATCTCCTTGTTCAAAAATCAATTGCCACAAGGTGTTTTGGCATTAGTTGTCAATGACGATTTCGGTGACGTCAGTTCCATGCTCATCACGCTCGAAAGTGAAGATAAGACCTATCGGCAGTTGCACGAATATGTCAAGGAACTTGAAACCCGCCTTCGGACAGTGCCTAATGTAGGTGACTTGAAGACAAGCGGTGAACAACAAGAACAAATCGGTGTTTATATCGACCGTGACCGTTTGGCGGCTTATGGCATCACCTTGCGCTCTTTGGTGCTGAACCTTAGGACGCAGGGTCTTACGGTGATAAGCGGTTCACTCAACAATCCGGAGACCAAGTCTCCGATACATCTTAGCAGTTCCTTGAATACGGAAAACGATGTTGCCCAACAGGTCATCTTTTCCAACCCTCTGACAGGAGCGGAAGTTCGATTGCGTGACGTGGCGACTATCAAGCGTGAATATCCACATCCGACATCATTTGTGACCAACAGCAAACGAAAGTGCATCGTTCTGTCTGTCGGCATGCAAGAAGGGTCGAACATCGTACAATTTGGCGACAACATCAAAAAGGAGATTGCGGACTTCCAAAAGACACTTCCCAACGACATCTCTATCTATACCATTACTGATCAGAGTGAAGTCGTTTCAGCCAGTGTCTATGACTTCCTGAAGGAATTGCTGATAGCCATTGTCACCGTGATTCTTGTCATCATGGTTTTGCTCCCGGTTCGCGTGGCAAGTGTGGCTGCGGCAACGATTCCTGTGACGATTTTCATCTCTTTGGGCATCTTCAATGCGTTAGGCATTGAGTTGAACACGGTGACGCTGGCGGCTCTTATCGTTACGTTGGGACTTATCGTTGACGACTCGGTCGTGATTATTGACTGCTATTTGGAAAAGGTGGATGACGGCATGAGCCGCTGGCATGCGGCAAGTGCTGCTGCCAAGGAGTTCTTCAAGAGCATTTTGACTGCCACTTTGGTCATTTCGTTGACATTCTTCCCGCTCCTGTTGACGATGCGAGGCGTGTTCTACGACTTCATTCATTTCTTCCCTTACGCCATCTCCATCATCCTGCTCACATCTCTGTTGATGGCGGTGGTGTTGGTGCCTCTCATGCAGTTCACCTTTATCAAAAAGGGACTTGCCGAAACAGGTAACAAAGGCAAAAAAACACTGCTTGATCGTGTGCAGGAGTATTACAATCGATTGATTGAAAAATGCTTTGAATTCCCGATTTTGACCATTTTCATCGGATTTATTTCCATGGTGGTGGGTGCGTTGCTTTATCTCTCTTTGCCACAACGTTTCCTGCCACGCGCCGAACGAAACCAATTCGCTGTTGAAATCTACATGCCTACAGGAACGGCAATTGACAAGACGGTTCAAATAGCCGATAGTCTGTATGACATTATGAGGCAAGATGAACGGATTGTGAATATTGCCACGTTCTACGGAAGCGGTTCTCCTCGTTTTCAAACAAGTTATGCTCCTCAAATCGGTGGTAGCAATTTTGCCCAGTTCATCGTCAATACGAAAGGTGATGAGGCTACGCAAGAGTTGCTTGATGAACTGACACCAAAGTACAGTGAATACTTCCCGGAGGCGCATGTCCGATTCAAAGAGTTGGATTATAGTGATGCCATTTCTCCTATCGAGTTCCGATTGATGGGCGATAACCTTGCGGACTTACACAAGGCGGTGGATAAAGTGGCGGAAGAAATGCGCAAAAATGAAAAACTGTCGTTAGTAAGAACCAGTTTTGAAGGAACGACTCCGGGTATGTTCGTTCAAATTGACAACCAACAGGCAAGCCGAATCGGTATTTCAAAAACAGATGTTGCCATCAACTTGGCAACTCAATTCGGTGATGGCCTTGCTATCACCAAGGTTTGGGAGGAAGACTATGCCATGGATGTCACGGTGAAAGATCGAAATGCGGGCAACAACCGTGTTTCTGATTTGAAAAATGCTAACATCTCAGGCAATTTGCCGGGCATAAGTGTTCCTTTGCGACAAATAGCAAAACCATCCGCTGATTTCACGGAGGGACAAATAACACGTCGCAACGGAATCCGTTGCATTTCCATCTATGCTGAAGTTAAACGTGGTGAGAACCTGACAAACACGGTAAACGAATTGGACGAGGAACTTAAAAAATTAGATTTACCTGACGGTGTGACTTTGGTGGCCGGAGGTCAGAAGGAGAAAGACGCACATACGATACCTCAAATTATCAACGGTCTTTTGATTTCCATTTTCGTTATTTTTGTTATTTTGATTTTCCATTTGCGCAACATCCGTCAATCACTGTTGCTGATGCTCTCTTTGCCTGCCTGCTTGCTCGGGGCTGCGTTGGGTGTTATCCTTTTGGGTCAGGAAGTCGGCATTACGGCTATTTTGGGTCTTATAACCTTGATGGGCATTATTGTGCGCAATGGTATTATAATGATTGACTATGCGGAGGAACTGCGTGTTCAGCATCGTCTTGCTGCCCGTCAGGCAGCCATTATGGCGGCGCAACGACGTATGCGTCCAATTTTTATGACCTGCGCCGCGGCATCTATGGGTGTCGTTCCTATGGTGATTTCCAACACGCCGCTTTGGGGACCAATGGGAACTGTGGTGATGGTGGGAACCATCGTCTCTTTCTTCTTTATCGTTACAGTTATCCCGGTTGGATATTGGGGATTGTTCCAAGTGGAAGATAGAAAACGAATATTGAAAAACGAACGACGTCGCATCCTACTTCTGCGTCGCCGCATGATGAAAAAACGGTTGTTGTAATATTTAAGGGAAATCACATGAAAACATCACACATATTCTGTTTGATTCTTGCTCTCTGCGGAAGTGTTGCGACGGTAAATGCCAAGGTCTATTCCTTGCAAGAGTGTCGTGACTTGGCGTTGAAAAACAACGTAAAGACACGTACTGCTCAAGGTGAGATTGACAAGGCAAAACAACAAAAGAACGAGGCGTTTGCAAAATACTTGCCGCAGGTTACGGCTACCGCGTTCGGATTTATGGCGACCGACGATCTGATTGAAGGTGACCTTAAAATGCCTAATAAGGTGAAGGAAAAGGCGGCGACTGCCCTTTCTGGAACAGGTTTGGCTCCCTTGCTCCCATTGATTCCTACCTCTTATCACTATGAGTTCCTTGACAAGGGTTATTCCTTCGGATTAACGGCTATTCAACCTGTCTTCTTAGGCGGTAAGATTATTGAAGGTAATAAGTTAGCGTCTGTTAGTACCCAAGCGGAACAAATCAAGATGTCTTCTGTAAGTAATGAAGTCTTGCAGGGAGTTGATGACAACTACTATCGTTTAGTGACGCTCTATGCGATGCGTTCTGCGTTAAAGGAAGCGCAAAAACAATTGGCAAGCATCGAGCAAGATGCTCAAAATGCGTTTGACGCGGGCATTGTGCCGCGAAACGATTTACTTAAGGTCAAACTGAAACAAAACGAAGTGAATGATGATTTGGGTAAGGTTGAGAGTGGAATGACCCTTGCTAAAATGGCCCTGGCACAGTACATGGGCTTAGGTACGGACTCTAATTCCGTCATGGTTGACACGACAGTGCTGACGGAAGTTCCTTCTCCTTCTATTTATCGCGTCAATCATGAGGAAGCGGTAGAGGCGCTTGATGAAATGAAGTTGCTGCAACTCAATGAACGCGCCTCTTCTTTGCAAACAAAGATGAGCCGTGCGTCACTCATGCCGTCGGTTTATGTCGGCGGCTCCCTTAGTTATGGACAAGTCTTGGATGAGGCTCGTCCTAATCTGATTGGATTTGCCGCCATGTCAATCCCGATAAGTGCCTTGTGGAACGATAATAGAAGTGTTCAACGTGGCAAGATAAGCGAACGACAAGCCAAGCAGCAAACGGAAGATAGCAGGCAACTGCTTGTTTTGCGAATGGAACAGTCCTATATTGCACTTGAAAATGCTTATAGAAGTGTCCTCTTGGCAAAGGAAAGTCAAAAGCAGGCTGCGGAAAACCTTCGATTAAATCAAGATTATTATGAAGCGGGAACGTGTAAGATGAGTGACTTGCTTGATGCGCAAACGAGCGATCAGAAGGCTCGTATGTCCTATGTCAGTGCCGTTGGTGACTATTTGACGGCTCGTACGTCCTATTTCATAGCCACGGGACGCATACCTCAATAAAGACAAGGAATTACAAACAAATAATACAATCATGATGGAAAATTCAGAAGAAAAAGTCGCACAAGGATTATTGAAAATCGGTGCTGTCAAGTTACGTCCGCAAGAACCATTCACCTGGGCTTCAGGTTGGCATTCTCCCATCTATTGTGACAACCGTAAAACGTTGTCTTATCCTGAAATTCGCACAGTAGTGCGTGATGCTTTTGCCGCAGTTGTAAAGGCAAAATATCCAGATGCTGAAGTCATCGCAGGTGTGGCAACGGGTGCTATTGCACAGGGAGCTCTTGTGGCGGATGCTTTGGGACTTCCTATGATTTATATCCGAAGCAAGGCGAAAGATCACGGCATGGGCAACTTGATTGAAGGAGACTTGAAGAAAGGACAAAAGGTTGTGGTCATCGAAGATTTGATTTCTACAGGCGGTAGCAGTCTTAAGGCTGTTGAGGCGGTGCGTGAAGCCGGTGCCGAAGTGTTGGGCATGGTTGCCATTTTCACCTATGGGTTCCCTGTAAGCGAAATGGCGTTCAAAGAACATCAGGTGGAACTGACCACGCTTAGCAACTACAATGTCTTGATAGATGCCGCCTTGAAGTCAGGCTACGTCAAAGAAAGTGATGTCAATACGTTAAAAGAATGGCGTAAGGCTCCTGAAAAATGGGGCGTGTAAGCAATGACTAAAAGTGAGGGCAAAGGAATTTGGCTGAACAGTGCCAAAATGATTACGGCCAACGGTGTGGGACAAATGTTTGTCTGGTTGGCGTATCCCTTGCTCACGAGGCTATACAGCCCGGACGAACTGGGCGAGATGAGCCTTTTCCTTGCCATTGTGGGTTTGCTGACCATTGCTGCGGCGGGACAATATGAACATGCAATCATGATAGAGAAACGTGACGAGGACGCAGGTTCCGCCACGTTTCTCTGTTTGCTGTTGAGCCTGTTGTTTTGCTTTTTGACAGCAGGAGTAACTGCTGTTTTATCTTGGCAAGGTACGTTTCCTGATTTTGTCATTTGGATTGCTCCTCTTGTGTTGTTCTCTTCTTGGGGGTATATTTTAAGTTATTGGAACAATCGAAACTCGCAATTCAATCGTACGGCGTTTTATCAACTCTCAGAACGATTTGCGGCAACAGTTTCTCGAATCGTGTTCGGATGGACAGGGTTTCATTCCTTTGGCTTAATAGTAGGTTCTGTTTTAGGTCAGTTTATCGGACTTTTTTCGTTCATTCCTTTTCGAAAAAAAGCTTTCCCATCGGTTAAGTTTCGAAAATTGTCTTCTTTGGCAAAAAAATGGCGTTCTTTCCCTTTGTTCGTTTTGCCACATAAGGAAATCAATGCCTTGGCGTTGAATATGCCTGTTTTCTTCTTCTCCGCTTGGTTCAACATGGCGGAGGTCGGTTTTTTTGCCCTTGCGGTCAACGTTGGGCTACGCCCCGTTTGGTCCTTTGGCAGGGCGGTTCACCAAGTCTATTATCAGAAAATGGGGCGTCATTTTGATTGTAAGAATTACAATGTGCGTCTCTTTCGAGGTATTTGTTTAAGTTATATTCGTTGGGCAATCCCGGTCGTTATTTTGCTCTATCTGACTTTGCCAATGCTTACCGAATGGCTCTTTGGCATTCAGTGGGTACGTGTCGGTAGTCTGTTACAAACCATGCTTCCATGGATAGCGGCAAGCACGTTAGCGCAAATGCTCTCGTTTATTCCGAATGTCTATGCCAAGCAAGCGATCGCATTTATTTTTGAGATTATTATTGTTATCGTTGAGTCACTTGTCCTTTTCATCGGTGTTTTGGTCGGTAATTTAGAAATGGCAGTATCCTTGCTTTCCATTGCGTGTTCTTTAGTAGCAATGGCTCAATTGACATGGTATTACCTTATTATTCGTTCGGGGAAACGTGGTTTTTCTAAATAGGTGTAGTTTTGAGACGTGAAAGCATTTTGCGAAAAAAAAGTTATATTTGCGTAGTTGTTAACCTAATATCTGAAAAGTATATGAGCAAATTTTTAGATGAATTCAAAGCGTTTGCTGTTAAAGGCAATGCTGTTGACATGGCTGTCGGTGTCATCATCGGTGGTGCGTTCGGCAAGATCGTTTCTTCAATCGTCAATGACATTATCATGCCTCCCATTGGTTGGTTGATTGGTGGTGTAAATTTTTCCGACCTCAAGGCTACATTGCCTGTCAACCCATTGAGTGAAAGCGCGGAGCCTGTAACCATCAACTACGGTGCGTTCATCCAAACTACTATCGACTTCATCATTATCGCCTTCTGCGTTTTCTTGCTTGTCAAGGGCATCACCAGCCTTGCAAATAAAGCGTCGAAGAAAAAAGAGGAAGAAGCGGCCGCTGCTCCTCCTGCTCCGTCAAAGGAGGAAGTATTGCTTACTGAAATTCGTGATTTGTTGAAGAAGCAGTAATGCTCTAAAAGATACATGAGAAAGCCCCGATGTTTAATGACATCGGGGCTTTTGTTATACCTTTTTTCTTTGTCTTTATCGGAAGAATCTTCCTATGACAGGAATGGCTTTCAGAGGTAGGTCACGACGAACAATCAAACCGATGTATGCCATGGTAAGAAGTGCCCGAACCGAATAGTCTATCCAGAGGTTGCCTGTCGTGACAAAATAACTAATGCCTAACAATGCAAGAGCAACCACGGTGTAGATGGCAAGATCCTTCATCGGATAAGAAATAGGGAAGTATTTCTGCCCTAAGACATAAGAAATTAACATGATGACAAGATAGCATGTCAACGATGCCCAAGCGGCTCCCATATAGCCAATGCGAGGTACTAAGACGACATTCATGCCAACAATGATGACCAATCCTATCAGGGACAAGTACGCTCCCCATTGCGTTCTGTCCGTTAACTTATACCAAAGCGACAGATTAAAATAGATGCCTTGAAACAGATAAGAGGCCAAAATGATAGGAACAATCTTCAGTCCTTCCCAATAACTCTGTGCGATAAGAATCTTGAGCAGGTCAACGTAGAAAATCATCACCATGCATATCAGAAGGGCAAAAATCACATAAAACTTCATGGCGTCGGCATATGCCGCTTTACTCTCTCGGTCTTTGTGTTGTGCGAAGACAAATGGTTCATAAGCGAAGCGAAATGCTTGCGTGAACATCATCATGACCATTGCGACCTTAAAGCATGCGCCATAAATGCCCAATTGTCGTAATCCTTCCTCTCCGGGGGCAAGATAAGGGAATAAGATTTTATCGATAGTTTGATTCATGATGCCCGCTATGCCTAACACTAACAGTGGGAGAGAATAGTGCAACATCTTTTTCAGTAAGCCCCAGTCAGGTTTGAATGTCGCTTCAAAAATGTCAGGCAGGAGCATAATCAACACCGTGATGGTTGAAATGGCATTCGCTATGATGATATATCCCACGCCATAGTTTTCATTATAGAACCACGAAATCGCTTCAGGTGCGTGGTGATGAATCATAGGGCAAATCACCAAGAAAAAGATATTGAAGAAGATGTTGACGACAATAGTCAGAATCTTCAACATGGCAAAGCGCATGGCCTTTTGCTTATAACGGAGATAGGCAAAAGGGATGGCGGTGAAAGCGTCAATAGCGACTACGCATCCCATGATAGCGATGAACTCCCGATGACTTTCATATCCTAACGCATCTGCAATGGGACGATGAAATAGCAAGAGAAACAAAATGAATAGTCCCGAAGTTGATGCCAAGGAGCATAGCGTGGTCCCATACACTTGTGAGGCTCGTTCTTGCTCTTTGTTTACATATCGGAAAAAACCGGTTTCCATACCATAGGTCAATATGACCAAAGCCAAGGCTGTCCATGCGTAGAGGTTCGTCACAATGCCATAGTCTCCAGGCGAGGTCAGCACATAAGTGTACATGGGAACCAAGCACCAGTTCAGAAATTTTCCGACAATGCTTGACAAACCATAGATGGCGGTTTCTTTCGCCAACGTTTTCATCTTTCTGTTTTCGCCCATGTCGTAATGCTATTACTTGTCAAGGGCGATTTTCTGAACCCTCTTCACGTGACGACCACCTTCAAAGTCTGTTTTGAAGAATTCATCGACAATTTCAAAGGCTTTTTCTTGGCTGATAAAACGTGCGGGCATGGAAAGCACGTTTGCGTCATTATGTTGGCGAGCCAGATGTGCCAATTCCACATCCCAGCAAAGTGCGCAACGTATGCCTTGGTGTTTGTTTGCCGTCATTGAAATGCCATTGCCACTGCCACAAATGGCGATGCCAAAATCAAACTCTTGTCCTTCTACGGCAGATGCCATAGGATGGGCAAAGTCGGGATAGTCGCAACTCTCGGTGCTGTAAGTGCCAAAATCTTTGGTCTCTGCTCCGGCGGCTTTCAGTTTGGCAATGACTGCCTGTTTCAGTTCAAACCCCGCATGGTCGCTTGCCAATGCGATTTTCAGTTCTCCAAGTGCTTTCATATCGTGTGTTTTTGAGTTTTTCAAAATGCTGTGAATCCTTGTGCTTTCAGAGCAAATTCTTGACCCTGTCGGGTGACTAAGTTCATCCCTTGATCCGCTTTGCAAATATGACCGATCAGATGAACATCTTCCACTTGCTCTACCAAATCGTGCAGTTCCAAAGGAACGGTGAAAAGTAATTCGTAGTCCTCGCCTCCGTTCATGGCGGCTGTTACCAAAGGTATATTAAATTCTTCAGCGGTCGCTGCCGTTTGATAGTCTATAGGTAATCGATCTTCAAAAACACGACAGCCTACGCCACTGGCTTTGCAAATATGTATCAATTCAGATGACAGACCATCCGAAATGTCCATCATGGAGGTAGGGACAATGCCCTTCTCTGCCAAATGTCGAATAACGTCCATGCGGGCTTCTGGTTTCAATTGGCGTTGCAAAATATATTCACGACCGGCAAAGTCTGGTTGCACGTCTTCTGCCTTCTTCGTGTTGCGGAATACGGCTTTTTCTCGTTCCAATATTTGCAATCCCATATATGCCGCGCCTAAGTCTCCACTGACGCAAATCAGGTCATTTTCTTTTGCCCCCGATCGATAAACAGCCTTCCCTTTGTCAACAGAACCAAGAGCGGTAATACTAATGGTCAGACCGGTCAATGAGGAACAAGTGTCTCCTCCCACCAAATCCACGCCATGAGCGTCACATGCGGCAATCATGCCAGCATACAATTGCTCGATGTCTTCCACACTGAATTTTTTTGAAATGCCCAATGATACAGTGATTTGTTTCGGCGTTCCATTCATGGCATAAATGTCGGACAAATTGACCATGACGGCTTTATAGCCTAAGTGTTTCAATGGAACGTAGGTAAGGTCAAAATGAACGCCTTCCAACAACAAGTCGGTAGTTACCAATGTTTGTTGTTTCCCGTATTCAAGGATAGCGGCATCGTCTCCGACACCTTTCACGGTCTCACTGTTGTGAATCTCAATGGCTTCTGTCAAGTGTTTGATGAGTCCGAACTCTCCTAATTCCGATATCTGTGTCATAATCTTTATGATGCGCTTACTGCCAATTCAATTTTTTCTTCTATCATCTCGGGGGTGATTTTATGAAGGCATTCGTAGGCGGAGTCTCCCTTCTTATGACAATGAACGTTGCCGAAGATAGAACAAGGACGGCATGACAAATCAATGTCCACGATGTTTCCTTCATTTTGTTTCCAGCCCAAGAAACCAGCGTAATAGTGCGTTGCACCCCAGATGGAGACAACTTTTGTGTCAACTAATGATGCCAAATGCATATTGGCACTATCCATCGAAATCATGACATCCAATTTGCTCATCAATCGGAGTTCATCTGGCAAGTAGGTGTGCGGAGGCATCACCCTTACGTTCTCACCATTTCTTTTTGCCCATTTGTGCATGACGGACTTTTCTCCTTCACCGTGACCGAACAGGAAGATGCGATAATCCTCATGTTGTCCCAAGAGGTCTATGAGTTGTCCCATTTGTTTCAGGGGATAAATCTTGCCTTTGTGACCTGCAAATGGAGCAACTCCAATCCATTTCTCTCCGTTGCGTTTTTCGCCTCCGAGTTGATTTAGGAAGTCTGTTTCGAGGATGATTTTTTTCCCGTCAAAGATGGAGTGGAAATCCAATGGAAATTGAAATCCCATTTCCCCAAAAACTTGTTTGTATCGTTCAAAACCGTTTTTGAGTGGTTTCCCCAATCCTTTGGCTCCTTTGCTGACAAGTTCTCGTTTCTCTTTTCTTCCTTTGTCAATATGAACGATTTTGGCTCGGCTTGAAAGGCGGAAGAGGAAACAGAGCAGGCGTGAACGCAATACGCCATGCAGGTCAGCAATGTACTTGAATTTGTATTCCGAGCGAAGTCGCCACCAAACTTTGAAAATGCCGAACAAACCTTTGTCTCCGCCATGTCGGTCAAAATGTTTGACTTTCACGTTGGGCAAGTTGTCAAACATTGGGTCATAGCCATAGGTGGTCAAGACAACCAAGTTCAGCGACGGATATTTCTTCATCAATGAGTGAAGGACAGGAACGGTCATTGCTACATCGCCCATGGCACTTAATCGTATCACGAGCATTCGACCATTTTCTTCCGTTCTTTTCATTTTTCTCCTTGTAATCTTTTTTATGAGTTAAGGTTGCCGATGATTTCCAGAATTTATTTCTTTCCGTACAGAATAGGATTTGTGTCTGTGTCGTTATACATTTTCATTTGCTTGTACACTTTCATGTACTTCCGTCCCGCTTCGATGTCTTCAAACAATTGTTCGATGGCGGTTGATAAGTCTGCTTGTTGGGTGAGTAGCACGTCCAATTTCTTGCCGCACTTTTCTTTGTGTTCCGTAGTGGCGTCAACACGCTCTGCCTCTTCACGCATGTGATAAATTTTCAATGCCAAGATGGACAGACGGTCAATCGCCCATGCGGGACTTTCCGTATTGATGGTGGCATCGTCTTTTACTTTTACCTCATTGTATTTTTGCAAGAAGTAACTGTCAATCATTTCAACCATGTCCGTGCGATCCTGATTGGACTTGTCAATGCGACGTTTGATTTTCAAAGCCTCTTCCGGATTGATTTCCGGATCGCGAATGATGTCTTCCAAGTGCCATTGCACTGTGTCTATCCAGCATTTTGCATACAACACCGCTTCAATGCCTTCTGAGTAAGGGTTTTGTATGGGGGTGTCAACGTTATCTGTCTTATGATAGTCATTGATGACTTCGTTGAAAATTTCGTTGGCTCTTTCAGTGAATTTCATAAGGTTTTCTGTTTTTGATGGTTTTCGTAAAGTATGTTTCGTGAATGACAAAGATAAAGAAAAATGCGTTTGCCAAGTCTATAATCTTGCTACGAATCAAACGCTTGCAATCAAACAGAGCAGCAAAAGTACTATCAAGGTCATGAAGACAATAGCCTTCCAAGGCTGCTTGTCATGGGCATAGAGCCCAAGAAACAATAAGGCGGCGGAGGCTATAAGTGATTGCGGCGTGTTAAATTCGACATGTATTTGAGCCCACGCCATGCTTGATGTCCAATCTATAACATGCGCCATGCATGCGACTAATAAATCCGTGAGACTGCTCAAGCATGTTCCGACAAGGGGAATGTGACATAGCGCAAGCATGAAAATTGAAGACCAAACAACGGCAGTTGTCAATGGAATCAATAGTAGGTTTGACAGCAGAAAGGTGAATGTGAAAATGTTGAAAACCTTTAACTGTATGGGCAATATGGCGACTTGTGCCGCTGTGGTCACCGATAGTGCATTCCAAATAGTGCGTGCGAAAGTGTTGAAAGCTTTTTCTCCTTTTCTCTTGAATCGTTCCTTTGGGCTAATATCACCCTTGCCTTGAGCATAAAGTTCGGTCGCACGTTGTGCTTCCCATCTTTTCTCTATCTGCATCAAAGGTCCGATGAAGAGAAAGATTCCTGTTACGGCGACATAAGTCATTTGAAAAGAGGTCAGAAACAATTGATGAGGCTCAAAAAGTAATATGACAAAGGCACTGCCTGCCAAGAGGTTCCAATGAATAATCTCTCTACCCAATAAACGGTTGAGTAGCAAAAAGGTCATCATCAATACGGAGCGTGTTACGGGCGGTTCCAGTCCTGTAATGAAGGCGTAAAACCAGAGTGAAACAAGAGCGAGCCAATCTCTCAAATTCCATGAAACATTCAAATAGGATAGTGGTAATAGAAGAAAGTAAACAAGCGTCATTACCAATCCTGCGTGAAGTCCGCTTATCGCCAATAAATGGGCGACGCCACTATTTCTGAATTTCTGATATGTTTCATCGTCCAATTGGTCTTTCACTCCCAATGTCATGGCTGCAATGATGGCGGTGTGTCGTTCTGACAGGCCTATGCTTCTCAGTCGTTGCCAAAGGTGCAGTCTTGCCTCTTGTGCCAATCGTTTGATACTTGTCCACCCATGCCAACCAGACAATGTGCCGGTAACCTTCCAATTCTTCTCGGCAACATAACCACAGGCTCCATAACCTTTGTGCCGTAGATACTCGCCATAATCGAAACCGTTTTCAAGAATGCCTGGACGATTCAGGACTGCCGTCACTTCAAGTGTGTCGCCAATCATGGGCATGACTTTTCCTTCCGATTGGCGAAGAAACACGATGGCTCTACCATAGGCTTCTGTCTCGGAAGCAATAATTTCGCATCCTACGTTCCAGGTCTTGGGTCGTTCTTTCCCATTTTCACATACGACACAGCGATAGGCGCTTTTCTGTTTGGTGACGGGGAAAAATTGATCCGCGTCTCTAAATGATTTTGGACAAAGAGAATCAAATGCGACAATAAGTAATGCCAACGCTCCTGTCAGCCAAACCATGGGCATTCGTCCAAGAGCACAGCGTATTCTTTCGTTTTTCCCGAGATTCAATATCGGTCGCGTCAATATTATAATTGTTTGAACTCCTTGATGCGTTGTTCCGCGTTTGGAACGCCAAAGACAGAACTTCCTGCCACTAAGGCGTCAGCACCTCTTTTCAATAGTTCTGGCGCATTTTCAAGGTTGACCCCACCGTCGATTTCTATCAAGAAGTTCAGCCCCAAACGTTCACGCATGGCGGCTAATCGCTCCACTTTATTGTAAGTCCGTTCTATGAATTTCTGTCCGCCATAGCCTGGGTTCACCGACATCAAGAGCACCATGTCCACATCTTCCAATGAGTCTTCCAAAACTTCAACGGGAGTGTGTGGATTCAAAGTTACGGCAGCCTTCATGCGTTGGTCGTGAATGGCGTTAAGTGTTCTGTTCAAATGGCGGCTGGCCTCGTAGTGAACGTTAAGTATGTCCGCCCCCGCTTCCTTGAAACGTTCAATCCATTTTTCCGGTTCAACAATCATCAAGTGAACGTCAAGAGGTTTTCGACTTTTCTCTTGCAGCACTTTCATGATGGGCATTCCAAACGAAATGTTTGGCACGAACACGCCATCCATCACGTCCACGTGAATCCAGTCTGCGTCGGAGCGATTCAGCATTTCTATTTCTTCGTCTAATTTTCCAAAGTCTGCTGACAACAAGGAGGGTGACAAAATCATGCTCATAGTTTTATGCCGTTTAATAAGTCTTTTACATTCATGCGTTTTTTTCCTGCTATTTGCACGTCATGTAGGCGTAGCCATCCGTTGCCGCACTTCACTCGAAGAAAACTTTTACCGTCTGTTTCCAAACATCCAAATTCCTTTTCATCGGAAGTTCCGTCTTGGATGTCTGTTTGGGCTTCAAACACTTTCATGGTCGTTTTTGTGCCATCCGCCAAGGTCAAATCCATCCAAGCCGCAGGATAAGGTGACAATCCGCGGATTTTGTTCCGAACGTTTTCGACAGTATCAGAGAAGTCTAATTTGCAAGTTTCTTTGAATAACTTAGGTGCAGGTTTCAGGTTCTCGCTCTCTGGTTGTGGCGTTGTCTGTACGTTTCCCGCTACGATTCTCTCCATTGTCTCAAGCACTGCGTTGCTACCGATTCCCATCAACCGATCATAGAGTTCACCGATGTTTTCATCGTCACCAATCGGGGTTTTCTTTTGCAGAATGATGTTGCCCGTGTCTATCTCGTGCTGCAAGAAGAATGTGGTAACACCAGTTTCTTTTTCACCATTGATGATTGCCCAATTGATAGGGGCGGCACCGCGATATTGTGGCAAAAGTGAAGCGTGCAGGTTGAAAGTCCCCTTGGGTGGCATGTTCCATACCACTTCCGGAAGCATTCTGAATGCTACTACCACTTGCACGTCCGCTTGTAGTGATTTCAATTCTTGGAGAAAAGCTTCATCTTTCAGTTTCTCAGGTTGCAGGATGGGTAGTCCTTGCTCTAAGGCGTATTCCTTGACGGCACTTATGCTCATCTTTTGTCCTCGCCCGGCAGGCTTGTCGGGTGTCGTTACTACGCCCACCACGTTCCAGCCGTCTTCAACCAACGCTCGCAAACTTGCCACGGCAAATTCTGGCGTACCCATAAACACGATTCTCGTGTCTTCCTTTCTCATATCTCTCCGTAAAGTTATACGCAAAGATAATTTTTTTAGGGCAATTCAAAGGCATAAATCAGATAAATCCCCTGTCCATTTAGAATGCGTCTTTCTTTTTGCGTCCGCAGAGGTCTTGGAATTTGCAATATTTGTTTTGACACTCTTCTTCATAGTGAGTTCGGAATGGTTGGGAGACATCGGTGATTTCGGAAATCAAATCGTCGATAAAACCTTCAAATGCGTCGTACCATTCATTGGCATCTTCCTCGGTTCCGCCACCAAAGATATTGAACAGATCGTTCGTCTCAACTTTCAAATCGCTCATGCCGAGAGGGAAAAGTAGTCTCGGAACGATATTCCCTTGCCAAGATTTGCTTTGACGCAGTAGGCAACAATAGAGAAGAGTTTGGAAATAGTAGTTCGCCTTGACAAGCGTGGCGTCATCTTCAATCAGATTCCGAAGTTTACCGTTACGCAAGTCTTCAATGTCATTGATGTTGTTTTTGTTTTTACCAATGCAAATGGCGTTTTTGCTCGAGTCCCACTTCCCTGTTTTGTAGTCAATGACATATAAATTGTCGCCATTCACCTCCAAACGGTCGATTATACCGCCCATTTTCATTCCCCCTATATTGCCTTCCACGCGACCTTCCAAGTCACGAATTGCGAAAGGAGTGCGCTGACGATCCATGATGAGCAGGCGATGCATAAAACTAATGACAGATTGACGGACGATGAGGTCAAGTCCTTCCCATTTCGTTGAAACAGATTTTCGCTTCAAATCATTTTCATAGACATTGACCATCGCTTGGTCCACGAGGAGTGACATGCGGAGTTTTGCGTTTTTCTTCCATTTGCCATTGTCATCTATCCAATCGTCAAAAAAGGATGCGGTGACATTGTTCCCTTTCGCTTTTTCATAAAAGAATTGTGCCGTTTGGTGAAAGATGCTTCCGAAGGTATTGGCTTCGAGCACGTCCTCAGGATTGAGTTCTTCGGGTTCACGTATTTTTAGAACATATTGGTAATAGTATTTGAGCCCGCATTGTATATAGGTTATCAACGACGAAGGGGAAATTCCTGTTTCTCGTTGTCTGATCACGTCAATGTCACTCTCCGTTTTTGGAATGGACGTCACACATTCTTGTTTTATGCTCGTGCTTTCCGTTACCAATTCCTTTTGAACGATATGGATATTGTCGGTTTTCTCTACTAACAGTTGCAGTAGGAATCGGCTCCTCTCCTTGGCTTGTCCGCTGCTGTCGTTGTTGTCGCAATAGGAGATGGAAATGTCGCTTGCTCGTTGTAATAGGGAGTAGAAGTAATAGGCGAACACTGCCACCTTGTTGTCAATAGTTGTCAAGTCATTGGCTTTGCGCACAATGTAGGGTAGGAAGGAAGTGTCGTTTACCGCTTTTGGCATGAATCCTTCGTTGCATGAAAGCATTAGCACGTGGTCAAAATCCAAGCATCGAGTTTCCAACAGTCCCATGATTTGGATGCCGATAGCGGGTTCTCCGTGAAAAGGAACGGACAACGAGGAAATAAGTTGCCCCACCAATCGTTCATAGATGATGGAAGTCAAAGTGACGATGCCTTCCGTCATGAGGTCTTTCAGTCGGTTCAAAACGGTCCACATGCGGAATACGGACTCTTGAAAAAAAGAATCGGTGGATGTTTTTCCAAGTCGTGACAAGACATTCTGAATTAGTCTGTTTGCCACTTCAGGGTTGTTTGTTTGGTCTAAGTCAAGGTCAGTACTTTCTCCTAAGAGGTCAGAAAAGAACAGAGTGCTATTTTCTTGATAAGTTTCAAAATCTTCCTTTGCTAAGGAGTGAAAATAGCGTTGGGAAGTGAGGTCACGAAGTTGGCGAGGACGTAAAGCGATTTTGCCGTCTTTATTGATAATGCCATGCAGACACAAATCAAGAAGAGCGAAAACAAAAGATGCGAGTTCCGTTTGCTTGAGCGGATAACCCATGGTTACGTTCAGGTCATAGTCTCCTTTTGGCAAGGCGTGAAGCACGTTGGGTAACAGAGTCTCGTCGCACAGGACAATAGCTGTCCTATTGCCAGCCTTCAGGCGAGCACCATTATTCTCTTCTAACCATTGGCGGACATAACGCACTTGAGCGTCATCAGTTGATGACTTCAGATAGATGACGTTTTTCCTGATTCTTGTCATTCCGGTATAGACACATCCTTTCTCGTCCAGATCCGTCGTGTCGATGGAAGAAAGTCTTGTGTTGCGAAGGAAAACTCCTGCTTCTTGTTCTTTCGCTTTGACGTAGTAGTCATCATAATTCCAAATAACGTCCGCCTTCCCCATTTTCTGAAGGCAAGAAACCAAGGTTTGTTCCACCTTCTGCATCATGTTGAATCCGATGAAAATATATTTTTTCAACGGGAATTTATTCTCTATCCATTCCGCATCATTGGTGTCCGTCTTGCTTTTGATTTCTTCCGCTACTTGTCTGAACAATGCTCCTTCGTAGGTAATGCCTGCTTGACGTAGTTCCTCGTTGTACTTGGCGTAAACCTCGTGCAAACGGTTCCATACGGTCAGAAAGTTTTCTCGTAGCGTGTCTCCTTCTGCGTTAAAGTTGGCAAAATACTTTTGCAAGGTCGCTTTCTGTGTTTCATCAAGAAATTCGCTACTGTCGAAGTCATGAAGTTCCGAAACATTGCGAAAGACGCTATCGGCATTTGCCATGTTTTTATCCAAGTCGTCAAAGTCACTCAGCAACACTTGTCCCCATCCAAAAAAGTGGTCAAGCGTTTCTTCCTCCCCGTCAATCTGAAAGTGGGTCGTCTCTTCAAATGTTCGATAAAGTCGAAAAATCAATTCAATATCATCTGCAATGTTCACGCTCTCTTGAGATAAGGAAGAGAACAGTCCGGGCATATCGCAATAGACAGGGCTCCAAAACGTTCCTCCCATCTCTTTCAACAACGCTTGACTGAGAAAAAGTGAGGCTCGCTTGTTGGGCAAAACGATGGCTATTTGCGAAAGGTCATTGTTGTATTTTCGCTTTAGCCATGAGGCGACACATTCCAAAAACGTTTTGTTCATCGTCGTTTTGTTTTTTATTCTACGCTTTTAATGTCGTTTTTTAGCACGTACCAGAGGTAGCCCTTCACCGTGTGATAGCCTATCTGGCGAAGCAGTTCCATATATTCTCGTACTTGATTTTCGTATTCGGCAGGGTGTTCCTTTCCGAACTTGTAGTCCACGACGGTAATGATGTCTTTCTTGACATCATAGACTACGCGGTCTGGACGTTTTGTTTGCAAATTCCCTGATTCATCTTTGGTGAGTATGCTTCTCTCGTTGAATAGTTGCAAGTGTTTTCCAAACCAACTTTCATGAATGAAAGGGAAGGTCTGGAACCCTTTATGAAGCAGTTTTTTTAATTCTTTCGCCAATTCTTGCGCCTGTTGTTGGTCAACAAGTCCTTCCTTGGTCATTCTTTGGAAGATGTCGTCTATTCGTTCTATGTCGTCAACGTCGAGGATGTTTTCCATTGCCTTGTGCAGCAACGTTCCTCGTTCGAGATAGTTTTGTTTTCCTGTCG
Organism: Paludibacteraceae bacterium; assembly: GCA_017446585.1. GTDB lineage: Bacteria > Bacteroidota > Bacteroidia > Bacteroidales > Paludibacteraceae > UBA4363. The sequence goes on from JAFSQL010000006.1 coordinate 191,325, forward strand.
TGTCAAAAGATTCTTCTCCGTTGATGAAATCTTTGCTTTTGTTACTTTGTCGGAATTTGAGTAAATGGAAATCAGACGTGGCAAATCGTACGGATTCTTTTCCCGATGAATTGCCGTTAAAAGGGTTGTTTTCTTGTTTGCTGTCCATTAACTTTTGGGAAGAAGAAGCAAGAACTTCCCCCCAAAAATAGGTGTCGAATTTGTAACCTAAGAATTGATTTTCGTATGATTCGTTGATTTGTGGATCGGAGTCTTTCCCCATCTTGCTGACAGCAATGTTCAGAAAGTCACCCGAACTGCGAGTCTCTTTACCTCCGTATTTGGAAAGAAGAAAGAGGTTCTTTTTGGCTCGAGTGAAACCGACATAAAGCAGATTCAGTTGGTCCACGTATTCTTGAAACGCCTCTTCATAGTAGGATTCCGCATATACGGATCGTTCCATTTTATTGCTCATTTCGACAGGAATGGCGGGGAGTTGTTGATAGGGCGTTTCATCAGATTGAGCCCAAATGGAATTCCCGTTAGGTCTTCTGCTCTCTGATTGTCCGATAAAGGGCATAATGACATTGTCAAATTCGAGACCTTTGCTCTTGTGTATGGTCATGATGTTCAAGCCATTCCCTCCAATGTTAAGGACGTCTTGTCCATCCCAGGCATCAATGAAGTTGCGCACGGTCGCTATTCGATTTTTACGCATCCACTCTCTTGCCTTGTCCATAAGGGTCATAAGGTATAAATCCTCTTGATGATTATCTTCTGGGAGATATTCTCGGATGAGGTATTCTATGGTCTCAGAAAGTGAGCGTTGCTCAGTGGGAGCATTGAACTCCTTCGTTTTCAGAAGTTGTTGGACGGTTGCTTTCCACAGCGTTTCTTTCGGTTGTGCAATGCAGTGAAGCAGTGCGATGATGACTTTCACTGACCAAGCGTTGGAAAGAAGAAAGGCTTCGGCACTCACGGTGTGAACTTCGGGCATCTCAGTCTTCAGGTAGTTGGCAATCAATTGCGCATGCTTGTTCTTACGAACCAAGATGACCGTGTCGCTCCAGTCTCGATGAATGTCGCCAGCACGGAGAGTTTCGAGCATGTCTTTCACCCATGAGCAAGAAATGTCTTTGTCGTTGATTTTTTTGCCTTCAGGTTTTTCGTAATCACCGTCATTTTTTGTCTTGGTGCGGAACATGGTTAACGAAACGCTTCCTCCCTTCCCCTTTTGCGCTTTCTGAAGCGTGTTCATGTCGCTGTAGGCTTCTTGCAGCCTCTGAAGATTCCCGGCGCATGTGTTTTTCTCCGCAAGCCATTTCGTCACGGCATCACGCATGAGAGGGAAGACACGGTTGTTCCATTCCACAATCTCAGTATGGGAACGGAAGTTGCTGCTCAATGTGCGTGGTTCTGTTTGGCTTGTCAAGCCTTTGCTATTTTCTGTTTGATGACATCCGTGCAAGTCCGACAAAATGCGCCAATCGCCGTCTCTCCATCGGTAAATGCTTTGCTTCACGTCTCCGACTATGAGGTTGCGGCTTTCGTTTTGTGACATGCTGTTCTTGAGCAATACCTTGAAGTTTTGCCATTGGTTCAGACCCGTGTCTTGGAACTCGTCTATCATGATGTGCTCAATCCAAGTTCCCATTTTTTCGTAAATGAAAGGGGCGTCGTCATGGTCGCCAATCATCATAGACAGCAAGTGCTGGGTGTCGCTCAAAAGGAATCGGTCTGCCTCTTTGTTCATCTGTTTCACTTTCTCATCGAGCGACTTCAGCAGCATCAATTCATTCAGATGCTTCAGTGTCAGTTCCGCACTGTTCCATCGCTTTTCTAAACGCTCAATCTCCTCAATAACAGATATGCTCAAATATTTAGACGGGGTTTTGGCGGACAAGTCCAACGGTTGCTCTGTCGCCGTCAATCTCTGTTTTGTTATCCATTTCTGAAAAAGTTTGTTGTCTGTTATGGATTCGTTTTCATCAAGAATTTTCAATTGTCTTTGACCTATTTTCTCTTTTTCAGTATAGAGTGTTTTTTTAAGTTCGGTAACTTTTTCTAAACTTAAACTCTCTATTTTATCGGCAATTTGTTTGTAAGCCGTCTTGAAAATTTCGTTGCCGAACGCTTCCAAGTCCTTTCTGTAGTCCCATGACTTGCCGTTGTTCAGTCGTTCGTCAATCCATTCGGAAAGAATCTTATCAACGGATGTGTTTCCGTTTGTTCCTTCCAAAAGATGGTCAACGGCTTCCTTTTCGATGGCGGAGTCGTTCAGTTCCACGCGAAGATTGTTGCTTAGACCCATTTCGTGCGCTAATCCTCGCAATACCTTTTGAAAAAAGGAATCGATAGTTTCAATGTGCATCAGTCCGTAGTGGTGGATGATGGAAGAAAGAGCCACTTTGGCGTTGGCACTCATTTCTTCGTTCGACATCGTTTTGCCGGCTTCTTCCAAAAACTGTTTTACTAAGGCGATGAAGTTTTTGTCTGTGGCGTCAAAATCGTGGGATAGGTCGTAAAGGAACTTGAGAATGCGTTCCTTCATTTCTACGGTTGCCTTGTTGGTGAAAGTGACGGCGAGCGTGTGTCGAAAGTTGTCCGGGTTGGCCAGGACAATGGCGATGTAATGTGCCGCTAACGTAAAGGTCTTTCCGCTACCGGCACTTGCGCTGTAAACGACCAAGTTTTTTCCTGCCATAATCTATGCCTTAGAATAGAGTCAGTTGATTGGGCAACAATTGAAAGGTTTGTCTGTGTTCCTCGCAAGTGCCAAAAAGTTTTATGGCCTCACGGTGCGCACGGGTGGGATAACCTTTGTTGCGGTCCCAACCATACTGTGGAAAACGTGCTGCCGCTTTGCGTAAATACTCATCGTGATGCGTTTTTGCCAAAATGCTCGCAGCGGCTATTGACATCATTTTTCCGTCGCCTTTTACGATGGTTTGGAAGTCAATATCACGCCAGGGTTTGAAGCGATTGCCGTCCACCAAAACACAGTCTATATGTTTCCCCCCTAATCGTTGTACGCATTGGTCGAGCGCTCGGTGCATCGCTTTGATGCTGGCGTTCAGAATGTTGATTTCGTCAATTTCCTTGGCGCTGCAACTTCCCACGCCCCATGCCCATGCCAATGCTTCTATCTGAGGTCGCAACAGTTCGCGCTTGCGTTCGGTCAGTTGCTTTGAGTCGTTCAGACATTCTGCCAAGGCCCTTGTCTCCTCGTCTTCACCGAACCTTTGCGGTAAAATGACAGCTGCCGCATAGACAGGTCCAGCTAAAGGTCCGCGCCCTGCCTCGTCAACGCCTGCTTCTATTCGACCTTGTTGTAGATACGCCTCAAGCATGATGCTTTCTTCTTAATGTTCAGTGGGTCATGATGTAGGTTAAAACCGTTTCGCCCACCGCTTGCAGTGTTTGTGTGGAGATATTGCGCATATCGTCAGCGTGCGTGTGCCAATAATAGCCAAATCCGTGTTCGTCATATTGAATCACGTCCGCCATGGGAATACCCGCAATCAGGTTTACTTTCTCGTGGTCATCTGTGATAGCGCCCAAAGTCGTCTCTCGGAAAATGTCTCCGTGTCCGATTTGTTTTGCCAAATGCCAAATGCCACTTGTCACGGCGGGTGCGTAGCGCATGGAGTAGGCTTCTTTGGCGAAGGTGGCTCCCTCGGCTCCCACCATGTCCAATAGGATGCCATAGTCAGCGTGATAGCCTGACTCTTTTGCCCATTGGGACCAAAGTTCACTGCCAAGACACCAGTCCTTGTCGCTGTTTCTTTTGCCCATGTCTTCAACATCAACAAAGACAAAGTCAATGCTTTTGTCTTTGCCGGTCGTGTTGCGTAGCATTTCGAGCATGATTGCGACCCCGCTTGCTCCATCGTTGGCTCCTAAGATGGGTTCCTCACGGCGGTTGGTGTTCGGGTCTTGGTCCGCCCAGGGGCGAGTGTCGTAGTGTGCCATGACAACCACCTTGTGCAAGGAGTCTGTTCCTGTGATGCTTGAAATGATGTTTTTGCAGTTGATTTTCTTCCCGTCCGCCAGTGTCACTGGCGCCTGTTGGATACTAACTTGTGCCCCTAATCGTTTGCAGGTATTGATAATCCATTCGGCACATTGCCTGTGGGCATTGCTTTCAGGAACTCGCGGTCCGAAGTCAACTTGTTTTTGACAGTAGGCATAAGCACTGTCTCCGTTAAAAGTCGCAACGGTGACGGTTGGGTTCACTTCTTGTGCTTCGGCTGTCGTTTTGTGACGTGTGCAACCGACCAAGGTGGTAATCAGTACGAGAAAAAAGAATTTATAGCGTATCATTAAGGCAAATATAAGAATTATTTTGCGTGCAAAATGTGCTATCTTTGCACGTGCTATTCCGTAGGTAATAGTTTCCTTTGCCTCGATGGTGGAATGGTAGACACGAGGGACTTAAAATCCCTTGGATATTGCATCTGTGCGGGTTCGAGTCCCGCTCGAGGTACAAAAGAAGTGATCACATTCGTGGTCACTCCTTTTGCTTTTTGTGATTTATGGTTCGCAGAGAATGGGTCTTGAAAGAGTGCAACGGAGGCAGTCATGAAGGTCGCAGTAGGAGGTTTTCAGTTCCAAAAGGGCTTGGCTGTCCGCTGCATTTTCGGCAATGATGCCGACGGATGCCCAACGTTTCGTGATGTTGTTTGACTCTGCGGATAGGGAGGATAAAATGTCAAGTGACTTGTCGCATAGTGACTGCTTGCCACGCATTTTCCCATAGAGAAAAAGCGATGGAACCACAGCATTGATAATCAACGATTCGATGGATTGTCGTCCTAAACGTGCCACGGGAATCAAGTTATCGTTGGCGTCAGTGGCAAAGGCTCCGTAGGCGTTTTCGATGTTCGGATTCTCGATGATGCGTGATAGCGCTCCGTCCATTCGGGTCACTAAGTCCGCTAAGATGCCAATTCTCGCGATGGGTGAGTTAGCTGGGCGCGTTTTGAATTTCCATAGTGAGTTGTCAATGGGTCGAAGAGAAAACTTCTTGCTCAAGTAGAGGTATTCCATACGTAGCCGGTCGGCAGAGAGCGGGGCTGACGTGGCGAAGCGATCAATCAGTCCTGACTGACCCATCAGGAGCGCTTCAACCTGTAGGTGATTGTCTTTGTGTTTGCCTATGATGTTTAAGGGCAATGACTTGGCGAGTTGTTCCATCGCCTCGCCGTTCACTCCAAACCCCAGTCCTCGTGCCAACAAGATATAAAAGGCTTCACGCCAGTCACCGCCGTTTTGTCCGAGATAGGCTTGCATCGCTGCCGTCTTGTGTCGTAGTCGTTCCACGAGGCAACGATCCAAGCAGTTGCGAAGTGCGGCTTTGTTTACCTTTCCGACAGTTTGGGCGCATGGCACGAAAAGGGAAGCGGATTGAAGTGTTTGGTAGCGTTTGACAATATGGTCGGGAATGCGTAGTTCCACTTGTGGAATCTCCTCGCCTGACGGTCGTCGAACAACAGTGTCGGCAAGTCGCACCACGTGCAGGATGACATTGTCGTAGGCGCGGTCCAAGTCATGACCATGGCGAAACCAGTCACTGGCACGGTCGTGAATCTCAATGTTGCCAACCCACGTCATGCCATCCAGCACAATTTTGGCGTTGAAGAAATCGGGACCGTCCTTGTCATTGCGAATGCCTACGGACAAGACGTCCACGACCAACCCGTCCCGGGTAGTCAGGTCGGGAAGGAAAAGGCGTTGTGCCCATGCGTATTGGAGGAAGTCTTCGTTCATAAGCGAAATTTTCTCCTTTTTATCGGCATTTTGTCACTCTCCAACTAATTGGAAGGAGTAGCCCTTGCGCTTGTAAAACTCAATGGCTTCTGGTAGAACCGCTAAGCAATTCTTTGCGGCTTTCACGTTGTCATGGAAGACGACGATGCTGCCGTTTCGGCTGTACCAGTGTACGATACGCATGACGTGTTTGGGAGAGAGGCGTTGGTTGTAATCACGTGTGATGACATCCCAAAGCACAATGCGGTATTTCTGTTTCAATTCCTTTAATTGTCGAGGCATCATGTGTCCGTAGGGAGGACGGAAAAGATCAGAGTGAATGTAGGCATCCGCCTTTTCGGCCTGTCGCATGAAGTAGCGCGTGGAACTGTTCCACCCGCTCACGTGGTTAAACGTGTGATTGCCTACGGCATGTCCTTCCGCCTTTATCTGTTCAAAGACCTCGGGATATTTCATCACGTTCTCGCCCACGCAGAAGAAGGTCGCTTTCACGTTGTAGCGTCTCAGTATCTCAAGGATGCGATAGGTGCTTTGAGGCGTTGGACCGTCATCGAAGGTCAGGTAGATGACTTTCTCACCATGCTTGCGAACACGCCACAAGGCACCCTTGTAGAACCATTTGAGAAGGAAGAATGGGCGTTCTACAAACATTGGTCTATCAATTTATGGACCTGTTGCCGACGAACTTGCCGTAGTGTCGTTCGAACTCAGCCGCCCACTTCTCCAACATCTCCTTGCGGTTGTTCTCTTCCAGAACGGCAAGCGAATTTTGCATCTCGGCAAGGTGTTGTTCGGAGTTCTCACTTACGGTGCCGCGTTTTGACGGAGCAAGTGCGCCATACCATTTCAGGTACTGGTCGTTGCGAACCATCAGTTTTTCGATGATGCGGTCTGCCTTTGCCGTGTCTCCCGCGCGATAATACATGCGCGCGAAGAAGAGTGAGGCGTAGTCGTAAGCAACGGTGGCTTCCGGGATCTGTTCCTCGCAGTAATCCAGAACGGCCTTCACGCTGTCACGCTTCCCCTCCTGCTCCAATGCTTCCGCCAGTTGCAAGAACATGCGGCGCATGGTCAGGCACATACGCGTGTTGGTCTCGTCGAGGTAGAGCGTGGTGTCCTTCAGATTGCCAAACTTGAATTTGTGCATCATGTTGTCGTACATGATGTCGGTGTTCACGCTTCCGCCATTGGTGCGTTTCGGAACGATTCGGTTGGCAAGACCTTCGAGTTGGAAGTTGTTTTGCATGCCGAGGAACATGTCGTTGCCCACAGTGACGGAATAGTAGATAGGTCGTTCCCAATGAGCCTTGGCAAGCATCTCCAAAATCATCTCCTCATGTTTGTAAAGTCTATCCTTCAACGTCAGGAACATGGCGGTGTCCAAATCAGAAGCGTCTTTCACGAAGGCGTTTTCAGCCATGTATTTTTCTTTGTTCACAGGGATGTAGCAATACTTGCCAGGCAAGATGCCGTTGCCACCATTTTTCTCCGTTAGTTCGTCGTTGAGCAAGTAGGTGTTGATGGCTTCTTCCAGGTTGAAGATGTTCACGGTGTCGGCGAAGACATCACAGATGTCACGTGTTCCTTGAACGTATTGATAGCGTTTCCACTCGATAGGCAACGCCTTGCTTAGGTAAGCGTCACGGCGCATCTGATCAATGTACCAGTCCGTTTGCAGGTACGAGAGGTTGCAGACGCGGACATCGGTACGCACGCCTTCCACTTCTTGCAGGTACCATAACGGGAAGGTGTCGTTGTCGCCATTGGTGAATATCACGGCATTAGGGGCGCATGACATTAGATAGTCGTAACCGAAGTCGCGACATACGTATCGGTTGGAGCGGTCGTGGTCATCCCAGTTTTGTCCTGCCATCTGTGCAGGAACGAGGAGGCAAGCCGCGCTGACGGCACTGGCACTCGCTATGCGCAAGCGACTGTCCTTCACCTTGTCCATGAACCATGACAGAATGCCCAGCACGCCCAATCCAATCCAAATGGCGTAGGCGTAGAAGGAGCCAGCATAGGCGTAGTCTCGTTCACGAGGTTGGTAAGGTGTTTGGTTCAGGTATAGCACGATTGCCAAGCCTGTCATGAAGAAGAAGACTCCTACGATGGCAAGACTTTCTTTTCCAGCTCGTTTACGGCTCATTTGGTAGCTGATTCCAATCAATCCAAGTATGAAAGGCAACAGGTAATAGACATTGCGTCCTTTGTTGTTCTTCATGTCATCGGGCAGCGTATCATAATCGCCCTCGATGGTGCTGTCGATGAACGGAATGCCAGTTAGGAACATGCCTTTGTCGCGTTCGCCATAGCCCTGTTGGTCGTTTTGTCGTCCGCTGAAGTTCCAAAGGAAATAGCGGCAATACATATACATGACTTGGTAATTGAAGAAGAACTTGAGGTTCTGTCCGAACGAAGGCACCGTGTTTTTGTGCGCTGGGTCGTTTGGCATCCTGTAGCGTACGCGTTTGGTAGGTGCTCCCGCCCACTCCTTGTAGGCGTTCACGTGGCTGCCTTGGCTGCTATACATGCGTGGGAACAGCGTGCAAGTCTCGTCAACATATTTGTAGTCCTTCACGCTGTCAGTGACGATGTAGGTGTCTTTCTCGTCTTCGTTCATCTTCTCCTTGGCACTCCAAACCACGCCTTCTATGTCTGTCTTAGGCTTGTAGTAGCCTGAACCCGTAGGTTCCCAAATCAAGTCGGCGTTGTAGTAAGGACCGTAGAATAGAGGTCGGTTGCCATATTGTTCGCGGTTCAGGTAGCTCTTCAGTGAGAAGGTGTTCTCTGGCGAGTTCTGGTCCATAGGAGGGTTTGCCATCGAACGAATGACAATGACAGCAAAGCTCGAATAGCCAATGACGAGCAGCAACACCGAAAGCAGAATCGTGTTTAGCATGACCGAACTGATGTTTGCCTTCTTGATGAAGAACAGCACGATAATCATGGCGAGGATCAAGATGATGCCAAGCCAAATTTTGCCAGCCACGAACGGAATGCCGCTCAGAGCCATTGCCAGAATGAACATCACCTGTCGGAGGTGGTGAGTTTTTGGTGCGCCTGCGTCAGTACGACACCTGCCACGAGGGCGGCAAGCAGCAGCACTAAGTAGAAGGCGAATCCGCTGTTGAAAGGCAATCCCATGAAGTTCACCATGAGCAGTTCAAACCATGAAGCCACCATTACGATGCCCGGAATTACGCCATACATCATCAGTCCTAAGACGACGAATGAAACCAAGAGGGCGGCGATGGTGCCTTTCCACGTAGGTTGGTATTTCCTGAAATAGACAATCAAGGCGATGGCGGGAATTGCCAAGAGGTTGAGCAAATGGACACCGATGCTCAACCCCATGAGGTAGGCGATGAGCAGCAACCATCGGTTGGCGTGCGCTTCGTCAGCGTGTTCGTCCCACTTCAGGGCGCACCAGACTACCAAGGCGGTGAACAATGATGAAAGGGCATAAACCTCGCCCTCGACGGCACTGAACCAAAAAGTGTCGGTAAAGGTGAAGAGCAGCGCGCCAACTAAGCCGGAACCCATGATGGCGATGATTTGCTCGGGTTTGAAGTTGCCTTCAGCGTCGGGACGTACAATCTTTTTTGCCAGCATCGTGATGGTCCAGAAGAGGAACAGGATCGTGAAGGCACTTGCCAATGCCGACATGACGTTCACCATCTTAGCCACGAGGGTCACGTCACCGCCTGCGAAGAGCGTGAAGAAGTGACCGAGCAACATGAAGAACGGTGCGCCCGGTGGGTGACCTACGTCCAACTTGAATGCCGTGGAGATGAACTCAGGGCAGTCCCAAAAACTGGCTGTGGGTTCGATGGTGCTCAAATAGGTGAATGCGGCAATGGCGAAAGCCACCCAGCCGCACACGATGTTCCAGAACTTGTAACGCTTCATACGTGATTAAGAAAAATACAGAGCGCAAATATAGCGATTTATTCGTGAAAAAGAGTGGAGCCGGAACAGCGTCCCGACTCCACATGCTTCGTGCTAAAACAAGATGTTAACCTCAAGGTTTGATGAACTTGTTTGACAGCAACGCATCTTTCCCCGCCACTTTTGCGACGACAATGAAAATGCTGCCTTTCGCCAAGGCGGCGGTGCTTATCTCATTGGTGTTGCTGACGGTCTTCATGCGTGTGCCGATGCTTGAATAGAGCGTCATGAACTCCACGTCGGCACCGTCAAGGATGACGTTGTTGCCAGTCTGTCGCCATGCTATCGTCGCGTCTGAAGATGTTTCGCCCACCGCTGTTGTCGGTTCAATGGCTTCCAAGTCTGCCTTGTAAGGGATGGTCTTGCCTTCCAAGAGTTTGTCGGAAGTGATGGTCACCGCCGGCGTCTCGTCATCAGCAATGGTGATGCCCGTCACTTCGCAGTCGATGGTGTCGCCCGGAAGCAATCCTTTGAGGGAGATGTCGCTTCTGACGCCCTTGACGGTGACGAAGGCGTCGTGATACAAAGGAGCCACGCCATTGTTCGTCACCTGCACGATGGCGGAGTTGCTCTTCAAGATGTAATCGGTGACTTCGAGGCTATAACCCGCGTTTTGACCCGCTTGCAACATGCGTGCCGCCGTGGCGTAAGAACCCGTAGGAGCGTCGTTGCCGATGACATAGGTCATGTGGTATTTGGCGGCGGCTTGTTCCCAAGTCACGCCATACATGCCCTCAGGGTTGAGGAATTTCTTCTGGTCATTGGCGGTGTAGTAGGAGATTTCGCCTCCGCAAGGGGCTGTTTTCCAACGTTTGCCTTGTCCGATGCCGTTCCATTCCGTCTCGTTCCAACCGTCACCTTGGCTGATGTCGTGCTTGCTGTGCATGAACGAATCATCGAAGAGTCCGAAGTTAAGACCCATCAATGTGGAGGAAGCCGCGATTGGCGTATAGGAGTCGTCGTAAGCGTCAATGGAGATGCTCCAAGGCGTGTTCACGAAGGTTGAGTTGATGTGTTGCAGGAACTCGCTTTGGTAAGCCTTTGAAGGGAAGTTGACATCAAAGACAGGGTCGGTTCCGTAGGTATGATATTCGCTCCAATGACCGAATCCTACTTGAATGAAAGCGATGCGAGGGTCGTTGTCGTACTTGGCGGCGAAATCGGTGTAGAATTGCTTCAGGAACCATTTTAACTCCGAGTTGCTCCAGTCGGCGTAGTAGGTAGGACCATCACCACCGGCATCGGCATTGAAGGTCTCGGTGTAGCCCGGAATGTCACGGATATATTGTGGCACGGCGGTGGAGCCTGCCACGCCTGTGAGACACGAAGCGCCGGACGATATGGCGCCGTCCTCGCCGGGATATTCGATACGGAAACGGATGATGGCTTGGTGATCACGTGAGGTGATGTCGTCGAGCAACGCCTCGAACGATGACCAGTCATAGTTGATTTTGTCACCGCTCTTGCCCGTCACCACGGCGCAAGGCAGGCAGTAGGAGTATTCGAGGGCAATGCTGTTTTTGAGCGTGTTCATCTTGTCGTTGCTTGGCCAGAGCACGATGCCCTTGAGTGGTTCGAGCGTGGTGATTTCGCTTTTGAGTTCACCGTGGCGGTCAGTTGAAGTGGATACTTCTTTGACCGTGAGGTTGACGGTGGCGTTGGCTGAATGTCCTGCCGAAGTGGCGGTTACCGTGTAGTCGGTGGCTGCCTTCACAGCCGTAGGCGTGCCACTGATAGTATAGGTCTTTCCGTCGCCAGAAGCCACGCCCGTGATGCCTGCGGGAAGGGCGGGTGAGACGTCCCACGTGGCGGCCTTGTCGGAGGTGATGGTGATGGCGGAGACAGGGTTGTTCACGGTCACCTTCTGTGTGGTGTTGCCTGATGGGGTGAGTACGGGAGCCAGAGGGTCGGAAGCCGCTTCGAGATAGACACGAACCGCCCAGACGCGCACGGTCTTTCCTAATCCGTAGTCGGCGTTTGTCGTGGAACCTCCGACTTTGATTTTCTTCACTTGACGATAAAAACGGACGACCGTGGCATCGTCGGTGATGTCGTAGGTCAAGGTCGCGGTGTCAGCAATGTTTGAGTAGGACGACGCTCCTGTGTGGTCTTGCGTGATGACGAAGTCCGCATTGTCCGTGGCTGAAGTCGCTCCGGCAGCGGTAGCCCAGCCGAGCATCGTGGGGCGAATGGCGGCGTTGGAAGCGTTGGCGGTGACGTCAATTTCCACTTTCTTGATTTTTCCGGCAGTCGATTTGATTTCCATGTAGCCGGTGTTGACCACGCCGCTTGGTGAGGCATCTAATTTGAGCAGGTAGCCGCCTGTGCCAGATGTTAAGGAAGAATAGGAAGATGAGAGTTCAACCGTTCCTCCCGTTACCGAGTAAGACTTAAAGAAGTCTGAGAACGTGTTGCTTGTGAACGTTACGTCCACGTCCGCTTCTGCCATGACCGTTGATAAGGGGAAACCTAACAACGCAATCAAAAGGCAGAAGAAAAAACTGTGTTTTTTCTCCATAATGTGTTTAGATTAAGGTTAATAAATGAACTTAAAGTCGTAGCAAATTTACCCTTCAAAAAACAGAAAGGCAAGGGAAAATCGGAATTTAAGTTTCTTTTAACCTCTCTTAACGAGGCGTCTCCAGCGTTCAATGAGGGTGGTCATGTCGTCGGGCAACTCGCTGTCAAACAGCATTTTTTCGCCTGTTCGAGGGTGCGTGAATCCCAATTCCTTGGCGTGCAGGGCTTGGCGTGGGCAAACCTCCATGCAATTGCGGATAAAGGCCTTGTAGGTGGCGGATCGTTCGCCCCATAGAATCTCATTGCCGCCATAGCGTTCGTCGGCGAAGAGCGGGTGACCGATGTGGCGCATGTGCACGCGTATCTGGTGCGTTCTGCCCGTTTCCAGACGACACTCGACCAAGGTGACATAATCAAACCGCTCTAACACCTTATAGTGTGTCACGGCGGGTTTGCCTACCTCGCTGTCAGGACTGAACACCGCCATGCGCAAGCGGTCCTTGGGGTCACGGGCTATGTTGCCTTCAATCCTGCCCTCGTCTTCTTTGAAATCACCCCATACGAGGGCCCTGTAGCGTCGGTGGGTGGTCTTGTCGAAAAACTGCTTGCCAAGTTTGGTTTTCGCCTCGGGTGTCTTGGCTATGAGCAGCAGCCCGCTCGTGTCCTTGTCAATGCGGTGCACAAGCCCGACGCTGGGGTCGTTGATGTCGAAACGGGGGTCATCTTTCAGGTGAAAGGCGATGGCGTTGAGCAACGTGCCGTCAAAGTTGCCGAAACCCGGATGCACCACGAGCCCGGCTTGCTTGTTGACCACCATGAGGTCATCGTCTTCATAGACCACGTTGATGGGTATGTCCTGCGGGACGATGGTGTAATCGTTGGGCGGATAGGAGAGCACGAACGAAATCTCGTCCAAGGGTTTCACCTTGTAGTTGGACTTCACCGCCTTGCCGTTGACGAGGATGTTTCCCGCTTCGGCAGCCGCTTGTATTCGGTTGCGGCTCACGTCCGCCATGCAGTTGGCGAGATACTTGTCTATGCGGACAATGGCGTGCCCCTTGTCAACGACGTTATGAAAATGTTCGTAACGTTCGTCACCCGCGGCGGTCAGAGGCAGCGTTTCTTCCTCTTCTATGTCCTCATAGTTCGTCACGCGGCCTAAAAGAACTCTTCGATGTCGTGATTGTGCGGTTGCAATGTGGGTTGTGGCTTGACGGTCACTTCATCGTCAGTGACGATGACTTCCTCGTTGGGGTCGTCCGCCGTGCTGACCACGAGCACCACGCCACTGCCCACTTCCATTTGGCTGCCCGGTGTCAGTCGCTCGCCGTCAAGCGTCTTCACGTCCAAGACGAGGTCACGGTATTCGTTTGGTTGCAATTCCGTTCTGATCACTTTCAGTCCTAACGCCTCGAGCGTGGCGCGCGCGCTGCGTTCGCTCGTCTGCGTCACGTCAGGCACGGTCACCTTGGGTTTGTTGTAGGTGTTGACGGTGACGTAGATGGTGCGTCCTTTCTTCACCTTGCCGTTGGTCGAGGGCGTTTGGTTGATGATGTTGCCCGGGCGGGCGTGTTCGTTATAGACCGAATCGACCACTTGGCATTTGAGCGAGCGTTCTTTCAGCAGTGGGATGGCTTGGTTCACGGTCAGACCCTGAACGTTGGGAACGACCACTACCTCGCCATGATGCGTGTAGAAACGCATGAGGAACAATAATAGCATCGCTAACACGATGAGAGCCACTACGGCGGCAATGAGATGTTTGAGAACCAAACGCGAGAAGATGACGCGCAGGTATGATTTTATGTCCGTGCCCATAGTCTTTGTCATTTGGTTTGGAAAAGAAAAAGGAGGAAGGTGATGTTTCCCTCCTCCTCATCCGTTTTTCTGTTTTCTGCCACAGGCAGAGAGTTTTTTTATTTCGCGCTGTGCTTCTCGTCGCTGACGGTCAACTTGGCGCGACCTTTGGCGCGACGGGATGCCAACACACGGCGACCGTTGGCGGTAGCCATGCGCTCACGGAAACCGTGCTTGTTCACTCTCTTGCGGTTGTGGGGTTGAAAAGTCCGTTTCATAATGCTTTTATTCTAATTTTTGTTTTGTCTTCTTTTGCGAATGGGGTGCAAAGGTATGCATAATTTCCGTTTTGTCAAATAGTTGCCTAAAAATTATTTAGAAAGCTTAAGGGTGGTATTTTGTAGTTTGAAATAATAAATGCTGTATATTTGCAATCAGAAAGACATTATTTTGAATTAAAATGACATCATAATTATGGCACAAACAGCAATGACAATTCGGGTGGACAATCAAATTAAAACGCAATTTGATTCTTTGTGTGAACAATTTGGAATGAGTGCTAATGCGGCAGTGAATGTTTTTATCAAAGCAGTCGTTCGCACGCGAACCATTCCTTTTGCTATCAAGGCAGATGAACAGCCCGAGCGTGTACAACTGCTTAAGGCATTGCGCGCTTCCCGAAAGGGGCGACCAGAGATGTCGCTCAAGGAAATAAACGATGAAATACGTGCTGTTCGTCAAGAGCGTTCGCAAAAATAGATACGGTCATGGTTTATGCTGTAATAGACACCAATGTGATGGTGTCTGCGTTGCTTGCTCGTAACGCCAATTCGGCAACTGTCAAGATTGTCGAATGTATGGCTCAAGGCAAGATAACGCCATTGTATCACGAAGAAATCTTGACCGAATATGAAGAGGTGTTGTCACGCGAGAAGTTTCATATCGATGTTTCCGTACGTAAGGCATTGTTGGAATATATTCGAAAGAATGGTGTTGTCACGGAACGAGCGGAATATGAAGGTGAGCTTATTGATCCAGATGATCGTGTTTTCTATGAGGTGGCATTGTCTGATGAAGATTCGTTTCTTGTGACAGGTAATCTTAAGCACTTTCCTCACGATGTTCGTGTTGTTACGCCTGCGCAGATGCTTCTGATACTTGAAGAGCAAGAGGTGTGAAACGTTAGGCGTGGTTCTCTGTCGCTTTTTTTTGATAAAACGGTAATGTTATAAAACAGCAACCGCCGTGCGCCTCAGCTTGCCACGGCGGTTGCAGTCTGTTAGTTTTCTTGTCAATTACGCTTTATGGGATAAAGTGAGAAGCTTGTCGATTTCTTCAATGAATTTTTGTGCTTTTGGAAGAAGTTCCTCAACTTCTTCTTTGGTGGAATAGACAAATTCATCATAATCACCGCGTTGACGGCAATCGAAAAGGTGTGTAAATGCTCGTCCACTCTCTTTTGAGATAATGCCTTTAGAAACGAAATGAAGTCCTAACATCGTTTTTACCCCGGCATGTGCGTTGGCGACAATGTGGTGTTTTGTCAACAAAGCAACTGCGGCATAATAACAAGCATAGTACAATCGATTAACGGCAGTGTTGTAGAATCCTTGGGCAGTCAAAAAGGGAACCTCAGAAAGAGTTTCATGTGCACGTTCAATGCGATAACGGGTCAGTGCTTCGTAGTTTTCGTCCGTAAGTTCGATTTTCATAGGATGATTCCATCTTTTTGAACGTTGTACTGAAAAGGGGTGAGGAAAGGACGTTCCTCCCATTCCTTGCGAGGAATAATCATTGTGTTGATGAGGATTCCTGTCTCAAGTTCTATATCGTAGAGCGGCGCAATGATTCGATCCTTATCGTCGTAGTTGAGTTTGTCAGAATCTACCAAAACAAGAAGGTCGATGTCGGAGTCAGGGCGTGCGTCACCTCGCGCTTCGGAACCATACAAGATGGTTTTGATGTGCGGTTTCATCGCAAGTGCGACTTGTTTAATTTTATTGACAACATCGGGTCTTCTCATATCAAAAAGGGATGTTTTCTCCGCAAATATACACTATTTAAAAATAAAACAAACGTAAAGGATCAAAACGGAGGAGGAAACAGCAACCGCCGTGGCAAGCGAAGGCGCACGGCGGTTGACCTATCATTAGGAGAAAAAATTGCTTTTTGAGTGGAGGATTTAAGAAGGTTTAGGAAAACCTAGGACTTCCTAGGATATCCTAGGACATCCTATTAAGTCCCATATTAGGTTTTAGTTCAACGTGATGGTTAGCTCGGGGTCGGTGCAAGCGGCATCGGTGGTGAAGGTGGAACCAGTCAATGCTGTCCAAGAGCTCTTGTGCGTTGAGTCGCAAACGGAACGTACCCAGACGTAGTAGGTGGTGCTTGCCGAGAGACTGGTCAAGGCTTTTGTCTTGCTCGTAGATGTCGCGGTAGCGGAGGTGCCTGCCTCGGGAGCTGTGGAAGAAGTCGAGTAGTAGATCTCGTAGTTGTTGGTGTTAGCGGCATCGGTGATGGTGAGCGTGGTGCCGGAAGAGGTCGTGCTGCTTGCCGCCAACGCAGAAGGGGCGGAAGGGGTGGCGCATCCGAAAGTAGCCGTCACGGTGGCGTTAGCCGTACCCATGGTGAGAGTGGTAGGGTTGGTTGATGTTGACGAAAGGCTGGATCCAGTTCCGGACACTGCCCAACTAACGAAACTATAACCACTTTTAGGAGCTGCGGTGACGGTTGTCGTGCTGCCCTCGCAGACAGTTGTGGATGCGGCGTCAGCCGTTCCGTAGGAATCGTTGTTTGTCGCGGCAGTGACAGTGTGGGAGGTGCAGAGGGTGGTGAAGGAGGAACCGTTCAAAGCCGTCCAAGTGCTCTTGTGGTCAGAATCACAGACGGAACGTACCCATACGTAGTAAGTAGTGCTTGCCGTGAGACCTGTCAACGCTTTCGTTTTGCTCGTTGAAGTCGTGTTGGCGGCGGTGCCTGCCACGGGAG
>JAFSQL010000007.1 GCA_017446585.1 Paludibacteraceae bacterium
ATCGTGAGCTATCCCAAAGAGACCATCCACATGGCTTACTTGACAGGTATCAACAATACCATCGAGGTCAACTGGAATGTCCCTGCTGGATACGACTTACTCGGCTACAATATCTGTGAGTGGTATCCAGGTGCCAAGGATGGTGACCTGACAGTCATCGACTTCGTCGGTGCTAGTGTCACCAGCTACACCTGCTCAGAAAACCAGTTCAACGAGGGACACGTAGTTGTTCAAGGCGTTGAAAACGGCAAGAGTGAGAGCAGATTGCTCTCCAACCGTAGCGAAGAGGGAATCGTCGGTATCGGCGAACACCAAAACAAAACCTTTAAACTCTACCCCAATCCTTCCAATGGTGAGTTTACCGTTGAAGGAACAACTGACGTAACAGTGTTCAACACACTCGGTCAAGTCATCACCACAAGCCACTCCGAGAGCGGCACGCATACGCTCACGCTCCGCTCTGGCGTCTACTTCATCAAGTCTGATGAAGGTTCGGTGCAGAAAGTGGTAGTGGAGTAACGACAACTATTGTAGAGACATGTCGTGGCGCGTCTCTATGACAAAACCACAAATACAAATCCTCTTGTCAGAAAACCTGGCGAGAGGATTTTTGTTTGTAGGGCTGTCACATTGTGGCAGCCGCATTATCGCAATTTGCATTATGCGGCTGCCGTGGTACGACAGCCCTACAACCCTAACAAATGATTCATCCTTTTGGAAATCAATTCTTTATAATCCGTTTTCATTTCATCAGAAAGGAACGATTCATCGATTTTCCTTTCCCATGCAGGCAAACATTGCTTGAAATGTGCAATCAGTCCATCCAAGACTTTCTCCGAAACGCCAGACCTACTTGCAGCTTCAACAAAATCATTGCGGGAAACACGACGTTTTTTGCCATTCAAGGTGAGGGCCAATTCTTCGGTGTCAGCAGGATTTACAATGGCTACATTGAGCAAATCGTATGCAGGCGATAACTCATATCGACTATCGCCCAGCGACAGCAGAGAGAAATTCTTCAAGTGCATGTCGTTGTTGCCCGTAAGCCAACAAAAGATTATCTCTTCGTAATAATTGATCACATCCAATTGCGGAACGGTGGAATAGCGTTCGATAGCTTTAGCCACCTGCTCATATGAACTGCGGTATTTGTATTCCGTCTGTCGCTCTGTAAGTTGGCAAAAATCTTCCATCGCCAGTTTGTTTCCTTTTGCATCGCGATCCATGCGGCGAGTGAGGTAACTCAACGAATTATCAGCAAGGCGAATCAAAGAATGTTGTGCCGTTTTTAGTCCAGCGATCTCAGCAAGGTGCATAGTAAGGTCTTCATTCTCGGGCAACTCCGCAAACCTTGAAGTCTGAGGCTTAAAGATATAGGCACCCCATAATCCAACTATGGTCAATCGTTGACCCCCTTCGTGCTTTTGTAGGTTCAACGACAATTTGGGCTGCACGCCCGTCAATGTTGTCTGCGAACGGATGATTTGTTCGCCCAAACGGTCCATGTCGGATTGTGTGTATTCCATGTCAGGTGCTGTGGACGTACCAAAGAATTTGCGGGCACAACGGGCATGAAAATCCTTCTCTCCCTCGTTCAATTCCTTGTAGCAAAACAAGCATTTACTCATGGCTTTCCTCCTCATTA
>JAFSQL010000008.1 GCA_017446585.1 Paludibacteraceae bacterium
CGAACAGCGTGACAAGCATTGGAGGTAGCGCGTTCTATGGCTGCACAGGACTGACAAGCGTCACCATCCCGAACAGCGTGACAAGCATTGAAAAGTACGCGTTCTCAGGCTGCACAGGACTGACAAGCGTCACCATCCCAAACAGCGTCGCGAGCATTGGAAGTAGCGCGTTCTATGGCTGCGACGGACTGACAAGCATGACAGTAGAAGCAACAAACCCTCCGTATTATTCATCAACTAATGGGATTGTGTCAAATTACAACATTCCTCTGTATGTGCCAGCAGGAAGCGTTGACGCATACAAAGCGGCAGACGAATGGAAGAATTTCACAAACATACAGGCCATTCCTGCCACTGGCGTGAATGAAGCCGCAGCAGAAAAGAGAGAAGTGAAGAAAATCATTGACCGCAACGGAATAATCTATATTGAGAAAGACGGCACGAGATATTTCCTGAACGGAGGCAAAGTGGAATAGTTTTCCTATCAGATATCATCAAGACAAAAACTATCTGAGAATTAATAAAATAGAAAGAGGATGACAGAAATATAATCGCCAAAACGAAAAGTACATTTTTTTGAAAAAGGAGGCAGAGAACCGAATTGACGGAACTCTGCCTTTTTTGTCGTTCAAACGGCGGATGAATGCCGTTTAATCACTTGCTGATTGACAACACCTGTCTTCTGTTTCTTGGGCTGCAACTCACATGCACCCAGACTCCGCCTTTCTCCCATATCAGCTGGTCAAACGGCAGCTTCAACGACTTGACCAAATCAAACAGCTTCTTGTTTTCCACCTTGCTGCCGCCTGTGTTGTCAGCTGCCCGGCCAAGCACATGCCGACTTGTCGAGCTGCCGCCCACTGCCTTGTTCAACTTAGGACAGCGATAGCCGCTATTCACGTTTATCGGCTTGCCGTACGCCTCACGCAACGGGTCAAGCACGAGGCTGACAGTCTTGTAGCCGCTGTCCTGAACCACGACCTCTGCGCCGTCGCCGCGGAACGCGCTGCCCACATAGCGGAGATTAAGTCTAAGGGACAGACCGAACCGGTCGCTTCTAACAAGACGGTTGAGGGACGCGCTCAGAACCGCAGGGTCAACATACGCTTTGAATAAGACACATTACCGGACTTCTTATGAAGCAAAGGGCAACCCCGCAGGGTTGCCCTTTGTTTGTGTGCCAACCCGTTGTCGGTCGTTGTTGCTTAAATTATTCTTAATGGTTGCGATAACTCCATGATGCAGGTTGATTCAGCCCTCAAAAATGGCATTTGAAAATTATCTAATGACAGAGGATGCTAAGACGTGCCACGACTTATCTGAGTCACGTCGTTGAATATATCCTTTTTTAACCATGCCTTCAATGAGTTTTTGAATGGCAGAAACATTTATGCCAAGTTCTTCAGACAACTTGGCATATGTCAGATACGGATTTTTTATTAGGAGACCTAATATTTTCGGAGAGTTAGGGGTACGGAAAGTAAGTTTCTCTCCATCGTACCACCATACCTTATCATCTTTGTTTTCTATATAGGCAATGTTATATGCCAATTCGTCCTCCACGAGTTTAGTAAAATAAGCCACAAATTTCCTAATCTTGGTAAGGTTTGCATGAGCACCTTCTGAAGGTGTCGGTCCTACGACGAGGTCTGCCTTGTGCAGTGCTTCTAAATATTCTTGCTTCTTCCTGCTTCGCACCACTATCATTGGCCATCCATGCCGAGCTAAGATATAGTTTACCATCAGTCGGGCAATACGCCCATTACCATCCTCAAACGGGTGAATGCGGATGTAGCGGTAATGAAACAAAGCAGCCAGTTCCACGACAGAATACTTGCTCGAAACCTCAACATCGTTGTACCAATTCACCAAATCTGTCATCAAAGCTGGTGTCTCTTCTGGTGATGCGTACTCAAAGCGGTCGCCATAGCGTGTAATCACGCTGTTAGGGCGTATCTTATACTGCCCGGCATGAATGACATAGCTCGTCTGAACGCCTCCGGGAAGGTTGTGATAAACGGTGTAGTCCTCGCGTAAGAGCGCTTTGTGAAGCTGACGGATAAACGTCTGTGTAAGCGGCAAGTTTCCCTCTTTCACCAATTGACTCATCATCTCAAGTCCCACCTGGCTGGCTTTCATCTCTGAGAAATCCCGCAGATGCCCTTCTCCGCTAACCGTACCAAACATCAGCAGAAGTTCTGTTTGTCCATAGGTCAGAGTGTTTCCTTCAATGTGGTTACTATTGTAGTTATATTCCACTGTGAAACGCCGACTCAAGCAATACTGCTGATTGTTTGTGAGAGGTTGTAATGCCGTCCATCTTTCAAATAATGCGTTTAACTTTTCTCGTGCCATTATATCGTTATATTAACTCATAAAATCAAAAAAACGGCTGTCTAAGGTGGTAAGTTACCGCCTTTATAGTGCAAATTAACGATTTATTTCTTAAACTAACAGCACTTTTCCTGATTTATTCAAAAATAAGCCCTAAAAAGTGGTAACCTACCACCTTGAAGGGTGTTTTATCGCATCTCCCATCTTTACTCCATCTTTGTACTGCAAAAATGGTCGAATGGTGCGACTATTTTTGCAGTAATGAATGTAACTTTTGGGCAGACATAGAGAATGCTCTTGGTCATTATAGAGGAGAGGAGCTTACTGACTTTTTTGTAAGTAAAAAAGAAAGCACCTATCTTTGCACTATCAAATTCTGATAGTTACTACTCAAAGATAATAAGCCTCTCAGGCGCGCCGTAAGGCAGCATACTTGAGGGGCGTTTTCCATTTTTAGAGGCTAACTTCTCCAAGCTCGGTTTGTGTGTGAAAACAACACGTCCCGAACTGTTTTATATGAGTTTTAGAACTAAATGTGTAAAAATTAGTACTCGAACTTCCCGAAAGGCGATGTGAGCGTCAGCGACGCACCTTCTCCCGCCTCGCAGTGACCTATCACTTGGGCGTCGATGCCGAACGATTTCGAGATTTCAATCACCTTGTCCGCATGGGCTTCCGGCAGATAAACCTCAAGGCGGTGTCCCATGTTGAATACCTTGTACATCTCTCGCCACTCCGTGCCGCTCTCTTTTTGTATGATTTCAAATAGTGGAGGTACGGGGAAGAGGTTGTCCTTCACGACGTGGAGGTTCTCTACAAAGTGCAGTATCTTGGTCTGCGCGCCGCCCGAACAGTGCACCATGCCGTGAATGTTCGGACGCAACTCGTCCAGCAGGCGTTTTACCACGGGAGCGTACGTGCGGGTAGGGGAGAGCACCAACTGACCCGCGTCTATACTTAATTTCTCTATCTCGTCGGTCAGATGATAACTGCCGCTGTACACCAATTCGTCTGGCGTGGCGTGGTCGTAGGTTTCGGGATATTTCCGCGCCAAGTAATGTGCGAACACGTCATGGCGCGCGGAGGTCAGTCCGTTGCTGCCCATGCCTCCGTTGTAACGTTTCTCGTAGGTGGCTTGACCGAACGACGCCAATCCCACGATGACATCGCCCGCTTTGATGTTGGCGTTGTTGATGACGTCCGAGCGTTTCATGCGGCACGTCACGGTGCTGTCCACGACAATCGTGCGCACGAGGTCGCCCACGTCTGCCGTCTCACCGCCCGATGAATAGATGTTCACGCCCAGTGAGCGCATCTCGGAGAGCAATTCGTCCGTGCCGTTGATGACGGCGGCGATGACCTCGCCCGGAATCAAGTGTTTGTTCCTCCCAATGGTCGATGACAACAAGATATTGTCGGTCGCTCCGACGCATATCAAGTCGTCAATGTTCATGATGAGCGAGTCTTGCGCGATGCCCTTCCACACGCCCAAGTCGCCCGTCTCTTTCCAGTAGGCATAGGCGAGGGCTGACTTCGTGCCGGCACCGTCGGCGTGCATGATGTTGCAGTAGTCCGAATCTCCGCCCAACAGGTCGGGCAGTATCTTGCAGAATGCTTTGGGATACAATCCTTTGTCAATGTTCTTGATGGCGTTGTGTACGTCTTCTTTGTCGGCTGACACGCCGCGCCTGTTATATCGGTTGTTCTCGCTGTTCATTTTTTTTCTTGCGAATCTTGTTTGTTATGTTGCGGTGTTTATTGCGCTCTCGCGGAATCTTGTTGTTTCCCGTGCAAAGTTAGTTTTTAATTCTCAACTCTTTATCTTCAACCCTTAATTCTTAATTCTCTCACCTCCCCGTCCTCAACGTCAAAGATTTTGTTTTCTTGCCCCATCTTCGCTATCAAGTCGTCAATATGTTCTCGATTGGTGTCCGTGATGAATATCTGTCCGAAGTGGTTCGATGAGGTCAATTCTATGATGCGTCCCACCCTCCGTGCGTCCAACTTGTCAAAGATGTCGTCAAACAGCAGCAATGGCGTCTTCCCTGTCTCTTTTTTCAAAAAGTCAAATTGTGCCAACTTCAGTGCCAATAGATAGGTCTTGCACTGTCCTTGCGAACCCACTTGGTTGATGGGGTAGTCCTCTATCAGCATGTTCAAGTCATCGCGATGCGTGCCGCATGTCGTGAACCCCACGCGCAAGTCTCGTTCCCTGTTTTTCTTCAGTTGGTCTGCCAACGATTCTTCTGTCAGGGTCGATTCATACCCTATGCCCACCCTTTCTTTGTCCTCCGAAAGGTAGGAGTAGTAGTGCTGAAAAATGGGGGTTAGAGCGTCAATAAACGTCTTTCTCCTTTTGAATATTTCCGTTCCATACTCGCTCAACTGATAGTCCCACACGTCTATAACCTCGTCTTGAACCTTTCCTTCCTGCTTCAACAATGCGTTCCTCTGTTGCAATGCGTTGTTGTATCTTATCAGTAGGTGCAGGTACTCGTGGTCACGTTGCGAGATGATGCTGTCCACCAGTCGTCTCCGCTCCGAACTCCCGCCGTTGATGAGTGTCTGGTCCGCTGGCGACACGATTACCAAGGGGAGCAACCCTATGTGGTCCGACAGTCGTTTATATACTTTGTCGTTCCGTTTGAATTTCTTATGCTTCCCCGCCTGCAGACCGCAATACACGCGCTCATCCCTCCCGTCCTCCATCACGTAGTGACCCTCTATCACCATGAAGTCCGCTCCGTGGCGGGCGCATTGGGTGTCAAGGGTGTTGTAAAAGCTCTTGCAGTGCGATAGGAAGTAGATGCTGTCAAGCACGTTCGTCTTCCCCGCGCCGTTATGACCTATCAAACAATTGATTTTCTCCGAAAAGGTCAGGTCCGCTTCCCTTACGTTCTTGAAGTTGATGAGGTTCAGTCGTTCCAAGTACATGATGCAAATGTACGTGTTTTTCTCTCATTTTTCGTCATCTTCCTTTCTCTTTGCCCTCCTCATGCTCTCTCCGTTGATGCTCCCTTGTTTTTATTTTCCTTTAGGGCGGTTATTCATGGAAAAAAGAATTACCTTTGCGTTTAATAAAAAAATCAAAACCTAACAAATCGATAAAATAATGGCTGACAAACAAGACAATGCGAAGAAAGACGTGGCTGCTGAAATCGAAACTGCGGTTTCACGTCTCGAGATGTGGCTCGAAAAATATCAGAAACAAATTTGGATTGCGTTGGCGGGCATCGTTGTGATTGCCGCTGTCGTTTTCCTTGTCAACAGATACTACATCCAACCGCGCGACGTTGAGGCGCAGGACCAAATGCAAATGGGACAGCAACTCTTCGCTGCCGACAATTTCCAAGCCGCCCTCGACGGTGACAGCCTTGACTTCATCGGTTTCGCCGCCATTGCTGACGAGTATTCTGGAACGGCGAGTGGAAACCTTGCTAACTACTATGCCGCTGTCTGCTGCTTCCATCTTGGCAAGTATCAAGAGGCTATTGATTTCGCCAACGATTTCGACGACGAGGGCTCCATCAACCCGAGCGTCATCATCATGGGGGTCATCGGCGACTCTTACTGCGAACTTGGTGACCTTGACAACGCTCTGAAATACTACAAGAAGGCTTACGAAAAGGACAACATCGCCCTCTCTTCCATCTACCTCCGCAAGGCTGGCAACGTGCTTGAGACGCAAGGCAAGGCTGATGAGGCTATCCAACTCTACAAGGCCATCAAGTCCAAATACCCTCAAAGCCCAGAAAGCCAAGAGGCTGACAAGTGGATTGAGCGTGCCGCGGTCTCTAAGAAATAACTAAACTAACCGCTCCGACGAGCGCAAATCATACAAGTCATGGCGACAAAAAATCATAACCTGTCCGACTATAATGCGGCATCCATGCCCGATGCTTCAGACATGGCGTTTGGCATTGTCGTCAGTGATTGGAATGCCGAAATCACAAGCCGTCTCCTTCGTGGTTGTGTCAATACCCTCGTTCGCAATGGCGTTCAGCGTGACAACATCCTTGTTCACCACGTTCCCGGTGCTTTCGAACTGACCTATGCTGCCCGCCTGTTGGCTGACCATGCTGACGTTGACGCCGTCATCGGTCTCGGTTGCATCATTCGTGGCGAAACGCCCCATTTCGATTTCATAGCGCAAGGCGTTTCCCAAGGTTTCGCTCGACTCAATTCCTTGGGCGAGATTCCTTATGTCTTTGGTGTCCTCACCGACAACAACATCGAACAAAGCCGTGCGCGCAGTGGTGGTGCTCTTGGCAACAAGGGCGATGAGGCTGCCGTGACGGCAATACGCATGGTCGCTTTCTCCGACGAGGTGGCTTCCTATGATGCCGCTGAGTCGATAGTTTCCGATTCTGCCGACGACAATATTGACTTGTGATTTTTTGAAGACCAACGATTATAACCCATAACCATAAACTTTTGAATATACAAATGAGCAAAGAAGAATATAACGCGCCCGTCACCTCCGCCTCCAACGCTATTGCGCAAGGCACGGTCATTAAAGGTAATGTCACCTCTCGCACCGACTTCCGTGTTGATGGTTTTATCGAGGGCAAAATCGACTGCCAAGGTCGTGTCACGGTTGGTGCTGAAGGCAAGGTCGTTGGTGACATCGTCTGTGTCAATGCCGACATCCTTGGCAAGGTCGAGGGGAACATGCGTGTCGCTGATACGCTTTCTCTTCACTCTACCGCCAATGTCAAGGGAGATGTCTCTACCAAGGTGCTCGTCATCGAGCCTCAAGCGGTATTCTGTGGCTCTTGCGACATGAAGGGCTCAAGCACCGTTGCCCCAGCCTCGGGAACGGTCACTCTCGACGATTGATTCTTACCGTCTTCCCTAAGCCATGGCACGACAACTTCTTGTCCTTTTCTTAGCCATTCTCTCCTGTATCGGGCTGAATGCGCAAGGCAGTGTGTTGTCGCCTTCCGCTTCCATCTCCCTGCTCACGGTTGACCCCGGTGAGGAAGTCTATGCCGCTTTCGGGCACTCTGCCATTCGTGTCTCTGATCCTGACATGCGTCTTGATGTCGCCTTCAACTACGGCACGTTCAATTTCAATACTCCAAACTTCTATGGCAAGTTCATCGCTGGCGAAACTTACTACTGTCTCAGCGTGGACAACACTGCCGCCATGCTCCTGCACTATTCCATGGAGGGTCGATCCGTGCGTGAACAGGTGCTCAACCTCTCTCCTGACGAAAAGAATCGTTTGTGGAATGCTTTGCTCTCCAACGCTCGTCCCGAAAACGCCACCTATCTCTATAATTTTGTTTTTGACAATTGCGCCACCCGTCCGCGTGACATCATTGAGCGTTCGCTCGAGATGCAGACGCTGAACTATAAGGATAAGCATTGTGAAGATACGTTTCGTGACCTCATCGCTGACTATGTTGGCGAAGACTCTTGGAACAAGTTCGGCATTGACATGCTCATCGGCTCTGAGGCTGACAAGGTTGCTTCTCAACGCTTGCGCATGTTCCTGCCTCTTGAGGTAGAATCCGACTTCTCCATTGCTACCAAGTTCAATGGCGAACCTATTGTTTCCGCCTCCCGAACCCTTGTTCCCGAGTCCGATGACTTCGGCCGTTCTCCGCTCGTCGAGCCTCTCTGGGTCATGCTTTTTGTCTTGATGGTAGTAGGCATTGTCACTATCCTTTTCCCTACCTATCTCAAGGTGCTGGATGTCATCCTCTTTTCCTTCTCAGGACTTCTGGGCTGTCTCTTGTTCTACCTTTCTTTCTGCTCCCTCCACCCGCTTGTCCATGACAATTTCAACCTCCTTTGGTTATCTCCGCTTTCCCTTCCTTATGCGGTTGTCATCTGTTTCCGCGCTTTGTGTCGTCTCTCCCTCCTTTTTTCTGCCGTGCTGTTTCTTTCCGTCTTTGCTTCTGTCGTTGGTTTCTTGTTCATTCCGCAACAGTTCAATATCGCCTTCCTGCCTCTCATGTTGACACTCAACATCCGCTTGGCGGGCAGAATCAAGGAACTGCTTCGTGACAAGTGAAAGAACGTCCTTTCGGCAGGCAGATTGGTATTTCCCTTTTTGACGTGCGATGAAAAAAACACTTTTTCTTCTCTTTTCTCTTTTCTCCCTTTCTGACGCTCTTGTTTGTGCGCAAAAACCCAAACTGCTTGTCAATATTGTCGTTGACGGCTTGCGTTCTGATTATATAGAACTGCTTTGGGATGACTTCGGTGACGGTGGTTTCAAACGTCTTATTCAAGGTGGTTGCTATGCTCCCTTTGTCAAATTCCCTTACCTTAATGTCGGCAAGTCGGCTGACTATGCTACGCTTATGACGGGTTCCGTTCCTGCCTATCATGGTGTCTGTGCCGATACCTATTGGGATGTCAACACGGGTCATTCTCGCTCTTGTCTCTATGACAAGCACGCCCAAGGAATTAACACGTCTCTCAAACTATCCCCGGCTTCCATTTCAGCCAGCACCATTGCTGACGAGTTGCGCTTGCGCACACGTGGCAAAGGTAAGACTGTCTCCATTGCCATCGAACCGGAAATGGCACTCATCCTTTCCGGACACAAGGGGAGGGCGGTGTGGATTTCTTCTGTCAATGGTCAATGGGCCACTACGACCGCCTATGGCGAGTCACTCCCTTCCTGGGCTTCCAAGTCTAACGCAGACAATCTTGCTGGCGAATACATCTCCAAGACGTGGACGAATGCCTATAGTCCTACTTTTTATAAGGAGAACTCCGCTCAGCGACACACTTCACCGTCTTTCTCTTACCGTCTGCAAGACCTCGACTTCCAAAAGCGTGTCCGACTCTTGCGAGGTTGTCCGTTTGTCAATTCCATGGTTTGCGAGACGGCTATCGATGCCGTGCGGGATGATTTTCTTGGGGTTGATGATGAACCTGACATGCTCAACCTCCA
The DNA here is from genome assembly GCA_017446585.1 of Paludibacteraceae bacterium. Lineage (GTDB taxonomy): Bacteria > Bacteroidota > Bacteroidia > Bacteroidales > Paludibacteraceae > UBA4363. Next base: position 9,248 of record JAFSQL010000008.1, read on the forward strand.
ACTCACGGTCTGCGTTTCCGACCTTCCGTCATCCATGGGCATTCCTGCCGAGGTACAAGACATGTACTATCGTCTTGACGGTGAATTGCAAGATTTCATCAACGACCTTGAGGAACTCTGTGGCGAATCAAACGTCCTTTACGTCCTCTCCGCCCCGCAAGTCGAGTACGTCTCTCCTGAACGTATGCAGACCTACGGCATCCCGAGTGGCTATTTCATTTCCGAACGCAGCATGTCGTTGCTCAACACTTATCTCATGGCACAATACGGTCAGGCGGACTTCGTCTTTGGCTACTACCATGGTCAAATCTTCCTGAACAAGGACGAAATCAAGCGCAAGGGACTGAACGTCGATTCGGTCGAAATCAATGTGGCGAATTTCATGACCCGCTTCGAAGGGGTTCAAACGGCATTCCGGGCGCAAGACATGGATCGTGTCACCAATGATAACCCGCAAGTCTCTTTGGCAAAAAACGCCTTCCAATACGGCAAGACGGGCGACATCCTCATCTATCTCAAACCGGGATGGGTGGACGTGCCTACCGTCAAGGAGAAAATTGGTATCTCCACTCGATCCAACAACTATGCGCCGCTCATTTTTTACGGCTCAGGTGTCAAGAAGACGAGGCTTAATCGTTCCGTTTCTGTACTTGACATCGCACCTACCATTGACCTCCTTATGGGGTTGCCGTTCCCTAACGCCGCGCAGGGCGAGCCCATCTTCGAACTCCTCAATCCCTCCGCGCGACCTTTCTGATTCCAAACAACACTTGACCCATGAACGTCCGCATTGAGCCATCTTGGCGCTCGCTCCTTCAGCAGGAGTTCGACAAACCCTATTTCCATGCGCTTGCCGAGGCTGTTCGGACCGAATATCAACGCGGCGTGGTCTATCCTCCCGCGCGTCTCATCTTCAATGCCTTCGACCAGTGTCCGCTCCCTTCGGTCAAGGTGGTCATCCTTGGTCAAGACCCTTATCACGAACCTTCGCAGGCGGAAGGACTTTGCTTCTCTGTCTCTGACGGCGTGCCGCTCCCTCCTTCCTTGGTTAACATTTACAAGGAGATTGCCTCCGAGTTCAACACCCCCGTGCCGCAGAGTGGTTCGCTCTTGCGTTGGGCGCGACAGGGTGTTCTCCTGCTCAACTCCACGCTCACGGTTCGACAGCATCAAGCCAATTCTCATCAGGGCATCGGTTGGGAAACGTTCACCGATGCGGTCATCTCCTTGCTCAGCCTTCATCGGCAGAACCTCGTCTTCATGCTTTGGGGCAGTTACGCTCAACGCAAGGGACAGGTCATTGATGCCTCACGCCATCTTATCCTCAAGACGGCTCATCCGTCTCCGCTCTCTGCTTACCGGGGATTCTTTGGTTGCAACCATTTTCGCATGGCGAACGATTACCTCCTCTCGCATGGCATCACGCCCATCGAGTGGTAAAAAAAAGAGACCTTGACATCATTGCCAAGGTCTTTCTTTCTTCTCTTTGTTAATTTTTTTAGTTTCCGAGATACGATTTCAGCAATTTGCATCGTTGTGTCGAACGCAAGCGGCGAATCGCTTTCTCCTTGATTTGACGCACGCGCTCACGGGTCAGATTGAACTTGTCACCAATCTCCTCCAACGTCATCTCTTGGTATCCGATGCCGAAAAACATCTTGATGATGTCGCTCTCTCTCTCGCTCAATGTGGCAAGCGAACGGTCTATTTCCGTCGCGAGGCTTTCGTTGATCAAATCCCTGTCCGCCTTTGGTGAATCTTCGTTCACGATGACATCAAGCAGGCTGTTGTCTTCGCCTTCCACAAACGGTGCGTCTATCGACGTGTGACGTCCGCTCACCTTCATCGTGTCTGCCACTTTCTCCACAGGCATGTCTATCTCCTTCGACAACTCCTCCGCTGATGGCTTGCGCTCATGTTGTTGCTCAAAGCGGTTCAAGGCTTTGTTTATCTTGTTCAGCGAACCAACTTGGTTCAGCGGCAAGCGAACGATGCGGCTCTGCTCTGCCAAGGCTTGAAGAATCGATTGACGAATCCACCATACGGCGTATGAAATGAATTTGAATCCGCGCGTCTCGTCAAATTTCTGTGCGGCTTTTATCAAGCCGAGGTTACCCTCGTTTATCAAGTCAGGCAAACTCAAACCTTGGTTTTGGTATTGCTTCGCCACACTCACGACAAAACGCAGGTTCGCGCGGGTCAACTTGTCCAACGCGCGTTGGTCACCCTTGCGAATGCGTTGTGCCAATTCCACTTCATCATCTACGGTTATCAAGTCCTCTCTGCCTATCTCTTGTAGATACTTGTCAAGTGAGGCACTTTCACGGTTAGTGATTGACTTAGTGATTTTTAATTGTCGCATGCTTCTTTCTAATGTGTTTCTGATAAAACCTTTTTGTGCGCACTATCTCCAAAATAGCCTGCAAAGATATGAATTTTATCGAATTTTTCTTCCTTCGTCCGTTATTTTTGAAAAAGAAAAGAGCGGCACTTTTTGCGCCGCTCTTTCATATTCTGTATTCGTTTTTTTTATTCGATGTCTTCCGTGATGTTTTTCTTGAAGTCCTTCCACTGCTTGGCAGCGTTGAATTGCTCCGATGTGCCTTTCTTCACGTGCAGTATGCAAGTGGCTGGATTAACGGCATAGAACACGCCTTTGCCCATCTTCGCCACCGGCGCGTCTCCTTCCACGCTGATGCTGTTCAACGCCTTGCAGTTATAGTAGGCTTCGTCATCCAACTTCTTCACACCGGCAGGGAATGACACTTCCTCCAGTGCGTAGCATGCGTAGAACGCTTGCGCGCCAACGCCCTCAAGGTCGGATGGATAAATCACTTTCTTCAGGCTTCTCTTGCCGCTTCCGTTGCCGTTCTTGAAGAAGGCGTTTTGTGGAATCGTGTTGGCGGCATACGATGCGTCCATCGGACGACCTTTGTCTGTATATTGTGTTCCCTTGTTGCCCTTGTATTCTACTATCGAGGCGTCTTTCAAGTCGATATACTCCAATGCGGGCATTCTGTCACGCATGATTTCAAAGTCACGGGCATCTACTTGTCCGCTCAGGATCAGTTCGGTTGTTTTTTGTTTCTCGTCATAGGTGAGGGCTTTGTCTAATCCGCCGGGAACGACGCTCAACGTTTTCGTTACCTGTGCGTTTGCGCCCATGGCGATAGCCATTGTGCAGGCAAGGGCAATCAGTGTCTTTTTCATTGTTTTGATTTGTGTTTATGTTTTAAGGTTGTTTTTTCCGTTGCAAAAGTACAATTTTCGTGCCATGATAGCAATCTCTTCTCTCATTTACCTGCCACGACAAGCACGAATTCTCCCTTGGGCGCTTTCGTCTCAAAGTGGGTCGCTAATTCTGATAACGTTCCGCGCACGGTTTCCTCATGCACCTTGCTGATTTCCCTGCTCGCTGAGGCCCTTCTTTCTCCGCCCAGTACTTCGGCAAGTTGACCGAAGGTTTTTGCCACGCGATACGGCGATTCGTATATTATCATTGTTCTTGTCTCTTCCTTCAATTCGTTCAGGGCAGTTTGTCTTCCTTTCTTCACGGGCAGGAATCCGATGAAGGTGAATTGGTCACAGGGCAATCCACTCGCCACCAAGGCGGGAACGAAGGCGGTCGCGCCTGGCAGGCATTCCACTTTCACCCCGGCGGCGATGGCTTCTCGTGTCAAGAGAAAACCCGGGTCACTGATGCCTGGCGTGCCGGCGTCGCTTATCAGGGCTATGTCCTCCCCGCTTTTCAGTTGCTCCACTACTTGCGACACGGTCTGATGTTCATTAAACTTGTGGTGACTCCTCATCGGGGTGTGAATGTCGTAGTGGTGCAACAATACCGATGACGTGCGCGTGTCTTCCGCAAGTATCAGACTCACTTCCTTCAACGTCTTGACGGCGCGAAAGGTCATGTCCTCAAGATTTCCGACCGGTGTGGGTACCAAATAGAGCATGGCGTGTCTTGATTCTTTCGTTGACTAAAATTTCCGTGACAGCAAAATGAGGAATTGACGAACGGTCGCGTCCTCGGGATCCCATGAGGTGAAGTTCTCTGACAGGTAGTCCTCCGCCGCGTCCTTGTCCGCACACTTGTTCAGGGCGTCTAACGTCTTCGCCATCATTTGGGCGTCATTCCCGAACAGTTCTCTTTGGAATAGGAATCTGTCGCTCAGCGTCAATGCCTTGTTCAAGTCTTCAATGTGTTTCTTCGACAGGCTGTCCGCCAAGGCTTCTGACGATGTTTGTATGCTGTCGCCTACCGTGGCGTGGGACGCTTCTTTCACCTCGTTGCTTTTTCCCTCCACTTCATGCGCTTCACTCGTTTCCTCGTTTTTTGGACTCGGCTCGTCGTTATCGTTCTTGGTCGTTTCCTCTTCTTGTATCTCGGTTTCCGAGGTTCCCTGTTCGGTCACGTTCGTTTCCTGCGCTGTCACTTCTGTCTGCGCGACAGCCACGGTCGTTTCCGTTTGTTCTTCCTCGGTGGCTTTTGTCTGCTCCTCCTGTGCTTTCTCTTTTTGCAGTTTGTCTATCTCCGCCCTCAGTGCGTTGACTTGTGCTTGCAATTCTCCCTTTTCCGTTTCGAGCCTTTCTGCCTCCGCTTTCAATTGCGCTATCTCCAGCTCGCTTTGCGTCAGGCATTCGCTCATTTTGCTTATCTGTTCCGCTATTCTTTCTGTCGCTTGTCGAAGCGTTTCTGTTGCTTCGTTCGCGTCTCTCATGTCAATGCTCATGTCAGTCTTCTTAGTCTATTCTTTAATGTTGTATGAAGAAGTTTTTCATTGCGATGTAAACCAAGGCAATCAAGGCAATGATGGCTATTACGATACCCACGCCCAATGTCAAGTATTTCATGAACTTGTTCTCTATCGCCTTCGACGAACCGAATGCCACCACGATGCCCAGCACTATCTCAATGGCAAGTGAAATGTAAATAAACATATATCCTTCTATTTTAATGTACCCGTATAAAGTTGTTCAATGGGGAAAATCATATCCCAATTTTTTCCCCACACGATATTACCGTTTTCAAGACTAAAACAGTTGAATTTTTGAGGATTAAGGTATTTGTTGTATTGAGGGTGAGGATTCTTTCTAATGAAGTCCCCAATGTTCACAGTTTGTGCTGTGTTGTCGTTGAAAGTTATGTGTAGGGTCAAATTGCCCGCATTTTCTGCTTTTATGATGTAAATGCGCTCCATGATGATCCTCCTTTCTATATTTTCTTCTTTATGTTTGTGCTTCTGATGCTTTGTTTTAGCACGAAGAATTTAATCCATTTTTCAATAATGTTAACGTGATATTTTTGAATGAAAGCAACAGCTGTATGCTTTTCTTTCTCTGATAACGGTTCGGCTCCAAATTTTTTCCTCATTTTAATTTCGGTTAATTCGCCATCCATTAAAATAAGATCGAAAATGCTTTCCTTCCCTCCATGTGTTACATGAACGTGTATTGGTTCATGTTCATTGGAATAGAAGTAGAAGATGAACCCAAAATATTCGAAAATTTTTGGCATATAATAATTGTGTTTCTTTCACTTAATACAAAGGTAGGTAGTTTTTCCTAATGGATGTCAGTTGCCATTGATATTTCATTCTGTTTTACGAACAATCTAAATTTATAAGATTATTTAGAAAAAAGTGTTTGATATTATAGTTATTTGTTAGATAGTTTTGGTATTATTTTCTGAAAAAACAAAAAATCTTTGTCATTTCGATTCTATGTATGACCTTTGCGCCCGAAAATAATCCAAAAAAACGATATAAATCTTATGGCATTACAAACGACGATTATTGGTTATCCGCGTGTGGGTGCCCACCGCGAGTTGAAAAAGGTTACTGAGCGTTACTTCAAGGGTCTTGCTTCTTCTGACGAACTCCAAGCGGAGGCAAAGCGTCTTCGTTCCGAACATTGGAAAAAGCAACAGCAAGCGGGCATCTCCCTTCTCCCCGTAGGCGATTTCTCGTTCTACGACGGAACGCTTGACACGGCTGTCCTCCTTGGCATTGTTCCTGAACGTTATCGTCAACTCGGTCTTTCTTCGCTCGATACCTATTTTGCCATGGCTCATGGTTACCAAGGTGACAAGGGCGACGTGACCGCCCTCGCCATGAAGAAGTGGTTCAACACCAACTACCATTACCTCGTTCCTGAAATCGACGATTCATCCGTCGTTTCGCTCAATGCGTCCAAACTTTTGGACGAGGTGGCTGAGGCTAAGTCTCTTTCGCTTCGTGTCAAGGCGGTCGTTCAAGGTCCGTTCACGTTCCTCAAGTTGGCTCGTTTCACGGGTTCTAAGTCCATTTCCGATTTCGAGTCGTCGGTTGCCGATGCCTATGCTGACCTTCTCTCCGCGTTGCAATCGGCTGGTGTTGAATGGTTGCAGATCGACGAACCTTACCTCGTTCGTGACCTTGATGCTGCTGACATCCAACTCCTCCAGCGTCTCTATTCCCGTCTTGCGGCTCGCAAGGGCAATGTCAAACTCTTGCTCCAAACCTATTTCGGTGACATTCGTGACGTTTATAATGAAGTAGTAGCTCTTCCTGTCGATGGCGTAGGTCTCGACTTCATCGAAGGTGTTCAGACGCTCGACCTTGTTCGCAAAAACTCCTTCCCTGCCTCCAAGACGCTCTTTGCTGGCGTTGTCAATGGCAAGAACATCTGGCGCAATGACTATCGCGCCACGCTCTCGCTCCTTGACCAAATCAAGGCGGCTGCTCCAAGTGCGGAATTGGTCCTCTCTTCTTCTTGCTCGTTGCTCCACGTTCCATACACAGTGGCAAACGAGTCCAAGTTGCCTCAAGAGGTTCTTCGCCATTTTGCCTTTGCCGAGGAGAAACTCACCGAGCTTACCGAACTCGCTGCTTTGTTCGGTTCCGAGGTGTCGTCTTCAGCTGCTTTCAATGCCAACCAATCGTTGTTCAATGGTTCTCGTGTGCAGCCTAACACGGCGGTGCGTGATGCCGTTTCCGCCCTCAAGCCTTCCGACTTCACCCGTCTGCCTGCTTTCGCTGAACGTGAGAAGATTCAGAAGCAACAACTCAACTTGCCGCTTTTCCCAACCACGACCATAGGTTCCTTCCCTCAAACGACCGACGTGCGTGAAAACCGCCGCAAGTTCAAGAAGGGCGAAATCACCCAACAGCAATACGACGATTTCAACAAGCGCAAGATTGCCGAGTGTGTCGCTTTGCAAGAGGAGTTGGGCTTGGACGTTTTGGTTCATGGTGAGTTCGAGCGCAACGACATGGTTGAATACTTCGGCGACAACCTTGACGGCTATGTCTTCACCGAGAACGCTTGGGTACAAAGCTACGGCACTCGCTGCGTCAAACCTCCTGTCGTTTGGGGTGACATCAGCCGTCGCGCGCCTATCACGGTGTCCACGTCTGTTTATGCGCAGTCGCTCACTTCCCGTCCTATGAAGGGTATGCTCACGGGACCGGTCACCATTCTCAACTGGTCGTTCCCTCGTGAGGATGTGAGCCGCAAGGAGCAAGCGTTCCAAATAGCCCTTGCCATTCGTGACGAGGTGCTTGACCTTGAGAAGGCGGGCATCCGTGTCATTCAAATTGACGAAGCCGCCCTTCGTGAGAAACTTCCGCTTCGTGTTTCCGATTGGCAAAGCCAATACCTCGACTGGGCCATCCCCGCTTTCCGACTTGTTCACAGCGGCGTGAAACCGGAGACGCAAATCCATACGCACATGTGCTACAGCGAGTTCAACGACATCATTAAGGCCATCGACGACATGGATGCCGATGTTATCACGTTCGAGGCTTCACGTGGCAACCTGCTCATTCTTGCCGCTCTCAAGCAAGTCGGATTCCGTACGGAAGTCGGACCGGGCGTCTATGACATCCACTCTCCACGCGTTCCGAGCGTCGATGAAATCAAGGTCGCTTTGCGCAAGATGCTCCAGAATGTCGAAATCTCCAAACTCTGGGTCAACCCTGACTGCGGTCTCAAGACTCGTGGGGTAGAGGAGACGGCGGCTTCGCTCCGCAACCTCGTTCAGGCGGCAAAGGAGCTTCGTACCGAAACGAAATAAACGTCCTTCAGTTACAAGAAAAACACTCCTAAGGAATGAAAATCAGCCACCTTCTCAGTCGCGACACGGTCACGCTCTCGTTCGAGATTTTCCCGCCCAAGAGCGAGCAAAGTCTCCCCTCCGTGTTGCGGGCGGCAAACGCCATAGCCTCCCTTTCGCCTGACTTCATGTCGGTCACCTACGGAGCGGCTGGCACGACGCGTCGCTACACCATCGAGGTGGCGGCACAAATCCACCATGTCTATGGCGTTCCGCTCTTGCCGCACCTCACGTGTGTCAGTGTCGATCAGAAGTGTGCCGACGCCATGCTCGATGCCATCAAGTCCGCCAACATTGACAATGTCATGGCGTTGCGTGGTGACATGCCTCTTGACGGCAAGGCGGAGACTTTCTTTCCTCATGCGGTCGATCTCATTCGCTATATCAAGTCCCACTCCGACCTCTGTGTCGGAGGGGCTTGCTATCCCGAAGGGCATCCTGAGAGTGTCAACAAGGAGAAGGACATCGACTTCATCAAGCAGAAGGTTGATGCCGGTTGCGACTTCCTTACCACGCAAATGTTCCTTGACAACAACGTTTTCTACAATTTCCTCTATCGCGTTCGTGCGCGTGGTATTTCCGTTCCCATCTTGGCGGGCATCATGCCCATCACCAGTGCCAAGCAACTCCATCGTGGTGCCTCGCTCTCTGGCATGAACGTGCCTGAGCGTTTCCGTGCCATTGTGGATCACTTCGGCGATTCTCCTGCCGCCATGAAGCAGGCGGGCATCATCTATGCTGCCGAACAAATCGTTGACCTCATCGCCAACGGCGTGCGACACATTCATGTCTATTCCATGAACAAGCCTGACGTGGCGCAAGGCATCTACTCACTCGTTGAGGGGCTTCTCAATCGAGGCGATTCGTCTGTCTCTTAAAGAGAGACTTTCCCTTTTTTTCACTCATGCTCCTTCCCGAAGCACTCATCGGGAAAGTTCACCACGTACAGTCGTTCCGTTGCGCGTGTTAGGGCGGTGTATAGCCAGTGGTAATAGTCTTCCGTCGGTTGTACGGACAACGCCCCTTGGTCCACGAACACCACTTTCCACTGTCCGCCTTGTGCCTTGTGGCATGTCACGGCGTATGCGAACTTGATTTGCAAGGCGTTGTAGTACGGGTCCTCTTTCATCTTCTGTAGGCGGGTCCTTCTGTTGCCTATGTCCATATAGTCCTCCTCCACGTCCTTGTGTAGCCCTTCCGTCAGGGCTGACGCTGATGCCGGTGTGTCCGTGTACAGCGAGTCCGCCAGTACCCTGCAGTCCACTTCCTCGTCATAGTCAATAAAGCGCAACGTCAAGTCCAGAAATCGGCGGTTATACATCTCTATGTGGTTCTTCACCTTGATGACCTCGGCTATGTCGCCATTGGCTATGAATTCCATACCCTCCTTCTCCTTTGCCCAGAAGTAGTTGTTTTTCGTCACCATCACCAAGTCGCCTCGCCCTATCTCGTCCTCCCTCATCAATATCTGCGACCGTATGCCTCTGTTGTACGCCAACGCTTGTTTGTTGCTCCTCGTGATGGCGATGACGTTCTCCGTTCCCTCCTTCTGATACTCGTCGTTCATCGTGTCTATCAACTCCGCCCCGCTCAACCGGATGAAGTCTGTCGTGCCGTCCATGTCAAATCGTGGCATCCTCACGTCCTCATTCCTCTCCGTTAGCGAGCGTACCCTCGTGGCGTTTTTCAGTATGCCGCTTTCTAAACTCTGTCTCACCACGTTCCGCAACGTGAAGCCATAGACGCTCAGTCCGTAACTCCGCAACTCGTCGTCGCTCAGTGCGGGGCTTCCCATCTGACCCACGGGGGGCAACTGTGCGTCGTCACCCACTATCATCAGTCGGCAACCGTTACCGCAATACACGTATGAAATCAAGTCGTCCAATAGTCTGCCTGTCCCGAACGAGGCGTTTTCTGAAAAACCGTTTTCCATGTTCGAAATCATAGAGGCTTCGTCCACTATGACAAAGGTTCTCGGACTGTTATTCACGTTCAGTGTGAAGCGGCTGTCACCCATCGACTGTTGCCGATATATCTTTTTGTGAATCGTGTAGGCTGCCGTTCCGCTGTAGTTCGACATCACCTTGGCGGCCCTGCCTGTCGGTGCCATCAGCAGCAACCGCTGTCTGAAACGCTTCATTGTGCGTATCAATGCGGCGGTCACGCTCGTCTTGCCCGTGCCGGCATATCCGCGCAGCACGAATACCGAATGCTCCTCCCTGTCAAAGACGAACTCGCACAACCTGTCTATCAGTGCCCTCTGCTCCTCCGTTGGCTCGAAGGGCAAGTCGCTCTCTATCTCTTGGGCTAAATCCATGTGTCGCTAAATTATTTGGCTTTTGGCACTGAGTGTTTGTAATTTATTTTCTACATTTGCATTCAGTTCACCTTGCATTTCTTTACAAAGATAAATCATAAAACGCAATCTCATACTATGAACCAAAAACCTATCAAACACACTGTCATCGCGCTCCTCTCGATTTCCGCTGTTCTCCTGGCTTATTTTTGCGTCTCCAGCATCATCGACCCCATCAAGTTCCAACAGACCAAGGAGAAACGTGAAGACGCTGTAATCCGTGCGCTCGTCAATATCCGTACGGCTGAAAAAGCGTTCAATGAGGTCAACGGTCACTATACCGCTTCTTTCGACACGCTTGTTGACTTCCTCCGCAATGGTAAGATAGTTCAAGAGAGAAAAGAGGGTACGCTCTCCGATGAGCAAATGGAGAAAGGTCTCACCGAGGCTAAGGTTGCAGCCATCCTCCGTCGTGGCAATGCGGCTGAAATCGCTGCCAACGGACTTGAAGGATTCGTTCGTGATTCCGCGTTCGTTCCTGTGCTCGGTGCCATCTTCAAGGACGTTTACGACTCCGTTTCGGTCAATGAGATTCGCTATATTCCTTACTCCGAAGTCGCAAGCCCGGACGGTCAGCGCAAGGAGTTTGAACTCGAGGCGGTCATCCAAAAGCAAGAGCAAAGCGGTATCAACCTTCCGCTCTTCCAGGCGCAGGCTTCCTTTGAGAGTTATCTGGGCGACCTCGATCGTCAGGAGATTCTCAACATCACCGAGCAACAAGAGGACTACAACCGCTATCCTGGTCTCCGTGTCGGTGACGTGAGCGAACCTAACAACAACGCGGGCAACTGGGAGGAGTAAAACCTCGTTTTTCTTCTCTTTCTCCCATGCGCATCATCTCAGGATCACGCAAGGGGAGGCGCATCGAGCCTCCACGTGACATCATCGCTCGTCCTACTACCGACTTTGCCAAAGAGTCGCTCTTCGACATCCTTGCTGGCTACGTCGATTTCACCGACATCACGGTTCTTGATCTTTTCAGTGGCACGGGCAGCATCTCTTACGAGTTTGCCTCGCGCGGTGCTTCGTCCGTCACCTCTGTCGAATCCAATCGCATGCAAGCCAACTTTATCCGTCGTACGGCACAGGAACTCGATTTCCAGTCCATGCAAGTCGTTTGCGCCGATGTGTTCCGCTTCTTGAAGCGGAACGCTGGTGTACGTTACGATGTCGTCTTTGCCGATCCTCCTTATGCGCTCCCTACGCTCGAGTCCTTGCCTGACCTCGTGGTCAGTGCGGGATTGCTTTCCGACCATGGCATTTTTGTCCTTGAGCATTCCAAGAGCAACGATTTCTCACATCGTCCCGATTTCCTGCGCCACCGCAAGTACGGCAGTGTCAACTTTTCCTTCTTTACGCCAAATGCAAATCTATAACACCACCTACGTCGTCGAACAGCAGTCGCTTGATGATTTCCTCCGTTGGCTTTCGGACGAACACCATTCCGTTGTCAATGCATTCGGTGGTTTCTCCGATTGTGTCGTCTCGCGTGTACTCACCGACACGGGCATGAGTGGCGTTTCCATTTCCGTGCAACTCTTCGCCCCCGACGCTCATACCATTCAGCAATGGCTCGACCGTGATGAAAAGACGCTCCATACGCTTCTTTCCAAACGCTTCGGCTCTCAGGTGCTTTTCTTCTCCACTTTGATGGAGAAAATTGACGTTTCCCCCAAATCTTAACTCTCAACTCCAAATGCCTGCCGAACGTCTCATATTAGGCATAGACCCGGGCAGCAATGTCATGGGTTTTGGCGTCTTGCGAGTGCTTCCTGGTGCCCGTCCGCTCTTTGTTGACATGGACATCATTGACCTTCGTAAGGAGAAGGATACCTACGAGACCATGCGGCAAGTTTTCCTGCGCACGCTTGACATCATCGACCGTTACCATCCTACCGAGATGTGTCTTGAGTCGCAATTCTATGGTAAGAATGTCCAGTCGATGATCAAACTTGGTCGGGCACAGGGCGTTGCCATGGCGGCGGGACTTTATCGTCAACTCCCCATTGCCGAATACGCTCCGCTCAAAATCAAGATGGCAATCACGGGCAATGGTCGTGCATCTAAGGAACAGGTGGCAGACATGTTGCGTCGCATGCTCTATATTGACACCGATCGCATGCCTGCCAAACTTGATGCCACCGACGCTCTTGCGGTCGCGCTTTGCCATTATCTCCAAACGTCCAATCCTTTGCTCACCAAGACCAAGGGGGCGCGCAATTGGAAAGACTTCGTTTCTCAAAACAAGTCACGGGTTGTTGGCTCCGTTCCCGCTTCCTTCACTGACAAGCAAGCCGCCCTCATCCGCCTGACAAAGAAAAATTCTTAACTCATAATACTTTACTCTCCCACGTGCTTCAAATTGATGACAAAATAGTATCGTTCGACCTCTTCGATCGTCGCTTCGTCTGCCAACTCTCGGTTTGCAAAGGTCAGTGTTGCGTCGAGGGTGATGCGGGCGCGCCGTTGTTGCCCGACGAGGTGCGACGGCTGCGTGACGAACTGCCGCGCTTCGAGCCTTACCTTACTCCCGAAGGTCGTGATGCTATTCGTAACCACGGTGTCTCCTACAAGGACAAGGATGGCGATGATGTCACCACCTTGGTCAATAATTCCATTTGTGCCTTTGCCTATAAGGATGAGAACGGCTGTGTGTTGTGCGCCATCGAACGTGCTTTTCGTGAAGGTAAGACCACTTTTCGCAAGCCACTCTCATGTGCGCTCTATCCTGTGCGCCTCACGCGCTATCCTACCTTTACGGCGGTCAATGTCCACGAGTGGAGCGTCTGCAAGTGTGCTTTTGACGAAGGCAAGCGTCTTGATGTACCGGTTTTCCGTTTTCTCAAGCAGCCGCTTATCGAGGCGTTCGGCAACGAATGGTATGAGAAACTCGAAATTGCCTCCGTCGAATACGTCAAATGGCGCAATTCAAAGGAAGAGTGATTCTTAAGAAATAAATAAGCGTTTGGAAATCCTCCAAACGCTTATTATTTATTGTTTCTAAGTTGGTCTGATTCTTAACTCTATCTGAGTTTCGCTCCCAACTGTTTCTCGAGTTCCTTCTGAATCTTCTGCATGATAGCGTCTATCTGCTGATCTTTGAGCGTCTTTTCATCGTCTTGCAGAATGAAGGTCACGGCATAACTCTTTTTGCCTGCCTCAAGGTTCTTGCCTTGATACACGTCAAACAGCGTCACGCTCTTCAGCAACTTCTTTTCGCATTGTTGCGCTATGCGTTTGATGTCGCCGAATTTCACGTTTTCTTCCACCAGCAGGGCGAGGTCACGCTTCACTTCTGGGAATTTGCTGATTTCCTTATAGATGATTCTCCTTCCCTTCAGCAGCGACAGTGCCACGTTCCAATTGATGTCGGCATAGAACACGTCCGTGTCAATGTCCGCTTGTTTCAGCAGTCTCTTCGCCACTTTTCCTATCGTGGCTATCGTTTTGCCGCCTTGCTTGGCCACCACCTTCAACGCTTGGTCGTACAACTCGTCTTCAAACTCGTCATAGTCGTAAGCGTTAATGCCTAACTTCTTCAACACGTTCTCCACGTGCGCTTTCAGTTCATAGATGCTCGTCTTGGCTTCTGGACGCACCCAACTCTGTGCCTCCTTGTTGCCGCATGTCCACATGCCCAAGTGGCAGTCTTCGCTGTACGCTGCCAACGCAACGCCTTCCTTTGCCCGCTCGGCATGGTAGTAGTAGCAATTGCCGAACTCGTAGAACTTCAGGTTCGCTATCTTGTGGTTGCGGTTGTGAGCGATGCTTTCCAATCCGCCGAAGAGCAGCGTCTGACGCATCACCGCCAAGTCTTGCGACAATGGGTTCAGCAGTCGCACGCAGTTCTCCGCCTTGCGTTCCGTCAGATTTTCGTAATAGGATGCCTTCGTCAGCGAGTTGTTCATGATTTCGAAAAATCCGTTTGCGCTCAACTGGTCTGAAATCTTGTTTTGCAACGCCACTGGATTTGGATTAGGCGAGAACGAAAGCGACCCTTTCAGGCTCAAGTCCGGTTCTACCTTGTCGTAGCCGTATATGCGCAAAATGTCCTCCACCACGTCTGCTGGCCTTGTCACGTCCACGCGATACGTCGGTATGGCTATCTCCAATCCTTCTTCATCCTCCTGTTCCACCTCCATTTCAAGGTGTTTCAAGATGGTCTTGATGATGTCTTTGTCGATGTGTCTGCCTACCAAGCCATCTACATACTTGTATTTCAGCGTCACCTTCGCGCGCTCGATAGGGGTAGGGTAGAGGTCTATCACCTCGTGAGCCACCTCACCGCCTGCTACTTTTTGAATCAGCAGGGCGGCATATTTCAATATATATAACGTGTTGTTAGGGTCGCAGCCGCGTTCGTAGCGGAACGATGCGTCCGTTTGCAATCCGTGTCTTCTTGCGGTTTCGCGTATGGTCACGGGGTTGAAGTAGGCGCTTTCTATGAACACGTTCGTCGTCTCGTCTGTGATGCCTGATTCCTTGCCGCCAAACACGCCCGCCAAGCACAACGGAGTTCCTTCGTCGTTGCATATCAGCAAGTCTTTCGCGCTCAATTTGTGTTCCTCTCCGTCCAAGGTGACGAAGGGGGTGCCTTCGCTCACGTGTTTCACCACCACGTGATGGTTCTTGCCTATTCGGTCAGCGTCAAAGGTGTGTATCGGTTGACCCAACCCGCACATCACGTAGTTCGATGCGTCCACCACGTTATTGATGCTACGCATGCCGATGGTCTCCACCGCCTTCTTCAACCACTCGGGCGATGGACCTATCTTCACGCCCTTCACCACCGTGGCGGTGTAGCGTGGACAGTCTTCAGGCGATTCGATGCTCACTTCCGCTGCGAAGTCGTTGCTTCCTACCTTGAAGTCATCTACCGATGGCTTCCGCAATTTTATTTCGGGTTGCGTCAAGGCGTATTTTGCCGCGAGGTCACGGGCGCAACCGTAGTGGCTGATGGCGTCACTGCGGTTGGCGGTGATGTCAACCTCTATCATCGCGTCATTCTCTATCTGATAGTAGTCCGCTGCCTTCATGCCCACTTGCGTCTCCGCTGGCAGCACGATGATGCCGTCGTGGCTCGTGCCAACGCCTATCTCGTCCTCAGCGCACAGCATGCCGCTGCTTTCCACGCCGCGCAATTTCGATTTCTTGATGGTGAACGACGCTTCACCGTCATAAAGCACCGTGCCTATCGTCGCCACGATTACTTTCTGGCCTGCCGCCACGTTAGGCGCTCCGCACACAATCTGAAGCGGTTCGCCCTCGCCCACGTTCACCGTCGTCACGTGTAGGTGGTCGCTGTTCGGATGCGCCTCGCACGTCAGCACTTCTCCTACCACCAGTCCTTTCAGTCCGCCCCTCACGCTCTCCACTTCTTCTACTTGTCCTACCTCAAGACCTATCGAGGTCAAGTCTGCGGCTACCTCTTCCGCGCTCTTCTCTACGTTGATAAACTCCTTTAGCCAGTTATACGATATGTTCATTGTCTCTCGTTTTACTTTATGTTTTTAAGTCGCAAATTTACAAAAAGATTCCCTCTTAATATAATGACTTTTAAGTATCTTTTGAAGTGTCAAAGCGGATAGTCGTTGAAGTACATAAAAAAAGAGAGGGGCGAAACGCTCCTCTCTTTTTCATATCGTGAAGTGGTTGATTACTTCGCAAGTTCCTTAGAACCGTCGTTGTAAACGTTCACGAGACCTACGCGAGCGACAACTTCCTTATCACCTTCAGCGGCAGCTTCATTTACAGCAGAAGAACCGGAAATGCTGTAAGACTTCACGTCAATGCTGGAAGCAGGAATGTTAACTACGATGTAGCCCTCAGCACCTGCAGTTACGCTGATAGATGCTGTAGCGTTTGCGCCACCTTTAGCGTCCAATGTCAATGCATTACCCGTACCAGTTGCAACAGTAATCGTTTGAGCAGAAGATTTTTGGTTACGGAAAGTGATGGTTACAACGCTACCAGAAGCGGCAGCAACCTTCACGCTGTTACCAGAGGACTTGTTGAAACGAACGTAACCGGCACCTGGATCATCAATAGTAGCGTCGGCCGTTTTAATGAAACCTGCAGCGTCAGAACCTTGACCTGCATATTGGAGGGTCAAAGTACCATCGGTAACAGAAGACTCGCCAGTGCCACCGGTGTAGTCAAAGTTAGGAGTGTTCCAAGTGCAATTGTTTGCAGTAGCAGCAGCGGCCCAAGTAGTATTCACATAGGTCTGTGCATTGGCAGCGAGACCGGCAACGAGAGCGGCAGCCGCAAGAATGAATTTTTTCATTTTGAAAAAGTAATCGACTACGCTTTCTTCTGCCAATACATCTTCATTGTCTCTGCCTGCTCCTGTTCGCTCAGACGTATGTACCGCATAAATGTCCGCTCGCTGCGATGACCCGTCACAGCCATAATCGTTTGCGTAGGAATGCCTAACCGAAACATGTTGGTGGCGAAACTTCTACGTGCCGTGTGGCTTGTCACCAACTCCCATTGTCGTTTTACCTTCGATATTCTTTTTCCGCCACGTATCTCTGTCACCGCCACCGGACGATTCAATCCTGCAATCCGCGCCATCTGTTTTAACCTTTTGTTATATATCAATAACCGTGGCAGTTTCGGCATTCTCCACTCATTATTATTTATAATGTGTAACACGATTGGGTGCAGAGGTATCACAACTCGCCGTAGCGTCTTTTGTTGTCGATATTCCAAATAGCCCGTACGCAACTGCGATGCTGTCGCCATTGCCAATTGTTCCAAGTCGCTGTATCTACAACCCATGTACGCTTGCGCCACAAACCAATCACGTGTTTCCTTTAGACTCGCGTCCTTAAATTCCGTCGCTAACAATAGCCCCAGTTCCGCTTCTGTCAAATAAATCGAGTCCACTTCACTTTTGCCACAGTGCCATTTCGTTGTGTCGCATTTGTCTCGTTCTTCTTTGTCCAACCAATGTACAACAGCGACTACCGCACCTATATATTGAGCCACTGTATTTGCTTTGTATTTCCTGTTTTGCAAGAATAGCGTATAGCGTTCAAAGAACCCTTTGTCCACGCGTTCCAATGTCAAGTCTCCGTCTCCGCATTCCATTCTTACAAACAATTTCAAACAGCGCAACGCAGATAAATATCCGCGTTTCGTGCTTTCGCTCAGTTGTCGTTCTCCATTTCTTGTCGTTCGATCGTTTAACCGCTTCATGAACTGTTCCGACCAGTACCAAAGTCCTGCTTTTGTCTTAATGTCTATCATAAATACATTTTTAGATTAAAAAAATCCGTATTTTGCCCTTCACAAGCAAACAAAATCATAAAAAACGTTTGTTTTTTCGATTTGCATTTTTACCTTTGCACCGTTCTTCGTTCATTGGAACGGGGAATAACTTGAACTTAAAATAACTTTATATCTTAACTTAAATCTTTTTCAAAATGAAAAAAATCATTCTCGCAGCTGCCGCTCTCGTTGCCGGTCTCGCTGCTAATGCGGTAGGTTTCGACTACACCACGACATCTATCTATGAAACGCCGCTTACCTCTGTGTTCACCGATTTGACCAATGTAACAATTGTAGAAACCTCGACTCCTACAGGATCTAATGTGACAGGTAAGAACAGCCTCAACTTGACTACTGGTGGCACCGAGGCTTCTTTCAGCATGGGTGGCATCGTTTGGTCTTACACCAACAGCAATGACGGAACCACAATTGCAAAGCAATATGGTAACTATGTTCAACCAAACGGTAAGGATCGTTATTTGACCATTCCAACGACTGCAGGTGATGTCGTGACTGTAACTGTTGTTGAGGCGGCAAGTGGTGTTGAGGTTACGGGTGCTTCTGAAGGTGCTTCGATTAACCTCGCTGCAGGTGCTAATACTCTGACCGCAACTGGTTCTTCTGTCGTTCTTCACATTACGGCTTCATCGAAACCTAAATTCCAAGCAATTACCGTTTCCGGTTCTTCCGCTGTGAACGAAACGGCTGCTGAGGGTGATAAGGAAGTTGTCGCTCGCGTAGGTTTGGTAAACGTTTACAACGACGGTTCTAAGGAACTTGCGAAGTAATCAAGCACTTCACGATATAAAAAAAGAGAGGAGCGTTTCGCCCCTCTCTTTTTTATATGTGGAATTTTGACAAAATGATGGTTGGGTTTCTTGTTGAACATGTTGGCTTTTTCCGTAATTTTGCGGTGCGTAAGTGCGCACAATAAAAATCATTTTTCTATACCATTTATGGATAAAGCGCCATTCAAAGTCTTTTGCGGCTCCGCTTCGAGACCGCTTGCCGAGAAGATCTGTAACAGCCTCGGCTGTGAACTCGGCAAGATGAACATCACTCACTTCGCCGACGGCGAGTTCGCAGTCTCCTTCGAGGAGTCTATCCGAGGTTGCCAAGTGTTTCTTGTGCAATCGACCTATCCCAACAGTGACAACCTCATGGAGTTGCTCCTCATGATGGACGCGGCAAAACGTGCCTCCGCCCAAAAGGTCATTCCTGTCATCCCTTATTTCGGATGGGCGCGTCAGGATCGCAAGGACAAGCCGCGCGTTTCCATCGGTGCCAAGCTCGTCGCTGACCTGCTCTCTGTGGCTGGACTTGACCGTCTCATCACTATGGACCTCCATGCCGACCAGATTCAGGGTTTCTTCAATGTGCCCGTTGATCACCTCTACGCCTCCACCGTCTTTGTTAAATACGTTCAAGAGAATTTTGACCTTGACAACCTTGTTATCGCATCGCCCGACGTGGGTGGTTCTAAGCGTGCTGGCTCGTATGCCAAGTATCTCGGTCTGCCACTCGTGCTGTGCCACAAGACGCGCGAACGCGCCAACGTGGTCAGTGAGATTCGTGTCATTGGCGATGTCGCGGGCAAGGATGTCCTCATCATCGATGACATGGTCGATACCGCCGGAACGCTCACCAAGGCGGCTGACGTGATGAAGAACGCGGGTGCCAAGAGCGTGCGCGCAATTGTCAGCCATGCCATCATGAGCGACCCTGCCAGCCAACGCGTCAACGATTCGTCGCTCGTCGAACTCATCACTACTGACTCCAAGCCTTATGTCGGATCATGCAAGAAGATGCACGTCCTCTCCATCGCCGACATGTTCGCTGACACCATCCGTCGTGTGGTCGAGAACGAGTCCATCTCTTCTCAGTTCATCCTCTGATTTTCTTTGACTATCGTACATAACCCTGACCGCGAGCGGAAACCATCTTTTTGGTTCCCGCTCGCCACTTTCTGGGTTTCACACATTATAATAATTATATGCGTTTTGAAGGCGAAATAATTGCGGTCGCGGTCTCCGTTCTTTGGACGGTCAGTGCCGTCTTCTTCGAGTTCGCGTCCAAGCGTGTCGGATCACTCGCCCTCAACTTCGTGCGCATGACCGTCACCATCCTCTTCACTGGTGTCATCGCTCTCTTCACCCACGGTGCGTTCCTGCCGTTCGATGCCGGTGCCACACAGTGGATTTGGCTTTCGCTGAGTGGTTTCATAGGTCTCTTCGTCGGTGACTATTGTCTTTTCCGTTCCTATGTCAACATTGGCGCGCGCTCCTCACAACTCATCATGACGCTTTCGCCTGTCATCACTGCCTTGCTCGGTTTCCTCTTTTTTGACGAGCGCCTGCTCTGGAACCAATTGCTCGCCATGGTCCTCGTGGTCCTTGGCATCGCTCTGGCGCTCCTTGGCAAGGGCGAGGATAGTGAAGGCAAACGCAAGTACAAACTCACGGTCACCGGCGGCACCCTTGCCCTTGCCCTCATGGCTCCCGTCTGCCAAGCGGTGGGATATATTTTCACCAAGAAGGGCATGCAGGGCTATGACATGTTCTCCGCTACGCAGATTCGCTCCATCTCCGCCCTCGTCTTCTTCGCTCTTGTCATCACGGCTGGCAAACGGTGGCGTTTCATGCGCTCGGTCTATGCCAACGCTTCCGTCATGAAGAGCATCACCATTGGTTCCGTCATAGGACCCGTGCTCGGCATCTCGCTCTCGCTCTACGCCATCAGTATCGCCAATGCCGGTGTCGCCGCCACGCTCATGTCGCTCACGCCCGTCTTCTTGATTATCCCGGCTGCCATCTCCGGCAAGAACAAGGTGACCCTCCTTCAAGTTGTCGGTTCTGTCATCGCAGTCGCCTCCGGTGCGTTATTCTTCATTTGATTGAAAAAAATATGACATAACAGTTGCGGAAGTAGAAAAAGTCATTATCTTTGCACCCGCAATAATGAGGGGTACCTTAGCTCAGTGGTAGAGCAATGGACTGAAAATCCATGTGTCGATAGTTCAATTCTATCAGGTACCACAAGACCGAATGGCTTTTCGCCGTTCGGTCTTTTTTTTTCGTAGCCCATTCTTCGTTTGTCATTGTCTTGTTTTGTTTCTGTTTTTTTGACAAATAAATATCAATTGTCAATTAAATTATTACCTTTGCACCGCTTTTTCAAATATTGTCCCGAATAGCGGGATTAATTTAAAAAACTTTATTTTCAAATGACTGATCCAATCGCTGATTACCTAACCCGTATCAGGAACGCATCGCGCGCTCGTCATCGGGTGGTAGAAGTGCCTTCCAGCAACATGAAGAAGGCGCTTACAAAAATTCTTCACGACGAGGGTTACATCTTGAACTACAAGTTCAACGAGAACGATGGTGTCCACGGAACCATCAAGATCGCCCTCAAGTACGATCCAACTAACAAGGTTTCTTCTATCAAGAACCTGGTCCGCATCTCCAAGCCAGGCTTGCGTCGCTATGCGGGTTGTGCCGAGATTCCTTCTGTCAAGAACGGTCTCGGAATTGCTATTCTTTCCACTTCTAAGGGCGTCATGACCGACAAGCAAGCGCGTCGGGAAAACGTCGGTGGCGAGGTTTTGTGTTATGTTTATTAAAAGAAGGGAGGAATTAGACTATGTCAAGAATTGGTAATTTGCCTATTACACTTCCTGCTGGTGTCACGGTTTCTGAAAAGGACAACGTCATCACTGTCAAGGGCCCTAAGGGTGAACTCACCCAAAAGATTGACCCTATCATCTCCGTTTCGGTCGAGGGTAATGAAGTTAAGTTCACCCGCCCTAACGAGGACAAGGAAACGAAATCTAAACACGGCTTGTATCGCGCGCTCATCAACAACATGGTGAAGGGTGTTAGCGAGGGTTATAAGGTCGAGATGGAATTGGTCGGCGTCGGCTATCGTGCGCAGAACCAAGGTCAAGTGCTCGAACTTACGCTCGGCTACAGCCACGCTATCTACTTGGTGCTCCCTCCTGAAATCAAGGTTGAGACCAAGAACGAACGTAACCAAACGCCACGTATCTTGCTCGAGTGCATCGACAAGCAATTGCTCGGTCAGGTTTGCGCCAAGATTCGTACTTACCGCGCTCCTGAACCTTACATGGGCAAGGGTATCAAGTTTATGGGTGAACAAATCCGTCGCAAGGCTGGTAAGGCTGCAGGCGCTAAATAATTTTAGAACACTATGGCACAAAATAATAATAGAAGGGTTCGCATCAAGGCCCACATTCGCAAAAAGGTGTTCGGCACCGCAGAGCGTCCGCGCTTGACCGTGTTCCGTAGCAACACCAACATTTATGTTCAAGGTGTCGATGACCTGACCGGCAAGACCTTGTTCTCCGCCAACTCTCTTCAACTCAAGGAGAAGGCTGCCAACAAGTCCGAACAGGCAGAGAAGGTCGGCGAACTTGTCGCTCAAAAGGCACAAGCCGCTGGTATCAGTGAAATCGTCTTTGACCGTAACGGCTACCTCTACCACGGTCGCGTTCAGCAACTCGCCGAAGGCGCTCGCAAGGGTGGTCTCAAGTTTTAATTAGTACTCGTTACTAACCAAACTCATTCAAGAATTTCTAATAATGGAAGCAAACAATAAAGTAAGAACGACCAACGACCTCGAACTCAACGAGCGTATGGTAGCCGTAAACCGCGTTACCAAGGTCACCAAGGGTGGTCGTACGTTTACCTTCAGTGCCATCGTCGTTGTAGGCAACGGCAACGGTGTTGTGGGTTGCGGTCTCGGCAAGGCTGGCGAAGTGCAAGCCGCTATCACCAAGGGTGCCGAAAACGCTAAGAAAAACCTCATTCGCGTGCCTATCCTTCACGGCACGGTGCCTCACGAGCAAGAACTTCGTTACGCTGGCGCGCAAGTGTTTCTCAAGCCTGCTACCCCGGGTACCGGTGTCAAGGCGGGTGGTGCCATGCGTGCCGTCCTCGAGTCTGTCGGCATTACCGATGTCCTCGCTAAGTCCAAGGGTTCCAGCAACCCGCACAACTTGGTCAAGGCTACCATCGCCGCTCTCGGTGAGATGCGTGACGCTTATACCGTCGCTCAAAACCGTGGCATCAGCGTAGAGCAAGTGTTCAAGGGTAAGCAATAATTTTTTAATGAATCATCATCATGGCAAAAATTAAAATAAAACTCACCCGCTCTAAAATCAAAATCACCAAGAACCAACGACTCACGCTCGAAGCGCTTGGTCTCCACAAAATCAACTCCGTTAGGGAACATGAAGACAATGCTTCTACCTGCGGCATGATCAAGGTCGTTAATCACATGGTCGAAGTGGTTGAGTAATCAACTTTATTCTAACTCATTTCTTAAAAAGTCAATTTAAGATGAATCTCAGCAATCTTAAACCCGCTAAGGGTTCTACTCATAGCCAACGTCGCATCGGTCGTGGTCCAGGTTCTGGACTCGGCGGCACCAGCACTCGTGGTGCTAAGGGTGCTAAGTCGCGTTCTGGTTATCACAAGAAGGCGGGCTTCGAGGGCGGTCAAATGCCGCTCCAACGTCGCGTGCCTAAATTCGGTTTCAAGAACATCAACCGAGTTGAATATAAAGCCATCAACCTTTCTACCATCCAATCGCTCGCTGACGCGAAGAAGTTGGACAAGGTGGGCATCGACGAATTGCGTACTGCTCGTCTCATCAGCAAGAAGGACCTCGTGAAGATTCTTGCCAATGGCGAAATCAAAAGCAAACTCACCGTCGAGGCTAACGCATTCAGCAAGACGGCTGAAGAGGCTATCACCAAGGCTGGCGGTAGCGTAGTTAAACTCTAATGGAAACTCACCAAGGGGCATAGGTAACTTAGAATTACTCTAAGTTCCTATCCTCCCTTACCGAGACTTCGCCAAGCCGATTTCATTAAGCATTTTTTCGGAATGAAAAAGTTTATCGAAACCATAAAAAACATTTACCGCATCGAGGAGTTGCGCACGCGACTCATCACCACGTTCTTGTTCGTGCTGATTTATCGTTTCGGTAGTTTCATCGTGTTGCCGGGCATCGACCCACAGGCACTCACCCAACTCTCTGAGCAGACGTCCGGAGGTCTCATGGCTCTCTTGGATATGTTCTCAGGTGGTGCGTTCTCCAACGCTTCCATCTTCGCCTTGGGTATCATGCCTTACATCTCTGCCAGCATCGTAGTGCAACTGCTCTCGATAGCCGTGCCTTACTTCCAGAAGATGCAACGCGAGGGCGAAAGCGGTCGTCGCAAGATGAACCAAATCACGCGTTACCTCACCATCGGTATCTTGCTTTTGCAAGCGCCTTCTTACTTGGTGAACCTCTCCGTGCAAATGGGTTATGCGGGTGCTTCCCTCCCAGAGGGAGCGTGGTTCCGCATCTCCAGCACCTTGATTCTCACCGCAGGTTCCATGTTTGTCATGTGGCTCGGCGAGCGCATCACTGACAAGGGTGTGGGCAACGGTATCTCGTTCATCATTCTCATCGGTATCATCGCTCGTCTCCCTGAGGCGTTCATCCAAGAGTTCGCTTCCCGTATGGGTGAAGCCACTGGCGGTCTCATCATGTTCATTGCCGAAATCGTCATCCTCTTCGTTGTCGTTTCTGCCTGCATCCTGCTCGTTCAAGGAACACGCAAGGTGCCTGTTCAATACGCTAAGCGTGTTGTCGGCAACCGTCAATACGGTGGCGTTCGTCAATACATTCCGCTTAAGGTCAATGCGGCTGGTGTGATGCCTATCATTTTCGCGCAAGCCATCATGTTCATCCCTATTTCTATCGTAGGTTTCTCTTCTGATGGTGAGGTAGGTCCTGTCATGCAGGCTTTCATGGACAACACCGGTTTCTGGTATAACTTCGTGTTTGCCCTCTTGGTTGTGGCGTTCACCTACTTCTATACCGCCATCACCATCAACCCTACGCAAATGAGTGAGGACATGAAGCGCAACAACGGCTTCATTCCGGGCGTTAAGCCAGGCAAGCGTACGGCTGAATATATTGACACCATCATGTCGCGCATCACGTTGCCTGGTTCTATCTTCTTGGCTATCGTGGCTATTCTGCCTGCTTTTGCACAGATTCTCAGTGTGAGCCGCGGTTTTGCGCAATTCTTCGGTGGTACTTCGTTGCTCATCTTGGTGGGCGTGGTGCTTGACACGTTGTCGCAAATCGAGTCTTACCTCTTGATGCGTCACTACGATGGTTTGCTCAAGTCCGGTCACATCAAGGGTCGCACGGGTCAGATAGCAGCCTACTAATCATCCTTTGCGAGTATAAAACCATTAAAAAAGAGACGTTGCGACTCGCCGCGTCTCTTTTTCTCTTTTCCATTCGGACATAAAACAACTGAAATATGATTTTCTTAAAAACAGACGAAGAAATTGAGTTGATGCGCATCGCTGACACCATCACCGCCAAGGCTCTTGCTGAAGTTGCCAAGTTGGTCGCTCCTGGTGTTTCAACCTATGAACTGGACAAGCGAGCCGAGGAGTTCATCCGTGACAACGGGGCTGAACCCAATTTCTTGAACTATGCGGGCTATCCTGCTTCCATTTGCGCTTCGGTCAACGACGTGGTGGTGCATGGCATCCCTTCCAAGGACATCATCCTCAAGGAGGGTGACATCATCTCGGTCGATTGCGGTGCCGTCAAGGACGGTTTCCACGGCGACTCGTGCTACACGTTCCCCGTGGGTGACATCTCGCCTGAGGTCATGCGTCTCTGCAAGACGACCAAGGAGGCTCTCTATAAGGGCATTGAGATGGCTATTCCTGGCAACCGACTCGGTGACATCGGTGCTACCATCCAACAACACTGCGAAGCGCAAGGTTATGGCGTGGTACGTGAAATGACAGGCCACGGCATCGGTCGCGCCATGCACGAAGACCCCGAAGTGCTCAACTACGGCAAGCGTGGCAACGGCACGAAACTCAAAAACGGCATGTGCATCGCCATCGAACCGATGATTACCATGGGCGACCGCAACATCTATTTTGAAAATGACGGTTGGACGACACGCACCGTTGACCACAAGCCAGCGGCCCACTATGAACATTCTGTCGCCATCCACCACGGCAAGGTGGACATCCTCTCCTCATTCGAATACATCAAGGAGGTGCTCGGCGACCGTTTTATCTAACAGATACTCTTGCTCTGTCTGACCGGGCGTGGCACTCAGTTCCGCCTTATTCAGGCAACCCAAGGCGGCAAGGTCCATCAGTGACGTGTAGCCGCTACGACAAATGATGCGTTTGGCGTTCTTCAACGCCAAGCGCATTTGCTTTGTTGGCATCGTTGGCACCACGGTCAAGTTGCCTTCTCGCTCCGTCCCCTTCTCCATAGGTCTCCCGCAAATGAGCAGGGCGGGGGAGTCCGTCTTCAAGAGTCTTTCTCTCAACTTTTTTTCAAAGAGGCTTCTGTGCGGTTCCGGACCTGAAACGATGGCTACCGTTTCGTATGTCCCCATCTCTGTTTCTACCTCCGTTTCCTCGTGTTCCTCCGTGT
This sequence comes from Paludibacteraceae bacterium, assembly GCA_017446585.1. Taxonomy (GTDB): domain Bacteria; phylum Bacteroidota; class Bacteroidia; order Bacteroidales; family Paludibacteraceae; genus UBA4363. The sequence goes on from JAFSQL010000008.1 coordinate 35,473, forward strand.
CAGCGAATCGTGACAACGGACCTACGAACCGTGCGTTCTTGGGCATGGAATGTCCGTGTGACAAGTCTCCGCTCAAGTTGTGCTTAGGGTCTCCGTAGTCGGGAATCCAACATTGGTCATAATGTCCTATCACCCATCGATGCAATGCCCTCAACAGTGGTTTTGCCCACGCGTGCCCTCTGGGTGTCATGATGTTGAGTTGGTGGGTCATATAGACGCAATGCGTTTTTCTTGACCACAACCCGAACCTGTTGTCCGAAATGACCAAACTGAGGTGATATTTTTTTATCAACCCCTTCAACGCCCTGTGTTCTCTAATGGCATTGGCAATGATACCGGGCAGTTGCCGCACCATGGCGAGTGTTTGCGAGTTGCCTTCCGAGTAGCGAATGTTCACGTCGCGCAGTCGTGTCAATTGCAATCTCCTTCTGTCCTTCAGCGTTTGGAGTTCTTCTTCTATCCACTCGTAGGCATTGCCGTCCGCTGCCACGACAACGCGATGTCCTTGACGCAGCAACTCTCGAATCAGCGGAATGCAGCGGCTGGCATGTCCCAAACCCCAGTTCAGAGGGGCGACCAACACGTTTTGACGACCGCTCATGCGCGGAATATGCGGTTTTTCGACAATATTAGCGACGTTTTTATTCATCAAAAACGGAGGATTTCATAACTTTGCGCAAAGTTACTTATAATTACTATTACGCATAAAAAAGATGAATGTAGCCATTGTAGGCGCAAGTGGCGCGGTCGGACAAGAGTTGCTCCGCGTGTTGTCGCAAAGGAATTTCCCCGTTGACAATCTCTTCTTGTTTGGTAGCAAGCGTAGTGCTGGCACCGAATATGAGTTCAAAGGAAAAAAATATAAGGTTGCGGAACTCGTCCATGGGGACCAGTTCAAGGACATTGACGTGGTGTTCGCTTCCGCAGGTGCGGGGACTTCAAAGGAGTTTGAGAAGGATATCACGAAATATGGTGCTGTCATGATCGACAACTCGTCGGCGTTTCGCATGGATGACGATGTGCCTCTCGTGGTGCCAGAGGTCAATGCGGAAGATGCCTTGAATCGCCCGCGCGGCGTCATTGCCAACCCTAACTGTACCACCATCATGATGGTCGTGGTGTTGAAGCCTATCGAGGAATTGAGCCATATCAAGCGTGTGCGCGTGTCTTCTTACCAGAGTGCCAGCGGTGCCGGCGCGGTGGCAATGGCGGAGTTGCAACAGCAGTATAAGGAGATGGTCGAAGAGGGCGAGGTACGCACCATCAAGAAGTTCCCTCACCAATTGGCTTACAACGTCATTCCGCAAATCGACGTGTTTCAGCCTAACCTCTACACCAAGGAGGAGATGAAGATGTTCAACGAGACGCGCAAAATCATGCACAGCGACATCAAGGTGTCGGCTACGTGCGTACGTGTGTCGTCGTTGCGTGCGCACAGCGAGAGCGTGTGGATTGAGACCGAACAACCGCTTGACCTTGAGTCCGTGCGTGTCGCCATCGCCAATGCCGAGGGCGTGACGCTCAAGGACGACCCTGCCAACCTTGTTTATCCAATGCCGTTGGAGACGGGTGGTCTGGACGATGTCTATGTAGGTCGCGTGCGTAAGGATCTTGCCGAGGACAATGGCATCACCCTGTGGCTCTCTGGCGACCAGATTCGCAAGGGTGCCGCCCTCAATGCCGTACAAATCGCTGAGTACCTCATCAAGGTTGGCAACATCAAGTAAGAGTAAAACTCAATCATAAAACGACAAAAAGAAACGCAATCGTCAGTAGCGATTGCGTTTCTTTTTGCTTTCCGTGGAGCTGACGGGAGTCGAACCCGTGTCCAAACGAGGAACTAACCTGCTTTCTACATGCTTATCTTGGACTTGATTGTCGGGAACGAGGCAAGACCCAAGCCACCAACCACATTCCTTAGTCTCTCAATTTCGCCGGATGTCGAGACGTCTCTCCGACTATCCCCGATTTTCAGCACCGCTTGATCAAAAGCCTCGTGGATAGGGCTCTTGAGCGATGTCTCGTCCCGACACCTCGTGTCAGGATTAAGCCAACCTACTATACTTCAGTTTAGGCAGCGAGAGCGTAGTTGTTTTCGCCAGTTAAATATGTTACCCGATAAGATTATGGAGCGTATCAGACAATGCTCCGCATGCTTACATGCCACTTCTACCCGCTGTCAAAACCAAACAGCCCCAAGTGTCAGTGCGCAAAGATAAGTCTTTTTTTTATTCTTCCGCTGCGTTTTGGCGTTGGCGTTTACGCTCCAACTCGTCAAGGATAATCTTGCGCAAGCGAATGTTTTGTGGGGTCACCTCAACATATTCGTCCGCTTTGATATACTCCAACGCTTCTTCAAGCGAGAACTTGATAGGAGGTGCCAATGCCACTTTGTCGTCGCTTCCGCTGGCGCGCATGTTCGTCAGTTTCTTGCTCTTGGTGACGTTGATGACAAGGTCGCCTTCCTTGGTATGCTCACCGACCACCTCGCCAGCATAGACCTCGTCTTGCGGGTCGATGAAGAAGCGTCCGCGGTCTTGCAACTTGTTGAGTGCGTAGGCGTAGGCGGTGCCGGTCTCCATGGCTATGAGGCTGCCGTTGTTGCGACGGGTCAACTCACCCTTGTATGGTTCGTAGTCAAGGAATCGGTGGCTGATGACCGCTTCGCCCGCTGTCGCCGTGAGCATGTTGGTTCGCAAACCGATAAGTCCGCGTGACGGTATGTTGAACTCGAGGAAGGTGCGGTCGTTCTTGCTCTGCATGGACAGCAACTCACCCTTGCGGGTAGATACCATCTCTATCACCTTGCCTGACATCTCGTCTGGCACGGAAACGCTGAGTTGCTCCACGGGTTCGCACTTCACGCCGTCAATCTCCTTGATGATGACTTTAGGTTGTCCCACTTGCAATTCATAGCCTTCGCGACGCATGGTCTCGATAAGCACCGACAAGTGCAACACGCCACGTCCATAAACGTTCCAGTGTCCGTCTTCGTTCGTCTTCTCCACGCGCAGGGCGAGGTTCTTCTCCAACTCCTTGTCCAAACGCTCTTGGATGTGACGTGAGGTGACGAATTTGCCTTCCTTGCCGAAGAACGGTGAATCGTTGATGGCAAAGGTCATGGACATCGTCGGCTCATCGACCGCGATTGGGGTCAATGCCTCCGGATTCTCGAAGTCGGCAATGGTGTCGCCTATCTCGAAGTCGTCTAATCCTATGATGGCGCAGATGTCGCCTGATGTGACGCTCTCCGCCGCCTTGCGACCCAAGCCCTCGAAGGTGTGCAACTCCTTGATGGTTTGCTTCACTGCCGTGCCGTCACGTTTCATGAGGGTAATCTTCTGTCCGCTCTTCAGCGTGCCGCGATGCACCTTGCCCACGGCTATTCGACCTACGTAGCTTGAGTAGTCTAACGTCGTGATGAGCATTTGAGGCGTTCCCTCCAATACCTTCGGTGCCGGTATGTATTTGATGATGCAGTCAAGCAGGTAATTGATGTTGTCGGTAGGTGTTTTCCAATCGGGACCCATCCAGTTGTTCTTGGCGGAACCATAGACGGTTTGGAAGTCGAGTTGCTCTTCCGTCGCGTCAAGGTTGCACATCAGGTCAAACACTGCCTCTTGCGCTCCCTCAGGGTTGCAGTTCGGCTTGTCAACCTTGTTCACCACTACGATAGGTTTCAAACCAATCTCCAACGCCTTCTGAAGCACGAAGCGCGTCTGTGGCATCGGACCCTCGAAGGCGTCAACCAGCAGCAACACGCCGTCCGCCATGTTCAACACACGCTCCACTTCGCCACCGAAGTCGGCGTGCCCCGGGGTGTCAATGATATTGATTTTCGTGTCCTTATAGGTGATGGACACGTTCTTGGACAGGATGGTGATGCCTCGTTCGCGTTCGAGGTCATTGTTGTCCATATACAGGTCGTCGTGCTTCTCGTTGTCGCGGAAGAGTTTGCCCGCCAACAACATCTTATCGACGAGTGTCGTCTTGCCGTGGTCAACGTGGGCGATGATGGCAATGTTGCGTATGTCGCGCATATTTTTCTTTTTATAAAAATTTGCGCGAAGGTACAAAAAATAATGCTTCCTTGACGACAAAAGCGAGAGAGCATTTGCTCTCTCGCTTTTTTATTGAAATGAATTTTGTGTCTCCCGTTTTCGCACGGACTAAAGGTTCTGAACGAGGGCTTCAATCTTCTGCTTCGTCTCCTCCGTTTTCTGCTCGTCTATCTTGGCGGTTACGATGCCCGTGTCCGTCGCTCCCCAGTATCGGCAGATGTCGTGATATTCCGTCGTGGCACCGTCATACACGCCCGGTGAATAAGACGAGAGCAGCATCGCCATCTTCTTCACCTTGGCTGGGGCGTTGACGCAATACATGCGTTGTATGGGAGCTTGCATCTGGGCGCAGAGCGTGAAGTAGTAGATAGGGGCGGCAAGCACCAACGCTTCGGCTTCCGCCATGAGAGGGTAGAGGTCTTGCATGTCGTCTTTCTGTACGCACGCTCCGTTGCCCTTGCCGTGGCAATACTCGCAAGCCAAGCAACCCGCAATCTTCTTGTGCGACACGTCAAACAGGGTCACTTGGTGACCTGCCGCCTCTGCCGCTTTCTTATACTCTTCCGCCATCCATGCAGTGTTGCCCTTGCCTCGTGGCGATGCCTGTAAAATCAGAATATTCATACTGTTTTTTTGATTGATTGGGTTATTTCAGAAAATCCGTATTAGTGCCATGGTAGAGAATCATGCGAGTGTCCCTCCATTTCTTTTGCAATATGCAATAAGGTCATCCACTGTGTCATCGATGGATTGCAAGTGCAGTGTCGTGTAATGGTCAATCAGGAAACTGATGCCGTGATATGCGTCAAGATATTGGAATGCGAGAGGCACTGCCATCTTGCTTCTTTTAGCAAATGCTCGGATACAAGAATTGATGAATGGTATTTCAAATTTCTCTGGCATGTTACTTCCACGTTGGTGTCCGATACAAAACTACGGATATTTTTCTGTTTTTGTTACCTTACCTTCTAAAAACATCACCCGCCGTAAGCACGCAAAGGCTTACGGCGGATGACCTATTATTAGGAGAAAATATAATTAGATTGTAGTTTTAGTTGTTTTCTTCTTTGATGTAGATTTGATTTCTGTTGTGTTCAAAGACATCGAAAAGAAGTTGGTAAGAGTAAGAAAACTCTTTCTCGATTTTTTGCCATGGGATAAGGAATAGATTTTTGTTATCTTCCCCAAAGAATTTTTCTAACTCGTTGCGCTTGTCTGTTGCTAAATCTGAAAGGGTTTCGCTTGTTGGAATAATACCGATGTAGTAAAGTGTTCTATTCTTTATTTTCTCGAAAAAGTCAGTTACAACTTCGTTGCTCCCTATTTTTCGTGTTCTATCGGAAAATTCGTCTTGTTCGATCCCATCCTTGTTTAGCAAAGTCTTCCAATACAATTGTGTGAAAAGACCATATTTAGGTTTGTTTGATACCTTGTTTTTATAATTATCAAACTTTTCAAGTTCTGTTTTTATAGACCAGTTATTATCGCCTTTGCAAACTTTCGCCTCAATGAAGAAAACGTTATGGGCATCTGTGATGACAGCATCGGGAGTTCCGAATTGTGACAGCGAATGCTCCATGTATATTTTGTAGTCATCTTGGAGAGAGAACGATTGCCCTGTCAGTTTGAGGAAATTCTCCATTTCTGTCTTGTCGTTGGCGATGGAGTAGAACAAGGCGTTCATGACGCCTCGTTCTGAATATCCAATCAATCGGTTCTCTTTGCCGCACATTATCGTTGATGTTTTAGTTCAACGTGATGGTGAGACCCGGGTCGGTGCAGTCGTCTGCGATGGTGAAGTTGGCGGTTGCCGTGTTGCCGCAATAATTGCCGCTGGCGACAATGGTGGCCGTGACGGTGGCGGAACCTGCCGCTATCGCCGAAGCCACTCCCGTCGACACATTCACGGTGAGACATCCCGCAGGAGAAGCAGTCGTGACGGCGTAAGAGACACTACCGCTACCCGTGTTGCCAGAGACAGTAGGGGAACCGGAAGAGGAGTCGCCTACATCCAAAGTCGTTCCTCCCACGCTTGCATACGACAGCGTCGGTGAAATGGCGATACAGTTGGCGGTGACCGTCATATTGTCGGAAGCGGTTTCCGTATCGTCTTCATCGCACTCCACCGTCCAAGTCAATGTATAGTTTCCGACTTTGTCAGGCGTGAAGGTGGCGGTGGCGGAGTTAACGCTCGAGAAGGAAGAAGCGGAAGCGGATGAGCCGTCAGGTTTGCTCGTGATAGACCAAGTTCCAGTCTTTCCTGTTCCTGCTGCTGTGGCTGCCAAAGCGACTCCCGTCTCCGCAGTTGTAGTTTTGTTTGCGCCCGCTTCAGCGGAGGAAACGGAGCAAGAGGCATCTGGTGTTAAATCGGTAACAACAATGTTGTCCAATCTCAATTCATGTTTCTTACCACTTGCTGATCCAATATAAATCTCTTGCAAATCTTTAGAGGCTGTGGTTGCGGCGACAGCACTTGCGACTTTTGTATAAGTACTTGCTGTACCAGCTTGCGTCTTTAACCAAATGTCAAATTTGTCGTTTGCAAGCGTGGTCGTTCCAGATCCTGTAGGATTATCGTAGGTTAAGGAGTCTCCTGTGTTATTAATAATCCAAGTTAAAGAATACCAACTGCTTTGTGTTAATGCTGTGTTGTAGATTTTTGTTCCATATGTATTGTAAGCGCACATTTTCATGTTGCTTTCAGATGTAATGCCAAAACCGGAGTGAACATTTGCAGTTGCTTGTGCGGAAGAATTTTTCAATGACTCCGTAAATCCATCACCAATTGCAAAGTTTAAAGCCGTGGCCGAAGAAGAAGATCCAGCGTTGCTTATCCAAAAGTCCATTGTGACTTTAATGGCAGTTGGTGCAGTAACGGCAAAATCATTCGTTCTTACGGCCGACCAGTAGCCTGATGTATTATTAAAATAAGCTTGAAAAATTCCTGTTGCACTTGCTGAGTTCCCTCCTGTAGCATTGTTAATTGCAATACCTGTTGAGTTTTTATTGTTTGTTGTGATAGACGTGAACAAATTATTCGCATTTCCGACAACGCCTGCTAATCCGCTTGCTTTCGTATAAGCTACGTTTTGAGTGAAGGCTAAAGAACCGACACCATCTCCTCCAAAACTTTGTGTAAATAGTACATCACCATTTGCTGCCCACGCCGTGATGGAGCAGAGGAGAGCTGTTAAAAAGGTTAATAAGATTTTTCTCATAATGATAGGTGTTTGATTGTTGTTTGCTTGTTATGGTGTAGGTCGCGAGGTGCGACAAGTGAAAAAAGGGAATACGGGCGCAAGATGCCACACAAAAGGGGCATGAAGCGTCGGGACGCTGCCAAGGGCAGCATCAGCGTGAAATCAGACTAAACGGTCTGAAACGGAATGTGACAGGAAGTGGCGGTCAGGCAACAAGCCGCCGCAAATGCCGAGACAGTCGGCTGCCGCGCGACGAAGGCGCATGCGTGAGGTGATGGTGTTCATGGCTTTTTTCTCTTAATGATGTGTGTGTATAGTTCACGAGCCACGCCTGACCGTCACGACGGTCAAGCATGGCTCGTGAATGTGTAGTTGTCCGCATGTCGCCTTGCGACAAGGTGGACGAATGAATGTCTAAATGGACGCTATAAGAGGTTGAGAGGGTGCGATTTACCCCCCCATTGGTGTTGCAACTGATTGATAATCAGTTGTTTGTTGGCTTATTTTGAGGTCTTTGCTCAAGTGATAGCGTTGATATTCAACGGCAAATTTAGAAATTTAATTGACAGTTTCCCAACGTTCCACCCCATTTTCTTACCTCCCAGAATGTTAAAAATAGGAGTTTGATTCTTTATAGCAAACCTCAAGGTGTTGCATTTTCTTTTTGTCCACTCCAAGTCATGAACCATAATGTGGAATAAGTAGGTGTTTTTACTCAATAAAAAATAGAATAAATGGTCTTTTTAATGCTGTTAAAAATGGAATAAGTAGATAAAAATATGATTAAAAAAACGGAATAAGTGGATAAATTCTTTGTTGAATTAGTAATTATGATGTATTTTTGTGGTGATTTATAACGATTTGCATATGCTTGAACGTAAATTCACTTCATTCTTGACAAGCTTCCTTAGGGAAGAGCCCAACAAGATTCTGCTCGTTAACGGTGCGCGGCAGATAGGCAAGTCTTATCTTATCCGGTATGTGGGAAAGAAACTGTTCTCACACTTTGTGGAAATCAATCTAAAAGAGGACATAGAAGGTGACCGAGTGTTTGCTGATGTTCGCACCCCCGACGACTTGTATATGCGGTTGAGCAATTTTTATTCTGAAGCTTTAGGTGACAAGAGCGACACGTTGATATTCTTGGATGAGATACAAAATTACCCTCATTTGATGACGATGTTGAAGTTTCTAAATCAAGAGTCGCGCTACCGCTTTATAGCAAGCGGATCACAGTTAGGTGTCGCCTTGTCAGAAACTCCTTCTGTGCCGCTTGGTAGTGTGACTATTGCACAAATGTATCCTCTTGATTTTGAGGAATTTCTTTGGGCTACAGGTGTCGGAAAAGAGTGGATAGAAAACATACGCCAATGCTATCTTGACAAAAGGAGCCTGGACAATAGTACGCATAACATTCTGCTGAAGCGTTTTCAATATTACTTGCTTGTTGGGGGCCTGCCAGAAGCAGTAAATAATTATTTGGTAGACAGGAATATGGTTCGAGTCAGACAGACGCATAGAGACATACATGACCTCTATCGTATAGATGCGTCACAATATGATAAAGAGCATAAGTTGATTATTCGCAAGATATATGATCTTATTCCCAGCAATTTGGAGAACAAGAAGAAGCGTATGGTTTATAAGAATATTGAGGGAAAGACTGGAAAGACGTTTTCGGATTATGCGGATGAATTTGAATATCTGACTAACTCAGGTGTTGCCTTAGAAGTGTCTGCTATCAGTAATCCTCGCTTTCCTCTTGCGGAGTCGGATAAAAAAAAATTAGTGAAACTATATCTAAATGACGTTGGATTGCTGACCCATCTTCTTTATGATTTGAATGTTAATGCTGTTTTGCAAGACATCAAGAGCATCAATCTCGGTACCGTATATGAGTCTGTTGTCGCACAGGAACTTGTGGCGCACGGTTTCAAACTACATTATTACGACAACAAGAAAAAGGGTGAGGTGGACTTCTTGATTGATGATTATGCTGGATTGACGGTGCTTCCTTTGGAAGTAAAATCAGGAAAGGACTATACAGAGCATAGCGCTCTTACGAAATTCATAGAAAACCCTGAGTATGGTATAAGCCAAGCTATTGTTTTCTCCAATGAACGAGAAATATTCACGAAAAAGGGAGTGACCTATCTGCCTATTTATTATTGTATGTTCATTCAAAACGAGCATTTCAATGGGTCTATTATTCTTCCTGAACTGGAACCTGTCTGATGTTTATATTGATGTTCGAGAGGTAAAAAAAAGCACTTGCGAGAGACTCGTAAGTGCTTTTTTTTTAGTTTGAACGCGTTTGGTTACGCCTCTTTGAACAGTTCCTTGATGCCGCCAATGGAGCCGAGCACGTTGGTAGCCTCATAAGGGAGGTAAACGGTCTTGGTCTGGTTGCCCTTGGCGATGCTGTCGAGCGTGGCGATGTACTTCTGCGCGAGGAGGTAGTTGGCAGGGTTGGTTGATTTGCCCACCGCCTCGGTAATCTTCTGAATGGCTATGGCCTCGGCTTCAGCCACGCGTATGCGCGCTTCCGCTTCTCCCTCGGCACGAAGAATCTTCTGTTGCTTGTCTGCCTCCGCCTTGTTGATGATGGCGGTCTTCTCACCCTCCGATTGAAGAATGGCGGCTTGCTTCTCTCCCTCGTTGGTGAGGATGGTGGCACGCTTGTTACGCTCCGCTTGCATTTGCTTCTCCATGGCTTGCAATACGCTGTCTGGAGGGGTGATGTCCTGCAACTCGACGCGGTTCACTTTCACGCCCCACTTGTTGGTGGCGTCATCAAGTACTGAACGTAATTTGGTGTTGATGGTGTCACGGCTGGTGAGTGTCTCGTCAAGTTCGAGTTCGCCAATGACGTTACGAAGTGTCGTCTGGGTCAACTTCTCGATGGCGTTGGGCAGGTTGTTGATTTCATAGACCGACTTGAACGGATCGACGATTTGGAAGTAGAGCAGGGCGTTGATTTGCGTCTGCACGTTGTCCTTCGTGATCACGTTTTGCTTGTCGAAGTCATAGACTTGCTCACGCAGGTCGATGGCGGAGGTATAGACATAGCGTCCGCGCACCATTGAAACGGTGGTTTTGGCACGGTCAACGAACGGAACGATGATGTTGATGCCCGGTTTCAGCGTGGCGTAGTACTTGCCAAGGCGTTCGATGATGCGGGTCTCGGACTGAGGGATGATGACGATTGCCGATTTGGCGAAGATGAGCACAAGCGCAATCAAGGCGATGAAAATGATGGTTGCTGGATCCATGTGTTTTTTAGTATTAGTTGTTAGTGATTTTTTTCTTTGGTTTACCCTTACGGGATGTCGTTTCTTTTCTTAATCCGCTTCGACGGTGAGGATGATGCTCTCGCGGTGTGTGACCTTCACGCGGCTTCCTTGCTCGATGGGGTTGCCGTCAGCCGCCTGACACTTCCAGTCGTCGCCGTCAATGGCGACACGACCGTAGCCATTGGCAGGGATGCTCTGGCTGACGGTTCCCGTCTTGCCTATGAGGTCGTCAGCGTTCGACTTGCGTTCGTCCTTGCCCTTGAGGTCAAGGTGACGCACCACGATGGGGCGTACCAGGAAGACGAAGAGCAACGACACCGCCGCGAACACGGTCAGTTGGACATAGACATTCGAGACGAATGCGGAAACCAAGGCGGCGGCAAGCGCGCCGATGGAGAAACAAATGACGTAGAAGCCGGCTGAAACCAATTCCAAGATGAGTAGTACGATGGCTACGATGAGCCATATTTGCCAGATAGTCAGCATAGTCAACATGGTCTTATTTTCATTTAACTCTTAATTCTTAACTCATCAAAGCAGGTTGGCTGCCAATTCACTCAGGTAACTGCGCTCGCCCTTGACGAGGTTGACGTGGGCAAAGAGGTCCTGACCCTTCATGCGGTCAATCATATAGACAAGTCCGTTGCTCTGCATGTCGAGGTAAGGGGAGTCAATCTGCTGTATGTCACCCGTGAAGACGAGTTTCGTGTTCTCGCCGGCGCGGGTGATGATGGTCTTGATTTCATGCGGCGTGAGGTTTTGCGCCTCGTCGATGATGAAGAACGTGTCCGAGAGCGAGCGTCCGCGAATGTAGGCGAGGGCTTCGATGACGAGGCGTTTCTCCCGTTGCAGTTCGTCAATCTTGTTGATGAGCGGTCCTTGGTAATTCAAGGCACTCTTGATGACGTTCAGGTTGTCGAAGAGCGGCTGCATGTAAGGGGCCATCTTCTCGTTGGCATCGCCAGGCAAGAAGCCGAGGTCCTTGCCTCCCAAGGCGACGATAGGGCGGGCGAGGAGTATCTGGTTGTAAACCTCGTTCTTAGCAAGCGCGGCGGCAAGGGCGAGCAGGGTCTTGCCCGTTCCCGCCTTTCCCGTCAGGGCTATCAGCTTGATGTTGTCGTCCAGAAGGGCGTTCATGGCGAAGGTCTGCTCGGCATTGCGTGGCTCGATGCCAAAGGAACGTGACTTCTCCACGCGTGTCACCTTGTCTTCGAAAGGGTTGTAGCGGCACATCACGCTTGCCCTTGCCGACTGCAGCAGGAAGCACTCGTTGGGAGCGATGTCCGCCTTCAATTGTAGGTCCTCAAGATTTACGCCGCCGTTGTCGGCATAGAGACGGTCAATGACATCAGGGTTGGGAGCGTCGAACGTGCGATAAGCCTGTTCGAAGATGTCCATGTTGGTGACCTTGTCGGTGGTGTAGTCTTCGGTCAACACGCCTACCGACTTGGCTTTCATGCGCAGGTTGATGTCCTTGGTGACAAGGATGGTCTTAGCCTTGCTCTTCTTCGTGAGGTTGAGGGCTACGGCGAGGATGCGGTGGTCGGGCGTGCGCTCGGAAAACGCCTTTTGCAACTCCTCGGGATAGGACTCCTCAGTCACGATGTAGAGCCGTCCGCGGTCCTTGCCGAGCGACGCGCCTTTCTTGAACAGGTCGCTATCGGCAATGCCGTCAATCTCACGTGCGAACTCGCGGGCGTTGAAGTTGATGTCTTCATTGCCTTTCTTGAACTTGTCCAACTCCTCCAGCACGACAATGGGAATGTAGATGTCGTTCTCTTGAAAATTGTGAATGGACTTGCCGTCATGCAAGATGACGTTGGTGTCTAAGACGAAATTCTTTTTAGCCATAGCGGTCAAGATTTAAGGTTTTTTTGACATACGTTATGACAAAGATAACAAGAAAAAAACGGAAAAAGAAACGACCCAAGCCAAAAATATCGTGCGGGACGAGATGAAAAACAAAAACTCCTCTGCCATGTCATCTGGCAGAGGAGTAAAAGAAAGAAAATGAAGAGGAGTGAATTGTTAAGGTTGCAACGTCACGCCAAACACGAAATACGCCTTTTGTGACGAAGGGTTAGCCGTGGCTTGCGCGAAGACAGGAACACTGAAAGTGTCCGTGACACGAATGTCCTTGCTCGCCCTTAGAGACACGTTCGTTACTTCAAAGCCTGATGTGCCGTAGAAGTCGGTGGCGTAAGGGACTGCTCCTGCCGTGGCTGTCCAGTTGACCGAAGCGAGGCTGAAAGGAACGCTCAACTCGAAGTAACTGCTGTAGGCACGTTTGTCATCCTTGTTATGACCGTCGTTGCCGGCAAAGTTCGTGAACCATTGCAGCGCGAAGATATTGAAGTCATATCCGATGTTCGCCTCGAAGACGTGGTTGGTGGAGTGGGCTTCGTACTTGAAATATCGATTGCGAGGGTCGAGACCCGTGTCGAACCAGTAGTCGGTGACGCCCAAGTGGAATCCGCCTATTGAGTAGGCAAGGGTCAGGTCCAACTCTCTCGTGTCAGCGGGGTCAGTAATGCCCACGCTACCCCAAGCGGACAGTGACAGTCCCTTGTAGCCGATGCCGAGTGTCGGTTGCAGGGCGGCCTTGCCTAAGTCCTGACCGCGCCAGATGTATTGGCTCACGAGGTCTGCGCCAAGGGTGGTTTCAAGCTTGCTTCCTTCTTGTGCCCCCACGGTCGCCGAAAGGAAGAGGAGGGCTGTACTGATATAAATTTTGATTGTTTTCATGATTATTTCAATTTTTTTTAAGAGTTAAAATGGTTTAGTTGTAACAGTTTTCTCCGTGTTCGTAGATGTCAAGCCCTTCTTCCTCAACACGCTTGCTGACACGCAGTCCGCGCAGTTTCTTGATGCCGAAGAAGAGTGCCACGCCGCAAGCCGCAGCCCAAAGGTCAATGACGAGGATGCCGAAACACTCCGCCCCGAAAAATCCCCAGCCGTGTCCGTAGAGGGCTCCGCTGGTGGTGGAGAGCAAGCCCGTCATCAGGGTGCCGAGAATGCCACATACGCCGTGAACGGAAGACGCACCTACAGGGTCGTCGATATGCAGTTTTCGGTCAATGAACTCGATGGCGAAAACAAGCGTTGTTCCGCATACGAGACCGATGATAACGGCTCCGAGGGGAGAAACGAGGTCACATCCTGCAGTGATGCCGACCAAACCTGCCAACACGCCGTTCAGGGTCAGGGAGAGCGATGGCTTGCCATACTTCAACCACGTGACGAACATCGTTGCCACGCCACCGGCGGCAGCCGCCAAGTTGGTGGTCAGGAACACGTGTGAGATGGCGATTCGGTTTACTTCGCCGCTTGCCGCCAACTGACTTCCGGGGTTGAATCCGAACCAGCCCAACCAAAGGATGAACACGCCCAAGGCGGCAAGTACCAAGTTGTGACCAGGGATGGCGCGGCTCTTGCCATCACGTCCGTATTTGCCCAAACGAGGTCCGAGCGCGATGGCACCAATCAAGGCCAACACACCGCCCACGCTGTGAACAATGGCGGAACCCGCGAAGTCATGAAACACGTCACCGAACGTCGTCATCATGAAACTGTCAGCGGCATCGTTGCACAACCAGCCGCCACCCCATGTCCAGTGACCCTCGATAGGGTAGATGAGCAGCGAAATGACGGCACTGTAAATCAGGTACATGGAAAACTTGGTCCGTTCTGCCATGGCACCGCTGACGATGGTAGCCGACGTGGCGCAGAAAACGGTTTCAAAAATCAAGAATCCCTCGACAGGAATGTCACCCTTGTAGAAAGAAAGGTCGCCCCAGTTTGGAATTCCGATGAATCCCTCTCCGTCGCCTCCGAACATCAAGCCAAAGCCGATGAAGTAGAACAAGAGGGAACCGAACATGAAGTCCACAAAGTTTTTCATCAAGATGTTGGCGGTGTTCTTGCCCCTTGTGAATCCCGCTTCGCACAGGGCAAATCCTGGCTGCATCCAAAACACCAACATGGCAGCCAGCAATACCCACACCGTATCAAGTGATAGTCCAAAATCGTTCATAATTGTAATGGTTTAGTTGCTTTTTCTGAATTTGTTACTTCTTGTCACGCAAGACTGTGTCGCCGTTCTCACCAGTTCGTATGCTCCATGTGTCAATCATGTCGCTCACGAAGATGCGACCGTCGCCAATCTCGCCAGTGTGTGCCACCTTCAAGATGACATTGACCGTTGGCTCGACGAATTGGTCACGACACACGATGCTGATTGCCACTCGTTCAATCACGTCCGTCGAATACTGAACGCCACGGTAGATGCGCTCTTCACGACTTTGTCCGATGCCGTGCACGTTGTGGTATTCGAACCAGTCAATATCCGACTGTAGCAAGGCTTCTTTTACATCCTCGAACTTGGTCTTTCGGATGATTGCTTCAATTTTTTTCATGATTTCTTTTTAATAAGTTACTTTTTGAAAGCTTTCGGGTGCAAAGTTCAATCAAAAAGAAATGCAAACAAATAAAATAATATCAAAATAATAGTAATATTATATACTTACTACCAAAATGATATTATTTGAAATGTTTTGGTTTCTTTTTGTGACGTTATGGATTAAAAAAACGTCATTCCTATGCAAAACGTAACGGCGTCTTTTTTCAATTGATGAAAAAAACTACTTTTGTTCTGCCATGAGACAAATAATAGCATTCTTATTTTTTCTATTACTGATTTCCGCATCCTTCGCGGGAGCGATATTCAGCCACGAAGGAACGCCAGACTACAAGACTGCGCCCGCACCGACATTCTTCTTCCACGGAACAGAAGACAAGCTTGTGGCTTACAATAAGATAAGATTCTTCAACAAAGGGTTGTTCGGCACTAAATCTCTTGTCAAGAGGTTTGAAAAGATGGGGTTCACCTACAGAGTGTTCCGCTACGTGGGCTACGGACACGAAATCGCGTCATCGCCCATGGAGAGGAACGTTGCCGATGTCACCACGTTCATCATGAATCCCGGCGCGATAAAGAGCGTGGACTGCACCATCAATGACACGACGATTCCGCACTCAAAAATAGGTGGTGCAAGTCCCGATAGTTATTATAAGAAGTAAGCGTTACCATCACTTTTCTTGACCCGCAATGCGGTTGCCATTGCCTCGTAACCTATTGGGGGAGGCTGTGGTCGGTATTTTATTGAAACGCTGTCGGTTTCTGAGCGTTTTTCGTCCTTTTGAAAATAGAAGTTGTATCTTTGAATAAATTTTATGCGTGCTATGGAAGATACGAAGAAGGAAAGACAAGAGGTGTTGCGTCTCTATCGTGACATCTTGACCGCCGCGGAAGGACAACTGAGCAAGAGTGACATCAAGGACGTTCATGAACTGCTGAAAGGAAGTGCGGACAGGCAAGAGGGACGTGAGAACGAAATCAATCCCGTGTTGCGCGACCTGAACACGGTCTATCTGACCGTGAAGGAAATTGGCATGGGACGCGCCACGATTATCAGCGTCATGGCGTTCGACGCTTTCAGGGCTGGCATCATCACACAAGATGAAATCGCAAAGAGGTGGGGTGCTGACGTGGCTAAAATAGTGCAAGGTCTGACGCGTGCCAGTGAACTATATAAAAAAGGCGCGGCGGTAGAAACGGAGAATTTCCGTAAACTGCTGCTCAGCATGGCGGAAGACGTGCGTGTCATCTTCATTCTCATAGCCGAACGTGTCTATCTGATGCGCAACTTGGAACGTTTCGACGAGGACCGACGGCAGAAGATAGCGCGCGAGGCGTCGTACCTCTACGCTCCCATGGCGCACCGCATGGGTTTGTACAAGTTGAAGACGGAACTGGAGGACCTTTCGCTCAAGTGGCTCTCGCCCGACATCTATGAGGATATCGTGCGTCGCCTGAAAGAGACGCAAGTGGCACGTGAGAAGTATATAGCGGATTTCATCAATCCTTTGAAAAAACGCCTGCAAGACGAGGGCTTCGACTTCACCATCAAGGGGCGAACCAAGAGCATCTACTCCATCTGGAACAAGATAAAGAAGAAGGGAACGCCGTTTGAGAACATCTACGACATCTTTGCCATACGGGTCATCCTGAACAGCAAGCCCGAGAAGGAAAAGGCGGATTGCTGGCAAGTCTATTCCATCGTGACGGAGAAGTATCAACCCAATCCGCAACGATTGCGTGATTGGCTCTCCATACCCAAAAGCAATGGCTACGAGAGTCTGCATACGACGGTGATGGGTCCAGAAGGGAAATGGGTGGAGGTGCAGATTCGCACGCGTCGCATGGACGAGATTGCCGAGAAGGGTCTTGCCGCCCACTGGAAATACAAGGGCATCAAGGGTGAAGAGGGCATGGACGCATGGCTCAAGAACTTGCGCGAGATACTCGAGAATCCGGAGAAGAACGCAGCCGACTTCGTGGATGACTTCAAGTTGGATCTCTACGACGACGATGTGTTTGTCTTCACGCCCGACGGAGAACTGAAGAAACTGAAGCAGGGGAGTACCGTGCTTGACTTCGCCTTCAATATCCACTCCAACATAGGTGCCCGATGCGTAGGAGCCAAGGTGAATGGCAAGGCGGTGCCGATACGTCACGTGTTGAGCAATGGCGATCAGGTGGAGGTGCTGACCTCGCCTAACCAACAGCCTAAGCAAGACTGGTTGGACATCGTGCGCACGTCAAAGGCGAAGACGAAAATAAAGCAAGCGTTGCGCGAGGTGGAACTGAAGCGTGCGGAGGAAGGACGTGAGATTCTGGAACGCAAACTGAAGAACTGGAAGGAGGAGTGGTCGGACTCGTCGGTAGCGGAAGCCATCAAGCACTACGGACTGAAAAGCGTTTTCGACTTCTATCAAGCCATTGCCAACGAGAAGATTGACCTGCAACAGGTGCGTGAGTTTATAGCGCGCGTCGAGAAGCCGCAAGCGGCAGTCGCCACCGAGGGTACGTCGGCCTTTAGCGTGAGCGGTGAGGACTTCACTCGCAAGGAACTGGAGAAGAGCGGTGATGACGCTTTGGTCATTGACGAGAGCCTGAGCGGAATAGAGTACAAACTGTCGAAGTGTTGTCACCCTATCTATGGTGACAAGATTTTTGGTTTCGTCTCCTCGTCAGGCGGAGTCAAGATTCACCGCATGGATTGTCCCAACGCTCCGCAACTCATCTCGAAGTATGGCTATCGCATCGTGAAGGCTCGCTGGGCGGGTAAGGCAGGGTCGCAGTACCCAATTGCGCTCCGCATCACGGGCAAGGATGACATCGCTATCGTGACCAATATCACTTCGATGCTGAGCAAGGAGTCAGGTGTCACATTGCGCAGTTTCTCGGTTGATAGTCAGGACGGTGTCTTCCATGGTCACGTCACGGTATTGGTCAACGACTTGAACCAATACGAGAATTTGCGACGCAAAATAGCGTCGGTGAAGGGCGTGATGAGCGTGGACAGGAATTAGACGAAGGAGGTGTTCAGGCTTTCTTCTGCTCCTTGGCCCAACTGTCTTTCAATGCCACGGTGCGATTGAAAACGAGGTGATTTTCGGTCGTGTCAGGATCGACATTGAAGTAGCCGATGCGTTGGAACTGGAAGTGTTGCAGCGGTTGACTGTTCTTCAACCAAGGTTCGACTTTGGCGTTCGTGATGACCGTCAGTGAGTCCGGATTCAACATGTCATGGAAGTCACGTTCCTTCTCTTCCTGCAGGTTCTCGACATTGAACAGGCGGTCGTAGAGGCGAACTTCGGCATCAACGGCATCAGCCACGTTGACCCAATGGATGGTGCCCTTGACCTTACGGTTGCTGCCCGGCATTCCGCTACGGCTCTCGGGGTCATATTCGGCATAGACCTCAATGACATTGCCCGCTTCATCCTTTTTGCAACCCGTGCATTTGATGATATAGGCGTTCTTCAGGCGCACTTCGCCTTCAGGTTTGAGGCGGAAGAACTTCTTAGGGGCGTCTTCCATGAAGTCGTCTCGTTCGATGTAGAGTTCACGGCTGAAGGTGATGTCATGCTCGCCGTCTTCAGGTTTCTCTGGGTTGTTTTGCGCCGTGAGTGTTTCGGTCTTTCCTTCAGGATAGTTGGTCAGAATCAGTTTGATGGGGTTCAACACGGCACTGGCACGCATGGCGTTGGTGTTCAAGTCCTCACGAATGGCGTGCTCCAACAGGGAGATGTCAATCAGTCCGTCGTACTTGGTGTAGCCAATGGTGTCAATGAACTTGTGGATGCTCTCAGGCGTGTAGCCACGGCGACGCAAGCCGCAAATGGTAGGCATGCGAGGGTCGTCCCATCCGCGAACGATGCCTTCCTTGACGAGTTGCAGCATCTTGCGCTTGCTCATCACGGTGTAGGTGATGTTCAGTCGGTTGAACTCGATTTGTCGCGGGCGATATTCTGGAGTGGCGAACTGGTCGATGAACCAGTTGTAGAGAGGTCGGTGCACTTCAAACTCAAGGGTGCAGAGGGAGTGGGTCACGCCTTCGAAGTAGTCGCTCTGTCCGTGGGCGAAGTCATACATGGGATAGACTTTCCACTTGGTACCCGTGCGGTGGTGCGGGTGGCTGGTGATGATGCGATAGATGATGGGGTCACGGAAGTGCATGTTGGGCGCCGCCATGTCAATCTTGGCTCGAAGCACCATTTTGCCCTCTTCAATCTCGCCGCGGTTCATGGCTTCAAACAGGCGCAGGTTCTCCTCGACAGGACGATCACGGAAGGGTGAAGCCGTTCCAGGCGTTGTCGGAGTGCCTTTCTGCGCGGCAATCTCTTCAGCCGATTGTTCGTCAACGTAGGCTTTGCCTTCCTTGATGAAGCGAATGGCAAGGTCATAGAGTTTGTCGAAGTAGTCGCTTGCGTAGTAAACGTTCGACCACTTGTAACCCAGCCATTGGATGTCTTCCTTGATGGAGTCGACGTATTCCACGTCTTCCTTGACGGGGTTGGTGTCGTCGAAACGCAGGTTGCACGTGCCACCATAGCGTTGCGCCACGCCGAAGTCGAGGCAAATGGCTTTGGCGTGCCCGATGTGCAGGTAGCCGTTGGGCTCGGGAGGGAAGCGTGTCTGGATGCGTCCTCCGTTTTTGCCTTCTTTCAAGTCTTCTTCAACAAACTGCTCGATGAAGTTCAATGACTTCTTGCTTTCTTCTTCAACTGGTGCAACTTCCATGGTTCGTAATGGTCGGTTTCTAATTAGTCTTTGGGGGTGATGCCGCGGCTGGAGTTCTTGACAAAGTCGATGATGTAGTCACGTTCGGCGGTTGCCGTGACGGTCTCCAACGCCTTTTGAATGCCCTGTGAGACGTTGAGCCCGTCGGCATAGATGCAGCGGTAGGTTTGGTCAAGGGTGGAGATGACGTCGGCGGAGAAACCGCGGCGACGGAGTCCCACCAGGTTAAGGCCGATGACGCGGGCGGGTTCGCGACCCACCATGACGTAAGGAGGGATGTCTTTGGTCAGTCGGCTGCCACCCTGAATCATGGCTTGGGTGCCAATGTGGGTGAACTGGTGGGCGAGCGTTCCGCCACCCACGGTGACGTAGTCTTCGATGACGACCTCGCCCGCGATTTGGCAGGCGTTGGACATGATGATATGGTTGCCCAAGCGACAGTCGTGGGCGATGTGGCAATATGCCATGATCAGGCAGTTGTCACCCACCATGGTGGTGTTCTTGGACGCTGTGCCGCGGTTGACGGTGACGTATTCGCGAATTGTGGTGTTGTCGCCAATGACGGCTGTCGTCTCCTCGCCTCGGAATTTCAGGTCTTGAGGTATGTTGCTGATGACGGCTCCCGTGCATATCAAACAGTTCTTGCCAATGCGCGCGCCGTTGAGAATCACGGCTCCCGACATGATGGTGGTTCCATCGCCAATCACGACGTCGTCGTCAATGAAGACGAACGGACCGATCTTGACATCTTGTCCTATTTGCGCTTTGGGGCTAACCTTGCTCAATTCGTATTCCATAGAAAATAAGTGAGATTTTTTTACTTGTTCTTGACTAAAATGGCTTGCAAGTCGGCTTCCGTCACAATGGTGTCGCCCACGAAGGCGGTGCATTGCATGTGCACGATGCCGCGGCGGATGGGTTCCAACAGGTGGAGCGAGAATATCAGGGTGTCGCCGGGCACGACTTTGTTTTTGAATTTGACTTCTTGCATGCGCGTGAAGTAGGTGGAGTAGCGTTCAGGTTCGTCAACGTTGCTCAAAGCGAGGATGCCTCCCGTCTGCGCCATGGCCTCTATGATGAGCACACCAGGCATGACGGGTTCCTGAGGAAAGTGTCCCACGAAGAAGGACTCGTTGGCAGTGACATTTTTGATACCCACAACGTGTGTCTTGCTGAGTTCGATGATTTTGTCAACGAGTTGCATGGGCCAGCGATGGGGGAGAAGTGCTTTGATGCCGTTGTTGTCGAAGAGGGGTTTCTTGTTCGGGTCGTAAGCGGGCGGAAAAACCGTCTGATGACGATATTCGCGTCGGAACTTCTTGGCGAAGGTGGTGTTGAAGGTGTGACCGGGGTGGGAGGCGATGACACGGCCGATGATAGGCATGCCGATGAGCGCAAGGTCTCCAATCAGGTCAAGAAGCTTGTGACGCGCCGGTTCGTTGTTGAAACGCAGGTTTTCGTTCAGATACCCTAATTTCTTCACGTCAATGTTAGGTGCCTTGGTGATTTTTGCAAGTCGCTCGAAGTCTTCGGGCGACATTTCTTGGTCGTAGATGACAATGGCGTTGTCAAGGTCGCCGCCTTTGATGTAACCCGCCTTCAGGAGCGGTTCTATCTCACGCACGAAGACGAACGTGCGGCAGGAAGCGATCTCCTTGGCATAGTCGTCCACGTTCTCAAGCATGGCGTATTGATTGTTGAGAACGGGTGAGTTGAAGTCCACGCCTACCGAAAGGCTGAAGTGCGTGTCAGGGAGCAGGGTGATGCTGCTGCCTGTTTGTTCGTCGCTGAACTTGATGGGGTGTGTCACACAGAAGTATTTCTTCTCGGCGTCTTGCTCCTCAATGCCCACTTCGTCAATCTTTTTTACATATTCAATGGCGGAGCCGTCCAAAATGGGCAGCTCGGGAGCGTTGACCTGCAACAAGGCGTTGTCAATGCCACACGCATAGAGGGCGCTCATGCAGTGCTCAATGGTGGAAACGGATGCTTCGCCTTTCTTGATGACCGTTCCGCGCATGGTGCCGCATACGTATTCCGCCAGGGCAGGAATGGTAGGCTGACCCTCCAAGTCCACGCGTTGGAACACGATTCCGTGTCCGACGGGGGCGGGGTTGACGGTAAGGGTGATGTCAAGGCCCGTGTGCAAACCTTTGCCAGAAAAGGTGAACGATGATTTCAGCGTGCGTTGTTGCATGTGTGAATATGTTTAGTTGTTCAGTTTGTTTTTCAGTTCTTCAATTTCTTTCTGCATGCAATTGATTTGTTGGTAGAGCTCAGGCAATTGATGCTCCACGGCAACCATGCGTCGGAACTTGATGGCGTCCATGGCAGGTGAGCCAATCAGCGTTTGACCCTCCTTGCGAACGTTGCCGGCGCATCCGGCTTGCGCTCCAAAGATGGTGCGGTCGGCGATGGTGCTGTGTCCCACGACGCCCACCTGCCCCGCCAAGATGCAGTTCCTGCCTATCTTGGCACTGCCTGCAACGCCGCATTGGGCGGCGATAGCGGTGTTTTCTCCAACCTCAACGTTGTGCGCCAAATGCACGAGGTTGTCAATCTTCACGCCACGCTTGACGAGCGTGCTGCCCATCGTGCTTCGGTCAATGGTCGTATTGGCTCCAATCTCCACGTTGTCTTCAATCTTCACGTTGCCAATTTGCGGCAATTTTGTCCAAGTGCCGTCTTGCTCAGGAACGAATCCGAAGCCGTCCGCACCAATCACGGCTCCCGCGTGCAACATGCAGTTGTCGCCAATCTGGCAATAGTTGTAGATGCGAACCCCTGCGTACAGGGTCGTGCCCGCTCCTATGATAACGCCGTCACCGATATATGTGTTCGGATAGATCTTGGCTCCGTCACCAATCTTCGATTTGTCGCCAATGTAGGCGAAGGCTCCGACATAGACGTCCTTGCCAACTGTCGCGCTCTCGCTGATGAATGCCAACGGGTGTATGCCCGTGGGTTTCGGCATGTTCATCTCCACGAGGGTCAACAAGGTGCCCAGTGCCTTGTAGCTGTCTGCCACCTTGATGAGCGTGGCTTTCACTTCCTGTTCGGGCACGAAGTCCGCGTTCACAAGAACGACCGACGCTTCGGTTTCGTAAAGGTAGGGGGTGTATTTTGGGTTGCTCAGGAACGAGAGCGTTCCTTTCTTTCCATGTTCAATCTTTGAAAAATCACTGACAGTGACGTTTTCGTCACCAACGACTTCTCCTTTCAGGAAGTCGGCAATTTGTCGCGCGGTAAACTCCATGGTGTGTTTTTAGTTATAGCATATTGGCGCGAATTTACGCTTTTTTTGCTTTATAGTAGCAAAGGTAGTATTTCGCCGTGTCATGTTTCAACATGTTGGTATTCACGATGTCCGACATGGAAGA
Source organism: Paludibacteraceae bacterium (assembly GCA_017446585.1). Lineage (GTDB taxonomy): Bacteria > Bacteroidota > Bacteroidia > Bacteroidales > Paludibacteraceae > UBA4363. The sequence continues at coordinate 58,555 of JAFSQL010000008.1, forward strand.
CAATTCGGTGATGTTGCCGCTCTTGTCGTAAATCAGGATGTTTTCTTCGCCCACCTTGTAGGTCCGTGAACTGACCTTTCCGCAGTGCGTCAGCAACCGCGCCTCGTCCGTCGTCAGGCGGAAGCGCTCCTTATACTCGTTTTGCATCGCCTCCTCCTCCGCTTCAAGAATCTCCCTCTCGGTCGAGACCTTCACTTTGAAGAGCCTGCGATCCACAATGCCCGAGGCGAGCGTACGGAGCGTGAAGTCCTCGTGAGCGTTCCACACCTTCAGGGCTGAAATGACGTCATTGTCGTCAATCAGACAAAAATCAGCCAAGACATCCTTGTCGTTTTCTATTTGGTCACGGCTAATCTCCTGCTTCAGGAACCGTTGCAAATGAGGACTGCCGAACAACTCCGCACCTGAGCGGGCGAGAGCCTGCGCCCTGCGCGTCACGTGACGAAGCATCGTTTCAGCAGCCACGTCGGTCTTGTGCAGATAGACTTGCCAGTACATCAACCGACGGGCGATGAGAAAATTCTCCACCGAATACAGTCCCTTGGCGTCTACGACCAAGCGGTCATCATGCACATTCAGCATGTCAATCAGCCGTTCCGCACCGATGCCGCCTTCCCTCACGCCAGAAAAGAAACTGTCGCGCACCAGATAGTCCAGCCTGTCCATGTCCAACTGGCTGCTGATGAGCTGATGCAGAAAGTGGCGCGGATAAGCGTCCCTGAAAATCTTGATGGCGAGTTCCAACGCTCCGTTCATCTCCTCGTTCAACTTCCTCATCAGTAGCAGGGTGATTTCCTCATGGCTCATGTCCTTCACTAAGAGCCCCTCAAGAGCGTGCGAGAAGGGACCGTGACCGATGTCATGGAGCAAGACGGCGCACAGTGTTGCCTCCGCCTCCTCGTCCTCAATGCGGATGCCCTTGCCTCGCAGGGTCTCGATAGCCTTCCTCGTCAGGTGCATCGCCCCCAATGAGTGCAGCAGTCGCGAGTGTGTGTTCCCGGGATAGACCAGCATCGACAACCCCAACTGCCGAATCCGTGCCAAACGCAACAGCCATGGGTGTTGCAACAGGTCATAAAGAATGGGGAATGGCAAGGAGATAAAACCCAACACGGGGTCGTTGATAATCTTTCCGGTCGTCCGCTTCATTTTTTCTTTGGTCTTCTCTGTCATGAATGAAAACACAAAGATATGTTATTCCTTGTATTTTACTCTAACTCTCAACTCTCCATCCACTCCAAGAAAGCCTTCGCCCTCAATTTCGAAACCATGATTTCCTCCTCCGTCTCCACCGTCAACCTCACGGACAGGCGTCGCGTCAAGTGATACTCAAGGTCCTTCACCGACTCCTTGTTCACGATGAATTGTCTGTTCGCCCTCATGAAGAGATTCGGATTCAACGCTTTCTCCAACTCGTCCAGCGTGTAGTCCACCACATAGTGATTGCCGTTTTTCATGTGGGCGGTTGTCACATTGTTTGTGCTGTGAACGTAAGCAATCTCGCTTGTCTTCAACGGAATGATGCGTTCTTTCCTGTACGTCAAGATTGATTGCTTGTATGTCTCGCTCTCCATTCCGCGCAACAATTCTTCCATCCTCCTCTTATAGTCGTTCTCCTTTTCATTCGCCTCCCGAAATGAGGGAATCACCGTGTGCTCCAACTTGCGCAACGCATGCTCCAACTTCTCCTCGTCAATCGGCTTCAACAGATAGTCAATGCCGTTGCTCTCAAACGCCTGAATCGCATACTCCTCAAACGCCGTGCAGAAAATGACCGGTGCGCTCACCGTCACCTCCTTGAAAATCTCGAACGACAAGCCGTCAGCCAACTGTATGTCAGAGAAAATCAAGTCCGGAGCCTCGCCCGACGTCAGCCGCTCGATGCCCTCCTTCACCGTCGCTATCACCTCCGTCACCTCCATCCCCGCGCGCCCGCTCTCTATCATTCGTTTCAACTCCGTCGCCGTCTTCTTCTCGTCCTCAATTATCAATACTTTCATGGTTTCTTAATTCTTAACTCTTGATCAATGGCAGCCTCACGATAAACTCGCTCTCCGTCCGCTCGCACTCAATCTGTCTCTTCGCCACCAAATCATATTGTTCGTTGATGTTATACAACCCGATGCCGAAACTCTCCATCTTCGTCTTCTTCTCTTGAATGTTGTTCCGAACCTCAATCCAGTCCTCATTGACCGACCTGATCGTGATTCGAAGCGGTGAAGAACTGGAAATGACATTGTGCTTCGTTGCGTTCTCCACCAGAACCTGAAGGGCGAAAGGTGGCAACTCCCTCTTCATCACCTTTGCGTCCACCTCCGTCTCCACCGTCAATGCGTCCTCATATCGTTCGCGTAGCACATACAAGTAGGCGAGGGCGAACTTCAACTCCTTCTCCAAGGTCACCAAATGCTTCTCTCTATAATCATTTGAAGTCAACAAATATCGGTAAACGTCACTCAGTTTCGAGATGAAGCGCTTCGCCTTCACCTCCTCCGTCATGCTGCTCAATGTCGCAAAGGCGTTGAACAGGAAGTGCGGTGACATCTGCTCCCGCAGCAATCCCATCTGTCTTTTCAGGTTTCCTTGCAACGCCTGCTCCAACCTCGCCTCCGCCTTACGTCGTCTCTTCTTGTTGTTCTCGTTGTTTATCGCCAACCACATCACCGCCATGAATAGCAATGACCTGATTGTGATGAAGAACAAACGTTCCCTCACTGTCAGTGTCTCGTTCATGAACATGCCCATCGCTATCCTTTCCTCACGCGTGAAGTAGTCCGAAAAGTCCTTCAACACCTCTTGGTGGTAATAGTTCACCAACACCAAGACAATGAGTGACACCATCCCTATTGTCGTCGCTTGCCACCACTTCCTTTCATACCTTTTCTTCTCTTCAACCTCAATGCACAAGGCCGTGAAGCACGAAACCAACAATGAGTAAATAGTCGCGTGCGCAAGGAATATGGGGTACTTGCCTCCCCATGCGAAAACATTGCCAAACGTCATCAGAGCGGCAAAAATCAACGCCACGCGCATCCCGCTCCCAACATTATATTTATCAATCCACTGCTTCATTCCAAACTCTTAACTTCTCTTCAAGGTTAATCGTTCATTGCCAATGCCCTTGCGACCGCCTCTCGGGTCCTCTCCACCGACGCTATTTCCACTCGCTCGCTCGGTGAGTGAACGCCCGTCATTGTCGGTCCCACCGAAATCATCTCCATGTCCTTGTAACTTCCTTTCAGAACGCCGCATTCCAAACCCGCATGTATCACTTTTATCCTTGCCTCCTTTCCGGTCAACTCTTTCCAAACTCGCTCAAAACGTTTGATGATGAGGCTGTCCCAATCGGGTTCCCAACCAGGGTAATCCTTACCTGTCTCCACCTTTGCGTTCAATCCTTCAAACGCTTTTTTCGTCTCCTCGCTTGCCCACGTTTTTTCCTCTTCCACGCTGCTGCGTTGGCTTGTCTCTATGGCCAGTGTCGTATTGTGGTCGGTGGTGTGGGTGTGAACAGCGGCGAGGTTGGTTGAGGTGCGAACGAGTCCCTCGACGTGTTCGTCCATTTTCAGCACGCCGTGAGGGCAACGCGCCAGGGCTTGAATCACCGCCGTGGTACATTCCGCTGTCAGGAATCTCGTCTCCGCGTTTGAGACGTGCTCCACGCTTAGGTTCAATGTTTTCTCTTCCACGGCGAAATGTTTCTTGATGTCTTTGGCGAATTGTTCGACGGTGTCTTGGACGGACGGCACGTCACGTTCTGTCACGCCAATCCTTGCCACGCAACTGCGAGGAATGGCGTTTCTCAGGTTGCCTCCGTTTACCTCCGCCAGTCGTATGTCCGCGCCTTCCTCCGTTAGCGTGCCCAAGAGACGCGCCATCTCTTGAATGGCGTTCGCCCTTCCCTTGTCAATGTCCTCACCAGAGTGACCGCCCATGCCTCCTTCTATCCTTATTTCCATTACTTGCCTGTTCGTCACCCTCTCATTCTCCGCCTCGATTTCTATCAATGTGTCCCGCCCACCAGCGCAACCAATGACAAATTCGCCCTCTTCCTCGCTGTCAAGGTTAATCAGCGTCTTGGCGGTCAGCCATCCCCGTCTGATGTTCGTCGCTCCGTATAACCCCGTCTCCTCATCCACCGTGAACAAGCATTCCAGTCTCGGGTGGCTCAACTCCTCATCCGCCAACAGGCTCAGGATGATGGCAATGCCTATTCCGTCATCCGCTCCCAATGTCGTCCCTTCGCTCACTATCCATCCTCCCTCCTCATGATGGGCTATGGCGTCTGTCTCAAAATTGTGCGACACGTTATCCTCCTTTTCGCACACCATGTCCATGTGCGCCTGCAACGCCACGGCGTCTTCACGCTCTCTTCCATCGCTCGCTTCCTTCTTGATCAACACGTTGCCAGCCTCGTCTTCCTCGCTCTCCAATCCCATTGCCTCAGCTGTGGAGCGCAACCACGCGCGCATCTTTTCCTCCTTCTTCGACGGACGTGGAATGCGCGTGATCTCCTCAAAAAAATCCCATACACTTTTCATGTTCTCTTTCTCTTTTTTATTGAAAAACAAAGATAATGCAACTCCTCAATTCTCAACTTCCTCTCACTGTCCATTATTGATTTTTCATTTTTTTATCTAAACTCTCAACCACTCCTTCCGCTCCTCGTCCATCATCTTCTCAATGGCGTATCGCAGGGTCGTTCGTGGCATTTCGTGGATATGTTCTCTCAAGAAATCTCGCAGCAAGTCCATGCTGATGTGCTTGCCCATTTCCCGAAGCATCCATCCCACCGCCTTGTTCATCAAGTCATGGGGATGACGCAAGTGCATCTTGGCATAGCGCAAACACCAATCGCTGTCTCCTGCCCTCAACGTGGTCCACGTGCTCACCATGCTTACGCGCTGTCGCCAGAGGTTGTCAGCTGTCGCCAACTGGTCCATGATGGTGGTCTTGTCGCCAAGGCTTGTTGGCAGGAGCAACCATCGTCCGAGAATCTTCGGTGCGGAGAGGTCCACCAAGTCCCAGTTGTTCGCCCTTTCGATGTTTTCAATGTAACATTTCACGGTCTTGTCCCTCGCCTTGATGGCATCGTTGTCATAAACCAATCGGCGAGTGGCGTTTTTCTCAAAGTGCCACACCAGAAGTAGCAATCCGCAAAGCCTAATTTCATGAAAATGATTGTCTAACAATTGCGGAATCTCTTCGAAAGGCAGGTCTGTGACGTTCTTCACGATGCTTCTTGTCTGTGGCACTTTCAAACCTAAAAAATCATCTCCTTCGCCATATTCTCCTTTCCCAGTCTTGAAAAAGCGCATCAGCACTTCCCGTTGCTTCTCGTCACGAAGCGATTCCATATAAAGGATAATCTCACTCGCCGTCATTTGATTCAAACATCAGTTGTTCGTTTTCTTTACGAATGTCATCAAGAACTTTTCCCGATTTTCACCTAATCCTCATGAATATTCGGATTGGTCAAGATATAAACATAGCCAGGTTCTTTTGCTTCCATTCTGCCGCTTGTTTTGGTGAATTTTTATTGCAGTAAAGGTAAGAAAAAAGTTGAAGTGAAAATAATGTGCGGATAGAGTTATAACTACATGTGGTTAGTACGCCTAAAAATACAAGAACCCCACCGTAAAACAATCTTTTACGGTGGGGTTTTCTTGGTCGTACCCAGACCCGGGATCGAACCGGGATGGATTGCTCCACTGGTGTTTGAGACCAGCGCGTCTACCGATTCCGCCATCTGGGCATGGCGTGCCTTAAAAAGGCGGTGCAAAGATATAAATTAATTTGAGATAAGAAATTTTTTCAGTCATGTTTTTTTTATGAATTATGCGGGAATGGATTTCGCAAAGAAAGTATAAAGGGGAATGTTTACTCTCGAAATTTGCTATATCTTTGTCTTCTTCGTAATAAATAAATCACTCCAAAACAAAAAAACAGAATAGTGGAAAGGTTTTGTGTAATTATGGCAGGCGGCATTGGTAGCCGCTTTTGGCCAATGTCTAAGAATGATTGCCCTAAGCAGTTTTTGGATTTTTTCGGTACGGGAAGGTCACTCCTGCAGTTGACATATGACCGTTTCCGACAGATGATAGCCAAGGAGAATATTCTTGTGGTGAGCAATCGCCAATACAAGGAGTTAATTTTGGAACAATTGCCAGAGTTGAACGAAGATCAGGTGTTGCTGGAACCGATGCGAAGGAATACGGCTCCTTGCTTTTATTATGCGGCGGAAAGGATCAGAAGCCGTTTGAGAGAGAAGGGGATTGAGGACGCGAGCATGGTGGTGGCGCCAAGCGATCATTTGATTCTGAAGGAAGGAGATTTTTTGGAGTCGGTGCGTAGGGGGCTTGATTTTGTGGAGCAGGGCGATGTGCTGTTGACGTTGGGCATCACCCCGTCACGTCCGGAGACAGGTTATGGCTATATTCAGAAGGGCGAGGGAACGGGCGACTTGCGCAAGGTGAAGGCGTTCTCGGAGAAGCCGAACAGGGAGTTGGCGAACGTGTTTTTCCAAAGCGGTGAGTTCCTGTGGAATGCCGGCATATTCATGTGGTCGTTGAGTTCTATTGAAAAGGCGTTTAAGATGTTTTTGCCTGACATTGTGACTCTGTTTGAAAGGGGCGAAAGCGTTTTCGGAAGCAAGGAGGAGGAAGGTTTCATCAGCGAGATATATCCTATTTGCCAAAACATTTCAATAGACTATGGCGTGTTGGAGAAGGCGTCGAACATACACGTTTTGTCCGCCGAGTTCGGATGGAGTGACTTGGGAACTTGGGGGTCGCTTCATGAGTTGAGCGCGAAGGATGAGAATGGCAATGCGACGATAGGTGGAAACGTGGTGCTGAACGACAGCAAGGGAAACATGGTGGTGTCAAGCGGCGAGAGATTGGTGGTGTTGCAAGGCATTGAAAACTGTGTGGTGGCGGAGTCGAATGGTGTGGTTCTGGTTTGCAAATTGGACGAGGAGCAGAAGATTCGCCAAATCGTAAATGATGTGTCTGTCAAGTTTGACGGAAAATACACCTAAAAAAAGGAGTTAATAGTTATGGGATTGTTCACATCTGGAATATCCAAACCAAGGCGGTTCAATCATGTGCCCATCTATTATGACGCGGAGGAAGAGGCGCATGAGGAGCGTCAACGTCGCATAAGCGAGTCGGACAAGGCAAGGGAAGGGGAGTATCGTCCTCGGTTGCACAGGGGTAGTTTTCATAGTGACCGCAGGGCGGCGGAGAACAAGCGTAAGGAGATGCGTCGATTGGCACTTCTGTTGGTCGTGTTGGTCGGTGTCGCCATCTTTTTGATTACGAATGGCAGTCAGTTGATGTCACTTTATTTCGAGTAATTTTCTGATTATGGTTCTCAATTATATTTGGATAGCGTTTTTCGTTATCGCTTTCGTTATCGCTTTGGCGAAACTAATATTTTGGGGTGATGTGTCTGTTTTCCCCGCCATTATGGACTCCACCTTTTCTACTTCCAAGACGGCGTTTGAGATTTCGTTGGGTCTGACGGGTGTGTTGACCCTGTGGATGGGCGTAATGAAAATTGGTGAGAAGGGCGGGGTGGTCAATGCCTTGGCACGATTGCTCAGCCCGGTGTTCACGCGCCTTTTCCCGGACATTCCAAAAGGACACCCTGCGACGGGCAGTATCTTCATGAACGTGGCCGCCAACATGCTGGGCTTGGACAATGCCGCCACGCCGTTGGGTCTGAAAGCCATGGAGCAATTGCAAACATTGAACAAGAAGAAGGACACGGCGTCCAACTCGATGATTATGTTCCTCGTCTTGAACACCAGCGGACTGACCTTGATTCCTGTCTCTATCATGGTCTATCGGGCGCAGCAAGGAGCGGCGCAACCTACCGATATTTTTGTCCCTATCTTGCTCGCCACTTTCTGCTCGACCATGGTTGGCGTCATCGTCACCTCGCTTGTTCAACGAATCAATCTGTTGAATCGGACTCTCATCCTCACGCTTGGCGGTTTGTGTCTTGCGGTGGCGACTATCATTTGGGGCTTTACGCAGATGGATGCTGAGACCATGAACGTCGTTTCCACAACGGTGGCAAACATCCTTCTCTTCTCCATCATCATTGCCTTTATCCTTGCCGGGGTGAGAAAGAAAGTGAACGTGTATGACACTTTTATTGAGGGCGCAAAAGATGGTTTTTCCACGGCGGTGCGCATCATTCCATATTTGGTGGCCATGCTGGTTGCCATCGGGGTGTTCCGTGCCTCTGGCGCTATGGATGCCCTGATTGACGGCATCGCCTATGTCGTGTCCGCTTGCGGTGGCAATGCTGACTTTGTAGGAGCGTTGCCTACGGCGTTGATGAAGCCATTGTCCGGTAGCGGGGCGCGAGGCATGATGGTTGATGCCATGGCCACTTATGGTGCTGACTCGTTCGTCGGCAGATTATCTTGTGTGTTCCAAGGGGCAACCGACACCACATTCTATGTCCTTGCGGTTTATTTCGGAAGCGTTGGTGTGCGCTACACGCGTCATGCTGTCGCTTGCGGACTCATTGCCGATTTGGCGGGAATCATTGCTGCCATTGCCATCTGTTATCTGTTCTTTGCGTAAGGTTCACGACATTGACATCTTTAGTCAAAAAAAAATCCGAAGAGAAAATCTTCGGATTTTTTTAGATAATAAAAACCTACATTATAAAATCATTCTTGGAGTTGCACCACTTAACCCTGAGGCGGATTGTGGATTTTCCGCCCCTTCTGTCAATTACTATGAGCGTGCGGTAACTTATCATTTGGCTGTGATGTTAGAGATTATATCCAACTGCTTTGCTATTAACTTGTCTTTGTCCTCTAATTGTTTTTTCAATCCCTCTATTATTATGTCTTTGTCCTTTAATTGGCTTTTCAGCTGTTCATTTTCCTTTTTTAATTGGTCTATATCGGGAAAGTGCATATTGCCGCTATTACTCATGTTTCCTCCCTTTATCATACTGCCAACTCCGCTTTCTAACCAAACTCTATTGAGTTCCGGGAACGCCGCGAGTATCTGGTCTAATTTCTTAGGGCCGATGTAGTGCTTCATAGAATTGATGTAGCCATTAGACAATCCGCAAGCCTTTTCAAATTGTGTTTTTCCAAGTCCTTTGTACTCTAAGAACTCTAATAATCTGTGTTTCATGAGTTTTAAGCATTAAAAAAACCTACATTATAAAATGTGTGGTTCGAAGTGAGTTGACACAATTTTTCTCCGAACTTTATTCAAAACTTTGCACCGAATGAACTTCCCAGCGTCCGCCTTTTGCTCCTCCTATGCGTTGCACAAGCCCATCGGCTTTTAGTTGGCGGATAATTTTCTTTACACCACTTTCTGAAAGTCCAGTCTCGTCTTGTAGTTCACGGATAGTTATGAGTGGATTTCTCTGCATTGCAAGAAAGATTTTCTGGTTACTTTTTGAGTTACTTTTCTGGTTACTCTCTGCCATTTCCTGTATGGCTTGCTTCAAACATTGTAACATAAAAGTAATGAAGGTTGTGCTGTTGGCTTCGATGTCACATCTGGCTATAGCGGCATAATACTCCTGTTGGTGCTCTTTAACGATAGTCTCTACAGGAATCCACGCAAAGATTGGTTTCCACCGCATTAATAACAGTGTCTGCCACATACGTCCCATACGTCCGTTTCCATCTGCGAAAGGATGAATGAATTCAAATTCGTAGTGGAAAACACACGAACTGACAAGAGGATGTGTCTTAGTCTGCTTTACCCATTCAAACAAATCTGCCATCAATTGCGGGACACGCTGGGCGGGAGGAGCCAAGTGGATGCATTTTTGTCCGTCGAACACCCCCACACTACCATTGCGATATCGTCCGTTTCCCTTCACCAAATCTGTCATCATCAATTTGTGAGCTCTCAGCAGGTCTTTTTCTTTGAACGGATTCAATTCTAACAGTAGTTCGTAGGCATCAATGGCATTTTTGACCTCTTGAATTTCGTTGGGTGCTCCCAGTACATGTTTCCCCTCAATGATGGCCGTCACTTGTTCTACCGTCATAGAATTGTTCTCTATTGCAAGCGAGGACTGAATAGTCTTGATGCGGTTTTCTTTACGTAAGTGTGGAGCGGGCAGGTTGTCATTTGTTGCTGACAGTTGTCCGACTTGTTCAGCAATGTCCGCTATCAGTGACGTTATCTCGTCTGTTATGTTGAATGGTGGCGTGTACATGGTTTGCTGTATGTTCGTTAACGGCTTGTTTCTAAGGAGCCTTTGATCAATATCGGGCAGAGGTTGTTCAACTGTTCTTTCAGTTTAGCGGCTATGCGTAGATGCTTAATATAGCACTTATGGATGTTGACGATTTCGCATTGGAAAGAGATGACGGGGATGGGAATTCCCATTTCATTTTTTACATTAAAAAAACCTACATTATAAAATACCAACGTAACGAAAAATGGTTTGTTGAACTTGAGGAAATTAGTAGGCGATAGAAATGTTTGCTTCTTGCTGTGAAATATACCCAACACTCCATTTGCCAAGCCGATATAATTCTTTCGCTCGCTTTAACGCTTCGTCCCATGTGGTGTTCCACCCCGAATCGGATTGCCACACTCGCTCACGAATGTAATCTATCATTGTCGGAGATAATTCTATAGAAGTCTTGTCTCCGAAATATACACCATATGATTCGATTTTCCACCAAACGCTACGACCATCTACAAAAGGGTCAATTTCCTCCCCTTTATAGTATCGGCAATATTTGAGCAGTTTTTCTCTTTCCATATCCTTGCGTTTAGTCGATTAGTAGTCATTTTGCGCACGCCACGAACAGGGCGATGAAAGCAAAAGTCATAGTACAAAAATACTAATTATTAGTCAAATAGGTTCGGGCGAAGAATGGTTTTCTCACCGCCCGAAGTTTTAAACATGAGAAAAAACTACATTATAAAATACTGACGGCTTGCAGCGAACAAAAGCAGATGGCAACGGAAGGGGTGACTAAAGAACAGATACAGTTTCCCATCGGTGATCGGATAGATAATCCTGCATTTACGGGCGAGGCTTATCTGAAACCGCTGATTGTGCCGGACACGGTGTTCAACTTTCCACAGACGAATGTGGTGACGTTCGGGCCGGGGGCGCACAGCAGTTGGCACAGGCACGGCGGAATGGTGGTGCTGGTGACCGACGGCGTGGGACTCTATCAGGAGGAGGGCAAGCCTGCCCAGATCCTGCGTCGCGGTGATGTGTTGCAGATTCCCGCTGGGGTGCGCCACTGGCACGGTGCCACGCCCAATTCGCGCTTCGCCCACCTGGCTGCAGGTACCAACGGACGGAGCAGCGAGAGCCGCCGAGCTCGCTCGGATGGCCGAGTCGTGACGGACGAAGACGAAGTCAATCCAGATCGTCCAGCCGTAGTGTGGACTGACGAGATGCTGAGTAAAGAGGAATATGAGCAACTTCCAAAGGAATGATATGAGAAAATCAATGACTACAATGATGATGCTGATGACTTCGATGTTGGGTTGTGCAGCCTGTTCATCGGACGGTGCTTCAAAAGAGGCAGCAGACGTTTCGGAAAATGACAACGTGCCGACAGATTTCCAGATACAGTACACCACACCCGTGCCGTCGGAGTTCTTTCAGGCTGCAACGCAGCAGGGAACGATTGAGTTGGTTGAGTATGATTCAAAGGACTACACGCAAAGCAGCCGTCCCGCAACGAGGAAACCTGCCTACGTGTATGTGCCATACGGCTATGACCCGTCGAAGCAGTACGACGTTATCTAC